>NZ_JADIKM010000002.1:0-694238 GCF_044904665.1 Dyella ginsengisoli
CGTCGTAGCTCGACGAGCTCATGCTCGGCGCGCTGTCCGCCGGCGCCGGGGCCGCGTCCTGCGCGTGAACGGCACCCACGCCGCCCAGGGCCAAAGCAATCAGAAAATACAAGCCCTTACGTTTCATCAGGTGTCTCCTTGGTGGTTTCTTTTTTATTGAAATCTCTGGGCACCGAGCGACGCCATGGCTACCTCGTGGGTTGCCTTTGAGTACGGACGCCCCTGCCCTTAAGACGAATTGGATTATCGCCTCACACTGTCTTTACAATGTGAAAAGTTCCATGAAACGCTGAACAGGCATCGAATCGGGCGCTGCAGGGTCGGCCGTTGCCTGCAGGATCAGCTTCACTTTGCTGGCCGGCAGGTGGCCGCGCATCGCCGCCTCGAATTTATTCAGCAGCACCGGGATGCCTTCGGCACGACGCCTGCGATGACCGATTGGGAAATCGATCAACACCTTTTCGGTGCTGCTGCCGTCCCTGAAGAACACCTGCACCGAGTTGCCGATATAGCGCCGGTCCGGATCGAGGTAGTCCCGGGTGAACTGCGGGTTCTCGCCGACCACCATCTTCTCGCGCAATGCGTCAATGCGCGGATCGGCGGCCACAGCATCGTTGTAGTCATCGGCAGTGAGGCGACCGAAGATCAGCGGCACGGCGACCATGTACTGGATGCAGTGATCGCGGTCGGCGTAGTTGGCCAGCGGGCCGGTCTTGTCGATGATGCGGCGGCCCGCTTCCTGGGTCTCGATCACCACCTTTTCGATCTGGTCGATCCTGCCAGCGACCTCGCCATGCAACTGCATCGCGCACTCCACCGCGGTCTGCGCGTGGAACTCGGCCGGGAAGCTGATCTTGAACAGCACGTTCTCCATCACGTAGCTGCCGAACCGCCGCTCGAACTCAAACGCCTTGCCCTGGAAGGCCACGTCGTAATAGCCCCAAGTCGTGGCGGAGAGTGCCGACGGGTAGCCGACCACGCCGCGGTAAACGGCGTTGATCGCATGGATGACCGCGCGTCGGCAGGCATCACCCGCGGCCCAGCTCTTGCGCGGCCCGGTGTTCGGCGCGTGGCGGTAAGTGCGCAGTGCGCCGTTGTCGATCCAGCTGTGCGATACGGCGGTGGTAATCTGCTCTTTGCTGCCGCCGAGCATCGCGGTGATTACCGCGGTGGAAGCCAGGCGCACCAGAATCACGTGGTCCTGGCCGACGCGGTTGAAGCTGTTCTTCAGCGCGTAGCAGCCCTGGATCTCGTGCGCCTTGATCGCCCAGGTCAGCACGTCGCGCACGGTCAGCGGCTCGCCGCCTTCGCGCTCGGCCTTGCGGCTGAGGTAATCGGCCACGGCAAGGATCGCGCCGAGATTGTCCGACGGGTGGCCCCATTCGGCCGCTAGCCAGGTGTCATTGAAGTCCAGCCAGCGGATCTGCGTACCGATCGCAAACGCCGCCTGCGCTGGGTCCAGCTCATGACTGGTGCCCGGCACGCGCGCACCGCCCGGCAGCGTCGCTCCTGGTACGAGCGGGCCGAGATGCTTGACACACTCGGGAAACTTCATCGCCAGCATCGCAGTGGCCAGCGAGTCGAGCAGCATGATGCGCGCCGTGTCGTACGCCTCGGTCGAATCGATCGAGTAATCGGCCACGTAGTTGGCAATGTCGACCAGCGGTTGATCGGGATCCGGACGCTGGGCGGAACGGATATCGCGTGCGCTCATGAGGCTCGACTCCTTGCGACAGGGAGCCCGACACAGTGTCGGGACGGATCAACCCGGTTTGCGGTGATCCTCGTCGAGATTAGCCGGGCGAATGTCGGCGAAGCGGAAAGGAGTCGGCGCCCGACCGTGCGGACTCACTCCCCCGGCACCCGCACCCAGCCCTCCATCAGCACGCGCGCGCTTCGACTCATGATCGCCTTGGTGACCGTCCACTTGCCATCGGCCCATACCGCTTCGGCGCCCACCCGCAACGTTCCTGACGGGTGGCCGAAGCGCACCGACTGGCGCTCGCCACCGCCGGCTGCGAGGTTCACCAGCGTGCCGGGAATGGCCGCCGCGGTGCCGATCGCCACCGCCGCCGTACCCATCATGGCGTGATGCAGCTTGCCCATCGACATCGCGCGCACCAGCAGGTCGACGTCACCCGCTTTCACCGCCTTGCCGCTCGAAGCGACGTAACCGGCCGGCGGAGCGATGAAGGCCACCTTGGGCGTGTGCTGGCGCGTGGCGATCTCCTCGATCGACCGGATCAGGCCCATGCGCAGCGCGCCGTGCGCGCGGATGGCTTCGAACATCGCCAGCGCCTTTTCGTCGCTGTTGATGGCGTCCTGCAGCTCCGTGCCGGTGTAGCCGATCGCGGAGGCCTCGACGAAGATCGTGGGAATGCCGGCGTTGATCATCGTTGCCTTGAGCGTGCCGACACCCGGCACCTCCAGGTCGTCGACGAGGTTGCCGGTGGGAAACATCGCCCCGCCCGCCCCCTCTTCCTCGGCGGCCGGGTCCATGAATTCCAGCTGCACCTCGGCCGCCGGGAACGTCACCCCGTCCAGCTCGAATTCACCGGTTTCCTGCACCGCGCCGTCGGTCATCGGCACGTGGGCGATGATCGTCTTGCCGATGTTGGCCTGCCAGATACGCACGATGGCGACACCGTTGCGCGGCACGCGCGCGGCATCGACCAAGCCCGCCGAGATGGCGAACGGACCGACCGCCGCCGACAGGTTGCCGCAGTTGCCGCTCCAGTCGACGAAGGCCTTGTCGATGGCGACCTGGCCGAACAGGTAGTCCACGTCGTGGTCTGCGCGACTGCTCCTGGACACGATCACCGTCTTGCTGGTGCTGGAGGTGGCGCCGCCCATGCCGTCGATCTGCTTGCCGTAGGGATCGGGACTGCCGATCACCCGCAGCAGCAGCGCATCGCGCGCGGCGCCCGGCACCCGCGCGGCTTCGGGCAGGTCCTGCAGGCGGAAGAACACACCCTTGCTGGTGCCGCCGCGCATGTAGGTGGCAGGAATGCGGATCTGGGGTTTATGGCTCATGGGAATTACCTATGCGATCAAGTTCGGTCACCTCCCCTCTCCCCTTGCGGGAGAGGGGCCGGGGGAGAGGGGGCGCCCTTGGCAATTTCGTTCAGGACCACCTCAAGCACCGCTTCGATGTTCTGCAATATGTCGTGGTTCCAGAAGCGCAATACCGTGAAGCCTTGGCCCTGTAGCCATGCGTCACGCTCCGCATCATTGCTACTGCCGTTGTGCTGCCCGCCATCGGCCTCGACTACCAGTCGCGCACCGAAATGCACGAAATCCACGACATAGGGCCCGATCGGCTGCTGCCGGCGGAATTTCTGATCGCACAGGCGATGTGCGCGGAGATGGCGCCATAGCAGTCGCTCTGCGTCGGTCATGTTCTTGCGCAAAACCTTGGCGAACGTTCGCTGATCCATGTGCCCCTCTCCCCAACCCCTCTCCCGCGAGGGGAGAGGGGCTTTAAAGCAGGTGCTCAAGCCGCCTGCGACGCCTCGAGGAAGTCCTGCGCAAAACGCTGCAGCACACCACCCGCTTCGTAAATCGACACTTCCTCGGCGGTGTCCAGGCGGCAAGTCACCGGCACCTCGACGCGCTCGCCGTCCCTGCGATGGATCACAAGCGTGAGGTCGGCGCGCGGCGTGCGTGCACCCACCACGTCGAAGGTCTCGCTGCCGTCGATCCCCAGCGTCTTGCGGTTGTTGCCGGGCTTGAACTCCAGCGGCAGCACACCCATGCCGACCAGGTTGGTGCGGTGGATGCGCTCGAAACCCTCGGCGGCGATCGCCTCCACGCCCGCCAGGCGCACGCCCTTCGCCGCCCAGTCGCGCGACGAGCCCTGGCCGTAGTCGGCGCCGGCGATCACGATCAGCGGCTGCTTGCGCTCCATGTAGGTCTCGATCGCCTCCCACATGCGCATGACCTTGCCTTCCGGCTCGACGCGGGCCAGCGAGCCCTTCTTCACCTCGCCATCGACCACCGCCATCTCGTTGACCAGCGTGGGGTTGGCGAAGGTGGCGCGCTGCGCGGTCAGGTGATCGCCGCGGTGGGTGGCGTACGAATTGAAGTCCTCTTCCGGCAGGCCCATTTTCGCCAGGTACTCGCCGGCTGCGCTGGTCGGCAGGATCGCGTTGGATGGAGACAGATGGTCGGTAGTGATGTTGTCGCCGAGCACCGCCAGCGCACGCATCCCGGTGAGTGAGCGCTCGCCCGCGAGCGCGCCCTCCCAGTAAGGCGGACGACGGATATAGGTGCTCTGCGCACGCCAGTCGTACAGCGGCGCGGCGCGCGTGCCAATGCGGCCGGTGCGCGCGAACATCGGGTCGTAGACCTTGCGGAACTGCTCCGGCTTCACGCTGGAGGACACGATCGCGTCGATCTCCTCATCACTGGGCCAGATGTCCTTGAGCGTCACCGGCTGGCCGTGGGTGTCGATGCCGAGCACGTCCTTCTCGATGTCGAAGCGGATGGTGCCGGCGATGGCGTAGGCCACCACCAGCGGCGGCGAGGCCAGGAACGCCTGCTTGGCGTATGGGTGGATGCGTCCATCGAAGTTGCGGTTGCCGGACAACACGGCGGTGGCGTAAAGGTCGCGGTCGATGATTTCCTGCTGGATCGCCGGATCGAGCGCGCCGGACATGCCGTTGCAAGTGGTGCAGGCGAACGCGACGATGCCGAAACCGAGCTGCTCCAGCTCCGACAGCAGGTTCGCTTCCTTCAGGTACAGCTCCACCGCTCGGGAGCCGGGGGCGAGGGAGCTCTTCACCCACGGCTTGCGCACGAGGCCGCGCGCATTGGCGTTGCGCGCCAGCAGCGCGGCGGCAATCACGTTGCGCGGGTTGCTGGTGTTGGTGCAACTGGTGATGGCGGCGATGATCACCGCGCCGTCGGGCATCTGGCCCGGCTGCTCCGTCCACTGCCCTGCGATACCGCGCGCGGCGAGGTCGGACGTCGGCAGCCGCTTGTGCGGATTGGACGGGCCGGCCATGTTGCGCACCACCGAGGACAGATCGAACGTCAGCGTGCGCTCGTACTGCGCGGTGGCCAACGCGTCGGCCCACAGGCCGGTGGCTTTGGCGTAGGTTTCCACCAGCCTGACCTGCTCGTCGCTGCGGCCGGTGAGGCGCAGGTAGTCGAGGGTCTGGTGGTCGATGAAGAACATCGCGGCGGTGGCGCCGTACTCTGGCGCCATGTTGGAGATGGTGGCGCGGTCGCCCAGCGTGAGCGCCGCCGCGCCTTCGCCGCGGAATTCCAGCCACGCACCTACCACTTTCGCGGCGCGCAGGAATTCGGTCAGCGCCAGCACGATGTCGGTGGCGGTGATGCCCGGCTGCGGACGGCCGGTGAGTTCGACGCCGATGATGTCGGGCAGGCGCATCCACGAAGCGCGACCAAGCATCACGCTCTCCGCCTCCAGGCCGCCCACGCCGACGGCGATGACGCCCAGCGCATCCACATGCGGCGTGTGGCTGTCGGTACCCACGCAAGTGTCGGGATAGGCCACGCCATCGAGCACACCGATCACCGGCGACATTTTCTCCAGATTGATCTGATGCATGATCCCGTTGCCCGGCGGGATCACGTCGACGTTCTCGAATGCCTGCTTGGTCCACTCGATGAAGTGGAAGCGGTCCTCGTTGCGGCGATCCTCGATGGCGCGGTTCTTCTTGAACGCGTCCAGATCGAAGCCGCCGCACTCCACCGCCAGCGAGTGATCGACGATCAGCTGCACCGGCACTACCGGATTCACCTTGGCCGGATCACCGCCGCGCTCGGCGATCGCGTCGCGCAGGCCGGCCAGATCCACCAGCGCCGTCTGCCCAAGGATGTCGTGACACACCACGCGCGCCGGGAACCAGGGGAAATCGCGCTCGCGCCTGCGCTCGATGAGCTGCTTCAGTGAGTCGCCGAGAATCGCCGGATCGCAGCGGCGCACCAGGTTCTCGGCCAGCACCCGCGAAACGTAGGGCAGCGCGTCATAGGCGCCCGGCTGGATCGCCTCCACGGCGGCACGCGCATCGAAAAAATCCAGCGACGTGCCGGGAAGAGACTGGCGATAGACGGTATTCATGGACATCAGGAACCCTTGAGGTAAGCACCGGGCAGATCGCAGGCCCGCGCCCGGCCCGCATTCGTGACCGGGCGGCCATTCGTCGCGCGGAAAGAGCGACGGCGGGGGAAAGCGATGGAGTCACGCATCGCCGCCCATTGTAGCGGGCAGGAGCCTTCTCCTTAAGGACTTTGGCTTGACTGGCAGGCACGACGGCATCAACAATGGTCAGCTACTAATCCCAAAGGGGAGTAGTTCCGGACGCCGCCTCATCAGGCGTCCGTGCAGTGGTCGTCATCACGAGCGGAACACCGCTCCGGTCACTGCAGCGGCTGCGCCGCGAACGAGACTTTTGCGGTAACCACGGGGCTGCGTGCGGCCGTGGTTATTGCATTTGTCCCGCGCGCAGGAATCAAACCGCATGGATTTCCTCACTCCCGAATTCTTCTCCGGCCTGTTCGCCATCGTCCTGCTCGACCTCGTGCTGGCCGGCGACAACGCGATCGTGATCGCGCTGGCCGCACGCAACCTGCCCGCCCGCCTGCAGAAGAAGGCCGTGTTCTGGGGCACCTTCGGCGCAGTCGCCGTGCGCGTGCTGCTGACCGGCGTGGTGGTTTACCTGCTCAAGCTGCCCGGCCTGATGCTGGCCGGCGGCCTGCTGTTGCTGCCGATCGCCTGGAAGCTGCTCAAGCACGAGGACGAGAACCCCGACATCAGCCCCGGCGACACGTTCTGGTCCGCCCTGCGCACCATCGTCGTTGCCGACGCACTGATGGGGCTGGACAACGTGCTGGCCATTGCCGGCGCATCGAAGGGCCACATGGGGCTGGTGGTGCTGGGCCTGCTGATCAGCGTGCCGCTGGTAGTGTGGGGCAGCACGCTGATCCTGAAGCTGATCGGGCGCTTCCCGGTGATCATCTATGTGGGCGCAGGCGCCATCGCATGGACCGCCGCACGCATGATCGCCCACGACGGGCTGGTGGCTACGTGGTTCGATCCGCGGCCGTGGGCAAGGTACGGGCTCGATGTACTGCTGGTGGCGGCGATCTGCGGCGGCGGCTGGCTCGTGCAACGTCGCCGCCAGGCCAGGGCGTCCGCCGGCTGATCAGTCACGCCGCCAGAAGCGGTGCATTTCCAGGTAAGTGAACGACGCCGACCAGGTGATCAACACGAATCCGCACAGCGCCTCCGTGCCGGCCAGGAAACGCACCGGACCGGCAGGGATCACGTCGCCGAAACCCACCGTGGTGAAAGTCACCGCGGAAAAGTAGACGTGGTCGACCAGCGAGTCCGGGGCAATGCCGCGGACTTCGCCGAACAGCGGTCCCAGCCACTGCAGCAGGAAAAACACTCCGCCAAAGACCCAGATCTCGACCACGTGCACCGACAGCACGCCGAAGATCCCGTAAAGCACGCGCCGCCGCTGGTGGCCGCCATCGGTGCGTTCGAGCCGGCCCAGTCCGCGCGACAACGCCGACAGCACCTCGTAGTGCAGGATCACGCAGATCGCCACGGCCAGCGTGGTGACCACGACTACGGTGAGGTTGACGCCCCAATGGCCATAGACGCCACCCGCCGACAGGGGCGCGAGCGAGCTGGGGAATGACGCATGCAGGGCGAGTCGCAGGCTCACAGGGTTCGGCACCCGCCTTCACGACGGGCGCCCCGATTCATCAACGCTTGTCGATCGGCACGTAGGTCTGGTCTTCCGGACCGGTGTAGTTCGCGCTGGGACGGATGATCTTGCCGTCCTGGCGCTGTTCGATCACGTGCGCGCTCCAACCGGAGGTGCGCGAGATCACGAACAGCGGCGTGAACATGGCGGTCGGTACGCCCATCATGTGATACGCGCTGGCCGAGTACCAGTCGAGGTTGGGGAACATCTTCTTGGCGTCCCACATCAGCTTCTCGATGCGCTCGGAGACGTCGAACAGCGTCGGGTTGCCGCCCTCGGTGCAGAGCTTGCGCGAGATCTCCTTGATGATCTCGTTGCGCGGGTCGGACACCGTGTACACCGGGTGGCCGAAGCCGATGATGATCTCCTTGCGCTCGACGCGGGCGCGGATGTCCGCCTCGGCCTCGGCCGCGCTGCGGTAGCGCGCGATGATCTCCATCGCCACCTCGTTGGCGCCGCCATGCTTCGGGCCACGCAGCGCGCCGATCGCGCCGGTGATCGCCGAGTACATGTCCGAGCCGGTGCCGGCGATCACGCGCGCGGTGAAGGTGGACGCGTTGAACTCGTGCTCGGCGTACAGCACCAGCGACTTGTCCAGCGAGTGCGCGTGCAGGTCGCTCGGCTTCTTGCCGTGCAGCAGGTGCAGGAAGTGCGCGGCGATCGAGTCGTCGTCGGTCTCGGTCTCGATGCGCTTGCCGTTGTGGCTGAAGTGGTACCAGTACAGCAGCATCGAGCCGAAGCTGGCCATCAGGCGATCGGCGATGTCGCGCGCGCCGGCCAGGTTGTGGTCTTCCTTCTCCGGCAGCACGGTACCGAGCATCGAACAGCCGGTGCGCAGCACATCCATCGGATGCGTGGATGCGGGCAGCAGTTCCAGCGCGCCCTTTACCGGCGCCGGCAGGCCGCGCAGGCGCTTGAGCCGGGCCTTGTAGTTCTGCAGCTCGGTCCAGTTCGGCAGCACGCCGTACACCAGCAGGTGCGCCACCTCCTCAAAGCAGCCCTTGGCCGCCAGGTCGTGGATGTCGTAGCCGCGGTAATGCAGGTCGTTGCCGCTGCGCCCGACTGTGCACAGCGCGGTGTTGCCCGCGGCGACGCCGGACAGCGCGACGGACTTCTTCGGCTTGGGCAGGGTTTGCTCGGTCATGGTGAATCTCCTGGTGCGGATGTCGCGGGCCATGCGGCCCTGCATGTCGATGCGGGTAGGAGCCCGCTTGCGGGCGATGCTCTTTGCTCTGATGCCGCATTCAAAGCCAGAACATCGCCCGCGAGCGGGCTCCTACTGGGATGTGGGTCAGTCCTTCTTGGCGAACAGCGCGTCGAGCTTGTCCTCGTAGGCGTGATAGCCGAGGAAGTCGTACAGCTCGGCGCGCGTCTGCAGCGTGTCGATGAGGTTCTTCTGGGTGCCCTCGCGGCGCACCGTCTCGTAGAAATTCAGCGCCGCCTTGTTCATGGCGCGGTAGGCGCCGCAGCAATAAAGCGCGATGTCCACATGGGCGTCGCGCAGTTCGTCGGTGGTGAAGAACGGGGTCGAGCCGAACTCGGTGAGGTTGGCCAGGATGGGCACCTGCACGGCAGCCTTGAACTTGCGGTAATCGTCCAGCGTGTTCATCGCCTCGGGGAAGATCATGTCCGCGCCGGCCTCGACGTAGGCACAGGCGCGCTCGATCGCCGCGTCGATGCCTTCGGCCGCCGCCGCGTCGGTGCGCGCCATGATCACGAAGCCGGCATCGGTGCGTGCGTCCACGGCGGCCTTCACGCGGTCGACCATCTCTTCCTTCGACACCACTTCCTTGCCCGGACGATGGCCGCAGCGCTTCTGCCCCACCTGGTCCTCGATGTGCACGGCGGCGACGCCCACGTTGATGAACGAGCGGATGGTGCGCGCGATGTTGAAGGCACCGCCCCAGCCGGTGTCGATATCCACCATCAGCGGCATGCCGGTGGCGTCGACGATGCGGCGCGCGTCGGTGAGCACGTCTTCCATGGTGCTGATGCCGAGATCCGGCATGCCCAGCGAGTTCGCCGCCACGCCGCCGCCGGACAGGTACAGCGCCTTGTAACCCACCCGCTTGGCCATCAGGCCGGCATAGGCGGTGATCGCGCCCATCACCTGCAGCGGGGTCTCCTCGGACAGGGCGGCGCGAAAGCGTGCGCCGGCGGATGCGTTGGCGGTCATGCGGGTTCTCCTAAACCTCAGATTGTAGGCGATGGCACCTGTCGAACCGGCACGACCGCGATGGCCGACACTCTAGTGACCGTCAAACATGTTGATCAATCTTGATCGAATCGATCAATATGTTGGCATGGCCACCGACTATCTCTCCGCCACCGCTGCCGCCGCCCGGCTCGGTGTCAGCGTTGCCACGCTGTACGCCTACGTGAGCCGCGGCAAGATCGGCTCGCGCCCCGGCGCGGACGGGCGCAGCCGCGAATATCGCGCCGACGACGTGGCCGCCTTGATCGATCGGCGCCAGGCCGGCCGCGGCGCGGCGCAGGGTGCGGCGCACAGCCTGACCTGGGGCCTGCCGGTGATGGAGACACGAATCTCGCTGATCCGCCCGCACGGCCACTACTACCGCGGGCAGTCCGCGCTGGCGCTGGCGCAGTCCGGCGCGACGCTGGAGGACACCGCGCGCCTGCTGTGGGACGCGCAGGCCGCCGATCCATTCACAGACAGGCCAAGGCGCGCGTGGCCCGGCGCGGTGGCCGCCCTGCTGCGGCAAGGGGACATTCCGCCACTGGAGCGCACCGCCGCCGCCCTGCCCCTGCTGGCGCTGACGGCGCCCAATTCGCAGGCCGATCATGCCGGGCAGGGGCGGATCAGCGCGGCGCAGCTGCTGCGCGAAAGCGCCGCCCTGCTGAGCGGCGGCCCGGTGAACCGGGCACCGATCCACGCCGCCATCGCCGAGCGCTGGTCACCCGGTACCCGCGAGCTGCCCGCCCTGGTGTGCAGCGCGCTGGTGCTGTGCGCCGACCACGAACTCAACGCCTCGGCCTTCGCCACGCGCGTGGCGGCGTCCACCGGCGCCAGCCTGCATGCGGCGGTCAGCGCCGGTCTGGCGGCGCTGTCCGGCCCGCAGCACGGCGGCGCCACGGCCCGCGCCCACGCCCTGATCCAGCAGAGCCTGCGCCAGCGTCAGCCCGACGAGCTGGTGCGCGACTACCTGCGTCGCGGCGAGGGGCTGGCCGGTTTTGGCCACCCGCTGTACCCCGACGGCGATCCGCGCGCCGCCCTGTTGCTGGACCAGCTCTACGCGCTGCATCCGCGGCGCGCCGCCGTGCGCCGCATCCAGCAACTGGCCGGCGCGGTGGAGAACCAGTGCGGGCGCCGTCCCAGCCTGGACTTTGCCTTGGCGGCGATCGTCTCCATCTATGGCTGGTCACCCGACGCCGGGCTGGCGCTGTTCGCCGCAGGACGCATGGCCGGCTGGCTGGCGCATGCGCTGGAACAGCGGGCCAGCGGCGGGTTGATCCGGCCCCGCGCCACGTACGCGGGGATCCAGCCGGTGCGAGACAGCTGACGGAACTTGATAGATCTAATCAATCATCATCATGTCGACAATCAATTAGATTAATCGCCATCATCACCGTATCGTTGTGCACCAACGCTTACACCCATCCCTTCAACCCAGCTACAGGAAGAGAGCCATGTCCCTGATCAACACCGCCATCAAGCCCTTCAAGGCGCAGGCCTACCAGAACGGCAAATTCATCGAAGTGAGCGACGCTTCCATGAAGGGCAAGTGGTCCGTCGTGATCTTCATGCCGGCCGCTTTCACCTTTAATTGCCCGACCGAGGTCGAGGACGCCGCCGACCATTACGCCGAGTTCCAGAAGGCCGGTGCCGAGGTGTACATCGTCACCACCGACACGCACTTCTCGCACAAGGTGTGGCACGAGACCTCGCCGGCGGTGGGCAAGGCCAAGTTCGCCCTGGTCGGCGACCCGACCCACCAGCTGACCCGCGCGTTCGACGTGCACATCGAAGAGGAAGGCCTGGCCCTGCGCGGCACCTTCATCATCAATCCGGAAGGCGTGATCAAGACGCTGGAAATCCACGACAACGCGATCGCCCGCGACGTCACCGAGACCCTGCGCAAGCTCAAGGCTGCCCAGTACGTCGCCGCCCACCCGAACGAGGTGTGCCCGGCCAAGTGGAAGGAAGGCGACAAGACCCTCGCTCCGTCGCTGGACCTGGTCGGCAAGATCTGATGCCGCCCCGCGCGCGCATCGCCCCGATGCGCGCGCCCGGTCCGCGACTCTCCCGGACCCTTCGTTCTCCCATCGAACGCTCGCGACGCCCGGGATCTTTCCGGGCGCTCGCCAGACTCACCCCATCACCAGGGAAACCGCCATGTTGGACGCCAATCTCTCCGCCCAGTTGAAGGCCTACCTCGAGAAGGTCACGCAGCCGATCGAGATCGTCGAGTCGCTCGACGGCGGTGCCAAGTCCGCCGAGCTGCACGAGCTGCTGGAAGAAATCACGGCGCTCTCGGACAAGATCACCCTGGTGCGCCGCGACGACGATGCCCGCAAGCCCTCCTTCGCGATCAACCGCGCAGGCACGAACATCGGCGTGCGCTTTGCCGGCATCCCGATGGGCCACGAATTCACCTCGCTCGTGCTCGCCCTGCTGCAGGTCGGCGGCCATCCGTCCAAGGCCACGCAGGACGTGATCGAGCAGGTGCAGAACCTCGACGGCGAGTTCGTCTTCGAGACCTATTTCTCGCAGTCCTGCCAGAACTGCCCGGACGTGGTTCAGGCGCTCAACCTGATGAGCGTGCTGAACCCCAAGATCCGGCACGTCGCCATCGACGGCGCCCTGTTCCAGGACGAAGTCGAGGCGCGCCAGGTGATGTCGGTGCCCACCGTCTATCTCAACGGTGAGGTGTTCGACCAGGGCCGCATGAGCCTGGAACAGATCGTCGCCAGGCTCGACACCGGTGCCGCCAGGCGTGACGCCGAGAAGCTGAAGACCAAGGAGGCCTTCGACGTGCTGATCGTCGGCGGCGGCCCGGCTGGCGCGGCCGCGGCGATCTACAGCGCGCGCAAGGGCATCCGCACCGGCGTGGCGGCCGAGCGCTTCGGCGGCCAGGTGCTGGACACCATGGGCATCGAGAACCTGATCTCGGTGCCGCACACCGAGGGCCCCAAGCTCGCCGCCGCGCTGGAGCAGAACGTACGCGAGCACGAGGTCGACGTGATGAACCTGCAGCGCGCGACCAAGCTCGTTCCCGCCAGCGACGCCACCGGCGGCCTGGTGGAAGTGCAGCTGGAGAACGGCGCGACGCTGAAGTCCAAGACCGTGATCCTCTCCACCGGCGCGCGCTGGCGGCAGATGAACGTGCCGGGCGAGGACGAATATCGCAACAAGGGCGTGGCCTACTGCCCGCACTGCGACGGCCCGCTGTTCAAGGGCAAGCGCGTGGCGGTGATCGGTGGCGGCAACTCCGGCGTAGAGGCGGCAATCGACCTGGCCGGCATCGTCAGCCACGTCACGCTGATCGAGTTCGACAGCCAGCTGCGTGCCGACGAAGTCCTGCAGCGCAAGCTGCGCAGCCTGCCGAACGTGGCGATCCTGGTGAACGCGCAGACTACCGAGGTGCTCGGCGACGCCCAGAAGGTCAACGGTCTGGTCTACAAGGACCGCGTCAGTGGCAACACGCACACGGTCGACCTGGAGGGCATCTTCGTGCAGATCGGCCTGCTGCCGAACACCGAGTGGCTGAAGGGCACGGTGGAGCTGTCGGCCCGCGGCGAGATCGTCATCAACGACCGCGGCGAGACCTCGGTGCCCGGCGTGTTCGCCGCCGGCGACGCCACCACGGTGCCGTACAAGCAGATCGTCATAGCGATGGGCGCCGGCTCCACTGCTGCGCTGAGCGCTTTCGACCACCTGATGCGACTGCCGGTGCAAGCAAAGCAGCAAACCGTGGCGGCCTGACCTCTCCGCTTTAGCCCCTCTCCCACTGGGAGAGGGATTGGGGTGAGGGTCCGCCCAAGGCGAACCGATCGGCCAAGCCGAACCCTCACCCCCCGGCCCCTCTCCCGACGGGAGGGGGGAGCACATCAACTCCCCAGATCCGGCCCTCGCTCCAGCGCCTTGCGCACCTCGTCGAGCGAATTGGGATCGTCCAGCGTGGACAGGTCGCCCGGATCGGTGTGCTGCACCAATGCCTGCAACGAGCGGCGCAGCAGCTTGCCTGAGCGCGTCTTCGGCAAGGCATTCACCACGTAGATGCGCGCAGGCCGGGCGATCGGGCCGAGCTGGTCGGTCACCGCCTGCTGCATGCCGCGCGCCACGTCCTCCGGGGCCGCGGTCACACCCTGCTTGAGCGTGGCGAACACCACCGGCACCTGGCCCTTGAGCTCGTCCTTCATGCCGATCACCGCCGCTTCGGCCACGGAGGCGTGGGTGGCGACGGACTCCTCGATCTCGCGCGTACCGAGCCGATGCCCGGCCACATTGATCACGTCGTCGGTACGACCGAGGATGTTGGTATAGCCGTCCGCGTCGCGGATCGCCCAGTCCAGCGAGCTGTACAGCAGCTCCTTGAAGTGGCTGAAGTAGCTGTTGACGTAGCGGTCGTCGTCACGCCACACGGTGGTGAGGCAGCCCGGCGGCAGCGGCGGTACGAACACCAGCACGCCCTTCTCGCCCGCCGCGGCTTCCTCGCCGGTGGCCTCGTTGATGACCTTCATCCGGTAGCCGGGTGCGGGCAGGCCGGGCGAGCCCCACTTCACCGGTTTCAGCTCCAGCCCGGGCATCAGGGTGATCGCCGGCCAGCCGGTTTCGGTCTGCCAGTAGTTGTCGATCACCGGCACGCCCAGGCCCTCGGTGATCCACTGCGCGGTGGGCTCGTCCAACGGCTCGCCGGCGAGGAACAGCCACTTCAGGCTGGAAAGATCCGCCTTCTTCAACCACGAGGCGTCCTGCTTCTTCAGCACGCGGATCCCGGTGGGCGAGGAGAACATGGTGCGCACGCGGTACTTCTCGCACAGTCGCCACCAGATGCCGGGATCGGGCCGCGTCGGCAGCCCTTCGTACAACAGCGAGGTGGCACCACCGATCAGCGGTCCGTAGACGTTGTACGAGTGCCCCACCGCCCAGCCCACGTCGGAGGTCGAGAACATCACCTGCCCCGGCGCGATGTCGAACACCGTGCGGATCGACAGCGCCATCGCCACCGCGTAACCGCCCACGTCGCGCTGGATGCCCTTGGGCTTGCCGGTAGTGCCGGAGGTGTAGAGCAGGTAGCTGGGCTCGTTCGACTCCAGCCACTCCACCGGCACTTCGTCGTTCATGTGCTCGGCACGCAGGCGGGCGTAGTCCACGTCGCGACCTTCGACGCGATGCAGGTCCGGGTCCAGCCCGCGGCTGACGATCAACACGTGCGGCGGCGGCGCCTTCGCCTCGGCCATCGCCGCATCCACCAGCGGCTTGTACGGAATCACCTTGCCGCCACGCATGCCGGCGTCGGCGCAGATCAGCAGCTTCGGCTCGGCGTCGTCGATGCGTAGCGCCAGGTTGTGCGCGGCAAAACCACCGAACACCACCGAGTGGATCGCACCGATGCGCGCGCATGCCAGCATCGCGTACACCGCCTCGGCCATGTTGGGCATGTAGATCACCACGCGATCGCCGCGGTCCACGCCCAGCCCCTTGAGGATGCCGGCGAAGCGGTTCACCTCGCGGTACAGCACGCGATAGGTGATCTCCTCGGTGACGCCGGTCTCGGTGGAAATCGCCACCAGCGCCAACTGCTCGCCGCGCTCGGCCAGGTGCCGGTCCACCGCGTTGTAGCAGAGGTTGGTGGTGCCACCGACGAACCACTGGCGGAACGGCAGCTTCGAGGCATCAAGGATCTTCCGCGGCGGCGTCTCCCAGTGGATCAGCCGCGCCTGCTCGCCCCAGAACCGCTCCGGCTCCTCGATCGACTGCCGGTAGAACTCGTCGTAGCCCATGTGCCCCACTCCTTCCACAACTCGACCAAGCCTATTCCAGCCAGCGGTTGCCGGGCATCGCGACAAAGGTCGACATGCCGTTGGCCAAACGGCTTGACCCTCACGTAACGTGAGCCCTTAGCGTGCGGGCCACGCGAGACGGACGGAGTGACGACGATGCTGCTGACGGTGGGAGAACTGGCCAGGCGCTGCGGGCTGACCGTGCGCACCCTGCACCACTACGACGCGATCGGCTTGCTGGTTCCTTCTTCGCGGTCCGGTGCCGGTTACCGCCTGTATGCGCGCGAGGACATCGAGCGCCTGCATCGCATCCAGGCCCTGCGTCAGCTGGGCCTGTCGCTGGCCGACATCGGGCAAGCCCTGTCCGGGCCGCAGCGACCGCTGGTCGACGTGGTCGATCGCCAGATCGCGCAGCTCGATCGCGACCTGGCCGAAGCGGCCCGCCTGCGCGAGCGACTGCTGCACCTGCGCACGCAGCTGGCAACCGGACAGTCCCCCGACCTGGCCGACTGGCTGGACACGCTGGAGCTGATGACGATGTACGAAAAGTATTTCACCCCCGACGAATTGAAGACGCTGCCACTGCACACCGACCCCGACGTGCTCCCCGAGTGGAGCGCCCTGGTCACTGCCGTGCAGGCGGCGATGGACCGCGGAGCCACGCCGGATGACGCCGACGCGCAGATCCTCGCGTTGCGCTGGATGGAGATGGTCGAACGCGGCACCGGCGACAACCCCGCCTTCCTGATGCGGCTGCACGCGATGAATGAGGCCGAGCCGGGACTGCGCGAACGCAGCGGTATCACGCCGGCGCTGGAGCGCTTAGTCGAACAGTCGATGGTCCGCGCGCGCCTGGCGATCTTCGCCCGCTACCTGGACGAAGACGAGATGGTGCGAATGCGCGCCCACTACGGTCGGCAGCTCTACGCCTGGCCCGAGCTCATCGCCGAACTGCGCGCAGCGCGCGCCGACGGATTGCCCGCCGATGACGCGCAGGTGCAGGCGCTGGCACAGCGCTGGATGAGCCTGTTCCGCGAGTACGCCGGAGATAATCCGGCCACACACGCAAAAATCCGCGAGGCGTATGCCAGGGAACCGGATTTGCGCAGCGGCAGCGCGGTGGATGATGCGCTGCTGGCGTACGTGCGCGAGGCCATGGCGAGCCTGGCCCGAGCCAGCCACTGAAACTGAAGGGCGGCCCGCCAGGCCGCCCTTTTTCCGCGAAGACCGCCGCCCGCATCCCGGACCGTCCATGGCACGCGCGCGCAGTTTCGTCCGCATCGCATGCGCCCCCGCAGCTCAGCCGCCCTCGCCCGTCCAGCGCTGATCGATTGCGGCCTTCACCGCGGCGTCGAGGTCGGCCGGGGCCAGCTCCTGCATCTGCTCGAGCTGCCCGTTGCGCATGCCGCAGAATTCACCGCCCTTGCGGAACGTCGCCGTCCAGATCACGCGCCCGCGCGTCCCCAGCTCGTAGTTCCCCTCATACGACACCGCATTGCTGGTCTTGCCGGACACGGCGGTCATGGCGGTTCTCGATGGCGCGAAGGAAACCGCAGCATAGTCCTGCGGCAGCGGCAATGAGTGTGAAAAGGTGGTGAGGTGGGTGCAGCAGCCCGATCGACGCTGGGATGAGGTGAGGTCATGTCGTGCATGCACGCGACGACCGGACAAAAAGAAAGGGCGGCCGAAGCCGCCCTTCCCTCAAGCCGAAACGAAGCGGCTTACTTCTTGGCGAACAGATGCTCGACGCCGGCGCGCTCCTCGCGCAGCTCCTTGTCGGTGGCATCCATGCGGGCGCGCGAGAAATCGTTGATTTCCAGGCCCTGCACGATCGCGTACTTGCCGTTCTTGATCGTCACCGGATAGCCGTAGATCACGCCCGGAGCGATGCCGTAGGAGCCGTCCGACGGGATGCCCATCGAGACCCAGTCACCCTCGGCGGTGCCCAGCGCCCACGAGCGCATGTGGTCGATCGCGGCCGAGGCGGCCGAGGCGGCGGACGAGGCGCCGCGGGCCTTGATGATCGCCGCGCCGCGCTGCTGCACGGTCGGGATGAAGTCGCTCTCGTACCAGCTCTGCTCGACCAGGCTCAGCGCCGGCTTGCCGTCCACGGTGGCGTGGTGCAGGTCCGGGTACTGGGTGGAGCTGTGGTTGCCCCAGATGGTCATCTGCTTGATGTCGGTGTTGTGCTTGCCGGTCTTCTCGGCCAGCTGGCTCAACGCGCGGTTGTGGTCCAGGCGCACCATCGCGGTGAAGCAGTTCGGATCCAGGTCCGGGGCGTTCTGCTGGGCGATCAGCGCATTGGTGTTGGCCGGGTTGCCCACCACCAGCACGCGCACGTCGCGCTTGGCGTGATCGTTCAGCGCCTTGCCCTGCGGGCCGAAAATGGCGCCGTTGGCCTCCAGCAGATCCTTGCGCTCCATGCCCGGGCCGCGCGGACGCGCGCCGACCAGCAGGGCGTAGTCGACGTCCTTGAAGGCGACGTTGACATCGTCGGTGGCGACGGTGCCAGCCAGCAGCGGGAAGGCGCAGTCGTTGAGCTCCATCACCACGCCCTGCAGCGTCGGCAGCGCCGGAGTGATTTCCAGCATGTGCAGGATCACCGGCTGATCCGGGCCGAGCATGTCGCCCGCGGCGATGCGAAACAGCAGTGCGTAACCGATCTGGCCGGCGGCGCCGGTGACGGCAACTCGAACGGGGGCTTTCATGGGGTTGGCTCCTTGGTGGGAAGGTGAGGCGTTTGTAGGAGCGGCTTCAGCTGCGATGCTTTTCAGACGACTGCAGCAAGAGCATCGCGGCTGAAGCCGCTCCTACACGGGGCTTGTGGTCAGGTGAGTTCGGCGAAGAACTCGGCGATGCGATCGAGGCCCGGCTGCAGCTGGGCCGTCGGACAGGTGTAGGAGATGCGCATGGCGCGCGGCTCGCCAAAGGCCGAGCCCGGCACGCAGGCCACGCCCTTGGCTTCCAGCAGCGCGGCGCAGAAGCTCACGTCGTCGGTGATGGCTATCTCGCCGTGGCGCTTGCCGAACGCGACCGAGATATCCGGGAACGCATAGAACGCGCCCTGCGGCCGCGGGCAGACCACGCCGGGGATCGCATTCAACGCGGCCATCACCGTGTCACGCTTGGCGGCGAACTCGGCGCACTTCGCCACGGGCACGTCCTGCGGCCCGGTGAGCGCGGCCACCGCGGCGGCGGTGATCACTTCCGGGATGCTGGTGATGTGGTTGGAGTTGAGCGTGGTGACCGCCTTGGCCACCGCCTCGGGGCCGGCGATGAAACCCACGCGCCAACCCGGCATGCCGTAGGTCTTGGACAGCGAGTCGACGAACACCAGGCGGTCCTTCAGCTCCGGCCGCGCGTGCACGAAGTTGTGGTACCCGAGGCCGTCGAACACCATCGAGTTGTAGATATCGTCGGTGATGATCCAGGTGTCCGGATACTTCACCAGCACGTCGGCCAGCGCGGCGATTTCCTCGCGCGTGTAGACCATGCCGGTGGGGTTGGACGGGTTGTTGAACAGGAACACCCTGGGCTCGCGCTTCAGTGCTTCTTCCAACTGCGCGGGAACAAGCTTGTAGTTCTGCTCGGGGCCGCAGTGCAGGATGTTCGCCTTGGCGCCGACGATGTCGGCGATGTCGCGGTAGGTGGTCCAGAACGGCGCGGCGAAGCAGATCTCGTCGCCCTCGTCGAGCATCGCCTCGGCCAGGTTGTACAGCACCTGCTTGGCGCCGATGCCGATGGAGAGATTCATGCGGCCGTAGCCGGTCAGGCCCAGCGCCTCGATGTGCTTCAGGAAGGCATCCAGCAGCACCTCGGCGCCGCGGTTGCTGCCGTACTGGCCCGAATCGTGGCTCAGCGATTCGCGCGCCGCGGCGTACACGTGTTCGCCCGGGAGGAAGTTCGGCACGCCGATGGAGAAGCTGATCACGTCGCGGCCGGCGGCCTTGAGCTGCTTGGCTTTTTCGGCGATCAGCATGATCGCGCTGGGCTTGGCGCGACCGACGCGCTGGGCGAGCTGGGGCATGGCGTCCTCGGGGACTGGGCAGTTATCAAACCGGCGAAGTTTAACACGCGCCTGTCCGCAGCCGCCGGCCCGGCCCATGGCACCAGCCGAGGGCGCATGGTGCGCCGGATGCCGCAAGGGGCGGCATCGCCGGCCACGCGCCAGATAGGCAAACACACGCTCCGCGCGCATAAAAAAACCGCCGGCAAACCGCCGGCGGTTTCGGGGAGGGGAGCGATCCGCAGGGGACGCTCCCGCAAGCGGTCACGCCGTGGCGTGGACGACGGGCTTCACGGTGCCGGGCACGGCAGCACGGTGTCGGCGTGGCTGTTGAGCTCCACCTGCGACAGCGAGAGCTGCATCGGCACGCGGCTGTCCAGCACGAACGGCGCCTTCAGCGCGGCCATCTCGGCGCCGGCGGCGCGGAAGCACTTCAGCGGCAGGGCCAGCGTGGTCCAGCGGTTGGCCGGCAATTTGGCCAGCGCTGCACGCAGCGGCACGCGGGCGCGGCAGCCGTTGACGCAATCGACGCCCAGCGCCACGTCGCCGCTGGCCGGGATCTGCTCGGCGCGCAGCGTCATCACCAGCATCACGTCGCCGTTGGTCTCGCGGTTGAGTTCGATCGGCTTGTCCGAGCGCAACGCCACCTCGCCTCCGGCGCCGGTGAAGCTCAGGCGGCGCGCGTCTTCCTGCGCGCGGTAGTCCACCGCGGTCATCGCCACCTGGCCCTTGGCGCTGTGCGCCGGTGCGCTGACGGCTTCCACGCCGCTGGCGTCGCCGCTGTCGGCCAGCGTCAGGTGCATCTGCTGCATCGGCTTGCCGCGCTGCAGGTAGACGCCGGTGGGGTCCTGGTTGCCGCTCAGACCCGACACTTCCGGCAGCGGGCCGGCGCGGTCGTGGTCGGCGTAGGTGAGGCCGAAACCGAACGGATACTGCGCCTTCGCGCCCGCCGTCTGCGCCACCTGCACCGCGGTGCGCGGCCACGCGTAGGAGAGTTTGCCGTGGAAGTCGTACTGGATACTGGCGTCGGGCTTGCTCAGCAGCACGTCGGCCACGCCCTCGCCTTCGGAACCCGGCAACCAGGCCATCACGAACGCGTCGGAAGCGTTGATCTCGCGATTCACCCACAGCGGCCGACCGGCGAGGAACACCGACACCACCGGGATGTGCTGGGCCTTGAGCTTGCGCAGCAGCTTGAGGTCCGTGTCGCTGCCGTTCTTGTAGGCGAAGTTCTTCAGGTCGCCCTGGAACTCGGCGTAGGGATCTTCGCCGAACACCACCACCGCCACGTCGGGCTTCGTGGTGAAACTACCGTCCGGCGAGAGCGTGGCGGTGCCGCCGGCGGCCTTCACCTGGCTCGCGATGCCGGCGTAGATCGAGGTCGCGCCGGGGAAGGCGGATGCCGGCACGCCGGTGCCCTGCCAGGTGATCGTCCAGCCGCCGGACTGCTTGGAGATGTTGTCCGCGCCGTCGCCGGCCACCAGCACGTTGCGGTGCGGATCGATCGGCAGCACGCCGCCGCGGTTCTTCAGCAGCACCAGCGACTCGCGCACGGCGCGGCGGGCGATGTCGCGATGCGCGGGCGAGCCGATCACCGAGAGATCCGGCGCGCCAGTGGCGGCGGGATGATCGAGCAGCCCGGCGCGCAGCTTCACGCGCAGGATGCGGGTCACCGCGTCGTCGAGCCGCGCCATCGGGATCTCGCCGGACTTCACCTGCGCCAGCGTGTTGGCGTACAGCGGCTTCCAGCTGTCCGGCGCCATGAACATGTCCAGCCCGGCGTTGATCGCCTTGGCGCAGCTGTCGTTGCTGCAGCCCTCGAGCTGGCCGTGCGCCTGCCAGTCGCCGACGATGAAGCCGTCGAAGCCCATGCGCCCCTTCAGCACGTCGGTGAGCAGCGCGTGGTTGCCGTGCATCTTCACGCCGTTCCAGCTGGAGAACGAGGCCATCACCGTCTGCACGCCCGCGCCCAGCGCGGCCACGTAGCCGGCGCCGTGCACGTCGCGCAGGGTCGCCTCGCTCACGCGCGTGTCGCCCTGGTCGCGGCCCTCGAAAGTGCCGCCGTCGCCGAGGAAATGCTTGGCGGTGGCAATGGCGTGGCCGTCGCGCAGGAACTCCGCGCTGCCGGCCTGGCCCTGCAGGCCTTCCACCATCGCCTTGCCGTAGGCCGCCACCACCTTGGGATCCTGCGAGTAGCCCTCGTAGGTGCGGCCCCAGCGATCGTCCTGCGGCACGGCCAGCGTGGGCGCGAAGGTCCAATCGATGTGGGTGGCGCGCACTTCGGCCGCGGTGGCCGCGCCGATCTGGCGCATCAGCGCCGGATCGCGCATCGCGCCCAGGCCCGAGTTGTGCGGAAACAGCGTGGCACCGGGCACGTTGTTGTGGCCGTGCACCGCGTCCACGCCGAAGATCAGCGGGATCGGCGTGCGGCCATCGGCCGACGGCGCCAGCGCCGCGGCGTGGAACTGGTCGACCAGGTCCCGCCACTGCGCGGCAGTGGAGAACTCGTTGCCGTTGGGACCGCTGTTGCCACCGGCCAGCACCGAGCCGAGGTGGTAGGTCTTCAGGTCGTCCGGAGTGATCGCGGTGATGTCGGCCTGGATCAGCTGGCCCACCTTGTCCTCCACCGACATGCCGGCGAGCAGCTTGGCGACGCGCGCCTCCAGCGCGGCATCGGGCTTCAGCGCCGGCGCCACCTTGGGCCAGGTCTGCGGATGCACGGTGGTATCGGGTGTGGCGGCCATCGCGGCGCCGGCGACGGTGAGCAGCGCCATCGCCGGCACGAGCCGGAACGCAGCGTGGATACGGGCAGCAAGACGCACGGAACCCCCTTGGATGGATCGTCAGCCGGCGGGCGAAGCGAGGCTTCGCGCCGATACCCGGCGAGTATTCGCAGTCGATGACAGCGCTGTCAAATTGCATCGCAACAATGACTCAGGACCGCGAAACGGTTGCGCACTCGGCCGCAGCACAGATGCCCTCAACTCACCGGCGCGGTCGACTCGCGCACCTGCAGCGCAAACGGCAGCTGCACCATGTGCCCCTCGCCGCGCCCGCGCAGCGAGGCCAGCAGCTGCAGCGCGGCGATGCGCCCCATCTCCCGGCTGGGCTGGCGGATGGTGGTGAGCGTGGGCCAGATCTGGCGCGAGATCGGCGTGTCGTCGAAGCCGCAGACCGATACGTCGCGCGGCACCGCCAGCCCGTGTTCGCCGGCCGCCCAGATCACGCCGGCGGCCATGTCGTCGTTGGCCGCGAACACCGCCGTGGGGCGATCGGTGAGCGAGAACAGCGTGCGCGCCGCGGCCACGCCCGAGCCGAACGAGAAATCGCCCTCCACCACCAGCGCGGGATCGTAGGGCAGCCCCGCCGCGGCCAGCGCGTCGCGATAGCCGGCCAGCCGCCAGCCGCTGGCGCCGTGCGCCGGATGGCCGATCACGTGGGCAATGCGCCGATGCCCCAGCGACAGCAGGTGGCCCACCATCTCGCGTGCCGCCTGCGGCTCGTCGATGAAGGCGCCGATCACCGCCTCGTGCTGCACCGGCGACACGCTGGCATACGGCACACCGCGCTGCTTGAGATGCGCCAGCAGCTGCGGGTGCTCGGTGATGGGCGGGGTGAGCACGAAGCCGTCGGGCCGGTGATGCAGGATCAGCGCGTCGACGCGCTCGACGAAATCCGGCGATTCGGCCAGCAACGGCCGCACCATCATCGAGTAGTGGTGCTCGTCGCAGGCGTCGAGCACGCCGGTCTGGATCTCGGTCAGGTAGTTGGACGAGGGATTGTCGTACAGCGTGGCCACCAGGTACGAGCGGTTGCTCGCCAGGCTGCGCGCGGACAGGTGCGGGCGATAGTCCATCGCCGCCATCGCGGCCAGCACTTTCTCGCGGGTCGGCCCGCGCACGTTCTCTTCGTTGTTGAGCACGCGCGAGACGGTCTTGGGCGAAACGCCCGCCGCCTTTGCCACGTCTTCGAGCCTTACCCGCATGTCCGGATCCCCGCCGCGGCAGCTACCGCGGCCGGGACTATGCGTTCAAGCACATGGCGAGCACAAGCACGGCGGTGCCAAAACGCGAGCGGCCGCGCGAAGGCGGCCGCTGCAGCAAACTCTTGCGCGAAGCGGATCAGCCGCGCGCGTCGAGGATCGCGTTCCATTCCTTCACGCGCTCGGCCTGCGCGGCCAGCAGCGCGTCGACGTCGCCTTCCACGGTGACCTTCTCGATGGTGTCGCCCTGGCGGATCGCGTCGACCACCTTCTGGTCGTCGGCGCCCAGCACTTCGCCGAACACGCTGTGCTTGCCGTCCAGCCACGGGGTCGCACCGTGGGTGATGAAGAACTGGCTGCCGTTGGTGCGCGGACCGGCATTGGCCATGGACAAAACGCCCGGCTTGTCGTGGCGCAGCGACGGGTTGAACTCGTCCTCGAACTTGTAGCCCGGGCCGCCCGTACCGGTGCCCTGCGGGCAACCACCCTGGATCATGAAGTCGCTGATCACGCGGTGGAACGACAGGCCGTCGTAGTAGCCGCGCCGGGCCAGGTTGACGAAGTTCGCCACCGTCACCGGGGTCTTGTCGTCGTGCAAGCGCAGGTGGATCGGGCCGCGGTTGGTCTGGAAGGTAACGTTGATGGTCATCGCAAATCCTTGGGCTCGTGACGCGCTGCCGTGGCGGCCACGGCGGCAAAGGGCCGGCAAGGATAACGCAGCCGGCCCGGTCGTCGCGCGATCGGGCCGGCTGCGGCGAAGGGTCGTTCAGGGCAGGCCGAGCATCTGGCGGCTCAGCGCCGTCTCGCCGCGCGGTTGGGCCGCCGGCGTCGGCAGTTCGCGCGGCCACGGCGTGCCCTCGAACAGGTGCGACCACAAGCGGTCCAGCGCCGCATAGCCGTAGGGCATCAGCGGCACGTGCGCCGCGCCGAAGCCGGGCACGGCGAGGAAGGCGTCGAAATGCTGCGCATACGGCACACGCCAGTACAGCGGTGCGCGTCCCTCGCTGCGCAGCCAGGCCACGTAGGGCTCGGAGGTGAAGGCGGTAGGCAGCAGGCCGTCGCTGGCGCCGTGCAGCACCCACAGCGGCAGGTCGGCACGCGGCAGTCGGGTTGCGGTGGCCGCCACGCTGGCGCGCACGGCCTGCGCTCGGGCGGTGTCGCCGGTCCACAGCTGGCGCAGGCAGTCGAGGCCGGCGAGGGTCGGATCGTCGCTGTGATCCATGCCGCCGCGCAGCGCGATGCCGTTGCCGGGCGGAATGCCGGAGCCGTCCGCCCACCACGCCGCACGCGTGGCGGGGTCGGCCGGCGCGGGATGGTTGTCCTTGTCGATCGTCACGTAACGAAAGCCGCACGGCATGTCGGTGGCACCGGTGCGTGCATAGGACGATGCGTAGCCGGCCACGATCACCCGCCACAGGTCGAACGCCGTGGTGCTGGCCGCGGTGGCGATCGCCTCGTCGGTCCAGCCGTGTGCGCGCAGTTGCTCGTAGGCCGCTTCACCCTGCGCGCTCAGAGTGTCGCCAGACAGCCGCCCCTGCACGTGCAGCGTGCCGCAGCGCTGCGCATAAGCCGGGGGAATGTTGCCGTCGGGGGCGCGCGCGAACGGCACGCTGGCGAAGCGCGGCGTGGTCAGTGCGCACGGCAACCAGATCGCCGCCTCGGTGGCGTAGTCGTACATCGGTCGGCCGTGGCCCGGCACGTACACGTTGGGCTCCAGTGCCACCACGCCCGCGAACAGGTGATCGTCGTCCAGGCCGGCGGCCTGCAGCACCGCGCCGCCGCCGTTGGACAGGCCGGTGGCGATGATCTTCGTGTTCTGCGCGGCGAAGGGCGCCTGCTCGGGGAACGCGCGATCGAGCATGGCCAAGCCGAACTGCGCCGCCTGGATCACGTCGCGGCCCCAGTCCGCCTCGGGGTTGTCGCCCGAGTGCATCTGCTTGACCGCGATGCCGGCATCGGCGGAGGCAGGCCCGGGCTCGAACTCCAGCATCGCCTCGCCACGTTTGGCGCGCGTGCCGTCCAGCTGCACGCCGCTGTCGTCGGCGTAATCAAAGTAACCGGCGCCGGTGCCCTTGTCGGTGTAGGCCACGGCGCAGCCCTTCGGCAAGCCCCAGGCGCCGGCCAGCGAGATCGCGCCATACACGCCGCGCGAGCCGGACGACGGCGCCACCACCAGGCAGCGATGCGCGGCGTCGAAAGCATCCGGCACCTGCAGCAGCACGCGGTGCGGCTGGCTGGCGCCGGGCACCCGCGCGAACGCCTGGAATTCACGCCCCGGCACGTCCGGCACGGCGCCGTACACCGTGCCGTAACCGCCGAGCGGACCCAGATCGGCGATGCCCTTCCAGCTGGTCTGGATGGCGCGGCGGCGCAGCTCATCCGGCGTGGGATGCAGCGGCTCGGCGATCGGCGACGGCGAACCGGCCAGCCCCGCCAGGCCGAGGCCAGCGCTGAGCAGATCGTCGTGATCGCGATGCACGGTGACGCGCACGTCGCTGACCAGGAAATCGGGGCGGGACATCTCCGGCTCCTGTCGGGGTGAGGACACAGCACAACCCGCCAGGGTCAGCGCGAGCAGCGGCATGCAGATCGGGCGCAGGTTCATCGGCTCACGATAGCAATCCCGCCGGCCGCCACCATCGTACGAAAGTCCATGCGCGGCACCCGAAGGCGCCGCGTGGTGGTGGAGCTCAGTCCAGCCGGGTGCCGCCCAGTTTCTGCGGCAGCGCCTCCATCAGCGGCTTTATCAGGTCCAGCGGCAGCGGGAACACGATGGTCGACGACTTGCCGTTGGCCGACATGTCCGCCAGCGTCTGCAGGTAGCGCAGCTGCAGCGCCTGCGGTTGCTGCGACAGCATCGCCGCCGCATCGCGCAGCTTCTCCGCCGCCTGCATCTCACCCTCGGCGTGGATCACCTTGGCGCGGCGCTCGCGTTCGGCCTCCGCCTGGCGGGCGATCGCGCGCACCATGGTCTCGTTGAGGTCGACGTCCTTGATCTCCACGTTGGCCACCTTGATGCCCCACGGGTCGGTCGCCTCGTCGAGGATGCCCTGCAGGGTCTGGTTGATCGATTCGCGCTGCGACAGGATCTCGTCCAGCTCGTGCTGGCCGAGCACCGAGCGCAGGCGCGTCTGCGCCAGCTGGCTGGTGGCCTGGTAGAAGTCCGCCACCTGCAGCACCGCCTTGTCCGGCTCCACCACGCGGAAATAAACCACCGCGTTGACCCGCACCGACACGTTGTCGCGCGAGATCACGTCCTGCGGCGGCACGTCCATCACCGTGGTGCGCAGATCCACCCGCAGCATGCGCTGCACCAGCGGCACCAGCAGCACCAGGCCCGGCCCCTTGGTACCGGTGAAGCGGCCCAGCGTCAGCACCACGCCGCGCTCGTACTCGGGCAATACCTTGACCGAGGAAAACAGCAGGAACGCGGCCAGTACCACCAGCACACCCATGAATCCGAACATGTTCATCTCCTGCGGCAACAGAAATTTCAGCGACGCCACCACCCGGGCGCCGGCCCGATCAGATCGGCTCCACCCACAGTAGCAGTCCCTCGCGGCGCAGCACCCGCACGCGGGCGCCCGTCGGCAACGTCGTCGCCGCCCGTACGCGCCAGCGTTCGCCGAGCACCAGTGCCCAGCCCTCGGCGCCCGCATCGAGAGGCGCCAGCAACTCGCCCTGCGCGTCGCGCAACAGCTCGTCGCCGCTGACCAGATGCGAGCGGCGGGAGGTGAACACCAGCCACAGCACCAGCGCGATCAGCAGCGCCGCCGCGGTGGCGATGCCGGCGATCACGCCGATGTTGACCGCGTATCCCGGTGTTCCCGAATGCATCAGCATGATCGACCCCAGCACGAATGAAATGATGCCGCCCACGCCAAGCGCGCCCACCGTCGGCGTGAGTGCCTCGGCCACCAGCAGGCCGATGCCCAGCGCCATCAGCGCCAGCCCGGCGTAGTTCACCGGCAGCCACTGCAGCGCATAGAACGCGACGAGCAGGCAGATCCCGCCGACCACGCCGGGCAGGATCGCGCCCGGATGGGTTGCTTCCAGCAGCAATCCGAAGATGCCGGCCAGCAGCAGCAAGTAGGCGATGGTGGGGTTGGTCACCACGGCCAGGAAGCGCGAGCGGGCATTGGGCGCGTAGTCGCGCACCGTGGCGCCGCGCAGGTGCAGCGTGAGCTCGCGCTCGCCCACACGCACCACGCGGCCGTCGGCCTTGCCCAGCAGTTCGTGGACATCGCCGGCAACGAAATCGATCACCCGTTGCTGCGCGGCCTCGTCCGCCGTCAGCGTCGCCGCACCACGCACCGCCTGCTCCGCCCAGCGGGCATTGCGACCGCGCAACTGGGCCAGCGAGCGGATATAGGCAATCGCATCATTGAGCACCTTGTTCGATTCGGCATCCGTGCGCTCGCCCGGCGGCGCCGGCGATGCAGCACTGCCGGAAGTCGCCGGTCCGGTCGTCGGCAGCGGCATTGGGGTGCGGCCACCCAGTGCCACCGGCGTGGCCGCGCCCAGATGGGTGCCCGGCGCCATCGCTGCGATCTGCCCCGCATACAGGATGTAGGTTCCCGCCGAGGCCGCCCGTGCGCCGCCCGGCGCCACGTACACCAGCACCGGCAGCGGGCTGGCCAGCATATCGGCAATGATCCGGCGCATCGATTCGGACAGCCCGCCCGGCGTGTCCAGCTGCAGCACGATGGCCGCCGACCCGTCGGCCACGGCCCGCGTCGCCGCGTCATGGAAGTACTCCGCCGCGGCCGGGCCGATCGCGTCATCCAGGGAAATCCGCGCCACCGTGGGCCGGCTTGCCGGCGCCGGCGCGATCGCCTGCGCTGCCGCCACGGCACCGAGCATGGCGGTGCAAACCAGCAGCCACCGGATCAGTCGTTGCAAGCTGCGCGTCATGGCGCCCCCGTTGGTCGCATGCGATGCCCGGAGCGTAACGCCTGCCGTGTTCAGAAGACGGAAGCATGGCGGGCATGAGCGGCGGCGCTCGACGGCATCGGCCGCCCCCGCTACCGTTCCATCGATGACCCGCCTGCTGATCGCCGACGACCACCCGCTGTTCCGCGCCGCCCTGTGCCAGGCGGCAGCCGCCAGCGTGGACGACTGCACCGTGCTGGAAGCGGCCGACCTGCACGCCGCGCTGGAGCGCCTGCGCGTGGATGCCGACATCGACCTGGTGCTGCTCGACCTGCACATGCCCGGCAGCCAGGGCCTGTCCGGGCTGGCCGCGCTGCGCGGCCAGCATCCGGGCGTGGCAGTGCTGGTGGTATCCGCGCACGACGAGCCGCGGGTGATCCGCCGCGTGCTCGATCACGGCGCGGCCGGCTTCATCCCCAAGAGCGCCAGCCCGGCCGAGATCGGCGAGGCGATCCGCGCCGTGCTCGACTGCCGCAGCTGGCTGCCACCGGCACTCGCGGCCGCCGTCGCCGCCCTGCCCGCCGATCCGGCCGATACCGATCTCGCCGGTCGCCTCGCGCGCCTCACCGAACAGCAGTACCGCGTGCTCGCCCTGCTCGCCGACGGCCTGCTCAACAAGCAGATCGCCGACCGCCTGGCCATCCAGGAACGCACGGTGAAAGCGCACGTCACCGCGATCTTCGAGAAGCTCGGCGTGCGCAACCGCACCCAGGCCAGCGCGCTGCTGCACGCAATGGCACTGGACGAGCCGGCGCGGCGGGATCGCACAGCGTATCCGGCAAACGGTTACTGATCGCGCATGTCCGCCGCTCCCGACCCCGCCGCCAGTGCCGAGGGTGCTCCCTGGCTGTCACCCTGGCCGGCGGCTTCGCTGGAGCCGGTGCCGCGTTGCCCGGTGTGCGGATCCAGCGAGCGGCACGTCATGCACCGTGAGCTGGTCGACGACTCGTTTTGTATCGCGGCCGGCCGCTGGACGCTCTACCGCTGCGCGCAGTGCCGTTGCGCGTGGCTCGATCCGCGCCCGGATCGCGCCAGCATCGGCAGCGCCTACGGCAACTACTACACGCATGCCATCGACGATGGCGCCGGCCGGAAACCGCCCGCCAGCGGATTGCGCCGGCTCAGACTGGCCCTTTTCAACGGCTACACCAATGCGCGCTACGGCACCCAGCGCGAGCCCGCCAGTCGATGGGGCCCATGGCTGATGCGGTTGGCCGGGCGCCATCGCCAGCGACTGGATGCCGCCTTCCGCTACCTGCCCCGGCCACGGCCCGGACAAACGCTGCTCGACCTGGGCTGCGGCAACGGCGATTTCCTGCTGGCGGCGCGCGAGGCCGGCTGGACCGTTCGCGGCATCGATCCCGATCCGCAAGCCGTGGATCTGGCGCGCCAGCGCGGGCTGGACGCACGCGTCGCCTCGCTCGACGCCGTTGCCGACCTGCCCGAGCGCTTCGACGCGATCACGCTCAGTCATGTGCTGGAGCATCTGCACGATCCGGCGCAAACGCTGGCCGACATCCACCGGATGCTGCGTCCCGGCGGCTGGCTGTACATCGACACGCCCAATATCGACAGCCGCGGTGCGGCGCGCTGGGGCGTCCACTGGCGCGGGCTGGAAGCGCCGCGGCATCTCGTGCTGTTCGGCATGGATGGCCTGCTCGGCCTGCTCGGCCGAACCGGATTCCGGGACGTGCGGATCAAGCGGCGCACCGTGGTGCGCAAGTTCATCTATCTGAGCAGCCTGCGCATGCAGCAGGGCCACTCACCCTACGCGCGACACCCGCGCAAGCTGCCGCCGATGATGCGCCTGGCCCTGAAATACCTGCCGGTATCGGCGCGGCACGACGAATTTCTCACGCTGCTGGCTCGCAGGACGGACGATCCCGCGGGCCCGCGCTGAGCCCGCGCTGCCCCACGTGCTGCAGCACCTGGCGCAGCGCCAGCGGCTTGAGCGGCTTGTGCAGCACCGTGGCGCCCAGGTCCAGCAGGCGCTGGCGCAGCTCGCTGTCGCGATCGGCGGTGAGGATCACCGTGGGCACGTCGGCGTGCCGGTCGCGCAATGCCGACCACACGTCGAGGCCGGTGCGGCCAGCGTCGAGGTGGTAGTCGAGGATCTGGATGTCCGGTCGCCACGGCGCGGCGATCGCCTGCTCGCCGTGGCGCGCGGCGTGCACTTCCCAGCCCCAGCCCGTGAGCAGGTGGGTGAGCGCGGCCAGCGCGGCCGGCTCGTTGTCCAGCACCAGCGCGCGGCCGATCGCCAGCGGCTGCAGCGGCGCCGCGGCGGTCGTCACTGACGCACGCACCGGCTGCGCCAGCGGCACGTCGAGATGGAACACGCTGCCGCGGCCGGGCGTGGAGCGCAGGCCCAGCGGGTGATCCAGCAGTGCGGCCATGCGCTGGGCGATCGACAGGCCCAGGCCCAGCCCCTGCCCGCCCGCCGCGCTGCCGCGGCGGAACTCCTGGAAGATCAGCTGCTGCTCGTCCGGCGCGATGCCCGGTCCGGTGTCCCACACCTCCACGCGCAGCGCATCGCCGCGGCGGCGCACGCCGAGCAGCACGCGGCCGCACTCGGCGTAGCGCAGCGCGTTGGAAAGAAAATTCTGCAGCACGCGGCGCAGCAGCTGCGGATCGGTGCGCACCCACGCGCTCGTGACGACCACGTCGAAACGCACGCCGCGATCGCGCGCGATGGCGCGGAACTCGGCGGCGAGCGGATCGAGCACCTCGGCCAGCGCCACCGCGCGCGGCTGCGGATGCAGCCGGCCGCCCTCCAGCCGTGCGATGTCGAGCAGGCCCGCGAGCAGGCCCTCGGTGGCCGACAGCGCGCCGTTGAGGTGCTGCGCGGTGGCCACATCGGCGCCGCGCTCGGTGAGCGCGTGGGCGAACAGCTGCGCGGCGTGCAACGGCTGCATCAGGTCGTGGCTCACCGCCGCGAGGAAGCGGCTCTTCGCCTCGTTGGCGCGCTGCGCCTCGCTGGAAGCGGCGGCCAGCGCGCGGGTGCGCTCTTCCACACGCTGCTCCAGCGTTTCGTTGATGCGCTTGAGCGCCGCCTCCGCCTGGCGGAACGCGGTGACGTCGGTGAAGGTGGCGACGAAGCCGCCGCCGGGCATCGGATTGCCGCGGATCTCCACCACCGTGCCGTCCGGAAAGCGCCGCTCGGACAGATGCCGGGTGCCGGCGCGCATGTGCTGCAGGCGGCGGTGCACCCGAGCCTCGCGCGTGTCCTCGTCGAACACCTCGCCGACGATGCCCAACGTCACCGCGTAGCGCGTGAGGTCGGCCACCGGACGCCCCACCTGCAGCAGCTCCGGCGGATAGTCGAACAGGCTGGCGTAGCGGCTGTTCCACGCCACCAGCCGCAGCTCGGCATCCACCACGCAGATGCCCTGGCTCATGTTCTCCAGCGCCGCCTCAAGCACGCGCTGGTTGAAGCGCAGGTCCTGCGCCGCCTCGCCGACGATGGCGGCGACGGTATCGAGATCGCCGCGCCCCTGCCGATGCACCACCTCCAGCAGCAGCCGCGCAGACGCCGCGCCGATCACCGCCGCCAGCTCGTGCTCCACCTCGGCCATGCGCGTGGCGCCGGCCAGCCCGTGCGCGGGCGCCTGCGCAAACAGATGCTCGACACGCTCCGGCGGCAGGAAGCGCACCGCCAGCGCGCGCAGCTCGGCCAGGCCCACGTCGCCCACGCCAGCGGCGCCCGCCGCCCGGCCGTAGCGCGTGCCGGCCACCCAAGCGATCACCGCCACGTTCACCGCCAGGCTGAGTACCACCGCGCGACCCAGCCGGCTCCATTCGCCCAGGCCGAGCAGGCGGTCCGGCGCCAGCCAGTCCTGCCCCAGCGGGCCGGCCAGCAGCCACGCAGGCGCCTCGGGCAGCACCACCGGCAGCAGGATGTAGAACCACACCAGCGTGCCTGTGGCGAGCCCGGCCACCACCGCGCGCGGCCCCAGCTGCGGCTTGTACATCGCCACCAGCAGCGCCGGCGCCAGCCCGGCCAACGCCGAGAACGAAATCGCGCCGATGTCAGCCAGCGCGTCGTTGCGCGCCAGTACGCGGCTGTAGCCCCACGCCAGCAGGATCACGATCAGGATCGCCACGCGGCGCTGGGTGATCACCTCGCCGCGCAGGTCGCCGCGCTCGTCGCGTCCCCAGCCCGCACGCACGCGCAGCGGCGCGATGAAGTGGTTCACCACCATCAGGCTCAGCGCCAGCGTCGCCACCACCACCATGCTGGTCGCCGCGCTCAGGCCACCGAGGAAGGCCACCAGCGCCAGGCCGTGACGCTCCTGCGCCATCGGCAGCGCCAGCACGTACAGATCCGACGGCACTCCGCTCGGCCCCAGCCATGCGTCGCCCAGCCGCGCCAGCGGCAGGATCGGCAGCGAGATCAGCAGCATGTACAGCGGAAACAGCCAGCGCGCCGTGCGCACGTGGCGCTCGTCGCGGCACTCCACCACGCCGGCGTGGAACTGGTGCGGCAGGGTGAACATGGCCAGCGCGCCGAGCAGGATCAGCGCCGGAAACCCGCGGCTGTCGTGCGGCACCGGCAGCGCCGGCGGCAGATGCGCGGGCAGCGGCGTGAACAGCAGCGAGCCCAGCGCCAGCATCGCGCCCAGCTTGAACAGCGACTCGAACGCCATCGCCAGCACCAGCCCGCGGTTGTGCGCGGTGGACGAGGCGCGCCGCGTGCCGAACAGCATCGCGAACAGCGCCATCAGCAGCGCCACGTACAGCGCGCTGTCCTGCCACGGCTCGGACTCGGCGAGCTGGCCGCGGTTGAGCATGGCGTAGCTCATCGCCACGGCTTTCAGCTGCAGCGCGATGTACGGCACGATGCCGATGATGATCACCGCGGTCACCAGCGCCGCCAGCCCCGCATGCCGGCCGAGGCGCACCGATACCAGATCCGCGATCGAGCCGGCGTTGTACTCGCGCGCCAGCTGCACCAGCCGGCGCAGCACCGTGACCGCCAGCAGGTACATCGCGATCGCGCCGACGAACGTGGGCGGCAGCCACCAGCCCGAGCGGCTGGCCTGAGTCACCGTGCCGTAGAACGTCCACGAGGTGCAGTGGATCGCCAGCGACAACGCGTAGACGATCGCCCAGCGCTTCTCGAACAGCTGCGGCCGCCGCTCGCCCAGCAGCGCCACGCCGAACAGCAGGCCCAGCCAGAGCAGCGCGGCGGCGGCGATCAGGGGCGTGCTCAGCATGCTGAAGCGAGGAACGAGTGGAGAGGAGTGAGAAGTGAGAGCGAGCTCCCGTACACCGTGCGCGCAGGAAGCGCGCTGCTGTACCGGGGCCCCTTTGCGGCGGTGAGGAGCGGACGAAAAAGCCCGCAGGGTGGTGGGCAAGGATGCCCACCACGTTTCGCCGGGGCAGGATGCCCCGTCGAAACGCCCGGCCGATCCTCACGCATCCGGCGGCCATGGATGGCCGTCGGACGCCGCAACGGGGTGGCCTCTCTTTGGGTTACTTTTCTCTGGCCAAACAGAGAAAAGTGACTCGGGCCGCGACAGCGGCTCGAACGGCTTTTCGCTCCTGCTTTGCAAAGAGATGCCAGGCACAGCGAATACGCTGGACCCTGGCTTGCGCCGGGGTGACGACCATGCAGGTCAACCGCACGTCCTGCCATCACTGCTTTGCAGGCAACCCCAGCGCGCGCGCGGCATTCACCAGCCAGCGCAGCTGCACGCCGTGGCGGGTGTCGTAGTCGGTGCCGGAGTATCCCCACCAGTCCCAGCATGCCTGCGGATTCAAGGGCGCGAAGCTTGCGCGGGTCTGAGGATAAAGCACCGCCACGCCGTAGGCGTCGGCCCAGCGGTTGAAGCCGGCATCCTTCACGAACGTCTCGCCGATCGCATCGGCGTTCTGCTTGCAGCCGTGCAGCGCCACCACCAGCCCGCAGGGCTTGCCGGCGGCGCAGGCCGGCGGCAGGTAGACGTAGCCCTTGGGCGCCAGGAAGGCATCGGCGCCGTCGGGTCGCAAAGCATCCTGGTCGAAGTCGAGCACGCGCCCTTTCGCGGCATCCGCCACCGGCTGCGACGGCGCGCCGAACAGCTGGCGGAAGATCTCGCCAGCCGCGTCGAACCCGCAGTGGCCCAGGTACGGCGATACCGATTGTCCGCAGTCCGCGCCCTTCGCCGCGATCGGCAGGTTGTGTGCGAACTCGCGCGCGCCATCGTCCACCACCTGCATGCCCGCGAGCGCGGCATCGCCATCGCGCAGGCGCTGGTAGAACTGCGCGCCCGCCTCGGCCACCGCTGGCGCGACCACGCCGTCCGCCTTGCCGTGCAGCAGGTACACGTGCGACCTGGCCAGCGCGTTCAGCGGGCCGATCTCGCCCGCCGCCGCGCGCTTGCGCGCGTTCGCCACCAGCGCGTCGACGTCGATCGCCGGCGCGCCCTTCATGCAGCTGGACAGCGCCGCCTGCAGGTTGCCGCCGGCGCAGCCGTAGGGGCCGCCGGCCACCAGCGCGGCATTCGGAAAAATGTCCGGATAGGCCAGCTGCGCCTGCGTGGCCATATACGCGCCGGACGACAGGCCGACCACGGCGACGCGCCCGGGCTCGAGCTGGAGGTGCGGCAGGCGCCCGTCGTGGCGCGCGGCGCAGGCGGCGCCGGCCACCAGCACGAGACTCAAACCCAGCAGGCGCAGTTGGGCGAACGAAGGCATTGAAAGCTCCTCGGAGCACGGTGGAAAAGAAAACGACCCGCGCGATCGGGGAGAGCATCGCACGGGTCGCAGGGAGGGCGGCGCGGCCGCCTCAGAACGTGTAGCGCGCGCTCAGCGTGACCATCCGCGGCGCCCCGTAGAAGCCGGTGACGATGCCCAGCGCGCCGATGTTGTAGCCGGTGGTGCGGTAGGACTTGTTGGCCAGGTTGGTGCCCTGCAGGCTCACCGACCACGGCTGGTCGATCTGCCAGATCACGCCGGCGTTCCACAGCCCGTAGGCGCTCTGGGCGATCAGCGGCGACAGCGAAGTCTCCGGATACACCATGCCCTGGTAGGTGTAGTTGACGCGGGCCGTCAGGCTTCCGCCGTTGCCGAGTTCGCGGGTGTTTTCCAGAGAAAGGCCACCGGACCACTTAGGCGCGTTGGTGAACTTCTGCTGGTCGGCGATGTTGACGCCGCCGCTGAGGTACTCGGTGTACTTGGTGTGCAGGTAGGCGAAATTGCCGCTCAGCGTCCACCCTGCGGCCGGCTTCCACGCGAACTCTTCCTCCACGCCGTCGATGTGGCCCTTGCCGGCATTGGTGAAGTCGCCAAAGAAACCCTGGCTGCCGTTGGGCAGCGTGTACGAGGTGAACACCGACAGCTGGATGTCGGAGTACACGTTGCGGAACACCGCGGTGTTCATCATCAGCGCATCATCGAAGAACGCCATCTTGCTGCCCAGCTCGTACGACTGCACCTTCTCGTCGTTGATCGGGCGGCACGAGCTGGGAATCGCCGTGCAGTTCGCGCGGATGTTGAAGCCACCGGAATGGAAGCCGGTGCTGTAGCTGGCATACAGCTTCACCTGGTCGCTCACGCTCCAGTCCAGCGACACCTTGGGCGAGGCATTGTTGGTGGTGTGCGAGCCGGAGAAGTTGGCCACCACCGAGGTCGGCGTGCTGAAGGTCTCGTCGGCGTAGCCGTAGTTCTGGATCAGCGCGGTCTTGGTCTCGCGGGTCATGCGCACGCCGAGGTCGAGGCTCCAGCTCGGGTTGATGTCCCAGGTGAAGTCGCCGTAGGCGGCCAGGCTGCGCGTGCCAATGCGTCCGCCGGTGCTGCCGTAGAGCGAGTAGCCCAGCGTGCTGTAGGGCGGCGAGCCGAGGAAGATGTTGTGGATCTGGCCGCTGGCCGAACCGTTGAAGTAGTACAGGCCGGCCACGCCGTGCAGGCTGCCGCCGGCGTCGTAATTGGCCTGCAATTCCTCGCTGAACTGGTGATCCTTGTACAGCGCGGTGACGTCGGCGATCTTCTCCGGCAGCGTGTCGAAGTCGATCGCGGTGTCGGTGTGCGAGCCGCGCACAGCGGTCACCGACTTCAGCGTCCAGTCGCTGCTGGCCACCCAGTTCAGCGTGAGCGCGGTGCCGTAGAGCTTGGTGCGGTTGAGCTGGGCCATGCCGCCGCGGGTATCGAAATCGCTCGACAACGGCGCATAGGCCGGATCGAACTTGTTGGCGATCAGCATCTTTGCGCCGCGCGGGTTGGAGTTGTCGCGCACGCCGTCCACTTCCAGCTGCGCGTTGAACTGCTGGCTGGGGAAGAAGCCCAGCGTGGCGCGTGCCGAATTGGTGTTCTTGTTGCCGTTGCGGCTGCCGGTGTTGAGGTTCTTGCCGAAGCCGTCGTTGTGCTCGCTGGCGACTGCCGCGCGGCCGCGCCACACCTTGTCGGCGCTGGCGCCGCCGATGCTGGCCTTCACGTCCTTCTCGCCGTGGGTACCGGCGGTCACTTCCACCGAGCCTTCGGTCTTCACCGGCAGCGGATTGGAGACGTACTTGATCGCGCCGCCGATCGTGTTCTTGCCGTACAGGCTGCCCTGCGGTCCGCGCAGCACCTCGATGCGGCTGACGTCGAACACGTCCAGCACCGCGCCCTGCGGGCGGGCCACGTAGACGTCGTCGAGGTAAATGCCCACGCCCGGATCGAAGCCCCAGGTCGGGTCGGCCTGGCCGACGCCGCGGATGTACGCAGTGAGCGTGGTGTTGGAACCGCGCGCGGCGTAGATCTGCAACGACGGCACCTTGCCCTGCAGGTCGGACAGGTTCTGCACGTTCTGCCGCTCCAGCGACTGCGCGGTGAACGCGCTGACCGCAATCGGCACGTCCTGCAGGGTCTCCTCGCGCTTGCGCGCCGTCACGGTGATCTGGTCGAGCTGCTTGGCCTGGTCCGCGTTCGGCTTGGTGGCCGGAGCGTCCTGCGCCTGTGTCGCCATGCTGGACAAGCCGATCACCAGACCGATCGCCAGACTCAGATGCGTGCGCTTCATGGTTTCCCCTTCCCTTCTGTGAGCTGCCCGCGCGGGGCGGCTGGCCGTGGACGCAGCCATCGACGATGGATGCTTGATGACGGGCAAGCCTAGGCAGCACGGGCGCGGGTCACACTTGTACCTTCGTACAGTGCCCGCGGCGGCGATGCACCTCGATACTCCGGTCCCCATCGTGACCCCGTCATCGCCGAGGAACCGCAAGGATGGCCTTCCTGATCGTGCTCGCCGCGCTGTGCTTCCTGATGTTCGCGGCGTATCGCGGCTACAGCGTCATCCTGTTCGCACCGATCGCCGCGCTCGGCGCGGTGCTGCTGACCGAACCCTCGCTGGTGGCGCCGATCTTCACCGGCCTGTTCATGGACCGCATGGTCGGCTTCCTCAAGCTGTACTTCCCGGTGTTCATGCTCGGCGCGCTGTTCGGCAAGCTGATCGAGCTGTCGGGTTTCTCCAAGGCGATCGTGGCGGCCACCATCGGCCTGGTCGGGCGCAGCCGGGCGATGCTGTCGATCGTGCTGGTGTGCGCGTTGCTCACCTACGGCGGCGTGTCGCTGTTCGTGGTGGTGTTCGCGGTCTATCCGTTCGCCGCGGAACTCTTTCGCGCCAGCGACATCCCCAAGCGGCTGATCCCCGGCACCATCGCGCTGGGCGCGTTCACCTTCACCATGGACTCGCTGCCGGGCACGCCGCAGATCCAGAACATCATCCCCACCGCGTTTTTCGGCACCAACACGTGGGCCGCGCCCTGGCTGGGCACGATCGGCGCGGTGTTCATCCTCGTCGTGGGCCTGAGCTATCTGGAATGGCGCCGGCGCAAGGCCGCTGCGGCGGGCGAGGGTTATGGCAGCAACCTGGTGAACGAGCCGGCGCCGTTCGAGCACGGCAAGCTGGCCAACCCGCTGCTGGCGTTGCTGCCGCTGGTGCTGGTGGGCGTGGTCAACAAGCTGCTCACCGAGCTGATCCCGCGCCTGTACGGCGCCACCAGCGCGTTCGTGCCGGCGGTGATCGGCGATCAAAAACCGGTAGTGCAGGAGACCGCGAAGATCGCCGCGATCTGGGCAGTGGAAGGCGCGCTGCTGGTGGGCATCCTGTGCGTGCTGTTCAGCGCCTGGAAGCCGGTGACGCAGCGCTTTGCCGAAGGCAGCAAGGCGGCCGTCGGCGGCGCGCTGCTGGCCTCGATGAACACCGCCTCCGAATACGGTTTCGGCGCGGTGATCGCCGCCCTGCCCGGCTTCAGGCTGGTCGCCGATGGGTTGCGCGCGATCCCGCATCCGCTGGTCAACGAGGCGGTCTCGGTGACCGCGCTGGCCGGCATCACCGGCTCGGCCTCCGGCGGCATGAGCATCGCGCTGGCCGCGATGGCCGACACCTTCATCCACAACGCGCAGGCCGCCGGCATCCCGATGGACGTGCTGCACCGCGTGGCCGCGATGGCCTCCGGCGGCATGGACACCCTGCCGCACAACGGCGCCGTGATCACCCTGCTGGCGGTGACCGGCCTGACCCACCGGCAGTCGTACAAGGACATCTTCGCCATCACCATGATCAAGACGCTGGCGGTCGGGGTGGTGATCGCGGTGTATGCGATGACGGGGGTGGTGTGAGCCACATATTCCAGCCCATCGCGTGCCACCTACCCGTCATCCCGGCGAAAGCCGGGATCCAGCGTCTTGGCTCTGCAGGATGATCGAAAAAGCGAAAGTCACTGGATCCCGGCTTTCGCCGGGATGACGAGCGAAAAAGCGAAGAGCGAAGGGCGAAGGGCGAAGGGCGAAGGGCGAAAGAGCAAAAAGCAAAAAGCAGAACCCCGCACCCCGACATCCCTCCCCCGGCACCACCACGCCGCGATGTCGCTACCCATCCGGCACCGCGCATCCGCGCGGCGCCATCCGCCTCGCCCGCGAGGCACGTAGCGAAGGAGGAACGACACGATGTCGATCAAGCACGTCTTGCTGGCCCTGCTGCTTCTCGTCCCGGCCACCGCCGCCCGCGCCGTCTGCCACGACACCGTGGTGATGGTCCACGGCAACACCGGCAGCCCCGGCGATTTCGTCAACACCTACAACCTGCTGCGCCAGAACGGCTGGACCGATGCCCAGATCGTGCGGCCGTCCTGGGGCAGCGCCTACTGCGCGGCGTGCAACGACCACAACGGCAGCGAGGAAACGCCGGTGAAGAACGCCATCGCCAGCGCCATCGCCAACTCGTGCAGCGGCAAGATCGACGTGATCGGCCACTCCATGGGCGTGACCCTGGCCATGCGCGAGATCGACAAGCTCGGCGTGGCAGCCAAGGTGAACACCTTCATCGGCATCGCCGGCGCGGTGCACGGGCTGTGGAGCTGCGGCGTGTATCCGTACAACGTGTTCAACAGCACCTGCGGGTACTACGGCCTGTCCATCCACAGCCCGTTCCTGGACTCGATCGCCGGCCACCGCTTCGGCGTGCACATGTACTCGTTCAAATCCTGGGTGGACGAGATCAACTGCTACGGCGGCGTGTGCACGGTGGACGGCGTGCACACCTCGTCGATCCCCGGCGAGGACCGCAGTCTCGACTACCCCTACGGTCACTACCAGCTGCTCTGGTACACCGCCGCCGACCAGGTCAGCCTGCTGCAATAGCCGTCACCGGGCCGGATCGGCCAGCGCGGCTGATCCGGCCTGCAGGTTTTGTTAGGCTCGCGGGCGTCGCGTCCGCCCCCATCCCGGGTCGTGGACGCCTACAGGGGAAAATCAGGGATGCATCTTTCGCGCCGCTCCGTGGCTGCCGCTGTCGCGGCCACCTGCCTTGCCATTGCCGCCTGTCATCGCGATGACGCCGCCACCGGGCCGGCAACCGTCGATTCCGCCGCGCTGCAGCGGGCGCAGGACGCCCTCTCGCAACCGGCCTGGCTGCGCAGCCACCTGCCGTCCACCACCGTCGCCTACCTGCGCATTCCCTCGCCGTGGGGCCTCATCGGTGCGGTGCCGGACGGCCGCTCGCTGGACCAGGTCACTGCCGGCAACGCCAACCTCGCCACCATCGCCGCGCTGCGCGAGGCGATCGCCAAGGACAAGGTGCTCGCCGACAGTGGCGCCGCCGCCTACGTGATCCCGCTGCTGGTCGATCTGCGCTCGCCGCTGGAAGCGGTGGCCAGCGACCCGATCGGCGTGATGTCGCCCGGCACCCAGGTGCTGCTGTCGATGCGGCTGGCACAGCACACCGGCGCGGAAGTCGCCGCGCGCTTCGCCGCGCTCGGCCCGGCGATGACGCTGGCCAGACCGTTCGACGCGAACGGCGACAGCCAGCTGGCGATGGGCGCGCCGCTGCACTTCGATGCCCCCAGCCAGCGGCTGTTCCTGCTGGTGGGCAAGCAGGCGGTCGACAACGCCCAGCTCTCCGCCCTGCTGGCGGGCATCGCCAAAACGCAGACCGACACCCCGGTGGCGCAGGCCATCGCCACGCAGGAGCACGCCATCGATGAGTCCGGCGAGGGCCTGTTCGGCTGGGCCAGCCTGCACGGCGTCGGCAGCCTGGCGACCGGCGCGATTCCGCCGACCGTGGGCACCCTGCCCGGCGACCTGCTCAGCAAGGCCGACGGCGTCGCCTTCGGTGCCGGCAGCGTGGATGGCCACGGCCACATGCAGCTGCGCTTTCACGCCCCGCAGTCGCGCCTGCTCGGCTACCTCGCCCCGCAGCAGTTCGACCCCAGCTTCGACACCGCCGGCGCGCCGCGCTGGGTGGCCAACATCGCCCTGCCCGGCGCCGCGCAATGGCAGGCCTTCGAGAACAACCTCGCGCTGGACTTCGGCGCCGAGCGCGCCGCCAGCTGGCGCGAGGCGATGGCCAAGTGGAAGGCGACGACCGGCTTCGATATCGCCCAGATCGTGCAATGGGTCGGGCCCGAGCTGATCTCGTTCGAGGACGATGCCGGCAGCTACACGGCGCTGCGCGTGCGCGACCGCAAGGCGCTTTACGCGCAGATCGAGCGCCTGGCGAAGCAGCATCAGTGGCGTTTCACCGAGCGCTCGCTGGACGGCATCACCATCCACTCGCTCACCGTGCATGGCTCGGGCAGCTCGGAGGATGTCGCGAAGAAGGCTGCCCCGGGCATGACCGCCATGACCGAGCTGGCGTCCCGGATCGGCACCCATTTCTACTGGGTGGAGGACGGCGACTTCCTGATTTTCGCCAAGGTGCCGCAGGCGCTGGCCGATCGCGCCGCCGCGCATCCCTCGCAGGCGCTGGACAGCTGGCTGAAGGCGCGCGGTTACGAAGGCGCCGACAGCCTGCTCGGCGTCACCGCGGTGACCCGCGACGCGCAGCGCAGCACCTACTACGCCTACCTGCAGCTGCTGCAGATCATCAACGACCTCAGCGGCGGCAGCGTCGACCTGATGGCAATGCCCGCCGCGCACACGCTGAAGCTGCCCCACCAGGGCGTCGCCGGTCTCAGCCTGGGCGTCACAAAGGACGGCATCGCGTTCAGGGTCAACTACGAGCAGCAGCCGCTGGAGCTGATCGGTGCCAGTGGCAACGGCAGCGGCATGACCGCGGTGGCGGTGGTCGCGATCATGGCGGCCATCGCGATCCCGGCATACCAGGACTACGTGATCCGCGCGCAGGTCGCCGAGGGCCTCACCCTGGCGGATACCGCCAAGACCGCGGTGGCCGAATACCGCGCCCAGCGCGGCCGCTGGCCGGCCGGCAACGCGGCGGCCGGATTGCCGCTGCCGGCGGCCCTGCACGGCAAGTACGTGGACTCGGTCAGCGTCGGCGAACAGGGCACGATCACCGTGCATTTCGGCAGCGAACCGCCGAGCAAGGCCGATACGCGGATCGCCGGCAAGACGCTGCAGCTCACGCCCGAGCTCGACAACCAGGCGATCCGCTGGAGCTGCCGTTCCGACGAGATTCCCGCCAAGAACCTGCCGGCCAGCTGCCGCCAGCCCTGATCGGGGCCGGCTGACCGCCCGCTTTCCACGGGCGTCGGCGCAATGCCGGCGCCCGTGCGGCTGAACCGTTTTCCGCGGCGGCGCAGCAAGTTGTCACACAAGTCCGTATAATCCTCAGGTTATTCCTACTGACAACCTATAGGCGGCCCTCACGGCGCCCGCCGAGCCTTTACCCATGTCCATCGAAAACCTGCGCAATATCGCCATCGTCGCCCACGTCGACCACGGCAAGACCACCCTCGTCGATCAGCTGCTCAAGCAGTCCGGCACGCTTGACCAGCGCACCGTGCTGGCTGAGCGCGTGATGGATTCGAACGACCAGGAAAAGGAGCGTGGCATCACGATCCTGGCCAAGAACACGGCGATCACCTGGGAAGACAAGAAGAAGGGCGTCAAGAACCGCATCAACATCGTCGACACCCCCGGACACGCCGACTTCGGCGGCGAGGTGGAGCGCGTGCTGTCGATGGTGGACACCGTGCTGATCCTGGTCGATGCGATGGACGGCCCGATGCCGCAAACCCGCTTCGTCACCCAGAAGGCGTTCGCCATGGGCTTCCGCCCGATCGTGGTGGTGAACAAGGTCGACCGTCCGGGTGCGCGCCCGGAGTGGGTGGTCGAGCAGGTCTGGGACCTGTTCGAAAAGCTCGGCGCCAGCGATGAGCAGATGGAATTCCCGATCGTTTACGCCTCGGCGTTGAACGGCTATGCCTCGCTGGACGAGAACGCCCGCGAAGGCGACATGACCCCGCTGTACGAAGCGATCATGCAGCACGCGCCGAAGCCCGACGTGGATCCGGACGGCCCGTTCCAGATGCGCATCAGCCAGCTCGACTACAACAACTTCGTCGGCGTCATCGGCATCGGTCGCGTCCAGCGCGGCACCCTGAAGAAGGGCATGCAGGTGGCCGTGATCGACCGCCACGGCAAGAAGCGCCAGGGCAAGATCGCCCAGGTGCTCGGCTTCCTCGGCCTGGAGCGGATCGAACAGGACAGTGCCGAAGCGGGTGACATCGTCGCCATTGCGGGCATCCCCGAGCTGACCATTTCCGACACGATCACTGCACCGGACGTGCCCGAGGCGCTGCCGCCGCTGAGCGTGGACGAGCCGATGATCAGCATGACCTTCCAGGTCAACAACTCGCCCTTCGTCGGCAACAAGGATCTGTCGGGCGGCAAGTTCCTCACCAGCCGCCAGATCCGCGAGCGCCTCGAGCGCGAGCAGGTGCACAACGTGGCCCTGCGCGTGGAAGACGGTTCGGACGCCGACAAGTTCCTCGTTTCCGGCCGTGGCGAACTGCACCTGTCGGTGCTGATCGAGAACATGCGTCGCGAAGGCTACGAGCTGGCCGTGTCGCGCCCGGAGGTCATCATCAAGGAGATCGACGGCCAGAAGATGGAGCCGATCGAGCAGCTGGTGGTGGATATCGAGGAGATCCACCAGGGCGGCGTGATGGAGCGTCTGGGCATCCGCAAGGGTGACCTGAAGAACATGGTCTCCGACGGCAAGGGCCGCGTGCGCCTGGAGTACATGATCCCGGCGCGCGGCCTGATCGGCTTCCAGAACCAGTTCAAGACCCTCACCCAGGGTTCGGGCCTGCTGTTCCACGTGTTCGACCATTACGGCCCGTATACCCCCGCGCCGATCGCCAAGCGCCAGAACGGCGTGATGATCGCCAACGCCGGCGGCACCACCCCCGCCTACTCGCTGGGGCCGCTGCAGGAGCGCGGCAAGCTGTTCGCCGCCGAAGGCGACTCGGTGTACGAAGGCCAGCTGATCGGCATTCACGCCAAGGACAACGACCTCACCGTCAACGCGATCAAGCCCAAGCCGCTGACCAACATGCGCGCCTCGGGCAAGGACGACGCGATCCAGCTGACCCCGGCGACCAAGTTCACCCTGGAGCAGGCACTGGACTTCATCGACGACGACGAGCTGGTGGAAGTCACGCCGAAGGAAATCCGCATGCGCAAGAAGCACCTCACCGAAAACGACCGCAAGCGGGCCTCCCGCGGCGGCTGATCGGTCGCTTCATCGCTGCACGAAAAAGCCGCCCTCGGGCGGCTTTTTTTGTTCTTTTGACGGGTGGTTCCTCTCGGTTGTTTTCGGCCAGGAGCAGGCCTTCGACAGAGAGCGGAAGATCGTCAACACTCTACCGGCCTCGACTTTCGGCTTCGACCGTGAAGAAGCGCTCCTCCCTGCTCGTGCTCGCTGGAAGCGTCGCCGCTTTCTATTTCGGCGCTGCGGCATACCTCTGCCATTTCCACATAGAGCAACTGCTTTTCCCGACTGTGGGGTGGACGGGCGCTCACGACGAGCAATCTCGGCATGGCGTATCGGACGGCGACGGCAACATGCTGCTGGTGCGGCAATACGGGACACCGCGAGTGGGGTGCATCGTTTTTTTCCCAGGACAACACGGCGAAGTCGCGCGCTATCAGAAAGATCTGTTTCCTGCCTATGCCGCAAACGGCTTGGCCGTTTTCGCCTTGTCGTATCCGGGTCAAGACGGAGCTCCAGGTCGAACAAAGCTCGACGAAATCCAATGGCTTTCAAGCAAAGCGCTTGGCGTCGTGAGCGAAGCGTGCCCTTTGTCCAGGACAGTCCTCGTGGGTCGGTCACTTGGCTCGATGCTTGCCGCCTATGCGACGCGGGGGATTCATCCTGCTGGACTGATCCTCGAAGCGGCTACACCTTCGCTGTCCTCCGCCATTGATGTCCGCCTGCGCTCCCACTGGTACCTATCGCCACTCGCACGCCTTCCGGTGTCAAAGCTTCTTCCGCACGACTACTCGCTCGCGGAAGCATTGACGGAGACTCCAAGCTTTCCGGTCGTCGTGTTTCAGGGCACGGCCGATGAGCAGACTCCGATTGGCTTACTGCGTCCGGCCGGGGCGCTTCCCGCGGGAGCGCGCCTTGTCGCAGTCCCCGGCGGCACTCACTCAGATACGTATCGCTTGGTCCTCAAGGATTACGTCGATAGCGCGCTTCGCATGATTCGGATCAGCAGTACCAGGACACACGCGACTTAGACTGTTGATAGCGTGTATCGGTTTTCGTTGAGTGCGGCTTTCCGCGGGACATACGGCTACGACAGAAGCCGGAAAGAAGCAGACAGTCATCGGGCTTGGAAGCGCAGAACGCACGACCCGTGCTGAGTCCGTTTTAGGGCTCTCATCGCGGCGGCTGATCGGTCGCTTCTTCGTGCCCCGGGCGTCATCGGCGCGCGGCCTGTAAGACGACAGCCCTACCCGTCACGGCACCAAGTGCGCGATCGGACTCACCGACCAGCAAACGGTGCCCTGGTCGATCGCCTCGTGCACGGGCGAATCGGCCAGCTCGCGCATGAGACGACGGGCGGAGGCCCTGGCGTCGGCCGCCCGCTCCCAGACCACCAGGTCCACCACGGTGCCGTCGGGTTTCTGCAGCAGCATCCGCGAGACGAATCCGCGCTGCCGCCGCAGCCATGGATCGACGTCGGCATTCGCGGCGATGAAGTCGGCAAGCTGCAGCCCATCGGCCAGCTTGAATGTCGTGAGCTCGATGGCGGGCCGCATGGTCGTTGCCATCAGATGCAGTAGCCGCCACCGACCTCGATCCGCTGCGCATTGATCCAGGCGTTTTCGGGCAGCAGCAGCGAGGCGATCACGCCGGCCACGTCGGTCGTCTCGCCCACCCGCCCCAGCGCGGTCTGGTCGGCGAGCATCTGCGCAAATTCCGGATATTTGTCCAACGCGCTGTCGCCCAGTTCGGTACGGATGGCGCCGGGCGAGACCGAGTTGGCGCGGATGCGGCGCGGGCCGAACTCCCTGGCCATGTAGCGCGTCAGCACGTCCAGCCCGCCCTTCATGGCGGCATACGGCGCCACGCCCACGGTGGCGACGCGCGTGGTGGCGCTGCTCACGTTGACGATCGCCCCGCCGTCGGCCAGCAGCGGCAGCAGCGCCTGGGTCAGGAACAACGGTCCCTTGAGGTGCACGTTCATCAGACCGTCGAAAACCGCCTCGGTGATGGTGCCGAAGGGATGGAAGCCGCCGTGGCCGGCATTGTTGACCAGGGCATCGAACGATTGCCGCCCCCACTCCCGTTCCAGCGTGCCCGACAGCGCATGCGCGAAGCTCTCGAAGCTGGCGACATCGCCCACGTCCAGCGGCAGGGCCTCCGCCGTGCCGCCCGCGGCCCGGATCTGCTCGACCAGCGCGTCCGCGCCGGCCCGGTGGCTGCGGTAGGTGGCGACGACGCCGAAGCCGTGCCGGGCGCAGGCCAGGGCGGTGGCGTGTCCGATACCGCGGCTGGCGCCGGTGATCAATGCGATGTTCATGGGGAAAGTCTGCAGCGTGGAGAAGGGGCTGCCAGCGTAGGTCGCACGCGCGAGCGGCCCTGGCCGGATCGTGGCGCGCGCTTGCCCGATCCTCTCAATTGCCCGGCGGCCGCCGGCGCAGCCTGCATAATCCGCCGATGGATTCCGCCCTGGCCGAACTGCGCCGACTGGCCGCGCGCGCAGAAAACCGCCGCACCGAGACCGGCATACCGCGCGTGGCCATGGTCAAGGGCGAGATCCCCGAGCACCAGTTGGCCGCCGTTTACGAGCCGATGATCAACCTGATCCTGCAGGGCGGGAAAACCCTCACGATCGGCGGCCAAGCCTATCGCTACGACCCCGCCCACTACTTCGTGATGTCGATCGACGTGCCGGCCACCGGCACCGTGCACCCGGACCGCGACGGCCAGCCCTACCTCGCCGTGGCCCTGACGCTCGACCCGGACGTGCTGGCCGACCTGCTGGATGAGTTGCCCACGCCCGCGCCGGGCACGCACACCGAGCGCGGCTTCTGCATCTGCCCCATGACGCCGGATCTGCTCGACGCGTGGCTGCGACTGCTGCGCCTGATGGAACACCCGGGCGACATCCCGGCGCTGGCACCGGTGTACGAGCGCGAGATCCTGTATCGCGTGCTGCAAGGTCCGCAGGGCTGGATGCTGCGCGAGATCGCACTGCCGGACAGCATGCTTTCGCGCATCCGCCGCACCATCGCATGGCTGCGCGCGCACCACGACCGCTCGGTGCAGGTAGAAACCCTCGCCGACCTCGCCGCGATGAGCCCCGCCACCTTCCACCGCCACTTCAAGGCGATCACCGCGATGAGTCCCATCCAGTTCCAGAAACAGCTACGCCTGCTGCGCGCCCGCCAGCTGCTGATGACCGGCGCGCGCACGGCTTCGGACGTGGCCTACCGCGTGGGCTACGAAAGCCCCTCGCAGTTCAGTCGCGACTACGCGCGCCTGTTCGGCGCATCGCCGCTGCGGGATGCGCAACGGCTGCGAGAAGAGCTGCGCGCATAGGCTATCCGGTGCAACCTATGCAACTTCAATTGAGTTTCATGCCTAGCGGCAGGAAAAGCCGCCTTTGGGCGGCTACGTTTCAACTTTGTGTGATCGCCTTCGGCCAGAGGGCGCATCTCCTCCAAACGGAATATCCGGCGAGTGCGTCAGTGGATTACTTACGGAACGCTGTCGTATGGTTATCGCGTAGCTGAGGTGAATCGAGCGAGCCTCAGCATGTTCCGCACCGCTTATGCGTGCCTGAAGGTAGTCACTATCACCCTATAAAAAAGGTGCGTCCCACCGTGTGCAGGGAGATCTGGCATCTGCCGGGGCTATGACGACGCAGCTTTGAGTGCCGCCACCTACATTACGGGCCGCCTCAAATGCGAGGTCTTCATCAGCCGCGACCTTACCCTTCTTTGCCCCTTCGCCTTTATGGCGCCACCTTCCTCCCGCCTTCTCCACAAAAATCAATGCCACATCTTTGTTGGAAGTGCTTGACGGCTGGATAAGATGGGTTCCTTGCACGATTCTCGCCGCGGCCGTCGAGAGCACAAGATCGAAAGAGCAGCAAAGCATCGCTCCTGTGCTGAGGTGGGTCGTCATGTCCCCAACCGGCATATCGAACCATGGTTCATGCGCAACCTGATGCCTCAATTCGGTCGCTTTTTCGAAATGGTCCTTTGGAGCGAAGATACCACCGGCAATCCTCTGAGCCACTCCACCCATGACAGAGGCAGGATTCGTGACACCGAATGAAAGCAAGGCACCTTCTATTAATGCCCATGAGATATTGGAGTTGTTGTCGGTCAACGCCATTTCTGAGGGAATGATCAGGTTATCCGCAAGAGACGCAATCTTTTTCGCTTGATCCATGGCGAACACCCTAACGTCGCCAATTTTGAATCGCTCAGCGTGGTTTATACGTCCCGCCACAGTTTTAACGGCCTCAACCGTCAAAGCATCCAACAACTTTGAAGGTATGGCTTTCGACTTCGGAGATATGGTATTCAATTTCAACAGGACTTCGATTACCCGGCGCTTTACGAAGTCCTCAAGTGACGTGAAAACACTGAGCGCAATTCCAATCTTCAAAAGCCTGGCGCGCTCATTCCACCCCTCCTCGTGCGCGGGCTTTGAATTGACTTCATCCTTCGATGCCGCATCAGCCAATTTTGACAGTCGCGCAAGTAAATCCTTTCTCGCCTGTGACATGGTCAGACAAGCGCTCGCAGTTGCTTTATTACTTCATTGATTCTGTATTTGACTCGACTGGGAGTATTCGTTGCCTCGCGGGCTGCTCGGTCGAATTCTCGCACCTCGAAGAGCTGGCGCATCGAATTCTGGACTTGCTCAGACTTAGCGCTGAGCGATGCCAGCTCGGCATCCGAAAGCTGATCCACGGCAACCATCTGCGCGTCGTATACACCGTTAAGAAGTTGGTCGCGCCAACCGTCATTTGGGGCTGGTCTCTGAAAAGCATGAGCACCCCAAAGATCTTCACATCCGCCAATTGCTCTTTGGAATCGCTTTGAATAGTTGTCCAGCTTTTCTTTCGACGCATGTGCATTTTCCGCCATGAATCGATCCATCGCCATTCTAAGTGAGCCGGAAAAAGTCTCCCAATGCTCTCGAAGCGTCAAGAAGCGAAGGACGAGCTCGACATCAGCCATTAGTTTGAATGCGCTTGAAGAATCATCCTTGATCTTTAGCTGACTCCCAAGGAAAGTATTTGTCGATAGACTCATGATTAGCTCATTTAACGGCCCTCTGAAAGCGACATTTCTCAGCTCCTGAGGCTCCATGCTTTCGCCGCCACGATTTAGCCTAATGAAAACCTCATATTTAAGCAGCGGACTTGACTTCCTGAGGAGGGTAATAACCCTTAGGAAGGGTCGTATGGAAAGAGTATTTCGCACTTCATCCGGAAAATCGGAGAAGCGATATCCTTCGGCCTCAACCAACGACTCGAGATTTTTCAGGCGCAAGCGTTCAGTCATGAAGTCAGCGATTGCCGTTAGCCGCTGCTTTCCATCAACAACTGAATACCTGCCAGTCTCGTCCTCGGCCAGATAGATGGGCGGAACGGGGATATTGAGCAAGAACGACTCGATAAGCGCAGACTGCTTTTCAGCCGGCCAACGATGACGGCGCTGGTAGGAGGGAGCGATGTCGATAGCGTTCGTCTCGACCATCTGGCCGAGTGAAGCCAAGGATAGGTCGGCGGCTTGGAAGAGGAGGCTGTCTTGCGCCAATCGAAACCGCGCCAACAGATCAGCCTGCTCAGTAGTAATCCATGTCATCCACTTCCCCTAGTATCACGCTCGTTATCAGATGAAGGCTTGGTCTGTCGTGGATTAGCCCGCCTTGGGAAACCATCGACTGCTTAGACACTACCCGAAGTGACTTAGCTCCGCTGGGTTGTGTGGCGGATCAAGAGTGCCGCGAACAGCAGCTCCGGGTCGACAGCAAACATCCCCCGCACCTCACCCCGCCACCACCTGCGCCCTCTCCAACGCCGCCACCCGCCGCTCCAACCTTGGCCCCAGGTAGCAATGCGACCCGCACGGCAGCAATCCCGCCTGCTGGAACTCGCGCAGGTACCACTGCGGGGTGCGGGCGACGAAGCCGTGCATGTCGCCGGCGGGGTCGTCGGCGCGCGTGAACACTTCGAGGAAGGCGATGCCTTCGAGCATGTCGACGATGCCGCCGAGACCGGCGCGGATTTCCGCGGGCTTGAGGTAGTGCAGCACGTCGGTGCAGACGATCAGATCAAAGCGGGTGTCGAAGCGCAGGTATTCAAGCTGACCGAAGGTGGCCAGGCCGATGTTGCGGCTGCGGCCGTAGCGGTTGACCACGTACTCGCTGGCGTCCAGCCCGCGGTAGCTTGCGTCCGGGCGCAGCGCGCGCAGGTGGGCGCGCCACGGCGCCTCGCCGCAGCCCACGTCGAGCACGCTGCGGATGGGGCGGCCCAGGTAGTACTCGGCCTGGGCCACGGCCAGCGTCACCTTGCGGCGCAACTCGGCGGGCGAGGCGACGGTGTGGTCCGGGTGGCGGTACCACTTGTCGAAATAGGCGCGATCGTAGGTCTTGGGCACGGCGGGCATCCTGGCGGTCAACGCGCATGGTAACCGCCGTCGCGCCGGCATCACCCGGCGCCCACGCGGGCCGTCGCAGCATGGTCACTCCGCCACAAGGAGAACACCCATGCCCATGGTCCGCATGCGCCTGATCGGCAGCCGCGAAGACGCCGACGCCGTGATAAACGCCCTGCACGGCCTCGACGGCATCGAGCACGTGGAAGAGGTGGACGACCTCACCCCCACGATGCGCGACGATTCCAGTTCCAGCGAACTGGTGGACGACAGCGAGGGCAAGATCTACTACGTGGAAGTGGAAGCCTCCAACGCCAACCGCGTGGATGCGGTGCAAAACGTGGCCGAGGCGATCGGGCGCGAGCGTGGCATGGTGGTGGAGTTTGTGGAGGAGTTTTGAGCGCGTCGGGTGGGCGGCTTTCGTCGGACTTGCGGGGAGAGCATCGCGGCTGAAGCCGCTCCTACAGGGGCGCAAGGTGTTGCGAAGGCTGAATGGGGCGGACGCGGCAGCGCGACCCGGTACACCGCAGCGCGGCGTCCGCGTTGACGATCGCATCGCCCACTGCACGGATGGCTTCGCATGCGCCGCACCTTTGCCTCGCTCGCCGCTGGTTTGCTGCTGGCCGCGGCCGGCGCCACGCCCGGGCTCGCCAGCTCTACGGGCGCCCCGCTCTCCCATGACGACATCGCCTGGCTGCGCCGGGCAAGCTTCGGCGTGGACAGCGCCACCCTGGCACGCTACCGCCAGCTCGGCCGCGACGGCTGGCTCGATCAAGCACTAGCCGATCGCGACGACACGCTGCCGCCGCCCATCCAGCAGTTGCTGGACAGCTACGACGCCATCAACACGCCGCCGCTGGAGCTTTTGAAGCGCTACCGCGACGCGCTGAAGCAGGTGAAGGCGATGCCCGACGGCGACGCCAAGGTAGCGGCCAAGAAGGCCGCGCAGAAGGACGGCCGCCAGCTGCTGCGCGAGGCCCAGCAGGCCGAGCTGCTGCACGCGATCTACGGCAGCAATCCGCTGAAGGAGCAGATGGTGTGGTTCTGGTTGAACCACTTCAGCGTGTACGGCGCCAAGGGGCCGGTAAAGCTGCTGGCGGCCGACTACGAGGAGCACGTGATCCGCCCGCATGCGCTGGGCAAGTTCCGCGACCTGGTGATGTCCACGCTGGAAAGCCCGGCGATGCTGGTGTACCTGGACAACGCGCAGAACGCCAAGGGCAAGGTCAACGAGAACTACGCGCGCGAGCTGATGGAGCTGCACACGCTGGGCGTGGGCAGTGGCTACACCCAGCAGGATGTGCAGCAGCTGGCGCTGATCCTGACCGGGGTGGGCGTGGCGCGCCCGCGCCAGGCCGAGGGCGGACGACGCTTCGGTCGCTTCGGCCGCTTCGGCGGCACGCGTCCCGGCGTGGTGCAGCGCGGGCTGTTCGAGTTCAACCCGGCCCGGCACGACGACAGCGACAAGACCTTCCTCGGCCACCGCATCCGCGGCGGCGGCTTCGAGGAGGTGGAACAGGCGGTGGACCTGATCGTCAGCCAGCCGGCCTGCGCGCGTTTCGTGTCTCGGCAGTTAGCGCAGTACTTCGTGGCCGACGATCCACCGCCCGCGCTGGTGGACGCGATGGCGAAAACCTTCCAGCGCACCGACGGCGACATCGCCGCCGTGCTGCGCACGCTGTTCACCTCGAAGGAACTCACGGCCACCGCCGGCGGCAAGTTCAAGGACCCGATGCAGTTCCTCGTCTCGGCGATGCGCGTGAGCCTGGACGGCCGCCCGATCGGCAACGCGCAGCCGCTGGTCGGCGCGCTGCAGCAGATGGGCGAGCCGGTGTACGGCCGCATCACGCCGGACGGCTGGCCGCTGGACAGCGCCAGCTGGTCCGGCTCGGGACAGATGGCCAAGCGCTTCGACATCGCGGGGATGATCGGCAGCGGCCGCAGCCGGCTGTTCGAGGCCGATGACGACGGCACCGGCCCGGTGCCGCCGCGCATGCACCCCGCGCCGCCAGCGCTGAACGGGCCGCTCTATGAGGAAACCATCGCGCCCTGGCTGTCGCCCGCCGCGCAGGCCGCGCTGGCCAAAGCCAACTCGCCGCAGGAGTGGAACACCTTCCTGCTCTCCTCGCCCGACTTCAATTACCGCTGAGAGAAGAGGCCCACCTCATGGATCGTCGCCAGTTTCTCCGTGCCACCGCCGCTGCCGCGCTCGCCGCACCGGCGCTGTCGTTTTCCGGCCGCCTGTTCGCCGCACCCGCCAGCACGCCGCGCTTCCTGCTGGTGTTCCTGCGCGGCGGCTACGACTGCAACAACCTGCTGGTGCCTACCGGCAGCGACTTCTATTACGAGTCGCGCCCCACGCTGGCGATCGCCCGCCCCGACGCCAACAGTCCGGACAGCGCCCTGCCGCTGGATAGCCACTGGAGCCTCAACCCGGTGCTGCGCGATTCGATCTACCCGCTGTGGCAGAAGAAGCAGGTGGCCTTCGTGCCGTTCGCCGGCACCGACGACCTCTCGCGCAGCCACTTCGAGACGCAAGACAACATCGAACGCGGCGAGCCGCTGGATCACAGCGGCAACTACCGCTCCGGCTTCATGGCGCGCCTCTCCGGCCTGCTCAACGGCACGCCGGCCATCGCCTTCACCAGCAACCTGCCGCTGAGCTTCCAAGGCGCCGCCAAGGACATCCCCAACATCTCGCTCAAGGGCAACACCAGGGCGCACTTCAACGATCGCCAGGCGGACATCCTCGCCAGCATGTACCGCGGCACGCCGCTCGCCGCGGCCTCCGCCGACGGCCTCGCCCTGCGCAAGAACGTCACCGAGGACCTGATGCAGGAGATGGTCGCCGCCAGCCGCGGCGCGCCCAGCGCACGCAACTTCGCCAGCGAGACGCGGCGCATTGCCACGCTGATGCGCGACAAGTACCGGCTCGGCTTCGTCGACGTCGGCGGCTGGGACACCCACGTCAACCAGGGCAGCGTCACCGGCGGCCTGGCCAACAACCTGCGCAACCTGGGCGAAGGCCTCGCCGCCTACGCCGACGCGCTCGGCGACGAGTGGAACAACACCACGGTGGTGGTCCTCTCCGAGTTCGGCCGCACCTTCCGCGAGAACGGCGACAAAGGCACCGACCACGGCCACGGCACCACGTACTGGGTGCTAGGCGGCCAAGTGCGCGGCGGACAGATCGCCGGCCGGCAGCTGGCCGTGACGCAGGCCAACCTGCTGCAGAACCGCGATTACCCCGTGCTCAACAACTACCGCGACGTGCTCGGCGGCCTGATGGCGCGCCTGTGGGGCCTGCGCCGCGAGCAGCTGCAATCGGTGTTTCCGCAGGCCGCACCGGGGGATCTGGGGTTGGTGTAGCGGGCGCCAGCGCTTCGTCGATGCGCTGGCGCCCGCCGCAGCTCAGTCAGGCTCGCCGTGAGCGATTGCCCGCACGGTTCAAGGCGTCGATCACTGACCCGCCGCACTCGCCACCAGCAGGTGCTTGGCCAGCTGGCCCTGCAGCCGGCCCAGCCCGCGCACCAGGTGCAGCGTGGTGAAGAACAGCAGCACGCCGATCACGCCCATCGCAATCAACTCACTCCAGCCCGGCACGTGCGGGCCGAAGCCCCAGTCGACGGTGATGGTGCCGTCGACGAACGCGCGATTGATGTCGCCGACATTGATCAGCCGGGCGAACGGGGCCGCCATGAACCCCAGCGCGACCGTCATCAGCGTCACGGTGAGCGTGAAGTAGGCGATGCCCAGCGGCAGCATCAGCACCATGTAGAACATCGTGGTCCAGGTGCGCGGATCGGTGAACATCGCGCCGATGCGCTTCATCAGCGTGGTGCCCGACGACGGATACGGCGGCCGCCTGGGCATGCGCACGCCGAGCATCGCTTCCACGATGCGCCCTTCCATCAGGGCCAGCACCCGCACCGTGCCGAAGAACAGCACGATGAACGGCACGCCGATGATCAGCACTGACAGGCCGGCCGACAGCGACATGCCCACCACCACCAGCACGAAGTAGGCGATGCCGGTGCCCAGCGCCAGCAGCATGTAGAACAGCGAGCCCCAGGTGCGCACGTCCGCGGCCACACCGAAGAAGCGGCCGATCAGCGAGTTGCGCTTCGGCGCCAGTGGCGGGCGCAGAGCGCGCTGGATCTTGATCTCCTGGTCGCGATAGATCTCCGCCACCTCATCCGGCGCGCCGTAGCTGCCCACCACCTGGGCCAGCATCTCGGCCTCGCTGCGGTTGGGCTGGTCAGCCAGCTCGGCACGCAGGTGCTCCTCGGCGTCGTACAGCGCGTCCTGGATCAGCGCGGGGTCCGCGCCGCGCAGCGCATCGCGCAGCTGCGCGAGGTAATCGGCAATCGTGCGTGGTGCAGTCATCACAGCTCTCCCTCAAGAATCCGGTCCACCGAATCGCGCGTGGCGTGCCATGCAGCGATCCACTCGCGCAGCACTTCGCGGCCGGGTTTGGTAATGCGGTAATAGCGGCGCGGCGGCCCGCTCACGGAGGGCTCCACCTCGCTGGCGAGCAGCCCCGCCGCCTCCAGGTTGCGCAGCACCGGGTACAGCGCACTCTGCTTGCCGGCGAGCACCCCCTCGCCCGCCTCCTCCAGCCGCTTGGCGATCTGGTAGCCGTACATCGGCTGGCGCGACCGCCCAAGCACGGCGAGCAGGGCCAGCGATACGGTGCCGGCCGACAGCTCCTTCTGGAACTTCTTCAGCGCACTGACGACGTCCTCATCCACGACATGCCCGCCCTGCTACCTGTGTCGGGATGAAGCATAGTGCGAAGTTATGACTAGTATATGGGTATGAAGTCATGGGGCGATGCGAACTGCGGACCTCGGAGCCCGCGCCTTGCTCCCTCTCCCCTGAACAGCTCTATCGTTCGGGGGAGAGGGCTGGGGTGAGGGGGGCTTTTCGTTTTCCGGCGACAACCGCAACGCCCGGGAGCCAGCGACATCCAAAGCCCCCTCACCCAACCCTCTCCCCCGAGCAAGCTCAGGGGAGAGGGCTAAAGCAGGCGGCGCGGGATCCCGGGCGTCTGCGCTCGCGCATCGGTCAAGGCGACATCCCACCGCGGCGCTCGCACCGCGCCCATGGGTTACGCTGAAAGGCCGCTCGCGGCGCGTGTTCACCGCTGCGAGTCTCGATTGCCACTCCACCCCACACAGGAGACATGTCGTGACGACACACAGCGGTTCCACAGTGAGTTTCAAGCGGCCCGACGGGAAGGACGTGCAGGGCTATCTGGCCACGCCGGCGCAGACGAAGGGCGCGCCGGCCATCGTGGTGATCCAGGAATGGTGGGGACTGAACGACCAGATCCGCGGCGTCGCCGATCGGCTGGCGCGCTGCGGCTACTTCGCGCTGGTGCCCGATCTCTATCGCGGCAAGAGCACGGTGGAAGAAGAGGAGGCGCACCACCTGATGGAAGGCCTCAACTTCGCCGATGCCGCCACGCAGGACATCGCCGGCGCGGTGGCGTATCTGCGCCAGCATTCGCGCAAGGTCGGCCTCACCGGCTTCTGCATGGGTGGTGCGCTGACGGTGCTGGCGCTCGGCCAGGGCGTGGCGGTGGATGCCGGCGCCACCTGGTACGGCATGCCGCCGCTGGAATACATCGACGCGCGCAAGATCACCGCGCCGGTGCTCGGCCACTGGGCGACGCAGGATGAGTTCTTCCCGATCGAGAACGTCGACAAGCTGGAGACGAAGCTCAAGGACGCCGGCGTGAGCGTCGAGTTCCACCGCTACCTGGCCTACCACGCATTCGGCAACGAGACGGCCGCCGGGCCGGGCCGCATCAGCCGCACCCAGTACGACCCGGTGTGGGCCGAGCACGCGTGGGATCGCACGCTCACGTTCTTCGGCCGCACGCTCTGGTCGTGATCCACTGACACACGTTGCCCCTCGCGGCCCGGGATGCCCCGCATCCCGGGCCGCTGCGTTTGCAGCGTCGCGCCACACCGGAGCGCGTGGGCGCTAGGATGCAGAACGCTTCCAGCGACGAGGACCGGATCAATGCGTGCAAGGCAGTGGGTGGTAATGGCGGGCGTGTGGACGATGCTGGGCGCGGCGCAACTCGCGCACGGCGCCACGCCGGAAACGTTCGATCGCAGCGAGGGGCTCAACCTCAACCGCTTCGTGCGCCAGGGCGACGTCGCCGCGCACATCGTGCTGCGCTCGGGCACCGATCCGCGGGTGATCGTCGCCTTCCCGGCCGGCAACAGCGGCGTGGGGCTGTGGTTCGATCCGGTGGGAGCACCGGCCACGTGGACGCTCGATGGCCCGGCCACGCCGCTGACGCAGGCCGACGCCAAGGGCCGCCCGCTGCACGGCGTGCGCTTTACCGCCACGCTGCACACGCCGACGCTGGCGCCGAAGCAGGCGCTGCTCTCCAGCATCCGCGTGCTGCGCGACTACCAGGGCCAGGGCACTGCGCCGAAGGACGTGCTCACCAGCGCCGGCACCGATGGCAACACACTCGCCTGGTCGCGCGATCGCCTCGATGGCGCGCCCGGCTACGCGCTCTCGCTCACCGCCGTGCACGGTGCACTGCGTGACGGCCGCTTCGTCGCCGCCAACGACGGCTCGATCACGCTGAAGATCACCGCACTCTCCGGCGAGACCCCGCTCACCCCGGTGTCCGGCCACGCGCTGCTCAACGACACCGCGCGGGACGACCGCGCCGCGCGCGAGGCGCTGGCCTTCCTCAGCTACCGCGAGAAGTACCTCGCCGGCTCGTGGCGATTCGACACCTACTTCGGCCGCGACACGCTGATGTCGGTGCGCCTGCTGATGCCCGCGCTGCAGCCGGCGGCGGTGGAGACGGGCCTGCGCTCGGTGCTGCAGCGCCTGTCGCCCGATGGCCAGGTGGCGCACGAGGAAGGCATCGGCGAGTTCGCCATCCTCGATCACCTCAAGCAGGACGGCTCGCGCTCCGACGCGCCGGTGTACGACTACAAGATGGTCGACAGCGATTACCTGCTCGGCCCGGTGACGCAGGCCTGGCTGCTGGACGACGCACGCGGCCGCGGCCGTGCCAAGGCCTTTCTCGCCAGCAAGCTCGGCGACGCCCACGCGGGCGACGCGCTGATGCGCAACCTGCGCTACGTCGCGGCGCAAACCCGGGCCTTCGCGGCCGATCCCACCGCGGCGAACCTCGTCTCGCTCAAGCCCGGCGTGCCGGTGGGCGACTGGCGTGACAGCAACGACGGCCTGGGCGGCGGCCGCTACGCCTACGACGTCAACGCGATCCTGATTCCCGCCGCGCTCGACGCGGCCAGCGCGCTGTACCGCAGCGGCCTGCTCGCGCCGTACGCCAACGCGCAGGACAAGGCGATGCTCGCCGGCCTCGCCCATGCCGCCGCGGTGTGGCGCGACAAGGCACCCGCACTGTTCACCGTCACCGTGGACAGCGCCGCCGCCCGGCAGGCCATCACCACCTACGCCAAGGCGATGGACGTGCCGGCAACACCAGCACTCAAGGCCATCGGCGACCAGCCCGTGCAGTTCCAGGCACTGTCGCTGGACGCCAGCGGCCAGCCGATCCGCGTGCAGAACAGCGACGGCGGTTACGCCCTGCTGTTCGGCAAGCCCAGCCCCACGCAGCTCGATGCCGAAGCCGAGCTGCTGCGCCGCCCCTTCCCCGCCGGCCTGATGACGCCGGTCGGCATGCTGGTGGCCAACCCCGCATTCGCGTCCGCTCCCGAGCAGGCCCGCTTCAGCCCCGGCGCCTACCACGGCACCGTGGTGTGGTCGTGGCAGCAGGCGCTCACCGCCGCCGGCCTCGCCCGCCAGCTCGCCCGCACCGACCTCCCCGCCGCCACCCGCAAGCACCTGCAAGGCGCCCAGGCCTGCCTGTGGCAAGCCATCGACGCCACCCGCGACATGAGCAATTCGGAACTGTGGTCCTGGCGCTACGCCGACGGCCGCTACCAGGTCGCCGCCTTCGGCGCGAGCGGCAAGGATGCGGACGAATCCAACGCGGCGCAGTTGTGGAGCACGGTGTATCTGGCGATTCCGGAGCCGGCCAACCTCAAGCCGGCAGCATGCAGGTAATAAGGCCAAGCGGCGCCCATCGTCATGCCCCAGCACTCGCCACCAGAAGTGCGGCAGCGAAACCGCGCCACCCGTCGCCCCATGCATCCGCCGGCATGGCAGCTTTGCGCCATCGCCAACTAATGGAGTCAGGTTATTCCATGGATGACCGACGTAAACGTGGCCAATTGTCTTCGGTGGAAGCCATACGCATCCGCAAAGCCACCCTCGCAGACGCACCCACCGCCTTCGCCATCCGGCGCGAGGCGACCCTTACCCAGTGCGCGGCGTACTACGCCGAACAGGACCTCGCGATCTGGACCTCAGGCGAGATGTCCGAGTCGTTTGCCCTCCGCGTGGCTGATGCATTTCACATTGCAGAGATCGACGGCCGCATCGTGGGCACGGGCATGATCGACCTCGCCTCCGGCAAGATCGATGCGATCTTCGTACGGCCCGACTGGATGGGGCACGGGGTCGGGCGAGCACTGATGAACCACCTCGAGTGTCTTGCGCAGGCGGCCGGCCTGACCTCCATCCATCTCGACGCCACCCTCAATGCGGCTCCGTTCTATCGGCGCCTCGGATTCACCGGCGAGGCCACATCCACCTATCGCTCGTCCCTAGGCGTCACCCTGGCCTGCGTCCCCATGACCAAGCTGCTGACGCCGCCATGACCGATGCCACCGACCGCCTGAAAGCGCAGATCCGCAGGAACGCGGACGAGATCGCGAGGCTGCATGCCCGCATACGCGAGACCGTTCGCGAGCGCGACCAGAGCGAGGCAAAACGCCAGCTATGGCAACGTGCCTGCCAGGAGTTTCATACCCGCTACGACCAGCTGGCGTTCCCCGGTGGACTCGCCGGAGCGTTCGAACGACTGGCCGCGGGCGACCCGGAGACGATGGAGACGGCGATCTGCTTCGTCGAGCTCCGCCCGTACTTCCTCCGGTCGGGGTACCTGTTCGAGAAGCTGCTCAGGAGGGCTGGGCATGCCCCGCTCAGCGATGCTCAGGCCGCGCGGCTGGAAAGCGTACGCAGCGCCCGCGCCGCGTGCCGCGCAGCCGAAGGGATGCGCAGGAAATCGACACCCGCCTGAAAGGCTCAGAACTCACTTACTTGTACGCACCTCCCCTTGTTCGAGCCATAGGGATCGTCAGCCATGAAGTCGAGGCATTCATTCAGCGGCACCACCCTCCTCACTATCGGCGCCGCGCTCCTGACGGTCGCGCTGCTGTTCGGCGCCACGCTCGCCTGGCATGTCCACCTGGCCGGCAGTTACCACGACACCTTCGTGGTGCTTCCGGGCTGGATCGCGTGGAGCTTTGTGGGGCTCAGCGTGGTGGTGGTGTCCGCCGCTGCGGTGCTGGCCCCCACCTCCCGCGACGCGCAGGCTGCGCGGCCACGGCGTCAGGCGATGTGCGCGGCCATGCTCACGGGTGCGGCGTGGCTGATTGTCGGTGCCGCCTGGGCGGTCTTGCGGGCCGGATAGGCCCGGACCGGATAAGGTGCGCTTTCCAGAGCCAAGGCGCGGCGATGTGGCCGGTCCGGGCCGCAATCTACGTAGCCGCATCGGGACGCACTATCCGCGGGGCGCCGAAGTTCTTTCGCGATCGTCCAACGTGGCGATACAACGCCAAGCGCGACCTGCATCGACCTGCTTACCTTCCGGGCACGAAATAAGTGATCCTGCCCCCCCGGCTGCGCATGCTCTCGCCCTGCCGCCCGGTCGCGACGCATGAAGGTCGCCAAGCCCCCTATCGAAGCCAGGAATACACCGCATGGACGCTCGCAGCAGAGACACCCTCGGCGACCCGGATCTCCGGATCGCGGGACTTCGGCTATGGGTCCACAACCGCCAGTTTCCCGAATCCGAGGACTACTGGGACGGCAACTGGCTCAATGTCACCGCTGAGTGTCGGTCACCGGGTACCTCTGTCCGCGCGGATGGACCGATCGTCCATCTCGGCGAAATCCAGATGCTGATCGAGCAGCTCGAAGTTCTTTACCGGAGCCTGCACGGGGAGGCTCGACTGGAATGCATGGAGCCAAATCTGGACGTTTCGCTGCGGGCGCTGACGGGTGGCCATATCAAGGTAAGAATTTTCCTGACACCCAATCAGCTGGCGGAATCCCATACCTATACAGAATGTCTGGACCAGACCTTCCTGCCGGGCATTATCGCGGAGTGCAAGGCGATTCTCGGCAAGTTCCCGCCGAAAGAACCGAAGAGATAGACGCTGCCGGTCCAGGCCTCGCCGGGAGACATCCGTCGCTCCAAATGACGCTGCGCCCCGGGCGTCTGCTAACGTCGCATCCCTGCACTGCTGCCACCTCAGGGGACGCCATGACTCGCTTTCGCCCGACTGCACTCGCCCTCGCCGCTTGCCTGCTCGCATCGCTGCCCGCGCTGGCCGACCAGGCCAAGCCGAAGCCCTCGCTGACGCCGAAGGAGATTCTCGCCGCGTCGAAGCCGGCGGAGTGGCGCAGGCCCGATCCGCAGAACCTGCTGGTGATGACGCTGGCCGGGGGGCATCGCGTGCTGATCGAGCTGGCGCCGGATTTTTCGCCGCTGCATGCGGCGAACATCCGCACGATGGCGCATGAGCATTACTTCGACGGACTGGCGGTGATCCGCGTGCAGGACAACTTCGTCACGCAGTGGGGCGACCCCAACGACGACGACAACGCGGACCGCTCGAAGATGAAGCCGCTGGGCACGGCGAAGAAGACGCTGCCGCCGGAGTTCACCCGTCCGCTCGATCCGAAGCTGGAGTTCACCCGCCTGCCGGACGGCGACGTGTACGCGCCGCAGGTGGGGTTCTCCGAGGGCTTTCCGGTGGCGCGCGATCCGGCCAGCAAGGAGGAGTGGATCACCCACTGCTACGGCACCGTGGGCGTGGCGCGTGACGTGGGCCCGACCACCGGCAACGGCAACTCGCTGTACGCGATCATCGGCCAGGCGCCGCGCGGGCTAGACCGCAATCTGGCGGTGGCCGGGCGGGTGATCGAGGGCATGGAGTACCTGTCCGCCCTGCCCCGCGGCACCGGACCGCTGGGCTTCTACGAGAAGCCTGAGCAGCGCACGGCGATCGTGTCGGTGGCGCTGGCCGCGGACCTGCCGACGGCACAGCGCCCGCAGGTGGAGGTGCTGCGCACCGGCAGCCCGAGCTTCGCCGCGCTGATCGAGGCCAAGCGCAACCGCCGCGATGCGTTCTACACGCGGCCGGCCGGCAAGATCGACCTGTGCAGCATCAGCGTGCCCACGCGCGATATCGACGCGACGAAGTAAGCCCCGCTGCCGCGCCCCGAAACCTCAGGGCGCGCGCTGCACTTGATCGGCGGTGCGGAATACCGACACCGCCTGGCGCATGCGCTCGGCCTGCTCCTGCAGGCTGCGCGCGGCGGCTTCGGATTCTTCGACGAGGGCGGCGTTGCTCTGGGTGGCTTCGTCCATCTGGCCGACGGCGGAGCCGATCTCCTCGATGCCCTTGCTCTGCTCTTCGCTGGCCGCGGCGATCTCGTTCATCAGGCCGGCGGAGCGCTGGATGGCGTCGGCGATGCGGCGGGTGGTGTCGCCGGTGCGATCCACCAGTTCAGCGCCGGTATCGACGGTGGCGACCGCATCGCCGATCAGCTGCTTGATCTCGCGGGCGGCCGTGGCCGCGCGCTGGGCCAGGCCGCGCACTTCGGTGGCGACCACCGCGAAACCCTTGCCGTGCTCGCCCGCGCGCGCCGCCTCCACCGCGGCATTGAGCGCGAGGATGTTGGTCTGGAAGGCGATGCCGTCGATCATGCCGGCGATGTCTTCGATGCGCTGCGAGCTGGCCTTGATGTCGCCCATGGTGGTGACCACCTGGGCCACCAGTTCGCCGCCTTCCTTCGCCAGCTTGGCGGCGGCGGACACCAGCGCATCGGCCTCGCGCGCGTTGTCGGCGTTCTGGCGCACGGTGGAGGTGAGTTCCTCCATCGCAGCGGCGGTTTCTTCCAGCGAGGCGGCTTGATCCTGCGTGCGGTGCGAGAGGTCGGCGGTGCCCGCGGCGATCTGGCCGGTGGCGGTGTGGATGCTGTCGCTGGACTGGCGCACGTTCGTCACCACGTCGGCGAGGCCGACGCTGATGCCGTTGATCGCCTGCAGCAGCTGGCCGATGTCGTCGCGCCGGTCCACCGGCACCTGCGCGCTGAGGTCGCCCGCGGCGATCTTGCCGGCGGCGGTGCGGCACTCGCTCATCGGCCCACTGATGTTGCGGCGAACCAGCAGGTACACCGCCGCGGACACGCCGAGCACGGAGACGGCGCCGGCGATCCCCAGCATCGTCAGCAGTGCGGCACGCATTTCCTTTGGCAGCAGCACATAAAGCGCCAGCGCCACCGCGGCGTTGAGCACGGCGGTCGCCAGGCCGATGCGCAGCGGCATGCCGACGCTGCGCATGGCGCTCACGTCCAGCCCTACGTAGCGCGCGCCGATCACCTCGCTGCGACCGTCGAGGATCGGGTCGTAGCGGGTCATGAACTGGGTGCCGAAGATGGTCGCGTAGCCGGTGAACGATTGCTTCGCCAGCAGCAGCGACCAGGCCGGATGCGAGCGGTCGAGCAAGGTACCGATGGCGCGGCCGCCGTCCTTCTTCTTCACCGAGGTGGTGATGCGCACGAAGTCGTCGCCGCTGCGGGCGAACAGCGTGGCCGTGGCGCCGGTGTGCTCGGTGAAACGATCCGGCACGGCAAAGTTGAGGTTGAGCAGGGTGGCACCGTGGCGCAACACCGGCGCATCGCGTTCGCCGATGCGCACCGTCTCGCGACTGTCCAGCGCGAAACGTTCCGGCAGCTGTTCGGCGAACTGCCGGGCCAGCGCCTGGATGCGGGTCTTGAGCGGCACGAAAATGGAAAGCATCACGTCGATCTCCACCACGCTGGTTTGGCATCCCTGTCGGACCGTCGCGTCGGCCACCGGCTCACGCGCGAGCGCGTTGCCTGATGGCGGTTTGTCGGTGGCGACCCCGGAAACTTGAATGTGCCCCGCTCGGCAAAGTCTGCGCAAGCCGTCATCCCGGCGAATAGTGTGATGACGCGCAACGCCTTGTGCAGTGCCCCGCTCAACGATAGCCGGCGGCCTGCAGCTCGAACAGCTCGGCGTAATGCCCGCCGGCCGCGACCAGCTGCTCGTGGGTGCCGACCTCCTCGATCGCACCGTGCTGCAGCACGATGATGCGGTCGGCCATGCGCACGGTGGAGAAGCGGTGCGAGATGATCACCGCGGTCTTGCCGGCGGACAGCTCCTTGAAGCGCTGGAACACCTCGTACTCGGAGCGCGCGTCGAGCGCGGCGGTGGGCTCGTCCAGCACCAGCAGCGGCGCGTCGCGCATGTAGGCGCGGGCGATGGCGATCTTCTGCCATTCGCCACCGGACAGATCAACGCCGCCCTTGAACAGCTTGCCGAGCATCTGCGCGTAGCCCTTGGGCAACCGGGCGATCACCTCGTCGGCCATGCTGCGGCGGGCGGCGTCGGCGATGCGGGCGCGATCCTCGCGCGCCTCGATGCGGCCCACCGCGATGTTGTCCGCAGCGTTGAAGTAGTAGCGCACGAAGTCCTGGAAGATCACCCCGATGTTGAGGCGCAGATCTTCCAGGTCGTACTCGGTGAGCGGGTGGCCGTCGAGCAGGATGCGGCCCTCGTCCGGGTCGTACAGGCGCGAGAGCAGCTTCACCAGCGTGGTCTTGCCGGCGCCGTTCTCGCCCACCAGCGCCAGCACCTCGCCCGCACGCAGGGTGAAGTTGAGATGCCGCACCGCCCAGCGCTCGGCGTCGGGATAGCGAAAGCCCACGTCCTCGAACACGAAGCCCTCGCGCATCGGCCGCGGGAACGGGCGCGGGTTCGGCGGCGAGAGGATCTCCGGCTGGATGCGGAAGAACGAGAACAGGTCGTCCAGGTACAACGCCTGGCCGGCCACCTGCGAGAAGCCCACCAGCAGCGTCTCCATCAACGTGCGCAGGCGGCGGAACGAGGTGGACAGGAAGGTGAGGTCGCCGATGCTGAAGTCGCCGCGCACCGTGCGCCACGCGATGATAGCGTAGGCGGCGTAGTAGCCGATGGTGCCGATGGTGGTGAACAGTCCGCCCCAGCCCGCGCGGCGCAGCGCGATGACGCGGTTGGCGCGATACATGGCCTGCGACAGCACGCGGTAGCGATCGATCAGGAACGGGTTGAGGCCGAAGCTCTTCACCTCCTTCGCGTTGGACGCGCTGGCGCCGACCATGCGCAGGTAGTCCAGCTCGCGCCGCTCCGGCGTCCACTGGTAGTTCACCGCGTAGCTCTGCGCGTTGAAGTGGAACTCGCCCAGAAACGCCGGCACCAGCGCCACCGCCAGCAGCGCGATCAACCACGGCGCGTACACCGCCAGCCCCACGGCGAAGCTGAGCAAGGTGACGATGTCCTGCGCCTGCTGCAGCAGCTGCGAAAGCAGGCTGCCGCGCCCGGCCACCTGGCGGCGCGCGCGGTCGAGCTGGTCCTGCAGGTCGGCGTCCTCGAAATCCTCGAGATCCAGCGAGGCGGCGTGTTCCATCAGGCGGATCGAGGTGGTGTTGGCGTACAGCTCGCCCAGCAGCGAGTCGACCATCGCCACCACCCGACCCAGCAGGTCAGCCAGCACCGCCAGCGCAAACTCCAGCCCCAGCAGCAGCGCCAGATGCGCCAGCTCGCCGCCGTGCAGCCACGCGGAGAGATCGCCATGCGGCACGCCCACGCGCACCAGTCGCACCACCTCGTCGACGATCAGCTTGCCCACATACAGCGTGGCCACCGGCAGCAGCGCGCGCAGCAGACGCAGCGCCACGCTGGCCAGCGTAAGCGAGCGGCTGGTCTGCCAGATGCTGGCCAGGAACGGCGGCACGTTGCGCAGCGCGGCGAAGCGCTCGCGCAGGCTCTGCGGCGGGGGCGGCTCGTGCGGTCCGCCGCCGCGACGCCCGCCGCCGTGGGTGCGACCACCCATGCTTTGTGGACCGGCCATGGGGATTCCTTCGAAAGGGATCGGCGCAGCATGCCACGCTCCGCGTGCGGGCGCGGTGCCCGTCGCGCCCCCGCGAGTGCAGGCGCGCCCCGCTCCCAGGCTCAGGTGTTGCTGAAAGCGGGCATGCCGTGGTCCATCACCACGAAACTTTGTCACCGCATCAAGTAAGAGGTGCGGATCGGCCGCATTCGCGCGGCGGAATCGTGTGGGAGCACATACCATGACACGCAGCCGCAAGGTGCTGGTGTGGACGACGGGCATCGTGCTCGGCCTGGTGATAACGCTGGCATTGGTGGTGGCCCTGTTCGACTGGAACCGGCTCAAGCCCTTCATCGACGACAAGGTGAGCCAGGCGATCGGGCGGCCGTTCGTGATCCACGGTGACCTGAGCGTCGCGTGGCAGCGCGAACCGGAAGCCGGTGGCCTGCAGGCGCTGCTGCCGTGGCCACAGTTCACCGCGCGCGACATCACCATCGGCAATCCGGATTGGGCGAAGCAGCCACAGTTCGCGCAGCTCAAGGCGCTGCGCTTCCGGTTGTCGCCGCTGCCGCTGCTGGCGCATCGCCTCGTGGTGCCCTCGCTGCGGCTGGTGCAACCCGTCATCGACCTGGAGCGCGATGCGAAGGCGCGCAACAACTGGAGCTTCGCGCCGCCGCGCGATCACGCGTCTTCAGCGTGGAAACTGGAACTGGGCGAGGTCGGCTTCGATCGCGGCAAGGTGGCGTTCGATGACGCCGTCACGCAGGCCCGACTGGCGATCGACGTCGAGCCGCTGCAGCAGGCCATCCCCTACGCGCAGATCGTGGCGCAGACCAGCGACGACGCCCGCGCGCAGGCACGCAGCAGCGCCGGCGCGGGCAGCGGCAAGGCGCTGGCCGGCGACGACCGGGACAAGGACGCCGACGACACCGCCGCGCGCGCCAACGCCACCCGCTACCAGTTCGAGTGGCGCGCCTCCGGCACCTACCAGGGCGCGCCGGCCAACGGCCACGGCCGCGTCGGCGCCGTGCTGGCGCTGCGCCAGACCGATCGCCCGTTCCCGTTGCAGGCCCGCCTGCAGGTGGGCGATACGCACATCGTCCTGGTCGGCACGCTCACCGACCCGTTGCACCTGGGCGCGCTCGACCTGCGCCTGTGGTTTGCCGGCTCCAGCATGGCCAAGCTCTATCCGCTGCTCGGCCTCACCCTGCCCGACACGCGCCCCTACGCCACCGCCGGCCACCTGCGCGCCGAGCTGCACCGCGGCAGCGGCAGCACGTTCCGTTACGACGCGTTCCGCGCCCGCGTGGGCGACAGCGACCTGGCCGGCAACATCACGGTGACCACCGGTGGCGCGCGTCCGAAACTCACCGGCAGCCTGCACGCCACCCTGCTGCAATTCAGCGACCTCGCGCCGCTGATCGGCGCGGACAGCAACGCGCAGGACAAGCAGCGCGCCGACGGCGGATCGCAGCGGGCCGACAAGGTGCTGCCGGCAAAGCGGTTCCGCACCGAGCGCTGGCAGGCCATGGATGCCGACGTGCAGTTCGACGCCGCGCGCATCGCGCATGGCGAGGCCTTGCCGATCGACTCGCTGAGCACCCACCTGCAGTTGGACGACGGCCGGCTGACGCTCGATCCGCTGCGCTTCGGCGTGGCGAGCGGCGACGTGCGCGGCACGCTGGCGCTGGACGGCCGCCGCACGCCGATGCAGGGCCACGTCGCGCTGGCCGCGCAGCACCTCAAGCTAAAGGCGCTGTTTCCCACCTTCGAGACCATGCGCACCAGCCTGGGCGAGCTCAACGGCCGCGCCGACCTCGACGCCAGCGGCAATTCGGTGGCCGCCCTGCTGGGCAGCGCCGACGGCGAGGTGAAGCTCTTGATGAACGATGGGGCGATCAGCCGCAACCTGCTGGAAACCGCCGGCCTCAACGTGGGCAACATCATCCTCGGCAAGCTGTTCGGCGACCGCACGGTGCAGATCAACTGCGCGGCCACCGACCTGGCCGCCACCGACGGCTTGTTCCGCACGCGGCTGTTCGTGTTCGACACCGACGATGCGGTGATCAGCGTCGACGGCACGGTCAACATGGCCAGCGAGACGCTGGACCTGGACGTGAAGCCGCAGACCAAGGGCCTGCGCATCTTCTCGCTGCGCTCGCCGCTGTACGTGCGCGGCACGCTCAAGCACCCGGACGTGGGCGTGCAGGCCGGCCCGCTGGCACTGCGCGCCGGCGGGGCGATCGCGCTGGGCACCGTGGCCGCGCCCGCCGCCGCCCTGCTGGCGCTGATCTCGCCCACCCACGACCAGCCGGAAAACACCTGCCAGACCGTGCTCGGCCAGCTGCGCAGCTCGGGCAAGCTGCGGGTGAGCGAGCCGAAGAAGAGTACGCAGCCCTAGGGATGCCCTGATCAACTAGACGTAGGCGGCATGATGTTCAAAAGGCCGGCAGGGTGTGTCGCGAGGCGCCGGGCAGACTGGCCGTCTGTCCAAGCCTCGTGGCGCAGCATGACGGCCCCCTTTGATGGTGAGATTCAGCCGATTGGGCCGGCTCTGTTTGTCCACAGGCCTTCCTCGCTCCTCAAGGCCGTGACCGTCCATGGTCACTCCCCGCGTGCGGTGTGCCGGCTCAACAGACGGCCAGTCTGCCTTCGCCATCACCCCTGTGGCCTGCGAACAAACAGAGCCGGTCACGCCTGCGCCTAGTTGATCAGGGCATCCCTAACCCACCATCGCCCCCGGACGGACTATCCCCGGTTTCCGCGCCGGCTCATCCGCCGCCAGAGCCAGCGCCACAGCAGGGCGAGGGGAAACGCGAGAATCAGGAATGGCAACCCGTAACCAAGCATCCGCAGCACGTCCGCCACGCCTTCCGCAGCCTGATCGAGCATATCGCCGGCCGCTTCGGCAATTCGGCCATGCCCGGTCTCGATGTCGCGATCGCGGAAATCCAGCTCGAGACGATTGGTATCGAGTTGACGCTGTTGCGTGGCTTCCGTCGCGTGCAGAGCCTGCAATTGCTGCTGCACACTGGCCTGCTCGTGGCTGAGGGCAATGCGATCGGAGATCGAGAGATCCTTGCCGGCGGCCAATTCCTCCAGCGTATGCGCGTGGCTCTCCAGTAACGCGAGCTGCTGGCGGTTGTCCTGCACGGCGCTGGACAGATCTTCTGCCGTGGTCTGGCGGAAGCCGATGCGTCCGCCCTGTGCGGCAAGCCGGGAAAGCGGCTCCACTCCGCCGGGCGCAATCCGCACGGTGAGCGATCCGCCGTGCTCACTCTGATCGATGCGCAACACGTTGCACGCACCGAATCGCGCGTTTTCGCAGGCGGCGCGAACTTCGGTCATGCGACCGGCGATCGATGGACCGGGGAGATCGATCCGCAGCATGTGCGAATAGGCCAGCATGGCGCCGGCCTTTCCGGTCTCGCCAGCGAGAGGAGCCGGCGCGACTTCCTGCTTTCGGGAACAGCCCGCCAGCAACAGAAGAGCGCACATGCCCCAGACCAACCCGCTTCGCTTCATCTCCATGGGCTCCTCCCCTGCCGACATTGGCCAGGGCAATGTGCCACAAGAGCATGTCGCGGCCATCGCTCTGCGACGCCCCCGCCAGCGTCATACCAGCCGGAGGGTGCCGCTAGAATGGCGCACCTTCCCCGCGCCATCGTGCCCCATGCAGCCCGTCAGCAAGGCCCGCCTGCAGATCCATTTCTGTGTCCTGCTGTGGGGCTTCACCGCCATCCTCGGCAAGCTGATCTCGCTGCCGGCGCTACCGCTGGTGTGGTGGCGCATGTTGCTGGTGGCGGGGTCGCTGCTGCTGGTGCCGCGGGTATGGCGCGGACTGCGCGCGATGCCGGCGCCGCTGCGCTGGGCGTATGCGGGCATCGGCGTGCTGGTGTCGCTGCACTGGCTGAGCTTCTACGCGGCGATCAAGTTGTCCAATGCGTCGGTGGGCGCCACCTGCATCGCGCTGGGGCCGGTGTTCCTCGCCTTCATCGAGCCGTGGATCGCGCGGCGGCGCTTCGACCCGCGCGAGCTGATCATCGCCGCGGCGGTGGTGCCGGGCGTGGCGATGGTGGTGGGCGGCGTGCCGCACGGCATGCGCATGGGCATCGCGGTGGGCGCGCTGTCGGCGCTGTTCGTGGCGTTGTTCAGCGCGTTCAACAAGCGGCTGGTGGATCACGGCGATCCGCTCACGGTGACCTGCCTGGAGCTGGGTACCGGCACGCTGTTCCTCACTGCGCTGGCGCCGCTGATGCCCCATGCCGGGAGTGCATTCGTGCTGCCAGGCGCGCACGATGCGCTGCTGCTGGTGCTGCTGAGCTTCGGCTGCACCCTGCTGCCGTTTGCGCTGGCACTGGTGGCGCTGCGCCACCTGAGCGCCTTCGGCATCCAGATGGTGACCAACCTGGAGCCGGTGTATTCGATCGTGCTGGCGATCGTGCTGCTGGGCGAGCAGCGCGAGCTGCACGCGTGGTTCTACGTGGGCGTGGCGGTGATCCTGGGCGCGGTGTTCATCCACCCGCTGCTGCACCGGAACCCGCGCGAGCCGGCCCAGCCCGAGCTGCTGGGCACCGCCGAAAACCACGGCATCGTGGAGTAGGCCGGCGGGCACCGCGGCGCCCCGTATACTGGCGCACCCGGCCCGCCGTGATCGCCATGAACTACCGCCACGCCTTCCACGCCGGCAACTTCGCCGACGTTCTCAAGCACACCGTGCTGCTGGCGCTGATCGAGGCGCTGAAAACCAAGCCCGCTCCGTTTGCCTACATCGACACGCACGCCGGCAGCGGCTGCTACGCGCTGGACGGGCGCGAGGCGGGCAAGACCGGCGAGTACAAGGACGGCATCCACCGCCTGCTGTTTCCCGACATGGGCGCCACCGACGCCGCCTCGGCCGCGCTGCCGCCGCTGCTGCGCCGCTGGCTGGACGACATCCTCGCCCTGCCCGGCAACGAGGACGGCCTGAAGCTCTATCCCGGCTCGCCGCTGCAGGCGGCCCGTGCGCTGCGCGAGGGCGACAGCGCACAGTTGTGCGAACTGCATCCGGAAGAGGCCGCGCGCCTGCGCGAGCTGTTCCATCGCGACGCGCGCGTGCACGTGCATCACCGCAACGGCTACGAGGCGCTGAAGGCGCTGGTGCCGCCGAAGGAGAAGCGCGGCCTGGTGCTGATCGACCCGCCGTACGAGGCGCAGGAAGCCGAGTACCGGCTGATCGAGCAGGCACTGAAGGGGGCGATCGAGCGCTGGCCCACCGGCATCTACGCGGTGTGGTACCCGATCAAGCTGCGCAGCCAGGTGCAGCCGTTCCTGCGCGGCCTGCAGCACGGCATCGCCCGCCGCGTGCTGCGCGCCGAGCTGCTGGTGCATCCGGACGACTCGCCGCTGCGCCTCAACGGCTCCGGCATGGTGATCCTCAACGCGCCGTGGAACCTCGACCAGGCCCTGCGCGAGCCGCTGCGGGCGATGGCGCGGCTGCTCGGCCAGGGCCAGCCGGCCGAATGGAAGCTGGACTGGCTGGCCAACGACAGCGCCGAGGCGATCGCCGCGGCCCCGCCGCCGCGTCGCCCGCCGCCGCCGCGTTCAGCCCGTCCGCGCTAAGCTGCGCCCATGTCCAGTGCGGCGGTGCGCCTGCCGCGTTTGGACATCCATCGTGTCAGCGCCGTGCCATCCTGCCGCCCGTCAAGGAATCCCGCCATGCGCCTCCTTCACCGCCCCCTGCTTGCCTCGATCGCGCTGCTGTCCCTGGCCGCCTGCGCGCCCGCACCGATCTACAAACCCGCGCCCGACGCGGTGGCCGCCGTGCCGTTCGAGGTGGCCCGCTCGCCGGAACGCTTTGCCAACGGCAGCGTGATCTGGGGCGGCCGCGTGGTTGGCGTCAACAACCTCGCCGACCGCAGCGAGATCGAGATTCTGGCCTACCCGCTCGATTCATCGCAGCGGCCGAAGGTGGGCGATACCGGCAACGGGCGCTTCATTGCCGTCATGCACGGTTTCGTCGAACCGATGGCCTACCCCGACGGCGCGCTGGTCACGGTGGCCGGCAAGCTCAACGGCAGCCGCGCGGGCAAGGTCGGCGAGGCCGACTACGTGTTTCCGCTGGTGAACGTGACGCAAGCGCACGCTTGGACGGCCGAAGAGATGCGGTCCGGCCGCAGCAACGTCCATTTCGGCGTGGGCCTGGGCGTCGGCATCCGCTGAAGCCCCAGGGCGCGGCGCAAGGAGCTGCGCCGCCGCTACACTGTGCGGCCGCAATCCGGTGATGGAACGCCCGCATGTCCGGCCACGCCAATTCGCTCAAGGCGATCTTTCTCGCGCTCGGCGCGAACTTCGCGATCTTCGTGTCCAAGCTGGTGGCCGCACTGGTCACCGGCTCGGGCGCGATGCTGGCCGAGGCCGTGCATTCGCTGGCCGACTGCGGCAACCAGGGCCTGCTGCTGCTGGGCATCCGCCAGACCAAGCGGCCGCCGTCGGATGAGTTTCCGCTCGGCTGGGGCCGGGCGATGTACTTCTGGTCGTTCCTGGTCGCCATCCTGCTGTTCAGCGTGGGCGGCATGTTTTCGGTCTACGAGGGCGTGCACAAGCTCGGCCATCCCGAGCCGCTGAAGTGGCCGTGGCTGGCGCTGGGCGTGCTGGTGTTCGGCATCGTCGCCGAGAGCATCTCGATGCGCGGTTGCATGCAGGAAGTGAACAAGGCACGCGGCGACCAGCCGCTGTGGACGTGGTTCCGCGAGACGCGTTCCAGCGAGCTGCTGGTGATCTTCGGCGAGGATCTCGCCGCGCTGTTCGGCCTGTGCCTGGCCGCATTGGCGATCGGTGCCACCATGCTCACCGGCAACCTGATGTATGACGCCATCGGTACGCTGGCCATCGGCGTGCTGCTGCTGGTGGTGGCGGTGCTGCTGGCGGTGGAAGTGAAGGCGCTGCTGATCGGCCAGGGCGTGGAGCCGCGCCGCCGCGCCGAGCTGCTCACGTTCCTCAAGAGCCGCCCGGAAGTGGCCGAGGTGCTCAACCTGATCACCCTGCAGATGGGCCCGGACGTGATGGTGGCGGTGAAGGCGAAGATGGAACCGGCCAGCTCCGACCGCGGCCTGATCGATGCAATCAACGCAGTGGAAGCGGCGATGAAGGTCGAGTTCACCGACATCCGCTGGAGCTTCTTCGAGCCCGACGTCACCGACTGACGGGGCGGCTCAACCCTTGGGCTGCAGCAGGTCCCAGCGGTTGCCGTACAGATCCTCGAACACCACCACGGTGGCGTAGACCTCCTCGCGCGGATCATCCAGGAAGCGCACGCCGGCCTCCTGCATGCGGCGGTAGTCGCCCCAAAAGTCGTCGGTCGCCAGGAACAGGAATACGCGCCCGCCCGCCTGGTTGCCGATGGCGGCGCGCTGCTCCGGCGTCACCGCACGCGCCAGCAGCAGACCGGTGCCCCGCGAACCGCGCGGGGCGATCACCACCCAGCGCTTGTCGCCGCCCAGCGGCGTATCCTCCCTCAGGTCGAAGCCGGCGATGCGCACGTACCAGTCGATGGCCTCGTCGTAGTCGTGCACCACAAGACTGAGCTGGGCGAGGGTCTGGGGCATGGTGCGGTCCGCTGTGGTTGGTTGCCGCAGCGCGGCGGGAAGGGAAGAACCATCATCGCACGGACGCCCGGGAAACCGCCTCACACAAGGCTCCAAAGGCGGATGCCGGACCATACCAGTGCGCCCGACATTCATGCTGCATCGCACTAAATACGGTAAAGTATGGACATGAACGCCCAGCTTGCCATGCTCCCGACTACCCTCGCCGCCGCCCTCGGGGCGATGCCGCCGCGCAGTGCGGAACGCTTCGCTCCACGCCTTGCCGGCGGCACGCCCGCCAGCCACGGTGAGCCCGTGCGCACCCACGACGGCCGCAGCCTGTTCCTGCGCGGCATCCGCCCGGACGACGTGGCCGCGCTGCAGCGCTGCTTCACGCGGCTATCGCCGGAAGACATCCGCCGCCGCTTCCTGCACGCGATGTCCGAGCTGCCTGATTCGATGGCGCATCGCCTGTGCAACATCAATCCGGCGCTGGAGACCGCCTTCGTGCTGATGGACGAGTCGGTGGAGCCGGCCGAGATGCGCGGCGTGGGCCGCATCTACGTCGACGAGTCGGCCGACAGCGCCGAGTTCTCGGTGCTGGTGGAACACGACTGGAGCCGCCGCGGCCTGGGCGCCCTGCTGATGCAGCGCCTGGTCGACGACTGCCGCCGCCGCGGCCTGCACGAGATATGGGGCTACGTGCTGATGGAAAACCGCCCGATGCTGGAGCTGTGCAAGGAGCTCGGCTTCCAGCGGCGACCGGCCATCGACGAACCCGGCACCGCACAGATCTCGCTCAAGCTCTAGCCGCGCACCTGTAGGAGCCCGCTTGCGGGCGATGCTCTTGGCTCTGCATGTCGAATCAGAGCGAAAGGCATCGCCCGCAAGCGGGCTCCTACAGCGGTGGACGCGGCTGCAAGCTGCCGCCCGGCCCGCCGGCACGCTCGCAGTACACTTGTGCGCTTTACCCGCGCGTCCCGCGCGTCGACGAGCCCCGCGCCAGTCCATGCCCGCTTCCAGCCCCACGATCACCCACCCGCCGCTTCCCACCACGCCGCGCCAGCGCCGCTACTGGACGCCGCCGCACGGCTCCGCGCGCGCGCTGCTGATCGCCGAGGCGGCGCGTTCGCACAGCGGCCTGCTGGTGGCGGTGACGCGCGATACCCAGCGTGCGTCCGCGCTGGAGGACGAGCTCAAGCTGTTTGCCGGCAACCTGCCGGTGCTGCACTTCCCGGACTGGGAAACCCTGCCCTACGACATCTTCAGTCCTCACTCGGACATCGTCTCGCAGCGGATCGCCACGCTGTACCGGCTGCCCTCGGTGAGCCGCGGCGTGCTGGTGGTGCCGGTGGCCACGCTGATGCAGCGCATCGCCCCGCGCAGCCACATCACCGGCGCCGGCCTGATGCTGGCCAGGGGCCAGAAGCTGGATCTGCTGGCCGAGCAGCGCCGGCTGGAGTCGGCCGGCTACCGCTACGTGCCGCAGGTGGCCGAGGCGGGTGACTTCGCCGTGCGCGGCGCGCTGATCGACATCTTCCCGATGGGCGCGGCCGAGCCTTACCGCATCGAGCTGTTCGACGACGAGATCGAGTCGATCCGCAGCTTCGATCCGGAGACGCAGCGCTCGCAGCAGCCGGTGGAAAAGGTGGAGCTGCTGCCCGGCCGCGAGTTCCCGCTTACCGAGAACGCCGCCAAAGATTTCCGCACGCGCCTGCGCGAGCGCTTCCCGATCGACATCCGCCGCTGTCCGCTTTACCAGGACATGAAGGAGGGCGTGACGCCCGGCGGCATCGAGTACTACCTGCCGCTGTTCTTCGAGCAGACCGCCACGCTGTTCGATTACCTCGCCAGCGATGCATTGTTCGTGCTGGGCGAAGGGGCCGGCGAGGCGGCCGAGCAGTTCTGGACGCAGACCGCCGAACGCTACGACCAGCGCGCGCACGACATCGAGCGTCCGGTGCTGCCGCCCGCCGAGCTCTACCTCTCGCCGGAGCAATTGCGCGAGCAGTGGAACAAACGCCTGCGCGTGGAGATCGTCCCCTCCGGCCACGAACACAGCGTTGACGCCGGCACCCAGCCGGCGCCCGAGGTGCCGCTGAACCGCAAGGGCGAGGAGCCCGGCACGTCGCTGCGACACTTCCTCGCCAGCTACAAGGGCCGCGTGCTGGTCGCCGCCGATTCGGCGGGGCGGCGTGAGTCGCTGATCGAGCAGCTGGCGGCGGCGGGGATGAAGCCGACGAACGTGGAGAGCTGGAGCGCATTCCTCGGAGTGGCCGCGCCTGCTCCCTCTCCCCTGACGCAGTCGGGGGAGAGGGCTGGGGTGAGGGGGGCTTCTGGCTCCGCTCACCTCGAGAGCAAGAGCGGCCCCCTCACCCCAACCCTCTCCCCCGGCGTGGCCGGGGGAGAGGGAGCCGCATCACGCAAGGCCGGGGCAGAGGGAGTAGAGACCCGCTTCGCCATCACCATCGCCCCGCTGGAGCAGGGCTTCGCGCTGAGCAAGCCGGCCATCACCGTGCTCACCGAGCGCGAACTGTTCGGCGAGCGCGTGCGCAGCGAGCGCAAGCGCCGGCGCGGCCAGGCGCGCGATCCGGACGCGATCATCCGCGACCTCACCGAGCTCTCGATCGGCTCGCCGATCGTGCACGTCGACCACGGCGTGGGCCGCTACCAGGGTCTGGAGTCGATGGAGCTCGGCGGCATGCAGGGCGAGTTCCTGATCATCGAGTACGCCAAGGGCGACAAGCTGTACGTGCCGGTGGCGCAGCTCGGCCTGGTCAGCCGCTACTCCGGCACCGCACCGGAGCTGGCGCCGCTGCATTCGCTGGGCGGCGATGCGTGGGAACGCGCGCGCCGGAAGGCCGCTGAGAAAGTGCGCGACGTCGCCGCCGAGCTGTTGGCGATCTACGCCCAGCGCGAGGCGCGCGGCGGCGAGTCGATGGCCGTCGATCGCCAGCTGGTGGAGGAATTCGGCGCCAGCTTCCCGTTTGAGGAAACGCCCGACCAGGAACAGGCGATCGACGCGGTGCTGGCGGACCTCGCAGCACCGCGCGCGATGGACCGGGTGATCTGCGGCGACGTGGGCTTCGGCAAGACCGAAGTCGCCCTGCGCGCCGCCTTCGCCGCCGCCACCGCCGGCAAGCAGGTCGCCGTGCTGGTGCCGACCACGCTGCTCGCGCAGCAGCACTATCGCAACTTCGCCGATCGCTTCGCCGACTGGCCGGTGAAGGTGGACGTGCTCTCGCGCTTCCGCTCCACCAAGGACGTCAACGAGGCGCTCAAGCGCCTCGCCGACGGCCAGATCGACGTGATCGTGGGCACCCACAAGCTGCTGCAGCCGGACATCAAGTTCAAGAACCTCGGCCTGGTGGTGGTGGACGAGGAACAGCGCTTCGGCGTGCGCCAGAAGGAGCAGCTGAAGAAGCTGCGCGCGGAGGTCGACCTGCTGACCATGACCGCCACGCCGATCCCGCGCACGCTGAACATGGCGATGGCCGGCCTGCGCGACCTGTCGCTGATCACCACGCCGCCGGCGCACCGCATGGCGGTGCGCACCTTCGTGGCGGCATGGGATCCGGCAACGATCCGCGAGGCGTTTCAGCGCGAGCTGTCGCGCGGTGGACAGGTGTACTTCCTGCACAACGAGGTCGAGTCGATCGAGCGCACCGCGCGCGAGCTGCAGGAGCTGATTCCCGAGGCGCGCATCGGCATCGCCCACGGCCAGATGCCCGAGCGCGAGCTGGAAAGCGTGATGGCGGATTTCCATCGCCAGCGCTTCAACGTGCTGGTGTGCACCACGATCATCGAAACCGGCATCGACATTCCCACGGCCAACACGATCATCATCAACCGCGCCGACCGCTTCGGCCTGGCGCAGCTGCATCAGCTGCGCGGTCGCGTCGGCCGCTCGCACCACCGCGCGTATGCCTACCTGGTGGTGCCGGACCGCAAGTCGATGACACCCGATGCCGAGAAGCGGCTGGAAGCGCTGGCCTCGCTGGAGGAACTGGGCGCCGGCTTCACGCTGGCCACCCACGACCTGGAGATCCGCGGCGCCGGCGAGCTGCTGGGCGACGAGCAGTCCGGCCAGATCCAGGAGATCGGCTTCGGCCTCTACACCGAGCTGCTCGACCGCGCCGTGCGCGCGCTGAAGAGCGGCAAGGTGCCGGATTTCGACCTCAGCTCCGAGCACGAGACCGAGGTCGAGCTGCACCTGCCGGCATTGATCCCGGACGACTACCTGCCCGACGTGCACGCGCGCCTGACGCTGTACAAGCGTATCGCCAGCGCCAAGAGCGACGAGCACCTGCGTGACCTGCAGGTGGAGATGATCGATCGCTTCGGCCTGCTGCCCGAGCCGACCAAGACGCTGTTCGCGCTGGCCACGCTCAAGCTGATGGCCACGCCGCTGGGCATCCGCAAGCTGGACTTCGGCCCGAACGGCGGGCGCATCCTGTTCCGCGAGAAGCCCGAGGTGGATCCGCTGCTGATCATCAAGCTGATCCAGAGCTTGCCGCGGGTCTACAAGCTGGAAGGCCAGGACAAGCTGAAGGTGACGCTGGACCTGCCCGGCACCACCGAGCGCATCCGCAGCGCGCAGGAAGTGCTGATCATGCTCGGCGCGCGGCGGCCGTCCTGAGGCGATCCGGCAAGGGCTTGCGGCCGTCCGGCTACAAGCTGGCGCCAATCGCCCGCGCCATCGCCGCCCCGCTCTGGAACGCGTTTTCCACGCGCGCGCCGAGGCACCAGTCACCGCCCACCCACAGGCGCGCGGAGACATCGGCGAGCATCGGCTGGCCGAGTGGCCGGGTGGTCATCGCGTAACGCCAGCGATGGGCTTGGGCAAAGGCCATCGGCGGCAGCACCACGCCCGTCTGTTCGGCCAGGGCCGCCCGCATCAGCGCCAGGATGTCTTCCGGCGCGCGTTCCAGATGAGCGGTGCTCCAGTGTGGCGCGGCGTGGACGAGCCAGCGGTCGCTGCGGCCGACGAGTCCGGCGCGGCTGGACTCGCAGGCGATCCAGCCGATCGGGCCCGCGTCGAAGCGCGCGGCCTCGAACGGCACGTCCCACGGCGCGTCGAAGGCGAGCATTGCCGCCCAGCACGGTGCGATGCCGACACTATCCAGCGCGTCGGTGAGCGACGAAACATTGGCCAGCAGCGCACCGGCCTGCGGTGCGGGCGCGGTGATGACGACGGCGTCGAAGATTTCCACGAGTTCCTGCTCGGCCAGCCGCAGCTCCCACCGACCCGCGTGCCGGCGCAGTGAACTTGCGGTGGCGCGCAGGCGGATATCCAGCGGAGCGGCGAGCGGCCTGACCAGCGCACTCATGCCGGACGTACCGATCCACCACGTGTGTGCGGGATGCGGAGCATCCTCGGGCAGGCGCGGCGACCACGCGGCGGCGGCGCCGGAGCGCTGCAAGGTTTCCAGCAGGTCGACAAAGGCCGGATCGCGGGCGGTAACGAACTGCGCGCCGTGATCGTACGCGTCTCCGCTGTCGGTGCGGCGCGTGGCCAGACGCCCACCGATGCCGCGGCTCTTCTCGAAGATCACCGGTGACCAGCCCTGCTGGCGCAGCTGGTGTGCGCACGTGAGGCCGGCCATGCCGGCGCCAATGATGGCGATGCGGGGGGATGCGTGGTCGGGCATGCGACGCGCCTTGGAGTGACAGGCGAGTGTGGCATCGCGATACCGGAAGCGGGAATGCGGCGTGAGGTTGCAGGCGTCGGGTCGGAACGCCCTCTCGCTGCCTGGACCCTCTCACTTGCCCTGCCAGCGGCGGCAAGCCGATATCGCGTCAACGTCGCTTGCAGCCAGAGTGACGTGCTGGAATTTCCGTGTAGCGGAATGAGGGCGGCACTTCGCGCTGCCCCCCTCACTTTGGCCCCGCATCACGCCCCGGCCAGGCTCTCACCCCGGTGGCGAGAAGGTTCTCGGCAACTTCAGCCGGCCGCGCCCGCGCGCACCAGATACTGCACGCTGAACATGCCTTCGGGATCGAGCCACACGTTGCGCACTTCCAAGCCCGCACGGTGGGCAAGCGCTGCGAAGTCTTCCAGCGAGTACTTGCAGCTGTATTCCACCTGCATCGCCTCGCCGTCGCGAAAGCGCACCAGCTGGCGACCCACGCTGACGTTCTGCTCGGCGGTGGAGACGATGTGCGTCTCGATGCGCCCGGCCATCGGGTTGTAGCGCGCGCGGTGGCGGAAGCGGGCGAGGTTGAAGTCGCTGCCGGTGGCGCGGTTCACGTGGGCCAGCATGTTGAGGGTGAACTCGGCGGTGACGCCGGCCGCGTCGTTGTAGGCCGCTTCCAGCAGGGCGACATCCTTCTTGAGGTCGACACCGATCAGGATGCCGCCGCTCTCGCCCATCTCGCTGCGCATCTTGCGCAGCAGCGTGGCCGCCTCGGCGGCATCGAAGTTGCCGATGGTGGAACCGGGGAAATAGATCACGGTGCGGCGCGCGGCGCGCGGCGAGATCGGCAGGCGCAGCGGCTTCGTGAAATCGGCGCACAACGGTTGCATGGGCACATGCGGAAAGCGCGCGGCGAGGCGCTGCACGCTCAGGCGCAGCGGCTCGGGCGAGATCTCCACCGGTACGTAGGCCACCGGCGCGGCGAGCTGCTGCAGCAGGATGTCGGTCTTGATCGCGTGTCCGCTGCCGTACTCGACCAGGCGCACGTCCGGGCCGAGCGTCTGCGCGATCTGCGGACCCAGCGCCTGCATCAGCGAGATCTCGCAGCGGGTGAGGTAGTACTCCGGCTGCTCGCAGATCTGCTCGAACAGGTGCGAGCCGCGCTCGTCGTAGAACAGCCACGAGGGCAGCCGCTTGGGGCTCGCACGCAGGCCGCGCTGGACGATCTCCAGCACCAGGTTGTCCGGCGGGCGACGGTCGTCGTCGCGAAAATCCGCTACTTGTGAATTCATCGATCGTGTCCCAGTCGAATCCCTGCGAACTGCCAGCGGGCGTGAGGTGGAAAGAAGTTGCGGTAGCTTGCCCGCACGTGGTCGCACGGCGTGACACACGAGCCACCACGCAGTACCCACTGCCCGTTCATGAACTTGCCGTTGTACTCGCCCAGCGAGCCGGGCAGCGGCTGGAAGCCGGGGTAGCTGACGTAGGGCGAGGCGGTCCATTCCCACACGTCGCCGAACATCTGCAGCAGACCGTTGCCATCGGTCGGTGCCGGCAGCGGATGGAAATGGCCGCCGTCCTGCAGATTGCCCTGCACCGGCAATGTCGCCGCGGCGGATTCCCACTCGGCCTCGGTCGGCAGGCGTGCGCCGGCCCAGCGGGCGAAGGCATCCGCCTCGAAGTAGCTGAGATGGCTCACCGGCGCTTCCGGATCGAACGCCATGACACCATGCAGAGTGAACTCGCAGGCCAGGTCGTCCTGCCAGTACAGCGGCCGTTGCCAGCCTTCGGCCTGCACCGTGGCCCAGCCGTCGGACAGCCACAGCCCGGGCTCGCGGTAACCGCCGTCATGGATGAAAGCAAGGTATTCGGCATTGGTCACCAGCCGGTTGGCCAGCGCGTGGGGCTGCAGCAAGGCGCGATGGCGCGGTGTCTCGTTGTCGAAGGCGAATCCGCTACCGCCGTGGCCGATCTCGACCACCCCCTCGCGCCCGGCGACAAAACGCATCGGCACCGCGGCCGACGACGCGGCCGGTGCGCGTTCGTCATAGGCCGGCCGCAGCGGGTTGCACCACAGCGCGTGCTTGATGTCGGTGAGCAGCAGCTCCTGATGCTGTTGTTCGTGGTTCAAGCCCAGCTCCACCAGCGTGGCGAGGTCCGGATCGTCACCGGTCAGCAGCTGTTCGCTGACCGCCTCGTCGACGTAACGCCGGTAGTCGAGCACCTCGGCCAGCGACGGCCGCGACAGCAGGCCGCGGTGCGGTCGGGCATGCATCGGACCCACCGACTGGTAGTAGGAGTTGAACAGCACCATCCATGCCGGATGCCGCGGCGCATGACCGGCGCGGCGCGACAGCACGAACTGCTCGAAGAACCAGGTGGTGTGGGCCAGGTGCCATTTGCCCGGGCTGGCGTCGGGCATCGACTGCACCATCAGGTCTTCTGCACTCAGGGGGGCAGCGAGTGCGACGGTGCGCTGCCGGACGCGGTGGAAGCGCTGCTGGATATCGGCGGCGACGGCCGCGGATGCCAGCCTCACAAGGCGCCTCCGCGAGAGGCCCACTGATCGGGGATGAAGCGGCGAAGGCGCATAGTCATGCGGGGTGCCGAGGCAACGGGGATCAGCGGATGATGGTGCCGCAGCGCACGTTCAGATCCTGTGATACGGCAGGGGCCGATAGTGCGCGAAGGCCGGGCGCACGTGTGCGAACGGTCCCATGGAAGTTCCAGCAACCCGATGACGAGGTGACCCATGAAATTGCCCGTTTCCGCCTTGTTGATGGCCCTGGTCGTGGCCACCGGCACGGCCACCGCGGCCGCTGCACCGCAGGCCCGCATGCCCATCAAGCCGATCAGCGACTGCATCCGCATCGACCAGATCAACGAATGGCACATCGTCGACCGACGCACGGCCATCGTGCGCACGGGGCCGAAACGTTATCGCGTCAACCTGCAGAGCGACTGCCCGCGTCTCGGGCTGGGGCCGGCCGGCTTGATCTTCCGTCCCAACCGCTCGAATGCCGCCATCGACGCCACGCGCATCTGCGGCGAGGTTGGCGAGACGGTGCACTCGGAAAACCAGCCGCCGTGCGCGATCCAGTCGGTGCAAATCATCGACAAGGCCGAGTTCGACCGGTTGTCGGCCCACGCCAAACGCAGCGGCAGTGGCGCCGATCAGCCCACGCGCAAGCCCTGAGCAAGCCGCCGGCCACCGCAGCGGCACAAAAAAAGCCCGGCGCGAAGCCGGGCTTTTTGATGTCACGAGAGACGTGGCTCAATCGTCATCGTCATCGCCGATGTACCGGGTCGGGTAGCCATCGTCGTAGACCACCGTGCGGGTCCGCACCACGCGACGCTCGATCACCGGGCGATCTTCGTAAATCACCGTGCGCGGACGGCTGTAGACCACCGGTGCATCGTAGTAGACCGGCCGCGGATTCACCGCCGCGTCGACCAGGCCCACCACCGCACCGGCCACCAGCGCGCCGGCGATCCAGCGACCACCTTCCCAGTGGCCCCCATGGTGACGATAGCCGCCGTAATAGCCGCCGCGATAATCGTGATACCCGCCGTGATAACCGCCGTGATAACCGCCGTAGTAGCCACCGCCACGACCCCAGCCGTGGCCGTGAGCCGAGGCGGCCAGCGGCATCGCCAGCGCCGACGCCACCATCAGTCCGACTGCCGCCATTTTGGTTTTGCCGTTGATGCGTGTCATGTGTCGCCTCCGTCAGTGCGGGATGAATGCTCGGCCCCGCCGACTTAATGCCCACTGAAACCTCACCGGCGCTTGATCCGGGCGGTATCCCACGGGTTCACGTCGCCCTCCACCGCGTGCGGACGCAGCAGCCAGCAGCCGTGGATGTCGGCCCGGCGAGCGAAATCGAACGGGATGCTGGGGGCGGTCCAGTCCTCGATGGTGAAGCGTTCCTCCAGCGCCGCGCGATCCAGCGCGAAGCGGCGGAAGTTGTTGGAGAACACGATCACGCCATCGTTCGCCAATCGGTCGCCGCAGGCCATGAGCAGGGCGACGTGATCGCGCTGCACGTCGAAATCCTCGGCGCGCTTGGAGTTGGAGAAGGTCGGTGGATCGACGTAGATCACCCCGTAGCGATCGCGCTCGCCGCGCAGGAACTCCAGCGCATCGGCCTGGATCAGCTTGTGCGTGCTGCCGGTGAAACCGTTCAGCGCCAGGTTGCGCGAGGCCCAGTCCAGATACGTCGCCGAAAGATCGACGCTGGTGGTGTCGCGCGCGCCGCCGGCCGCCGCGTAGACGCTGGCCGTGGCGGTGTAGGCGAACAGGTTGAGGAAACGCCGGCCCCTGGCCAGCTCGCGCAGCCGCGCGCGCACCAGCCGGTGGTCGATGAACAGACCGGTGTCGAGGTAGTCGGTGAGGTTGACCAAAAATTTCAGGCCGCCCTCTTCCACCTCGAGGAATTCGCCGCGCTGGTCGAACTGGCCGTACTTGGAACCACCCTTGCCGCGCTCGCGGGTCTTCAGCGCGATGCGCTCGCGCGGCAGGTCGAACACCTCGCCCGCCACTCGGGTGATCTCGCGCATGCGCGTGCGCGCCGTTTCCACCGGGATCTCCACCGGCGCGCGGTATTCCTGGATGTGCAGCCAGGTGTCGCCCGCCGCATTGGCGTAGACGTCGATGGCGGCGGCGTACTCGGGCAGGTCCTGGTCGTAGGCGCGCCAGCAGTGGATGCCCTCGCGCCGCAGCCGCTTGCGCAGGTGCTTGAGGTTTTTCTCCAGCCGGTTCTTCAGCATCTGCGCGCCGGGCGACAGCGGCTTGGATTCGTGCGGCATCGCCTCGCGCGCGTGCAGCTCGAAGATCAGCAGCACGGTTTCCAGCGCGCCGTTGTAGAGCGTGTATTTCTTCTCGGCGCGCAGCGGCATGGCGCGCCCCAGCTCCACGTCACCGGCCAGCACGGCGGCGCGCCAGCCGGTGAAGCGGGCACGCAGCGTTTCGCCCAGCGCGCGATACAGCGGCGGCATCTGCTCGCGCTCGCCCAGGCGCTCGCCGTAGGGCGGATTGGTGATCACCAGCCCGCGCGACACACCCGGCGGCGGCGCCACGTGCAGCGCGTCGTGGCGATCGAGCGTGAAGAAGCCGGCGACGCCCGCCTCCTGCGCGTTGCGCTTGGCGGTCTGCACCATGCGCGGGTCCGCATCGGAACCGAAGAAGCACGGCCGCAGCGCGCGCAGGCCGGCCTCGGCGCGCTGCGTGGCCTCCTCGTGCAGGCGCTTCCACAGCGCGATGTCGTGCTGCGCCCAGCCGAGAAAGCCGAAGTACTCGCGGTGCAGGCCCGGCGCCACGTCGGCGGCCATCCAGGCGCCTTCCACCAGCAGCGTGCCGGAGCCACACATCGGATCCAGCAGCGCGCCGCCCTCGGCGTAGATCTGCGGCCAGCCCGCGCGCAGCAGCATCGCCGCGGCGAGGTTTTCCTTCAGCGGTGCCTCGCCCTGCAGCTCGCGCCAGCCGCGGCGGTGCAGCGGGCTGCCGGAGAGATCCAGCGACAACGTGGCGCGGTCGCGGCGCAGGCGCACGTTTATGCGCACGTCCGGCTCGTCGGTATCCACGCTGGGACGCTCGCCGTCGCGCTGACGGAACTGGTCGACCACCGCATCCTTCACCCGCTGCGCCAGGTACTGGCTGTGGGTGAGCTTGCTCAGCGTGGTGTGCGCGTCCACCGCCAGCGTGGCGTGACTGGCCAGATGGGTCGACCAGTCGATCGACTGCACGCCGGCATACAGCGCCTCGTCGGTCGCCGCGTCGAACTCGCCCAGCGGCAGCAGCACGCGGCTGGCCAGGCGCGACCACAGGCAGGCGCGATAGGCGGTTTCCAGCTCGCCGGAAAAATGCACGCCGGCGACGGTCTCGCGCGTGTCCTGCGCACCGAGCGCGGCCAGTTCGTCCTTGAGCAGGTATTCCAGGCCTTTCGGGCAGCTGGCAAAGAACGCCGTCATGCGCGCGCCGCCAGCTGGTCCAGGAACAGCCGAAACTGCCCGACGATGGTGTCCACGCTGGCGCCCAAGCGATGGTCGTCGTCGAGAACCAGCAGCGGCAGCTGGCGACGCGCGGCGAAGGTGTACATGTCGTCCAGCGGGCACAGCTCGTCGCGCCAGCCGTGGATCAGCACGGTGGGCACGTCGGGCGTCACGTCGAAATCGACCTCGCAGCCGGGAATGCTCTCCGGCGTCGCGAGCAGGAACAGGCCGGCGACCGGATGCTCCAGCGAGGCCAGCCCGGAGACGAAGGCGCCCATGCTGGAGCCCACCAGCACCGGCGGCGCCGGCTGCGCCTCGATCAGGGCACGCAGGCGAGCCAGCCGGGCCGGCACGGAGCCGGCGTAGCCCAGCGCGTCATCCTCGCGGTAATCGGGGCGCAGCGTGCTCCAGCCCAGCGACTCGGCCAGTGCGGCCAGCGCGCTGACCTTGGTGGCATCGGGGCCGGAGTCGGAACCGTGCGAGAGGATGATCGGGCTGCGCATGGCGGCTCCTGGGGCGGGGCGGGCCGTCCATGATACCCGGCGCCGTGCGAGACTTTCGCCCATGCCACCGATCATCCGCGACCGCCCCCTGCCCTACGTCGACCACCTCGCCGAACGCGCGGCCGACGCGGTGACCCTGGTGGTGATCCACTGCACCGAGCTGCCGGACCTCGCCACCGCGCGCGAGTACGGCGAACGGGTGCAGCACGAGAGCGGCACCGGCAACAGCGGGCATTACTACATCGACCGCGACGGCAGCATCGAACGCTACGTACCCGGCACTCGCGTGGCGCACCACGTGCGCGGCTGCAACCCGCACTCCATCGGCATCGAGCTGGTGAACCTGGGGCGCTACCCGCACTGGTGGGATTCGCGCCACCAGACGATGACCGAGCCCTACCCGGACGTGCAGATCGCCGCGCTGGTGGAACTGCTGGCCCAGCTGCGGCGCGATTTTTCCAACCTGCGCGAGATCGCCGGGCACGAGGATCTGGACACGGCGCGAATGCCGGCCAGCGACGATCCCTCGCTGGAAGTGCCGCGCAAGCTCGATCCGGGGCCGCTGTTCCCGTGGGACGCGGTGCTGGCGGGGTGCGGGTTACGGCGCGTTCGCGCCTGACAGCACTCGGTGAGCCCGCACTTCCAGGCAGGCCCGGCCCTTCACCCCGCCCCGCTATAATCGCCGGCTTATTTCCCCACCTATCGAGCAGCACATGCGCGAGGAACACGTCCGGGAACTGGTCGACCTGCTCGACCTGGAGCGGCTGGAAGACAACCTGTTCCGCGGCCAGAGCCGCGACATCGGCACGCGCTTCGTGTTCGGCGGCCAGGTGCTGGGACAGGCATTGTCGGCCGCCCAGCGCACGGTCGACCCGCGCCGCGAGGCGCACTCACTGCACGCGTACTTCCTGCGCGCCGGCGACATCGACGCGCCGATCGTCTACAGCGTGGAGCGTACCCGCGACGGCGGCACGTTCTCCTCGCGTCGGGTGGTGGCGATCCAGCACGGCCAGCCGATCCTCAACGGCTCGATCTCGTTCCAGGAGCCGGAAAAGGGCTTCGAGCACCAGACGTCGATGCCCGAGGTGCCTTCCCCCGAGGACGTGGAACCGATGCGCCACCTCTCGCCGGAGGAACTGGCCAAGCTGCCGGTGAAGCTGCAGCGCTGGCTGGGCATCGACGGTCCGTTCGAGTTCCGCCAGGTGTGGCCGCGCGATGACCTGCACCCGGTCAAGCGCCCGCCGATCCAGCACATCTGGTTCCGCCTCACGGCGCCGATCAGCGACTCGGCGATCCTGCATCGCGCACTGCTGGCGTACGCCTCGGACTTCCACCTGATCGGCACCGCCACCCTGCCGCACGGCATCTCGTACATGACCCACAACGTGCAAATGGCCAGCCTGGATCACGCGCTGTGGTTCCACCGCCCGTTCCGCGTGGACGAGTGGTTGCTGTACTCGTTCGACAGCCCCACGGCGCAGGGCTCGCGTGGCCTCGCGCGCGGGCAGATCTTCAGCCGCGACGGCCGCCTCGTCGCTTCCACCGCGCAGGAAGGCCTGATACGCCTGCGCGACAGCTGACCGACGGAACCTGACCATGCGCCAGCTCTACACCTCGCCGCACCAGCCCAACATCGACCGCTTGGTCGCCCTGCTCAACCAGCACGGCATCGAGTGCCAGGTACAGAACGTCTCGCGCTGGAACCGCCGCGCGCACCAGCGTTTCAGCTACATCCAGCAGCGCGAAAGCCGTGACCAGTGGCCGCAGGTGTGGGTGACCCACGCCGACGACTACACCCGTGCGCGCGAGCTGCTCAAGGAGATCGGCATCGACCCGGTGATCCGTCACGGCGACGCGCTGGCGGCGGCGCGCAATCCCTCGCCGATCAACCAGCGCCAGCACACCATCACGCGCGTGCGCCGCATCGTGCTGCTGGCGGTGGGCGGCGCGGTCGTGCTGCTGATGCTGCGCTACATGGGCCTGATCTAGGCACGCACGCGCGCATTGATTGTTCGCTGCATGCCGGACCGCTTTCCGCCCACCCCTGCCCATCGCCGGCTGCGCGAAGCCACCCGTCACGAACACGCCGCCGCCGAACGCACGCCGGTAATGCAGGCGCTGCTGCATGGCCGACTGGACGCAGCCACCTACACGCGTCTGCTGCTTGGCCAGTACACCATGTACCGCGCGTGGGAAGCCGAGCGCGCCGCCTGGCTGCACGGCGAGCTGGCCGCCGCTGGCTGGCGTTACGCCAGCCGCAGCGAACGGCTGGCGCGCGATCTCGCCGACTGGGGCCGGTCCCCCGAAGATGAACCGTCGCCGCTCCCCGCAGCACCGATTTCACAGGTCATTGGCAACCCCTCCGCATCATGGGGCGAGCTCTATGTGATCGAGGGCTCGGCGCTCGGCGGCCAGATCCTGGCCCGCCTGCTGGAACAGCGCTTCCCCGGACACGCCCATCACTTCTTCCGCATCGGCCAGGAGGCCGGCCGCGGAACCTGGAGGACGTTTCAGTCGATGCTGGACAGCCAACTTTCCAACCCCATGCAACAGCAGGCCGCCATCGCCGCGGCGCGAAACATGTTCGGACGTGCCCAGCGCATGCTGGAGGCGGTGCGTGCATGACGCGGCCCCTGACCTCGCCCGAGACGCAGGTCGACCTGGAGGCCTGCGCACGCGAGCCCATCCACATCCCCGGCTCGATCCAGCCACACGGCGTGCTGCTGGCCATCGAGGCGCAGCGCGGGGTGGTCACCCAGGCCAGCGCCAATGCCGGGGAGGTGCTGGGGCTGCCGCTGGATCGCATCCTCGGTGCGAGCTGGACCTCGTTGGTTGCCACCGATCGGCTGCCGGACGATGACGGCACGCGGCCGTCGCACAGCGGCTGGGTAGCTGCACATTTCCCGCAGCGCGAAACGCCCCCCGCGTCGCGCTGGGTAGCCGCCTTCCACCACTATGAGCAGCACGCGCTGATCGAGCTGGCGCCACACGCAGCGCGCTTCGACGAAGACCCGCTGCGCCGCAGCTACGAGCTGGGTCGACAGCTCGACGCCGACCGCAGTATCGACGCCGCCGCGGCGCGGGTCGCGCGCAGCCTGCGCAACCTGCTCGGCTACGACCGCGTGATGGTCTACCGCTTCGACCGCGACTGGAACGGCGAGGTGATCGCCGAATCGCTGCGCCGCGGGCTGGAGCCCTACCTCGGCCTGCACTACCCGGCCACCGACATCCCTGCGCAGGCGCGGGCGCTGTACCTGCGCAACCGCGTGCGCGGCATCGGCGACGTGCGCTACACGCCGAGCCCGATCGTGCCCACCGACGATCCCCGGACCGGCCAGCCACTGGACCTCAGCGACGTGTCACTGCGCAGCGTGTCGCCGGCGCATCTGGAATACCTGGCCAACATGGGCGTCACCGGCACCCTGGTCGCCTCGGTCATCGTCAACGGTCGATTGTGGGGCCTGATCTCCTGCCACCACTATGCGCCGCGCTACGCCGATCACGAGATGCGCGAGCTGGCCGAAGGCGCCGCCGGTGCGCTGGCCATGCGCATCGGCGCGTTGCAGGAAGTGGAAAAAGAAGAGCTGGAGAGCAGCCTGCTGACCGTACGCGAGAAGCTGATCACCGCCTTTGACGAGAACGAGCAGATCAGTCCGCTGCGGCTGGGCGAGCTGGCACCGCTGCTGCTGGAAGTGGTGGATGCCGACGGCGTGGCGATCTTTGCCGGCGAGGAGGTGATCACGCACGGCCATGTGCCTACAACGGAGGGCCTGGCCCGCATCCGCGCGCTTGCCGCCCCGACCAGCATCGACCACGACGCGATCAGTGGCGTGCTGCACACCTCTGCGCTGGGCGAGCGCTTTCCGGCGCTGGCCGACCTCACGCCGAAGGCAGCCGGCATCATCTTCATGCCACTGGCACCGGATGCACGCAACGCCATCCTGTGGACTCGCCGCGAGATGGTGCACGACGTGCGCTGGGGCGGGAACCCGTACCTGTCGAAACTGGAAGCCATTCCCGGCGCGCGGCTGTCGCCGCGGCAGAGTTTTGCCGCATGGCAGGAAACCGTGCGCGGCCGCGCGCGCGCCTGGGCCACGCCGCACCTGGAATCGGCGCGCAGCCTGCGCGTGCTGATCGAGCTGATGGAGCGCAAGCACTATCAGCGCCATACCGCCCTGCTCGGCGCCTCGCTGGAGCGCGTACGCGAGAGCGTGCTGATCGTCGAGGCCGGCCACCGACCCTGGCACGCCGCCCCGATCACCTTCGCCAACCACCGCCTGGCCGAACGCGTCGGCCATCCGCCGGAGGCGCTACCCGGCCGACCAGTGTCGACCCTGCTGCACGACGCCGCGCCCCAGCGCTATGCGCTGGCGCAGGCGCAGGGGGATCTGGACGCCCGTCAGCAGGCGGTGCTGGGCGTCCAGCTGGCGCACGCCGACGGCAGCGCGCGACCGTTCCGCCTGGCCATCGAACCGGTGCGCGATGCCCAGGGCCAGCTTACCCACTGGCTGGCGATCGACCACGACGATTGATCCGGAGCGCCGATGCAGGCATAGAATCGGGGTCATGCGCTCCGAACGCGTCCGCCTGTTCCAGACCCTGCCCCACGCCTGCGGCTACTTTGCCGAGCGCACGGCGCAGAACCTGGTGATCGATCCGGCCGCCCCGCAGCTGGACCAGCTGTACGGGCCGGCACTGGAGCGCGGCTTCCGCCGCGCCGGCGGGCACCTGTATTTTCCCAGCTGCCCGCAATGCAAGGCCTGCACGCCCTGCCGCATAGACGTGGCGAACTTCGTACCGAACCGCGCGCAGAAGCGCTGCCTCAAGCGCAACGCCGACCTCACCCTGCTCGAATGCATTCCTGGGTACAACGCCGAGCGGCACGCGCTGTACGAGCGCTACCTGCGCACGCGCCATGCCGGCGGCGGCATGGACGAGGCCGAAGCCAGCGACTTCCGCCGCTTCCTTACCGCGCCGTGGAGCCCCACGCTGTTCCTGGAATTCCGCGAAGGCCACCGGCTGCTCGGCGTATCGGTCACCGACGTCTGCCTCACCGGCGTGTCGGCCGTCTACACCTTCTTCGATCCGGACGAGTCCGCGCGCAGCCTCGGCACTTGGGCGATCCTTCAACAGGTGGAACTGGCCCGCCGCCGCGGCATTCCGTGGGTTTACCTGGGCTTCTGGATCGACGGCCATCCGAAGATGGACTACAAGCGCCGCTTCCAGCCGTTGCAGGTGCGGGGACCGGACGGCTGGACGGTCATGCCCAACCCGTAGGGGCGCACCGAAGTGCGCACTGCTCTTCGTGGGGTGTTTGCAAAAGGCAACCGCGCATAGAGCCTGCCCCGGACTCGATCCGGGTGTGCGCTCCCACGACGCCTACATGCGCGCCGCCTGCTGCGGATACGGAAACAGCTTCTCCAGCGGCACCGAGATGCCGTCGTCACCCATCACCCGGCAGTGCGTGCGGTCCAGCTCGCGCGGATCGTCCAGTCCGCAGCTGTGCGCGATGATGCCCACTTCGTGCATCACGTTCTTCGCGTAGTGGTACACCTTCTCGCTCTTGTCGGTGACCACCAGCCCGCGCTGCAGCCGCGGGTTCTGCGTGGTGATGCCGGTGGGACAGGTGTTGCGGTTGCACTGCAGCGACTGGATGCAGCCCAGCGCCAGCATGAAGCCGCGCGCCGAGTTGACGAAGTCCGCGCCCATCGACATCGCCCATGCCACGTCATAGGCGGTGATGCACTTGCCCGAGCAGATCACCTTGATGCGCTGGCGCAGGCCGCGCGCGATCAGCATGTTCACCAGTTCCGGCAGTGCCTCGCGCAGCGGCAGTCCGACGCCTTCCATCAACGTCTGGGGCGCGGCGCCGGTGCCGCCCTCGGCACCGTCGACGATGATGAAATCCGGCGCGCTCTCGATGCCGCGACGGTCCACCTCGTCGCACAGCTGGGCGATCCAGCGCATGTCGCCGAACACCGCCTTGAAACCGGTCGGCTTGCCGGTGAGTTCGCGGATGTGCGCGATGGCATCCATCAGCTGCGCCACGTTGGCGATATCGAGGTGACGGTTCGGGCTCTGCGAATCCTGCCCCACCGGGATGCCGCGGATCGCGGCGATCTCCGGCGTCACCTTGGCCGCCGGCAACAGCCCGCCCATGCCGGGCTTGGCGCCCTGGCCAAGCTTGATGCTGACCATCTTCACCTGCTTGTGCGCGCAGACCGCGGCAAGCTTGTCGTCATCGAGCCGGCCATCGGGCGTGCGCACGCCGTACTTGGCGGTGCCGATCTCGAACACGATGTCGCAACCGCCTTCCAGGTGATACGGCGCGAGCCCGCCCTCACCGGTGTCCATCCAGATGCCGGCCTTGGCCGCACCGATCGACAGCGCACGCACCGCCGGTGCCGAAAGCGCGCCGAAGCTCATCGCGGAGATGTTGAAGAATGCGGCGTGGTCGTAAGGCTCGCGCGCGTAGGGGCCGATGCGCAGCGGCTTGGGCTCGACGTGGTGGTCGCCCAGCGCGGGAAACGCCGCGTTGACGAAGAACGGCACGCCCTCGGCGCGCAGGTCGCGGGTGGAGCCGAACGCGTTGGTGTTCTCCGCGTTCTTCGCCGCCCGGTACACCCACACACGCTCGGCACGGTTGAACGGCAGCTCCTCGCGATCGCTCGAAAACAGGTACTGGCGGAAGAACTCACCCAGCCGCAGGAAACCGTAGCGGAAGTGCCCGATCACCGGAAAATTGCGCAGCACCGAATTGGACGTCTGGTTGCGATCGATGAACCAGGTCACCAGCACCAGCGCCACGCCCATGGCGAGCAGCAGCAGGAACAGCGCCGCGAACACCTGCACCACCACGATCAGCCAATGCGCAAATCCGGATGTCTCCATGCCCTTCCCTCTCCCGTCGTTGATCGGATTGTGACCGCAGCGCGCCGCAATCAGTCGCTCGGCAGCTCCACCCGCAGCGCGGCCGCCGCGCGGATCGCCTTGGCCTTGGCCGCCTCAATGCTTTCGTCGCGCGCCAGCGTCACCGCCATGCGCCGACGTCCATGCACCGCCGGCTTGCCGAAGATGCGCAGCTGGGTGTCCGGCTCGGACAACGCCTCGGCCACGCCGAAATACTGCGGCGCCGCGCCCTCGCCTTCGACCAGCTTGGCGCAGGATGCGGATGGACCAAGCTGGCGGATCAGCGGAATCGGCAGGCCGAGGATCGCCCGCGCGTGCAGGGCGAACTCGGACAGATCCTGCGAGATCAGCGTGACCAGGCCGGTGTCGTGCGGGCGCGGGCTCACCTCGGAGAAGATCACCGTGTCGCCCTTGATGAAGAACTCCACGCCGAACACGCCCCGGCCGCCCAGCGCCGCGGTGATCGCCTCGGCCTGGCGCTGCGCCTCGGCCAGCGCCGCATCGCTCATCGGCTGCGGCTGCCACGACTCGCGGTAGTCGCCGTCTTCCTGGCGATGGCCGATCGGCGCGCAGAACGCGGTGCCGTCGCGATGACGCACGGTGAGCAGGGTGATCTCGTAGTCGAAATCGACGAAGCCCTCGACGATCACCCGCCCCTTGCCCGCGCGACCGCCGGCCTGTGCGTAATCCCACGCCGCCTGCAGCGCCGCGGCATCGCGCACCACGCTCTGGCCCTTGCCCGAGGAGCTCATCACCGGCTTGATCACGAACGGAAAGCCCAGCGCCTCGGCAGCCGTGCGGTACTGCGCCTCGTCATCACAGAAGCGGTACCGCGAGGTCGGCAGCTGCAACTCCTCAGCGGCCAGCCGGCGGATGCCTTCGCGGTCCATCGTCAGCCACGCGGCGCGCGCGGTGGGAATCACCTTCAGCCCGCCCTTTTCCAGCTCCACCAGCGTGGGCGTGTGGATCGCCTCGATCTCGGGCACCACCAGGTCCGGCTGCTCGGCCTCGATCACTGCGCGCAGCGCGGCGCCGTCGAGCATGTCGATCACGTGGCTGCGGTGCGCCACCTGCATCGCCGGCGCGTTGGCGTAGCGGTCCACCGCGATCACCTCCACCGCATAACGCTGCAGCTCGATCGCCACCTCCTTGCCCAGCTCGCCCGAACCGAGCAGCAGCACGCGCAGGGTGCGGTTCGAAAGCGGCGTGCCGAAAGGCTTCATGCGGGGTCTCCAGGGCGGTCGATCCGGCATTGTAGTTGGCGCCTCCCGCGGCGACCCAACGGCGCGGCCATCTGACGCCAGTCACTTGTACTTGATATCAAATTGATATCCAATACTCGCAAATTGGGAGGCAAGATCATGAACGAGAGCAAGGGGTTTTCGATCGCGGGCATTCCGTTTGTCGTGGTGTGCCTGGTGCTGGCGGCGATTGGCGTCAGCCAGCTGGTCGGTTTGAAGTCGGGGGTGGAGCCGGGCACGCACTTTTTCGTCGGGGTCGGGCTGCTGGTGCTGACGGCGTTCTTCCTGAAGGGCTTCTTCCAGGTGGCGCCCAACGACGGCCAGGTGCTGCAGCTGTTCGGCAAGTACGCCGGCACGGTGCGCGACGAGGGCCTGCGCTGGACCAACCCGTTCTACAGCCGCCGCCGCGTGTCGCTGCGCGTGCGCAACTTCGAGAGCGGCAAGCTGAAGGTGAACGACAACGACGGCAACCCGATCGAGATCGCCGCGGTGGTGGTATGGCAGGTGCTGGACACTGCCGAGGCGGTGTTCTGCGTGGACGACTACGAGAACTTCGTGCACATCCAGAGCGAGTCGGCGCTGCGCCAGATGGCACAGAACTATCCCTATGACGCGCACGACGAGAAGAAGCCCTCGCTGCGCAGCCATGGCGAAGTGATCAACAACCACCTGCGCGACGAGATCCAGGCGCGGCTGGAGAAGGCCGGCGTGCAAGTGATCGAGGCGCGCATCAGCCACCTCGCCTACGCGCAGGAAATCGCCCAGGCGATGCTGCAGCGCCAGCAGGCCAATGCCATCGTCGCCGCGCGCGAGCGCATCGTCGAAGGCGCCGTGGGCATGGTCGCGATGGCGCTGGACAAGCTGCGCGAACAGGGTGTGGTCGAGCTCGACGAAGAACGCAAGGCGGCCATGGTCAGCAACCTGCTGGTGGTGCTGTGCGGCGATCGCGCCACACAGCCGGTGGTCAACGCCGGCAGCCTGTACAACTGAGGAGCACGACGATGACCGTCCTTCCCGTGATGATCGTGCTGTTCGTCGTGGCGCTCGCGTCGCGCCGACGCACCACCCGCTGAGCGCATGGCGGCCGAGAAAAAAGCCTATCCGCTGCGGATCAGCGCCACCGTGCTCGAAGCGGTGCAGCGCTGGTCCGAAGACGAGCTGCGCAGCGTCAACGCGCAGATCGAGTACCTGCTGCGCGACGCACTGCGCAAGGCCGGGCGACTCAAGCCGGGCAAGCCCGAACCGGTGGATGACGACGAATAGCGCGCAGCGTCCGAATCAGGCGAAGTCGCGACGCCCGCGACTCAGCGCGATGCCAGGGTGCCCGCACGCAGATCGGGCAGGCTGAGCAGGGTCGGCCGACCCTTGGCGTCCTGCAGCAGCAGGCGATCGCCAAACGAGGCGATGCTGTCGACCCGGCCCACGCCGTCATCGCTGCCCAGCCGCTGCAACGGTGCGCCCGTCGTGGCGTCGTAGACCACCAGCTCGTGGGTACCGCGGTCGGCGACCAGCAGCCAATCGTGGCGGCCGTCCTGCCAGTGCACGAGGGAGTTCACGATCGGGCGTGGACTCGCGGCTCGATCCCGGTCACCGCCGGTCAGCATCGCCAGGCAGGCGCCGACAAGCAGCAGCACCGCCATCGCGCCGCGATGACGGCGCAGGTAGCGGGCGGGCGACGACTCGACGACGTTCGACAGCGTGCTCATGCGCGCAGCCTGCCGCGCGCAGGTGACACCCGCATGACGCCGGGCGCCCGCATGGGTCGCGAGGTTCAGCCGCCGTCGACAGGCCGGCGCAGGGCCATGGCCAGCGCCACCCAGCCGACCACGAACCCCAGGCCACCCAGCGGCGTGATCGCCCCGAACCAGCGCGGCGCACCCAGCGCCATCGCGTACAGGCTGCCGCTGAACAGCGCGATGCCGATCGCAAAGGCGAGCACCGCCACGCGCCCGGCGCGACCGCGTCCGGCATGTACCGCCAGCGCCAGGGCCAGCGCGTGCCACAGCTGGTACTGCGTCGCGGTCTGCCACCAACCCAAGGCCGAGGCGTCCAGGTGGCCGCGCAATGCGTGGGCGCCGAATGCGCCCAGCAGGACGCCGCTGGCGCCGGCGAACGCGACGAGCCACGGGCCGGATCGGGTGGCAGGTTGTCGCATCATCAGACGATTTTCTCCGGGGTGAAGGTAGCTGCGGACCCCGTGTCGTATCCTTGCGCGATGGTCCTTTCCCATCTTCGCATGAGGGCGCGTCGCGCCATTCCGTGGCTTGCCGGCTCGCTGCTATTTGCCGCAGCGCTGCTGCTGGCCGGCTGCCAGCGCGGCGAGCCGCTGCCGTTCCGGCTCACCCAGGTGACCGGCCACATGCCCGACCTGGATTTCAACCTGGTCAACGACCAGGGCAAGCCGGCCACCGGTGCGGACTACCGCGGCAAGGTGGTGCTGCTGTACTTCGGTTACACCCATTGCCCCGACGTGTGCCCGCTCACCCTCGCCCACCTGCACGTGGTGATGCAGCGGCTGGGGCCGCTGGCCGATGGCGCGCGCATCCTGTTCGTGTCGGTCGACCCGGCGCGCGACACGCCCGAGGTGATGCACGCCTACGTCAACGCGTTCGACAAGCGCGCGGTCGGTCTTACCGGCAAGCCGGGCGACATCGAGGCGCTGAGCAAGCGTTACCGCTCCGCGTTCAGCCGCGAGCCCGATCCGGGCGACGGCAACTACGAAGTGAGCCACAGCTCGGCGATCTACATCTTCGACGCGCAGGGCCATGCGCGCCTGCTGTCCACCCCTGCCGATTCGCAGGACGACCTGGTCCACGACCTGCACCTGCTGCTCGCCCCCGGAGCCCAACCATGATGCCTCGTCCCCTGCCCCTGCTCATCGCCGCCGGCCTGCTGTTCGCCGGTGTCGCCCACGCCGGCCAATCGGCCCATGTCCACGCCGACAAGGCGTGGATCCGCGTGCTTCCGGCCGGCCTGCCCGCGGGCGGTTACGTGACCCTGCACAACACCGGCGATACCGCCGTGGCGCTCACCGGCGCCAGCAGCGCGCGCTACGCCCACGTGATGCTGCACCAGAGCACCACCGAGGGCGGCATGGGCCGCATGAGCATGATCGATCAGTTGGCCATTCCGGCCCACGGCAGCGTGGCGCTGGCCCCGGGCGGCTATCACCTGATGCTGATGCAGGCGACCAAGGCCGTGAACGCCGGCGAGACCGTGCCGGTCACGCTGGACTTCGCGGACGGCAGCCATTTGCCGGTGGATTTCCTCGCGCGCCCCGCGAACGCGGTCGATGCGGGTGACGCGGCGCCGGCCGGCATGGACCCCGCCATGCCGATGGGCCACGGCAGCGCGATGCCGCACGGCCACTGAGCCGGAGAGAGACGGGTCAGCTCGCGCCGCGCGCCGTGGCTCTCGCGGCGGCGGCGCGGCGCCGATCATCGCTTTCACGGCGGATGCGCCCGCTGCGCGACAGCCTCAGCCACTGGCGCAAGGCCAGCAGGCCACCGATCGATTCGATGATGGCCGCCGGCACCCACATGATCACGCCGCCCACCAGCTGGCCGGTGAGCACGTTGAAGGTGAAGGCGCGGCCGCAGATCTCGAAGATGGGGTAGAGGTCGGTCTTGGAGAACGTGACGATGGCGCCAGCCAAGATCTGCGGCGTCATGGTGATGCCCGGCGACAGCACGCGCAGGCCGGGCGTCATGCGCCCGGGCGGGCGCGGCCGGTGATCCAGCACCAGCCACCAGTAGATGAATCCGCTGATCACCATCGACCAGTTCATGAAGCGGTAGATGCGCCAGTCCAGCATCGCCAGCGTCTGCATGTGCGGAATCAGCCAGACCAGGATGAACGCCACGAAGGTAAGCGTGGCGAATGCCGGATTGAGCAGCACCGCGCTGGCGACGCGCGCCGGCCACGTACGCTGCGCGGCGCGCAGGCGAACGCGCAGCGGCAGCGACAGCCCCGCGCGCAGCACCGTCCCCGGATACGACGCGATGATCAGCAGCGGCGCCAGGTGATGCAGCAGCACCTGCTGGATGCGGTGCATGAAGAACTCATGCTCGGCGTAGTAATCAAAATACGTGTGCAGCGACAGGTAGATCATCACCATGCCGGTCCAGAACGACAGCTGCCGGCCGCGACTCACCTGCAACCGCGCCGCGCCACGCACGTACAGCAGGCAGGCCACCACGAACGTGGCCAGAAACAGCCACGAGAATTCCCACGGCACAATCCATTTCAACAGCGTCGACATCACGGGCACGACCCCGGCCGGACAGCGGCCAAGCGCGTCAGCTTAACCGCCACAACGCCCACGCTCGCGCGACAGATTGCCACCCTCAGACACGCCGGCGGCTGCGCCGGGTGCGCCGCCAGCCGTAGAGCAGACCAAGCAGCGTCACCAGCGCGGGCACCACCACGATGTTGATGAACTTCAGGCGCAGGCCCAGCGCATCGATCTCGGCGTTGAGCTGGTGCTGCACATCGCGCAGCTCCTTGCTGATCGCCAGCTTGCGCTGCAGGAACTGCTCGATCTCGCGCTTCTGCTCCGCGCTGGCCTGGCCGTCGCGGCCGCCGCGCGCCGGCTGCAATTCGTCCAGCCGGGTGCGCGTCTCGGCCAGCTCACGTTCCAGCTCCTGCTTCTTCAGCAGGAACTTCTGGTCGGCCGCGCTTTGCAGCGCCTGCACGCGGGTGAACGGGCGCTGCGAGGTGGAACGGCCGCGGATCGACAGCAGCGCCGAGGAGCCGCTGAGGTTGTCCACCAGGTTGGTGATGAAATCGCCGTTGCTGGCGAAGGCGTTGAGCATCGGCTGGCCGAGGAAGCTCTGCGTGTCCACCCACAGGCGATCGGTGAGCAGATCGGTGTCGGCCACCAGGATCACCTCCGCATCCGGCGCCGATTGGGCCAGGTGCGTAGGCGAGGCGCGCTCCGGGAACGCGCTGGCCAGCGTGCCGCGCAGTCGTGCGGCGAGCACGTAGTGCGCGTTGTCGGCGGTGTAGTCGCGCAGCAGCAGCGATGGATCGCTGGCGGTCTCGATCACCCGCTGCACCGGCACCACGTGGGCATCCACGCTGGTCTGCAGCAGCGGCACCAGCCGCGTGGTGGCATCCGGCGCGAGATCGAAGTAGCCGGCCGAGGACAGGTCGATCTGCTGCAGGCTGGCGGTGACCGCGTCGCCGCGGTTGAGCTCCTGCCCGCCCAGGCCGAGCATCGCCGGATGGTTGAAGCTGGTCTCGCCGAGCTCGATCTTCAGCGCGCGCGAGCGGTCGAGCACCACCTTGTGGTCGTCGTAGACCACGCCCCAGGCCTTGAACAGACGCGGCAGGTCGGAGTTGTGGTCGTCGGTGACGCCGGTGGAGGCATCGACGAACGGCGTGCTGTCCAGCTCGGCATCGGGGTCGACGAACACCACCAGGTGGCCGCCGCCGAGCACGTACTGATCGAGCGCGTAGAGCGCATCGTCGGACAGGTGCTTGGGATGCACCAGCAGCACCACCGGCAGATCCTTGCCGATCCGGGTGAGCTTGGCCGGATCGAGCGTAGTGATCGAGAACAGCTGCTGCAGCTGGCCGAGCACCGTCCACGCCGGTTCGCCGATCACCGGATTGCCGGCCATCGGCAGCGAGCTGATCAGGCCGATGCGCGGCTTCTCCGTCTCGTTGAGTTCGTAAAGAAGTTTGGCGATGTCGTATTCGAGAAAGGTCTCGCGCGCCGGATCGAAGAACGGCACCGACAGCGTCTTGCCCTCGGCGCCATCGGGCGTGCCATCGGCCGGCAGCGTGGTGCCGACCAGGCCGAAGAACACGCGCTCGCCGTTGCTGCCGCCGCTGAGCGGCGTCAGCCCGTTGCCCTCGGCGCTCGCCTCGTCGTCGGAGTACGGCACCGGATCGACGACCTGCAGGTGCAGCTTGCCGGAAGAGCGCGCCACCATCTCCTGCAGCATCTCGCGTACCCGCTGCTCGTAGCTGCGCAGCTGCGGCAGGTCGCGAGCCGCATGGTCGGAGAAATACAGCGTCAGGCGCAGCGGTCGCTGCAGGTGTCCCACGATCTGCACAGTGCCGGGCGTCAGCGTGTACAGCCGGTCCGCCGTGAGATCGATCCGCGGCACATGCACCCAGCGGCTCAGCGCCAGCGCGCCGCCGATGAACACAAGCACCAGCGCGGCCAGCGTGGTGGCCAGGCGCGAGCGTCGACCGAAGGTCCAGCGGCGCACGCTCAGCGACTCCGCCGCAGGTCGAGCAGCAGCACGCCGGCGGTCAGCCAGGCCACCATGCTGAGCGCGAAGTAGGCCAGGTCGCGCAGGTCGAGCACGCCGCGGGCAATCGCCTCGAAATGGCGCAGCATGCTCAGATGCGCCACGCCGTTGACCAGCCGGCGCGGCAGCGCCTCCTGGAAGAAGTCGATCACCTGCGACTGCCCGGCCAGCAGCAGCAGCACGCAGACCAGCGCGGTGAGGATGAAGGCCACCACCTGGCTCTGGGTGAGCGCCGACAGGCACGCGCCGATGGCGAGAAAGGCGCCCGCCATCAGCCAGCTGCCGAGGTAGCCGGCGAGGATCACGCCGTTGTCCGGGTCGCCCAGGTAATTGACGGTGATCCAGATCGGAAAGGTCAACGCCAGCGCCAGCCCCACGAACAGCCATGCGGCGAGAAACTTGCCGAGCATCGCCTGCCACAACCGTACCGGCAGCGTCAGCAGCAGTTCCAGCGTGCCGGACTTCGCCTCTTCGGCCCACAGCCGCATCGACACCGCCGGTACCAGGATCAGGTACAGCCACGGGTGCATCGCGAAGAACGGCTGCAGGTCGGCCTGCCGCCGCTCGTAGAAGTCGCCGCTGTAGAACGTGAGGATGCCCGCCAGCACCAGGAAGATCACCAGGAACACGTAGGCCACCGGCGTCACGAAATAGCTACGCAGCTCGCGCCGCACGATGGCCTGCACCGGGCTCATGCGGCGAGCTCCGGCGTCGTGGTGATGTGGCGGAACACCTCGTCGAGCCGGCCGCGTTCGAGCTGGATCTCGGACACTTCCAGCCCCTGCGCGCGCAGCAGCTGCTCCACCGCTTCGAGGATGCGCTCGCCCGGCTTGGGGAACACCGTGATGCGCCCGTCCAGCGGATCGACCTCGATCGCGGCGACCTGCGGCAGCCGCCCGAGCATCTCCTGCGACACCGCACTGCCCGGGGCGCTGAAGGACACTGCGCCGTGGTAGCGCGAGCGCTGCTCCAGCTCCGCCGGCGTGGCGTCGGCGAGCAGACGCCCACGGGCGATGATCACCACGCGGTTGCACAGCGCGTGCACTTCCTCCAGCAGGTGGGTGGACACCAGGATGGTGCGCTCGCGCGCCATCGCATCGATCAGCTGGCGCACCGCGTGCTTCTGGTTGGGATCCAGGCCGTCGGTGGGTTCGTCCAGCATCAGCACCGGCGGATCGTGCAGGATCGCCTGGGCCAGGCCCACGCGCCGACGCAGGCCCTTGGACAAGGTGTCGATGCATTGCTCCAGCACGTCTTCGAGCTGCAGCCTGGCGATCACTTCCTCGAAGCGCTGGCGTCCGGTGCTGCGCGTCAGTCCGCGCATGCGCGCGATGAATACCAGGAACTCGCGCACCGTCAGCTCGCCGTAACTGGGCGCACCCTCGGGCAGATAGCCCAGCGCACGCCGGGCCTCCTGCGGTGCGGTAAGCACGTCATGGCCGCACACCCGCGCCGTACCGCAGGTCGGCGCCAGGAATCCGGCGATCATTCGCATCGCGGTCGTCTTGCCGGCGCCATTGGGGCCCAGCAGCCCCAGCACCTGCCCAGGCTCGGCACGGATGCTCAGCGCGTCCACCGCAGTGAACCTGCCGTAGCGTCGGGTGAGCTGGTCGGTTTCGATCATCGGAAAGCCGGTGGCGGGCGTGGACGTGGCCGCACGGGCCAACGGACGGAGAGCGCGACGGCGGCGCCGCGCCGTGCAATGTACCGCAAGGGGGCGCGAAAGTTCGGCACGCCCTCCGTGCACGGCATGCGACCGCCCACAAAAAACCCCGTCCGCGAACGGACGGGGTCGGATGACTCGCGCCGTTCGGCTTACTTGCCGGCGCTGGCGGCCTCGGCCGGCGCGGCAGCGGAGCCGGCGGCAGCCGGAGCTGCACTGCTGGACGATGCGGCAGGAGCCTGGGCGTCGTCGAGCGTCGGCGGCTGGATGCCCGCCTCCTGTTCCGGCGTCTGCTCCGGCGCATCGCTCAGCGGCAGGTACACGTCGTAGCGCGCGTACTGCGTGACGGTGTTGTTGGTGTCGATCTGCTCCGGGCGAGCCAGGATGTCGTAGAAGCGGTTGACCACGGTGTCGTACTTGTAGCCGTGGGTCTGCGCATACGCCTCCAGCTCGTCACGGGCCTGCGGCACGCCGGCATAGGTGCCGGTCCACTCGCCCTTCAGTGCCGGACCGCCGGCCATCATGGTGGCGCGGACGTCCTGGTCGATGATCAGGCGGCCGTACTTGTCCATGCTGCCCGGTGCATTGGCGGCAACGGCCGGAGCTTCGGTCGACGCGGCGCTGGCCGGAGCGGCGGCGGACGCCGCCGCGGCCGGATCAGCGGGGGCCTTGGCTGCGGCTTCGGCCGTCAGGTCGTGGCTCTGGCCGGCCACCGTGAGGGTGGTGGCGTCGATCGGCAGGGCGATGTCGAAGGTGAAGGTCTGGTCGCCGTAGTTGTTCACCACGAGGATGCGCGGACCGGTCACGTTGACGTTGAGCTTCTTGGCGGTGTCCTGCAGCAGCTTGACGGCGGCATCAGTCGCCTCGGTCAGCGCATCCAGGCCGCCCTCGCGCTCGATCTTGGTGGAAACCACCAGCACCGGCGTCGGCTTGGTCTGCTCGATGTACGGCACCAGATCGCCGTAGTCGACATTCTTCACCGAGGCCAGCATGTTCTGCAGGCCGGTCAGGCTGTACTGGATGAAGGCATCCGGCGCGCCGTGGATGTAGAGGTTGGAGTAGCGGTTCAGCAGGTTGAAGCCGTACTTGACGTCATACGCCCAGGTGACCTTGGTCAGCTTGTGCGTACGGCCTTCGCGCTCCAGGTCCAGCGTGAAGTGCTTGTCGCTGCCGCGCCAGTCGCCGTCGAGGTTCCAGACGATCTGGGCGCTGTTGACGGTGGAGTCGATCTTGTTGAACTCCGGCGTGGCGCTGGCGATGGTCAGCTTGCCGCTGCCGGCCTTCTTCGGTGCACCGGTCCAGCTGATCTCGGCGCCCGGGCCGTAGGCCTTGCCCGAGAGGTCGTACTTGATCGTCGGATCGCTGCCGGTCAACTCGGCGTAGTCGCTGAAGCGACGGAAATTGTTCAGCACGTCATAGACCTGACGGATGTCCTTGCCGATCACCAGCGACCTTTCCACATGGCCGCTGCCGGGCATTGCAATGCCCACCACCACAGCCAGCACGGCCACGATGACCAGGGCCATAAGTAATTCAAGAACACGCATCATTCCAAGGTTCTCCGGGCGTATCTACGCAGCACTTGATGGCATCGCCGCTACCGCCGGGAAGACTTCCCTCGGAAACCTGTCACAGCGGGGGAGGACGCATGCCGAAGCGACGGATGTTACTTGCTCGCGCCGAGGAACGCCATCTGCGGGCGCAACACGCGCCGAAGGGCCGGAAACGAGGCTGTACGAGGCCCCGCGCCCTGTGCAACGAACGTCACATGCGTGGCCGAATGGACGGCCGAACGTCCTTGCGGCTCAGACGATGCCGAGCTCCAGCGCCTTCAATACGGCGCGGGTGCGATCGCGCACGCCGAGCTTGGAAAGGATGTTCGAGACGTGGTTCTTCACCGTGCCCTCGGCCACCTTCAGCGAGTTGGCGATCTCCTTGTTGGAGTAGCCGCCGGAAAGCAGGCGCAGGATCTCGGTCTCGCGCTCGGTGAGTGGGTCGGGCTGCTCAAGGCTGGTGAACTGGTTCTGGATGCGCCCGACCCCGGCGAGCAGACGCTGGGTGACCATCGGCGCCACCAGCGAGCCGCCGGCAGCCACGGTGCGCACCGCTTCCACCAATTGCTCCAGCGATACGTCCTTGAGCAGGTAGCCGCGTGCGCCGGCCTTGAGGCCCTGCAGCACCAGCTGGTCGTCGTCGAAGGTGGTGAGGATGATCGTCGGCGGCAACTCGTTGCGCGCCGACAGCGCCTGCAACACTTCCAGGCCGCTCATGTTGGGCATGCGCAGGTCCAGCAGCACCACGTCGGGCTTGATCCGCGGGATCTCCAGCACGGCTTGCGCGCCATCGGCGCATTCGGCGATCACGCGAATGTCTTCGGCCAGGTCAAGCAGTGAACGCACCCCCTGGCGTACCAGGTTCTGATCGTCGACGAGACAGACAGAAATCATTGCGGATCCTCAGAGCGTGGATAACTGTGCAGGCCCCCGGGCAAGCCTGGTGCCGTGGCAACACCGCAGTCCCCCTGCGAGGCGACATTCTGGCATGCCGCCGGGCCGGTCGAACGCGTGCATGGACTCATGGCAGGCTCAGTGCCGGCGGCTCGAAACGGGTGGGCGCATGGGCCAGCGCGCTGGCTTCGCCCAGCGGCAGGCGCACGGTAAGGGCAAAGCCCTGCATGGCACCGGTGTCCACCATCACGCTGCCACCGAACTCCGCCAGGCGCTCGCGCATGCCGCTCATGCCGTTGCCTGGCGTGTAGTTGGCGGCACCGCGGCCGTCGTCGCGCGCGTGCAGGCCGAGCATGCCGTCCTCCGCATAGGCGAAGTGCAGCCACAGGTTGCGCGCGCCGGCGTGGCGCGCGGTATTGGTGATGATCTCCTGCGCACAGCGCAGCAGCACCTGGGCGCGACGCGGGTCTTCCACGCTGAAGCGCGGCGGCGTCTGCACGTGCACGTCCAGCCCGGGCACGCCTTCGATGAGGCTGCGCAGCGCTTGGGTCAGGTCGATCGCGTCGTCCTGGCGCAGCTCGCTCACCGCCTCGCGCACGTCCGAGAGCAGGTGCTTGGCCGTGGCCTGCGCCTTGCGCACGTGCTCGGCGGCCTTGTCGTTGGTCAGGTGGCTGGCCACTTCCAGATTGAGGCTGAGCGCGGTGAGGTGGTGCCCGATCAGGTCGTGCAGCTCGCGTGCGATGCGCATGCGCTCGGCGATGCGGGTGGATTCGGCCAGCAGGGCGCGCGTGGCGCGCAGCTCGGAATTGAGCCGCCGCTGCACTTCGCGCTCCTCGGCCTGCTGGGTCGCCACGGTGGAGGTGATGAACACCAGCGCCGACAGCCCCAGGTACATGCACACCTGCAGAATGGCGGTGCCCACCGTCCAGCCCTGGTAGCTGGCGATCACCGGAATCAGCAGCAGGTTCTGCGCCAGCAGCCACACCAGCCCCGCCGCCACGGGCAGCTGCCACGGCAGCACCACGGCAATCACCAGCATCAGCATCGCCGACAGGCCGCTCTGGCTGAACCAGCCCACCGCCACGGCCGATACCGTGATCAGCACCAGCAGCGCAAGCTTGGCCGGCGTGCGCAGCGAGCGGTTGGGCTCGATCTGGCTGTGCCGGGTGAGCAGCACGTAGGCCGCCCCGAACAGCAGATACGACAATATCCAGCCGGACAGCGTGGGGTTGCTCCACCACGCGCTGACCTGCGCCAGGCTCCAGTTCCCCGGCCACAGCGGCAGGCTCACGCACAGGTACGTGAACAGGCCGGTGTACCGGAGGACGCGGACGTGGTTGAACTGGAACCAGGGCATGAGCGGCATCATAGGCCGGCGCGCGGCGCCCGCAATGCGCGAGAAGTCACGACTGCCGGCGACCGCGGCTTGCCGGCTTTACAGCGGCTTTACATCGTCCGCGGCGGGTGTGAGGGGGGCGGGCGCATGTCATAATGCGCCGCCCTGCCGGCCCGCCAGCTGGCAAGGCACCCTCTTCGATACCCAAGCGGAGCAACGAATGGCCCTTGCCATCCGCGACGTGCGCGAGCACGACCTGGATGCCGTACTGGCACTCAACAATGCCGCCGGCCGCTCCATCCTCGCCATCGACGCGGCCCAGCTGCGTTTCTTCTACGAGCATGCGGATTACTTCCGCGTCGCCGAGATCGACGGCGAGCTCGCCGGCTTCCTCATCGCCATGCGCGAGGGCCGCGACTACGAGAGCCCCAACTACCGCTGGTTCTCCTCGCACTACCCGCAGTTCCTCTACATCGACCGCATCGTGATCGCCAACGCGTTCCGCCGCCACGGCCTGGGACGCATCTTCTACTGCGACGTTACCAGCTACGCCGAAGTGCGCGTGCCGCTGCTCGCGTGCGAGGTTTTCCTGGAGCCGCGCGACGACGTGGTGGTGCTGTTCCACGGCACCTACGGCTTCCAGGAAGTCGGCCAGCAGCGCATGGGCGATTCCGGTCCGCAGGTCAGCCTGCTGGCCAAGGACCTGCCGAGCTACGGCTACGTGCGCGACACCTACCTCGAACACGGCCAGCTGCCCGCCGAACCCTGGCTGGCCGAACGACTGCACCCAACGACCGAACCCCACGCATGAACGCCAAGATGGATACCTCCGACGCCTGCGACCTGCGCTTTGGCCAGGTCGGCATTGCCTGCGTGCGCGTGCGCCGCCCCGATGCCGCAGCGCTGTGCGACGAGCTGGAGCGCCGCGTGCGCGCGGCACCGCAGCTGTTCTCCCGCGCCGCGGTGGTGCTGGATCTCAGCCATCTGCTGGACCTGCCCGACGACGGCATCGTCGACGCCCTGCTCGAAGCCGTGCGCACCGCCGGCATGCTGCCGGTGGGCCTGGCCTACGGCACCAGCGAAACCGAGGCACTGGCCAGGCGCATGGGCCTGCCGCTGATCGCCAAGTTCCGCGCCGCCTACGAGCCGGAGGCGGGCAACGTCGCCCCGCCGGCGACGGTGAGCGCGGAGCCCGCCGTTGCCGCAGCGCCGGTGCGTGAACCGATCCACGCGACATCGCCGACAAACGGACCGGCGCTGGGCGCGCAGCACCACGACGGCGCGGTGCGCTCCGGGCAGCAGGTGTACGCACGCGAGCGCGACCTCATCGTCACCGGCGCCATCGCCAACGGCGCCGAAGTGATCGCCGATGGCAACATCCATATCTACGGCGGCCTGCGCGGCCGCGCCATGGCCGGTGCCCAGGGTGACGAGAAGGCGCGCATCTACGTGTCCGACTTCCGCGCCGAACTGGTGGCCATCGCCGGCCACTACCGCGTGTTTGAACAGATCCCCAAGGATCTGGAAGGCCAGTCTGTGCAATGCTGGCTCGATGGTGAAAAATTGATGATCGCGCGGCTCTGAATCCTCCGGGCCGGACGATCCACTAGAACAATAACGAATACCCGGGAGATGAACCCTTGAGTGCACAGATCATCGTTGTCACGTCCGGCAAAGGCGGCGTCGGCAAGACCACCACCAGCGCCTCGCTCGCCACCGGCCTGGCCATCGCCGGCAAGAAAGTCGCGGTGATCGACTTCGACGTCGGCCTGCGCAACCTCGACCTGATCATGGGCTGCGAGCGCCGCGTGGTGTACGACTTCGTCAACGTGGTGCACGGCGAGGCGACGCTCAAGCAGTCGCTGATCAAGGACAAGCGCTACGACAATCTCTACGTGCTCGCCGCCAGCCAGACCCGCGACAAGGATGCGCTGACCCAGGAAGGCGTGGAGAAGGTGCTGCAGGGCCTGTCCGACGAGGGCTTCGACTACGTCGTGTGCGACTCGCCCGCCGGCATCGAGAAGGGCGCGCACCTGGCGATGTACTTCGCCGACCACGCCGTGGTGGTAGTCAACCCGGAAGTGTCTTCGGTGCGCGATTCAGACCGCATCCTCGGCCTGCTCGCCAGCAAGACCCGCCGTGCCGAGCGCGGCGAAGGCGCGATCACCCAGCACCTGCTGCTCACCCGCTACAACCCGGGCCGCGTGGCCGCCGGCGAGATGCTCAGCGTGAAGGACGTCGAGGAAATCCTCGGCATCAGCGTGGTCGGCGTGATCCCCGAGTCGGAGAACGTGCTGGCCGCCTCCAATGCCGGCGTGCCGGTGATCCTCGACGAAAACTCGATGGCCGGCCAGGCCTACAGCGACACCGTCGCCCGCATCCTTGGCGAAGAGAAACCGCTGCGATTTACCGAAGTGACCAAGAAGGGCTTCTTCCAGCGCGTGTTCGGGAGCTGATCGGCATGGGTATCCTCGATTTCCTCAAGCGCAAGCCCGAAGCCACGGCCAATGTCGCCAAGGAGCGGCTGCGCATCATCGTGGCGCAGGAGCGCTCCACCCGCGGCGCGCCCGACTACCTGCCGATGATGCGCAACGAGCTGCTGGAAGTGATCAAGAAATACGTGCAGGTGGACATCGAGGCGATCTCGATCAATCTCGAGCACGACAGCGGCCACGAGGTGCTGGAGCTGTCGGTCGCCCTGCCCGACGGCAAGCCCGGCGCCGCCGGCTGAACCACGCGCTGCGCGATCGTCACCCGCACGGCTTGCGGGTGACCCGCTGACCGTCATGCATCCCATCGACCCCACTCACGCCCCGTCTTCCGGCGAGGTGCTGCGCCTGGCCGATCTCGGCGAGGCACCGGCCGCAGTACTGCTCGCGCGCTTCGGCCTGCAGTTGCAGCGCGTGGCCGACGGCGCGCCGATCCCCGGCAGCTTCTGGGGCGACGAGGAGGCCGGCATCATCGGCACCACCGTCTACGCTCGCGGCGACACGCCGGTGCATTCGCTGCTGCACGAGGCCTGCCACCTGATCGTGCTCCCGCAAGAGCGACGCGCGGCGGTGCACACTGACGCGACCGACTCCATCGAGGAAGAGGACGCCACCTGCTACCTGCAGATCGTGCTGGCCGACCAGCTGCCTGGCGTCGGCCGCGATCGCCTGATGGCCGACATGGACGCCTGGGGCTACTCGTTCCGCCTCGGCTCGACCCGCGCCTGGTTCGAGCACGACGCTGAGAACGCGCGCGACTTCCTCCTCGCACGCGATCTGCTCTGACAAAAAAGCCCGGCCGGAGCCGGGCTTTTTATCGCAGCAAGACAGCGCTTACGGGCGGCGCGCCAGCTCCGGGTTTTCCTTGGTGACCGGCATCAGGTCCTTCTTCGACACGCCCAGCCACAGCAGGATCGGGCTGGCGACAAAGATCGACGAAAGCGTACCGACCACGATGCCGATCAGCATAGTCACCGCGAAGCCTTCCACCGCCGGACCGCCGATGAAATACAGCGCGGCCATGGTGATGCCGGTGAACAGCGAGGTGATGATGGTGCGCGACAGCGTGGTGTTGATCGAGCGGTTGAGGATCTCCTCCGGCTCGGCCTTGCGGGCCAGGCGGAACAGTTCGCGGATTCGGTCGAACACCACCACCTTGTCGTTGATCGAGTAACCGATCACCGCCAGCACCGAGGCCAGCACGGTGAGGTCGAACTCGCGCTGCACCAGCGCGATCACGCCCAGCGTCACCAGCACGTCGTGCACCTCGGTGACCAGCGCGGCGATCGCGAAGCGGCGCTCGAAGCGCACCCACAGGTACAGGCCGATGCCGATGATCACGAAGATCGCGGCGATCGAGCCGTCGCTCTTCACCTCGTCGCCTACCGCCGAGGTGACGAAGCTGTGGCTGGTCATGGTCACGCCCGGATTCTCGGTCTTCAGCGCGGCGAGCACGTCATTGGCGACCTTGTCGGCCTGCACCGAGCCGCTGGCCTTCTCGCCCTTTTCGCCCTTGTCGCCGGTGTCTTCTTTCGCCTGCAGGCGAATCGACATCTGACGCGAGCCACCCAGGCTCTGCACCAGCGGATTCTCGAAACCGTGCTTCTGCAGCGTGGCGCGCACCTGGCCGACATCGGTCGGCTGCGCGTAGGCCACTTCCACCGAAATGCCGCCGGTGAAATCGAGCGCGTAGTTCAGGCCCTTGGTGGCGATCAGGCCGACCGAGGCAATCATCAGCAGCACGGCGATGCCGATGCTGTACTTGCGCATGCCCAGGAAGTTGACGTTGGCGTTGTGGTTGAAGATTTCCATGATTCTCTCCTCAGACCGACAGCGTCTTGAGCTTGCGGTGGCCGTGGATCAGCGCGGTGATGGCATGCGTGACGGTCACCGAGGTGAACATCGAGGTCAGGATGCCGATCAGCAGGGTGATACCGAAACCGCGGATCGGGCCGGAGCCCATGGTGGTCAGCGCCAGCGCCGCGATCAGGTGGGTGACGTTGGCATCGAGGATGGTCGCCCAGGCCTTCTCGTAGCCGGCGCGGATCGAGGCATGCGGGGTGGAGCCGTTACGCAGCTCCTCGCGGATGCGTTCGCAGATCAGCACGTTGGCGTCGATCGCCATGCCTAGCGTCAGCACGATGCCGGCGATGCCCGGCATGGTGAGCGTCACGCCGATCAGCGACATCACCGCCAGCAGAATCACCAGGTTGAAGAACAACGCGATGTCCGCCACCAGGCCGAACAGCTTGTAGTAGATCGCCGCGGCCACCAGCACCAGCGCCAGGCCCAGCATCACCGCCTTGAAGCCCTTGTCGATGTTGTCCTGGCCCAGGCTGGGGCTCAGTGCCGACTCCGAGACGATGTCCACCGGCGCGGCCAGCGAACCGCCCTTGAGCAGCAGTGCCAGCTCGGAGGCTTCCTTCGGGCTGGACAGGCCGGTGGTCTGGAACTGCTTGCCGAACACACCCTGGATGGTGGCGTCGCTGATCACCTCCTCGGTGATGCGCGGCGTACGCACTTCCTTGTCGTCGACCATCTTGGTGTCGGTAACGCGCTCGACGTACACCACCGCCATCGGCTTGCCGACGTTGTTGCTGGTGAAGTCGAGCATCTTCTTGGCGCCGGCGGCGGTCAGCGTCACGTCCACCTTGGGCTGGCCGGACTGCTGGTCGGTACCGGAGGCAGCGTCGGCCAGCTGGTCGCCGCTGACGATGATCTGCTTGCTGACCAGCACCGGGCGGTGCGTGCCGCGTTCGTAGTACAGGCGCGCGTTAGGCGGCACGTTCTTGGTGCGGTCCGCTTCCACCGCCTGCGGGTCGCCCGGGAAGCCGATGCCCGGGTGGTATTCCAGCGTGGCCACCGCACCGATCACCTTCTTCGCCTCGGCCGGGTTCTGCATGCCGGCCAGCTCGACCACGATCTGGTTGTCGCCCTGCTGCTGGATCACCGGCTCGGACACGCCCAGCGCGTTGACGCGATTGCGCAGCGTGCCGACGTTCTGCTTGATCGCGCCCAGCGCCAGCTCGCGCAGCTTCTGCGGCTTGACCACGGCGCTCAGCATGAAGCGGTCGCCGGTACTGTCGCCGTTGCTGACGTTGAGGTCCGGGTACTCGTTGGCGATGGCCGTGGCCGCCGCGTTGCGGTCGGCGTCCGAGCGCAGCGCGATGTTGATGCCCTGGCCGCGGGTGGCGGCACGCACCACCGAGTCGTAACGGATGTTCTTCTGGCGCAGCAGGTTGCGGATGTCGTCCGCGTAGCGCTCCTCCTGCTTGTCGATCACGCTGTCCTGGTCCACCGCCATCAGGAAGTGCACGCCGCCCTGCAGGTCCAGGCCCAGCGGCATCGACTTGGCGTGGATCGCGCGCAGCCAGCCCGGCACGGTGGGCGCGAGATTCAGCGCCACGGTGTAGTTGTCGCCCAGCGCCGACTTGATCACGTCCGACGCCTTGGCCTGCACGTCGGCGTTGGTGAAATTGGCCACCAGGTGATCGCCGTCGATCGCCAGCCCGGTGTAGGCGATGTTCTGCTGCTTCAGCGCGTCGGCCACCTTCTGCTGCACGGTGGCGTCAATCGGCGCGCCGTGACTGGCCTGCACCTGCACCGCCGGCACCGGCGGGAACGCGTTGGGCAACGCGTAGACGATGCCGAACACCAAAACGAGCGCTACCAGCGCGTATTTCCAGCGGGGGAAATCACTCATGCCTTGCATCCATCAAAGCCGCGCACGTGGGGCGGCGTAGCGTCACAACGAAAACGGCGCGCCGCAAGGGCGCGCCGTGGGTATCAAGCGGACTTCAGCGAGCCCTTGGGCAGCACCTGCGAGACGGCGCCCTTCTGCACGCGCACCTTCACGTTCGGCGCGATCTCGACGGTGAGGAAGCTCTCGCCCACCTCTTCGACGCGACCGGCGATACCGCCGTTGGTGACCACCTCGTCGCCCTTGGACAGCGCGGCAAGCATCGTGCGGTGCTCCTTCTGGCGCTTCATCTGCGGGCGGATCATCAGGAAGTAGAACACCACGAACAGGCCAATCAGCGGCAGGAAGGTGATGATCGGGTTGCCCGCTGCGGCGGGAGCGGCCTGGGCGATCACGGAAGACACGGCAAAACTCATCGATTTATCTCGCAAGTTGCGGCCCCGACAGCACTTTCTGTCGAATGCCTGATAAAAGATCCCGGATTATGCCATGCGCCCACGGGGGCTGCACTGCAGCTCGCTCCCCGGCGCCGATGTCTAGGAGCGCGCCGGCGCGCAATGGTTCCCGGCCACCTCAGGCGCGAGACGCGGATCAAGAGGCCAGGAGCATCGCTCGCGAGCGCGGCTCTACCGGGTCTGGCGCTGGGCGTAGAAGTGGGCGGTGAAATCGTCCAGGGTGCGGCTCTCGATGGCGGCCCGCAGGCCGGCCATCAGGCGCTGGTAGTGCCGCAGGTTGTGCATGGTGGCGAGCTGGCTGGCGAGGATCTCGTTGCAGCGGTCTAGGTGGCGCAGGTAGGCGCGGCTGAAGCCGTTGGCGCAGGCGTAGCAGTCGCAGCCCTCTTCGATCACCCGCGTGTCCATGGCGAACTTGGCGTTGCGGATGCGCAGCGTGCCCTCGGGCACGAACAGGAAGCCGTTTCGCGCGTTGCGCGTCGGCATCACGCAGTCGAACATGTCGATGCCGCGGCGCACGGCCTCGACGATGTCCTCCGGCCGACCCACGCCCATCAGGTAGCGCGGCTTGTCCGCGGGCAGCAGCGACACGGTGAAATCCAGCGTGTGGTTGCGCTCGGCCTCCGGCTCGCCTACTGCCAGGCCGCCAACCGCGTAGCCGTCGAAGCCGATGTTGACCAGGCCCTCGGCCGAACGGCGGCGCAGCGGCTCGTACACGCTGCCCTGCACGATGCCGAACAGATTGTTGGGGTTCTTCAGGTCGTCAAAGGCACGACGCGAACGTTCGGCCCAGCGCAGGCTCAGCTCCATCGACTCGCTGGCGACCTTTTCGGTGGCCGGGTACGGCGTGCACTCGTCGAAGATCATCGCGATGTCCGAATCCAGCACGGTCTGGATCTTCATCGACACTTCGGGCGACAGGAACACCCTGGATCCATCCACCGGCGAGGCGAAGGTCACGCCCTCCTCGGCCAGCTTGCGCTTGTGCGCCAGCGAGAACACCTGGAAGCCGCCCGAGTCGGTGAGGATCGGCTTGTTCCAGCCGATGAACCGGTGCAGACCTTCGAACTGCTCGACGATCTCCAGCCCCGGCCGCAGGAACAGGTGAAAGGTGTTGCCCAGGATGATCTCGGCGCCGACCTCGACGATGTCGCGCGGCGTCATCGCCTTGACCGAGCCGTAGGTGCCCACCGGCATGAAGGCCGGCGTCTGCACCGTGCCGCGGCCGAACGTGAGCTGCCCGCGCCGGGCCGCGCCGTCGGTGGCCGTGAGATCGAAAGTCATGGAAGTCATCCGGCGGATTGTAGCCGCCGGCGCCGGATCAGGGCGGCCGCGTCATCCCGAAACGGTCGTGCGTGGTGGCATACCACGGCCCGCTCAGCCGCCCGACGAGGTCGAGCTTGCCGGGATCGACGTGGCGTGCGTCGGCCAGCACCGCGTCGTCGACGTGCGCCAGCAGCACGCGGGCGAAGATCAGGAAGTGGCGCGGGTCCTGCACCGGATACGGCTTGATCTCGGCCACCTCGCATTCGAACGCGACGGGCGCCGCGCCGAACCGCGGCACCGTGACGCGATCGCCGGGCACGGTGTCCAACCCCAGCTGTTCGATCTCGCTGACGTCGTGCGGCAGCGTGGCGGCGGTGGCGTTCATCGTCTCGGCAAGCTCCGCGCTGACCAGATGGATGATCAGCTGGCCGGTGTCGCGCGCGTTGACCAGCGTGTCCTTCAATCGCCCATCGGGCTGGCGCCCCACGCTGAGCATCAGCGTCGGCGGTTCGTCGCAGACCACCTGGAAAAAGCTGTACGGCGCCAGGTTGCTGACCCCGGCGGCGGATACCGTGGACACCCACGCGATCGGCCGCGGCGTGACGGTGGAGGCGAGCCAGCGGTAGGACTCGGCCGGATCGAGCGAAGTGAAATCCAGTTGCACGCAAGCGCCTGCGGATCGGGAAAGCCGTCAGCCTAGCGCGGGCCGCGCACGCAGCCCATCACGCTGCGACGCCTCGACTCAGGGGCTGATGGAAATTCCCCCGCCGTAGTTGGAGGGTGGCCAAGCGCGCGCCGGCTGCGGTCGCAGTCGGCGCGCGATTTTTTCTCAATCGCTCAGGCGAACGTATCGAGCAGGCCCAGCGCACTCACCGCGACCGGCGCAGCGATCGGTTCGTCGCCACCGGCGTCGACGCCTTCACTGCCGAACGACGAGGTGCCGTTGCGCGACCCGTCGCCACCCGACGACTGCTGACCCACCTGCGCCTGACCCAGCGACAGCCCGTGCTGCGCCAGCAGCGCGTCCAGCTGCGGCAGAGTCTGCTGCAGCGCGTGCACGGCGGCGGGATGCTGGGCGGCGAAGGTCACGTCGACCTGCCCGCCGTGCTGCACGCGCACGCTCACGTCGACCTGACCTAGCTCGTCCGGATGCAGACGGATCTTCGCCTGCTTGATGTCCTGGTTGCCCAGCCACGCCACCTGCTGGCCCAGCTCCTGCGCGAACGCCGGACTGCCGGCCGGGCTGGCGATGTGCAGCGCGTGCGGTGGCATCACGCCGGTGTTGGCCGTGGTCTGCGGCGTGGCGCCGAGCAGCGTGGCGAGATCCCGCACGCCCGGGCCGTCCGCGCCCTTGTGCATCGCGGCCTTGCTGCCGCCGGCGGCGAACAGGTCGGCCAGCGCCGCGGTGCCGGCGGTCGATGCGTTGCCCGATGGCACCACGGCGACCGCATCGTTGCCGGCAGCGGCGCCGGCATCCGTGAGGGTGGCGAGCGTGTCGGACGGAGCCGTCAGACGGCCGAGCGCAGGCTGGCCTGCCGAAGCCTTGAGCACGCTGGCCGCCAATACTTTGGCCGCGCCGCCCGTGGCGGCGGACGCGTTGGCCGGCATGGCCTGACCCAGCAGGGCGAGCATGGCGCCGGCCACGGAGATCGCATCGGGCGTGGGCTCGTCCTTGGAGGTCGATGTAGTTGCATCGGTGCCTGGCACCGGCTGCCCGGTATCGACCGATGCGACCGATGCGGCCGGCACGAGCACGGCGCCGGGCAATCCGTCGGACGGCGGTGCCGGCGATGCGTCGGCGTCGGCATCGCTGCGCCGGCGATCGGCGTGAGCATCGTTGGCCGTCGCCTGATCCGCGCTGGCGGCACCGGCGGGCGCGGCATCGGCAGCGGACGTATCGCCGCCCTGCTGCTGCCGCGCGGCATCCAGATGACTGTCGAAGGCACGTCCGGCGTCGGTCGGCCCGCGCGGCTCGGCGGGTGCGGGCGCGGTGGAGACGACGGTCGGAGTCACGGAGAGAGTGGCGGTGGCGGGCATGGGAACCTCGTCGGAAAATCGTCGGCCGGTGGGCTGTGCGGTAGTTGCAGCAAGGTTCGCGCCAAGCGCTCGGTGCGAGGGTGGCGTTGCACGCTACCGGCCCGGGCCGGGCGGACGGCGATGCTGCATGCGCTCGTCGACATCGGACTGCTCGCGGCGGTCTTCCGCCTTGCGCTCCAGCTCGCGGTAATTGCTGACCACGCTGTCCAGCGCCTGCTCGCGCGCGTGGGCATCGCGCCAGTGGCCGCGTACCTGGTCGAGCTGGCGCTGCTGGCGCTGCACGTCGAGCTGCTGCTGCTCGATGGCGCGGTCGATGCGCTCGATGAACTGCTGCCGGTTGAGCAGCGCGCTGACGCTCATGCCGTCGCCCTGCCCCTCGGCGTAATCCCGGCGATAGCGCTTGAGCTCGTCGAGCTGGTGTTCGGCGCGCGCCACGCGCTGCTGCTGCTCGGCGAGCTTCTGCATGGCCTCGTCACGGCGCTTGTGTGCCTGGTCGACGGCCGGCTGCAGGCGGTCGGCGCGCGAACTCATGCGTCGCCTTCGCCGGTGAGCGCGCGCAGTGCGTCGATGCCCTGGGCCAACGTCATCGGCTCGTCCACCTCCTGCTGCAGGAACGCGCGCAGGCGCGGCCACATGGCGATGGCGTGATCGACCTGCGGGTCGGAACCTTTCTGGTAGGCGCCCACCGCGATCAGGTCGCGTTGCTGGCGATACGCCGAATACACCTGGCGGAAGCGCTGGGCGGCGCGCAGATGCTCGCGCTTCGCCACCGCTGGCATCACGCGGCTGATCGACGCCTCGATGTCGATCGCCGGGTAATGTCCGGCCTCGGCCAGGTCGCGCGAGAGCACTATGTGGCCGTCGAGAATGGCGCGCGCGGCGTCGGCGATCGGATCGTGGCGGTAGTCGTCGCCCTCGGTGAGCACGGTGTAGAACGCGGTGATCGAGCCGCGCCCTTCGGCGTCGTTGCCGGCGCGCTCCACCAGCGCCGGCAGCATCGCGAACACCGACGGCGGGTAGCCCTTGGTCGCCGGCGGCTCGCCGATCGCCAGCGCGATCTCGCGCTGTGCCTGGGCGTAGCGAGTGAGCGAATCCATCAGCAGCAGCACGCGCAGGCCGCGGTCGCGGAACCACTCGGCGATCGCGGTGGCGTACTGCGCACCGCGCAGGCGCTTGAGCGGCGGCGCGTCGGCGGGCGCGGCGACGATCACCGCGCGGCGACGTCCTTCCTCGCCCAGCGTGTGCTCGACGAACTCCTTCACCTCACGGCCGCGCTCGCCGATCAGTCCGACCACGACCACGTCGGCGTCGGTGTATTTGGTCATCATGCCGAGCAGGGTCGACTTGCCCACGCCGGAGCCCGCGAACAGGCCAAGGCGCTGGCCGCGGCCCACGGTGAGCAGCGCGTTGATTGCGCGCACGCCGGTATCGAGCGGGGTGTCGATCGGCTTGCGCGCCATCGGGTTGATCGGCTCGCCCTTGAGCGCGGCGTGCTCGTCGGAATCCAGCGGGCCCAGGCCATCCAGCGGCAGGCCGTCGGCGCCGATAACCCGACCCAGCAGGCCCTGCCCTACCGGCAGGCCGCCGGCGCGGGCGCAGGGGCGCACGCGGGCGTTCGGCAGCACGCCGTGCATCTCGCCCACCGGCATCAACAGCAGGCGCTCGTCGGCGAAGCCGACCACTTCGGTATCCAGCTGCTCGCCGTCGGCGGCGTCGACCAGGCAGCGCGAACCCAGCGCGGCCTCGCAGCCCTCGGCTTCCAGCGTGAGGCCGACCACGCGACGCAGCCTGCCTTCCACGGTGAGCGGATGCGACGCCTCGGCGCGACGGCCGCGGCGGGCGAGCTGCTCGCGCCAGCGTTCGCTGCGCAGGGTGAGCGGGTCGGCGCTCACCGCGTCGAAGCCCGGTCGTCGCGCCGGGCGCGGCGGGTCATCACGGCAAAGAAATCGCGCCACTGGTGCACGCCCGCGGGACGGGGGGATCGCTTGAGCTGGCAGACCACGCCGCCGGGGGAGGATGGCGGGGACGGCAGCTTCGCGAGGGCACACCAGCGGCGCGAAAGGGGTAGGCCGAGGCGCCAGCGGCGCCACAGCCGGAACAGGGGAAACCAGGGGCGGAAGTGCAGCACGCGCACATCCCGCGCATCGGGCTCGACGCGTGCGCGACGGCGCGCGATGCGGGCGGCTATGCGGATCGCCACGTCGTCGGCCTCGCGCTGTGCGAGGTCCGGCGCAACCGCAGCGGACACCGATCGGGCCGCGCGTGCGCGCATGGCCGGATGCGAAGCCAGGTCGATCACCTGCGCGCAGGTCCGCTTCGCGTTCATGCGGTGATCTCCTCGTCGCCATCGTCTTCGTCCACGCCGAGCACCGCATCGACCACCGCAGCCAGCCGGGTGTCCACGCGCGCGTCCAGGCGGGAGCGTTCGCTTTCCAGCAGGCAGTCGCCGCGCGCCAGCGCGGGGTCGGGCAGCAGCTGCCAGTGCTCCTCGGCCACCGCGTGCTCGCGCAGCAGGGCCAGATCGTCCGGGTGCACGCGCACGCGCAGTTCGCGCGTCGCCGAGGGCAGCGCGCGCGCCGCCTGCTGCACGGCCTGCACGATCAGCTCGGGCGAGGTGGCCAGTTCATGCGCCAGCACGCGGCGGGCGATCACCACGGCCAGCCGCGCCAGCTCCTGCTCGGTGGCGTCATCCAGCGCAGCCAGCGGACGGGCGGCCGATTCCAGCAGCGACTCGAGCCGCGCCACCACAGCCCGACGCTCGCGCGCGGCATCGGCCAGGCCTTCGGCGCGACCGGCCGCGTAGCCCTCGTCGCGCGCCTGGCGCTCCAGCGCCTCCAGCTCGGACACGGTGGGCGGCGCCGGCAGGTCGTTGACCGGTTCGCTGCGCGCGGCGTCTTGCACCTGCGGCAGCTCCCAGCGCTCGGCACCGGCAAACGAATCACGGAGGATCTGCGCGGCCATCAGACGAAGTCGTCTCCGCTACCGCCCAGGGTGAGCTGGCCGGCATCGGCCAGCCGGCGCGCGATCATCAGCACTTCCTTCTGCGCGGCATCGACTTCGCTCACGCGCACGGGGCCGGCCACCTCGAGGTCGTCGCGCAGCATGTCGGCGGCGCGCTTGGACATGTTGGCGAAGATCTTCTCGCGCATCGCCGGCTCGGCGCCCTTGAGCGCCACGGTGAGGCGCGCAGAAGGCACTTCGCGCAGCAGCGTCTGCATGCTGCGGTCGTCGATGGCGGCGAGGTCGTCGAAGACGAACATCAGCTCTTCGATCTTGCCGCCGAGGCCGGCGTCCTGGCTGCGGATGGCCGCCATCAGCTCGGCCTCGCGACTGGTCTCCATCGCGTTGAGGATGTCCGCGGCGGCCTTCAGGCCACCCACGTTGGCGGACTTGAGCTTGGTGGAGTTGCCGGAGAACTGGCGCTCCATGATTTCGTCCAGCTCGTTCAGCGCGTGCGGCTGCACACCGTCCAGCGTGGCGATGCGCATCACCGCATCGGAGCGCACGCGTGGCGGCAGGTAGCCGAGCACTTCGGCGGCCTGGTCCGGTTCGAGATGGGCCAGCACCAGCGCGATGATCTGCGGATGCTCCAGGTTGATGAGCTCGGCGATCGCGCGGCTCTCCATCCACTTGAGCGACTCCAGACCCTTGCTGGAGCGGCCGAGCAGGATGCGGTCGATCAGGCCGCCCGCCTTGCTCTCGCCCAGCGCGTTGGTGAGGATCTTGCGGATGTACTCCTCGGTGCCGACGCCCAGCGCGGTTTGGCGGCCGACATCCTCGTTGAGGCGGTTGAGCACCTGCTCCACCTGGTCGCGCGTGACGCTGGTGAGGCCGGCCATCGCCGAGCCCACCGCCTGCACGTCGCGGGCGGAGAGATGCTTTAGCACCTCGGCAGCGTCCTGCTCACCCAGGGTGAGCAGGAGGATCGCAGCGTTGCGTGCGCCCTCGGAAACCTGCTCAGCCATTGTCGCCCACCCAGTTGCGCACGACCTGCGCGACTTGCTTGGGGTTTTCGCTCACCAGACGCCTGGCCATGTTGATCTTCTGCTCGTAGGCAATCGCCTGCCCGATGCGGGCGGGCTCGTCCTCGGGGATATCGTCCACGCGCACGGAAACTTTCGGCATCGGCGACGGCAACGCGTTCGCCATCGGAGCGCTCGCACGGGCCGGGCCGCGGCTGAGCCCCTTGAGCAATGGACGCAGCAGTCCGAAGGCCACCACCAGCGCCACCAGGATGCCGCCGCCCTGCTTGATCAGGTCGAGCATGCCCGGGCGCTGCCAGAACGGCGTGGCGGGCGCGCTGTCGTCGTCGGCGACCGTGTCGTGGTGGAACGGCTGGTTCACCACGCTCACGGTGTCACCGCGCGCGGCGTTGAAGCCCACCGCGTTCTTGGCCAGCTCGGTGAGATGGTCGAGTTCCTGCTGGGTGAACGGCACGCTCTTGGCGTCCTTGCCGCTGCCGACGAGCTTGTTGTCGACCACCACCGCCACGCTGATCCGCGACAGCCGTCCGGCCGGGTCGCTGACGTGGCTGATGGTGCGGTCCAGCTCGTAGTTGCGGGTGGCGCTGGAAGAGGTATCGCTGGGCGTGGCGGTGGTCGTGTTGGCGGCATTGGCGCCCGCGTTCGGCGCCGCGCCGGCCTGCGGATTGGCCGCAGTGGGCTGGGCCGGGGTGTTCGGCGGCTGGTTGCTCAGGGCGCCAGGCACGGCGCCATTGCCGGCAGCGCCATCGGTGCGCTGCTCGGAGCTGGTCTGCTCGCTGCGCAGCGCCGGGTGATCGTGATCGTAGGTTTCGGTGGCCTTCTCGGTCTGGCTGAAGTCGAGATCGGCGTACACCTGCGCGCGCACCTTGCCGGCACCGACCAGGGGCGTGAGCAGCTCCTCGATGCGCTCGGCGTAGGTGTTCTCGATGCGCGTGGCCAGGCGCAGGCGGGTGTCGCCCACGGCCGCGGCGCTGTCGGGCGCGTCGCCGGTGAGCAGCTGGCCCTGCTGGTCGACCACCGACACCTGCTTGGCATCGAGCTCGGGCACGCTGGACGACACCAGGTGCACGATCGCCGCCACCTGACTGGCATCGAGCTGCCGACCGGGGAACAGCGTGACCAGCACCGAGGCGCTGGCCTGGCGGTTGTCGCGGATGAAGGCGGACGGCTTGGGCAGCGCCAGATGCACGCGCGCCGAGCGCACCGACTGCAGCGCACCGATGGTGTTGCCCAGATCGGTCTCCAGCATCTGCTGGTAGCGCGTGCGCTCGGCCATGTCGCTCATGCCGAACGGCGAGTCGGCCGCCGGCAGCACGGTGCTGTTGGCGCTGCCCTGCGGCAGGCCCTGCCCGGCCAGGCGCAGGCGGATCGCGGCCAGGTCGGCCTGCGGCGCCATGATGGTGGTGCCGTCGCCGGCCAGCGTGTAGGGGGTGTTGCTCGCCTGCAGCGCCTGGGTGATCGCGGCGGCGTCTTTCTGATCCAGCCCGGCATACAACATGCCGTAGTTGGGACCGCGCGACCACAGCACCACCGCCACGCCCATCGCCACCGCCAGCGCCACGCCCACCAGCAGCATCAACTGCCGCGAGGCCGGGCTGCGCGCGATATCGCGAAGATCGAGGCGTGCGCCGGGGCGCTCGCTGTCGACCTTCGGTTCGGTGGGGGTCATGCCGCCGTCTGCCATGAGAGTTGCTCGTTATCGATGGGCGAAGGAAAAAGCAGTCGTCAGACCGGCATGTTCATGATGTCTTTGTAGGCATCGACGAGCTTGTTGCGTACCTGCGTCATCGCGTTGAGCGAGAGGTCGGCCTTCTGGATCGCCACCATCGTGCGGGCCAGATCCGCGCCCTGGTCGCCCCGCTCGAACGCCGCCGCCATGCGCCCGGCCGTGGCCTGGCTGTCACCGACCGCGGCGATCGACTGCTTCAGCAGCGCACCGAACGGACTGGCGCCGTTCGTCGGGGTGGTCGCGGGCAACGCCGTGGAAGAGAACGCCACCTCGGGCGAGCGCACCTGGGCGGACATCTGGCGCATCTGGCTGAGCAGGCTGTTGACGTCGATCGTGGTCATGACGGTTTTCCAACGCGTGACGGGTTTCCGAGGGTGTTACTGCAGGATGTGTGCCATCAGCCGGGGCCGGATCGTCGCGACTGAAGTCGCTCCCACAAGAGCCCTGGATCGAGCGCCTGCGGGAGGGGCTTGAAGCCCGACAACCCAATGCCTCAGGCCGCCAGCCCGTTCTGCAGCCCGTACTTGCGCAGCTTTTCCACCAGCGTGGTGCGCTGCATGTGCAGCAGCTTGGCGGCGTGCGCCACCACGCCGCCGGTGACGTCGAGCGCCTGGCGGATCAGCCCGACCTCGATATCGGCGAGGTGATCCTTCAGGTCGATACCGCCCTCGGGCAGCAGCGTCGCGTCGTTGCCGGCAACGGCCTTCTGGTCGGTCACCACCGTATCCATCATCGTCAGCAGCTGGCTGCTGCTGGGCTCCTCGGCGGGCGCAGCACCGCGATAGCGCTCGGGCAGCTCGCCGGCACGCACTTCGGCATGCGGATAGAGGATGGCGAGGCGCTCGACCAGGTTGCACAGCTCGCGCACGTTGCCCGGCCACGGATAGCCGCGCAGGGTCTGCAGCGCACTGGGCGAGAAGCGCACCGAACCCACGCCGCGACGCTCCAGGCGCTGGTTGAATTCGTTGATCAGCACCGGCAGGTCTTCCAGCCGCTCGCGCAGCGACGGCAGCTCCAGCGGGAACACGCTCAGGCGATAGAACAGATCTTCGCGGAAGCGGCCGTCGGCAATCGCCTGCTCCAGGTTGCGATGGGTGGCGGCGATGATGCGCACGTCGCAGCGAAGCGTCTTGTTGCCGCCGACGCGCTCGTACATGCGTTCCTGCAGCACGCGCAGCAGCTTCACCTGCATCGGCAGGCTCATGTCGCCGATCTCGTCGAGGAACAGCGTGCCACCCTCGGCCATCTCGAAGCGGCCCTTGCGGGCACTGATCGCGCCGGTGAAGGCACCCTTCTCGTGGCCGAACAGTTCGCTTTCCAGCAGCTCGGCCGGAATCGCGCCGCAGTTGATCGCGATGAACGGCTTGTCCTTGCGCGGCGAGCAGTCGTGAATGGTGCGGGCGACCATCTCCTTGCCGGTGCCGGACTCACCGAGCACCAGCACGCTGGAGTCGAACGGGGCCACCTGGCGGATCAGCGCGTTGACGCGGCCCATGGCACGCGATTCACCCACAAAGCGCTGCTCGCCGCGGCGCGCGCCGGAGCTGCGCGCACTGGCGCAGCGCATCGCCTCGGCGAACTGCTCGTAGCGCAGCGGAAAACCGATCACGCCGACCCGGCCGTAGAACGGCGAACTGGCACCGAGCATTCGCGAGGCCCACGGCGAATCCTCGGCGAGCAGCAGCGGCAGGTGGGCGAGCGCCTCACCGAGGCTGTCGAGCTGGCGCTCGGCGGCCGACTCGTCGCTGACGTCACCAATGTAGATGCCGCGCAACGCCCCGTCGGACGGAGCCTGGTCGATACGGCCGGCATGCTGCGGATTGAAACCCAGGAACTGCAGCGCCGAGATGACCGAGTCGGCCCGGGTGGGGTTCGACTCAATGACCAGGAAATCCGTCTTGTCCATCGTGCAACGCCTCTCGTACTGACTCGGTGGGACGCAGCGGTTGGGTGGGGGAGCCGCTGTGTTTTTCGGACCGCGACGGTTTGCCGTCGGTCCACGTCGAGAGAGGGAGCAAGAAGAAGGCCACGGCGGGCCAACGGCACGCCGGATAAACGTCACCTGAAGCGCCGCTGCGCGTCACCCCGACTTCTTGCGCCGGGGCACGTCCTCGGGTTCGTCACGCAAGTGAATGTCGCGCAAGGATTTCAACGCGTGAAGATGTCCCAGGGACAGTGACGCACGCGGTCACGTCGACAATTTGGCCCGTCAACGAATTTGCGCGGCGACGCTCCAAAACGTGAGCCGTATCACGTTTGAAATCGTCACCGGTGAAACCGTTTGCGTGACGGCCATCACACTGTGACCAAGCCCGTCGAAAACGTCAGGTCAGCGACTGACGCGCCTCGGCCACTTTGCGTCGGTGATGGCGAAAAACGAATCGCTCGATCGCATCGCCCACCGCCTCGCCGAGCGGTTCGAAGACCACGAAAGCCAGGCCGTCATCGAGCCGACGCGATACCCGCGCCGGCAACTCCAGCGGCAAGCTCGGACAGGCATCGAGGTGGATGCGCAGGCAGATCGCCTGCCCTTCAGCCCCAGTCAACAGCATGCCGGGCAACAGCGCGCCGACCACGTTGAAGCGCACCGCCACGCGCTCGGGCAGCGTATCGGCCGGCAGCAGTAGGCGGTTGACGATCTCCACCAGCGCGTTGAGCTTGGCGTCGAGCCGGGCCAGCTCCTGCAGTACCGGACTGTCCTCGTCGGCGCCGTCGGCGCGGCGTTCCTCGATCGCGGCGATGCTGGCCAGCGTCGACGCGTTGCGCTCGGCCAGCCGGGCCAGCGGCGTCGAGGCGACATCGCGCGGCAGCACGGCCACGCGCAGGCGGTCGTCCACGCAAACGCGCTCGGAGAAGGCAAGCCAGAGGTCGTCGGTCATTGACGGGGGTTCCTGTAGCGGTCGCGGCGTGGTCCAACGACAGCGGACGGCGAGCGTCAGCCGGGATCGGCCGCGTCGAGGTAGGCGCTCACCGCGCGGTGGTTCACATGATGGCGCGCCAGGTGCTCGCTCACCATGGTGCGTGCCTGCACCGCCAGGTCCAGCAGGGTGCGCTGGTCCAGTTGGAGCTGGCGCAGTGCCATCAGCCCGGCCGCGTTGATCGGCGCCTGCCGCAACAGGTGGTCGCACTCGGCCTGCAACGCGGTGGCGCCGGCCCAGTCGCCGCGTCGGCCAGCCTGCAGCATGTCTGCACTCAGGACGAGCGCACGCTGCAGATCGGGATGCGGCGCCTCGTTCATTACGCGCTCTTGACCAGCTCGCCGGCCGCGGCCAGGTAGCTCGCCCGGATGCCCTGCCAGCCTTCACGCACCGGCGCGAGCAGGCGGGACGCCTCGTCCAGCGCAGGAACGTTGTCATGCAGCTGGGCGTAGAGCAGGCGCCGGGTCACGTATTCGTACAGCGACTCCAGCCGCTGGCTGAAGGCGGGATCGACGGCGTGGTCCAGGCTGTCGCGCAAGGCACCGATGATCGCCACCGCCTTGGAGATGCAGCTGCCCTTGGCCGCCACGTTCCCGTGCTGCAGATGCCCACGGGCCTGGGCGATGCGATCCATCGCGCCATCGAGCAGCAGGCTCACCAGCTGGTGCGCATCGGCGCTTTCGACGCCAGCGACGCTGTTCTGCTGGTAGAGGGCGCTGGCTTGGCGCAGGGGTCCGTAGGTCATGGGGCGCTCCGGAATCAGTTCTTTCGGGTGTAGGTGGCTTCGAGCTGGGCCAGCGCACCGGTGAGGTAGCTGCTGGTGTTGTTGAGCGAGGACATCAGGGTGTCCAGCTGCGTGTACTGGTCGCGCAGCTGCTTCTCGTACACGCTCATGCGCGCATCCAGCTGGCTCTGCTGGGTGTTGAGCTTGCTCAGGCTGTCGGTGAGGCTCTGCTGGCGCGTGGAGATCACCCCACCAGACGCGGTGAAGCCGTCCAGCGCGGTGTTGAGCCGATTGGCGTAACCGTTGGGGCCAGCGAACAGGTCCTGCACGACGGAGGGATTGCTGTCGAGCGCGGACGTGAGCTTGGTGCTGTCCACCGCCAGCGTGCCGTCGGCCGAGCGCGTGATGCCCAATGCGGCGAGGGAACCGATGCTGTTGCCGGCAACCTTACCGCTCAGCACGCTGCCGATCGCCCGCTGCACCGAATTGAGCGTGGTATCGCCCAGCAGGATGCCGCCCTGCCCCGATGCCTTGTCGTAACTGGACAGCGTGCCCACCGTGGCGGTGTAGCTGTTGTAAGCGGAGACGAAGTCCTGCACGGCCTTGGTCGCCACGCTGTTGTCGCGCGACACGGTAAGCGTGGTGCTGCCGGCGGCCGCCAGATTGATCGTGACGCCGTCGATGGCGCCGCTGACGCTGTTGGTTGCGCTGGTGATGGCAATGCCATCCAGGCTCAACTGGGCGTCCTTCGCCTCGGTGGCACCGGCGGTATTGAGTTTGTTGGCCAGCGTGGTCAAACCGGCGCTGCTGGTGACGTCTGCGCTGATGCTGAAACCGTTCGCCACACCGGTCTTGGTGGAACTGAGCAGCAGCTGCGCGCCGCTGGTGCCGTTGACCACGGTGGCGCTGACACCCGGGTTGCCCGATGCCGCGTTGATCTTGGCGGCGATGTCGGCCACGGTATCGGTCGCCGAAATAGCCACGGTGGAACTGTTTGCACCGACCGTCAACGTGAGGTTGCCGGCGCCGATCGCAGTGGTGCTGGCGTAGGCGTCGCTGCCGCGCTTCTGCGCGGTGGCCAGGTTGCCCACCACCAGCGCGTAGCTGCCCGGCTGGGCGCTGGACAGCGTGCTGGTGGTGCCGATGGCGCTGTCCGCCAGCGTGGCGCTGAAGCTGGCAAAGGTGCTGGTCTGGGTCAGCTTGGACAGCGACGACTGCAGCGAGGACAACGCCGAGCTGAGCGAGGCCAGGCCGGTGAGCAGCGCATTGGTCTGCGTGGCCTTGCTGGTGATCTGCGCCTGGGGTCCGGATTTCTTGGCATTGACCAGCGCCGTGACGATCGAGTTGACGTCCAGGCCCGAGCCGATGCCGGCCGAACTGAGGACTCCGCTGCCTGGGCTGCTGCTGGTGCTGACGCTGTTGATAGCCATGCCGGCTCCCGTGGTTTTCTTGACGCGCCTCGTGCAAAACGGGGCGCTGCAGGCGGATTGCAAGAACCTCGCCACTGGCAAGGCGCTGGTCTGTCGAAGGCCGAGACCCTGCCCTGCCCATGTGCAGGTGATCGGCCGAACACCCGGAAACTGAAGCATCTCCACCGATGGCCGGATGCATCGACAACCCCCTCCCCGCGGAGACGCGCATAAAAAAACGGTGGCACCGAAACCTTCCGGTGCCACCGTCAAAAAGCGCCAGACTGTCGGACGGCCCGCGTGCACGGGCCGCCCGCACTGGTGTCTGTTACTGCAGCAGCTTGAGCACCTGCTGCGGCTGCGAGTTGGCCTGCGCCAGCACCGAGATACCGGCCTGCTGCAGCACCTGCGCCTTGCTCAGGTTGGCCGTCTCGGCCGCGAAGTCCGCGTCCTGGATGGTCGACTGCGAGGCCTTCAGGTTGGTCGACTGCGAGCTCAGCGTGGAGATCGTCGACTGGAAGCGGTTCTGCACCGCACCCAGCTGGGCAGCGAAGTCGGCCACCGAGCTCAGCGCCACGTCGATGCGCGAGATCACGTCGTTGGCACCGTCCACCGTGCTCACGCTGCCGCCGGCCAGCGAGCCACCGGTGGCCGCCGCGGTTCCGACGGCGTAGGTGCTGCCCGTGTTGGCATCCTTCGCGTTGGCGCCGATGATCGCGCCGCCGGTATCGGCAATGGTCAGCGCCGACTGCGAGTAGAAGTTGATGCCCTTGCCATCTGCGCTGACCGCCGAGCTGACGCCGGTGACGCCGGCGGCATTGATCGCGTCGGAGATGTCCTGCAGCGACTTGGCGCCGGTGAGGTCCACCGCCGTGCCGTTCACGGACAGGCCTTCCGAACCGAGCGCGGAACCACCCGCCGCCGTGGTCGGCGTGCCGCCGAACACTGCCGTGATGTCGGCACTGGCGCCGCCGACCACCGGAGCGGCCGAGAAGGCAGCGTTGTTGACGATCTTCAGACCGCCAGTGGTGCCGTCGACGCTGACGGTATAGGCGCCGGCCGCGGCCGCGTTGAGCTGGGTCTGCACTGCCGTGGCCAGGCCGGCTTCATTGGTGACGTTGGTGGTGAGGCTGACCGCCTTGCCGTCCACAGTGAACGAGGCAGGCGTGCCGGTGGCGCTGGTGAAGTCGAACGAAGCTGCCGCCGCGGTACCCGTCGCCGAGCCACCCAGCGCCGCGCTGAGGTCGCCCGATTTCACCTCGGCCACCTGGCCCAGGCTGCTGGCCTTGACGCTCTGGCCCAGGCTCACCGACACGGTCTGGCCGACGTCGGCACCGATCTGGAAGCTCTGCGACTGCAGCGAACCATCCAGCACGCGCTTGCCGTTGAACGTGGTCTGGTTGGCAATGCGGGTCACCTCGGCGAGGCGCTGCTGCACTTCCTTGTCGATGGTGGCGCGGTCGGCGTTGGAGTAGGTGCCGTTGGCCGACTGGGCAGCCAGGTCGCGGATCGCCTGCAGGTTGGCGGTGACCTGGTCCAGCGCCGAACCGGCGGTCTGCGCCAGGTTGATCGCGTCCGAGGCGTTGGCGCTGGCCTGGGCCAGGCCGCCGATCTGCGTGGTGTAGCGCTGCGAGATCGCGAAGCCCGCGGCGTTGTCGGCCGCGCTGTTGATCTTCAGGCCCGAGGACAGGCGCTGCGTGGCCTGGGCCAGCGCGCTCTTGGAGGTGGCCAGGTTGTTCTGCGCGTTCAGCGACGAAACGTTGGTGTTGATGACGAATGACATGAAAATTCTCCTGACGGAAATCGATGAGCCGGATAAGAGGCTTGTTGTATTCCCGGCGGGGTTCCGTGTGGGATGCCATCCGCCTCAGAGACTGTTTCGTCAGCGGCGAAAATTACTTGAGCATCTGCACTTGATTTTTTTTCGTGGTGCGCGTCTGGCGCCACGACGGATGCGGGAACGCGAGGCGTATCGGCACGCGGATGGCTTGCTTGAGTGCGACGTGCGCGAGCCATGAAACGAAAACGCCGCGGACCAGGCCGCGGCGCTGACGGGCTCCAACGCAGGCATTTACTTGAGGTAGTTGAAGAGGCTCATCGACTTGACCTGCGCGAACACCTGCTGCGATGCCTGCAGCGCGTTCGACTGGATCGAGAGATTGCTGATGGCCTTGTACACGTCCACGTCGCGCGTGTCCGACAGCGTGGCCTGATAGGTCACGCCCAGATCCTGGTAGGCCGCGCGCTGCGCGGCGAGCGCGTTGGTACGGCCACCGATGTCCACCTCGGCGCGCGTCACGCCGGCACGGGCATTGTCGAGCGCTTCGAGCTGGCGATTGAGCGTGTTGGTCAGCTGCGACTCGGTGCCGCTGCCGCTGCCCTGAAGGGCAGTGATCATGTTGTTGAACGTGGCGAAGATGTCCTGCGAGGCGCTGCCCTGGATGCTTACCGAATCGCCGGCCTGCGGCGTGCCGTCGAGCGAGAGCGTGAGGCCGTTGAAGCTGATGCTGCCGCCGGCGGTGTAGGTGCCGGTGAGCGGATTGCCGCCGGCATCGAGCGCCGGGTTGCCGCTGCCGTCCAGCGCGCTCCAGTTGCCGGCGCCATCGAAGGTGATGGAGTAGCTGCCGTTCGCCGCGAGGCCGGCAGCGAAGGCGGTCGGATCGGAGACTGCGTTCTCGCCCACCACCAGCGTGCCGGTGTTGCCCGCTGCGGCGCTGGCGACGAAGCGGCCGTTGCCGGCGGCCACATTCATGAAGATCGCGCTGCCCGATTCGCCGGTCGGCACGCTCAGGCCCGCGGCAATCGCCGCGCGCGGCTGGCCGTCGTTGCCGATGTAGCTCACGCTGCCGTCCGCATTTTTCACGAAGGGCACGGTGTTGCTGCTGGTACCGGCGAACAGCGCCTGCCCGTTGGCATCGGTGGTGTTGGCCATCTGCAGCAGCTGGTCGCGCATCTGGGTGAGCTGGGTGGCGATCGCCTGGCGATCGCTGTCGGCGAGCGAGCCGTTGAGCGCCTGCAGGGTGAGATCGCGCGCGCTGTTGTAGATGTCGTTCACCGAATTGAGCGTGGACTGCGCGGTGTTCAGCCGCGTGCTCGCCGCATCGATGTTGGCGGTGTACTGCGTGTTCGCCGCGAGGATGTGATCGAGGCTTACCACCCGACCGGCACCGGCCGGATCGTCGGAGGCCACGTTGATGCGCCGGCCGGTGCTCACCTGGTTCTGCGTGGCGGCCAGCGTGCTCTGCTGGTTCATCATGTTGGACAGCGACTGCTGGTACATCCAGCTGGTGGAAAGGCGCATGACGATTACCTCTGCACGGCAGCAAGCAGGCTGCTGAAGATGGACTGCGCGGTGGAGATGACCTGCGCGGAGGCCTGGTAGGCCTGCTGGTACTTCACGAGGCTGGCCGCCTCCTCGTCGAGATTCACGCCCGACACAGCCTGCTGCGCCGACATCGCCTGGTTGTGCAGGCTGGTCTGCGTGGTCAGGTTGCTCGTCGCCTGCGCACCGGCGTTGCCGATTTCGGTGGTGAGCAGGGTGTAGTTGTCGATCACCGAGCGGCTGCCGCCGGCCAGCACGCCGGTGTCGGCCAGCCCGGCCAGCGCCAGCGCGTTGGCGTTGTCGTTGAGGCCGTTGCTGTTGGCGCTGATCGCGAAGCTGTCGCCGGCCGCCGGCGCGCCGGACAGCGTGAGGCTCCAGCCGTTGGCCGAAAGCGCCTGCCCCGGCGTGTAGGCGCCGCTGCCCAGCACGGTGCCACCGGCATCGGTGAGGGTGTAGCTGCCGGCCGTGGGAAAGCTCACGGTGACGCCGGTGAACAGCGCCGGGTTGCTGGCGTCGGTAACCTGCAGCGACGACACCGCACCGCTGCCCGTGTTGGCGCTGGCGGCCTTGGCCTGCAGGGCGGCGGCGGCCGCGATGCCCGACGGATCGGTGAGGCTCACGGTCAGCCCACTGGCCGCGTTGCGGGTGGGCTGGATGCGGAAGCTGTCGCCCGCCTGTGCCGCGCCCGCCACGGCCAGGGTCAGCCCGGCGCCGCTTAGCGTGCCGTCCGGATTGGTGGTGAGCGCCACCGGCTGTCCGCCGGTGGTGGTCATGCTCCAGGCGCTGCCGTCGTAGCGCAGCGTGTAGTCGGCGCTGGTCAGCGCGGCGACGTCGGAGACCTGCGCGCTCACCGTGGCGCCGCCCGCGTTGGTGCTGGCGGCCAGCGCCTGCGGTGCCGGCAGCGCGAAGATCGGCGCGCCGAGCTGGCCGTTGAGATCCAGCCCCTTGCCCTGCTGCGCGTTCACGCTGGTGGCCAGGCCGATCGCCGCCTGGCCAAGCCGGTTCTGCGCGCTGTCGAGCACGTTGCTGCGGTAATCGAGCAGGGCGCCCAGCGAGCCGCCGCTGAGGCGCGCGGTGATGTCGCTGCCGCTGCTGTCGAGCACGCTGACGCGCGTGGTGTCGTAGGGATCGCTGCCGGTGGACAGCTTGAACGCATGGCTGCCGCTGACCAGGCTCTGGCCGCTGCTGCTGTACACGCTGAGCGTGCCGTTGCTCTCGCTCACGGCGGTGACGCCGAGGTAGCCCGACAGCGTATTCACCAGCGCGTCGCGCTGGTCCAGCAACGCGTTCGGTGCGCCGCTGCCGAGGCTGTCGTGGATCTTGCGGTTGAGGTCGGCGATGTTGTCCAGCGTGGTGTTGATGCTCTTGACGGTGTTGGTGACCTGACCGTCGATCTGCTTCTGCTGGCTGTCCAGCTGCGCGCCCAGCGTGGTGAATACCGAGGCGACGGTGGACGCATTGCCCAGCAGCGCCTGTCGCGCGGAGCTGTCACCCGGCGCGTTGGCCACCGTGTCGAAGGCACCGTAGAAGTTGTCCAGCGCGCCCTGCAGGTCGCCGCTGGCGCTGAGCATGCTGTTGAGCGTGGCGGTGAGGTCGTTGTAGGTGCCGGCGCGGGAAAGATTGGCGTTGCTGCTCCAGACCGCGCTGGTGAGGTAGCTGGAATACGCGCGCTCCACCGCCACCACGTCCACGCCGCTGCCCACGGTGTAGCGGTTCGACGGCGGCACCACGCGCTCGGTCTGGCGCACCACCTCGCGGCTGTAGCCGTCGGTGCCGGCGTTGGCGATGTTGTTGCCGACCGTGTTGAGCGCCACCTGGGCGGCGTTGAGGCCGGAGATGCCGGTGCTGAGCAGGTTAGCCATGGGTCAGTCCTGTGGGCGCGGAGGCAGCGCAAACCGGGCGGCCGCAACGCAGCTGCCGGGAATTCCGCCGTCGGTGCACCTGACTCGTCATTCCAGGGGTGTCGGCGCGATGGCGCCGTTCTTGAGTGCGTCAAGCGCCTGGCGCATGGCCGGGCTGTTGGCGATGGCGGCGATCTTGTGGGCGTAGGAAGGATCGGTGGCGTAGCCGCCCTGCACCAGCCCGCGGGCAAACCCCGCCACGTCGTCGCCCTTGCCCAGCGCCTGCGCGTAGCGCGGGTTGTCGCCGAGCAGACGGGCGTAATCGTCGAACGACTGCGCCGGCGACTCGTAGGCGCGGAACGCCGCGTGCCGACGCACCGGCACGCCGCCCTCCACTTCCAGCGTGGGTACGTTGACGCGCTCGCCGTCCCAGCTCGAACCGGCCTTCATGCCGAACAGGTTGTAGCTGGGCGTGCCGTCGCCGTGCTGCGGCATGTGCTTGCCCCATTGGGTTTCCAGCGCGGCCTGCGCCAGCACGGCGCGTACCGATACGCCGAGTTTCTCGGCCGCTTTCTGCGCGAACGGCGCCATCTTGGTGACGAAGTCGGCCGGGTCGCCAGGAATGAAGTGCGACACCGCCTGCACCGACGAACCCACGGCACGAGCCACCGACCCCAACCGGCTTTTCCAGTCGTCGCCGCCCTGGCTGGCCGCGGCCGTGTCCTTGCCGCCGAGCTGGCGCACCAGCATCTCGGCAATGCCCAGCCCGTGGCCCTGGTTGGACAGCGTCACCGCCAGCTGCTGATCGGCCAGCCCCTGCCACGAATCGCCGGCCTGGCTGTCGAAGTTGGGATCGCCGAAATTGGCCTGGCGCATCGACTTCAACACCATCTGGGTGAAGATCGACTCGAACTGCTTGGCCACCACCGGCAGCGCCGACTTCGCGTCCGCCTGCGCGCTCTGGCGCAGCGCGCTGAAGCCGGACAGGTCGGTCCAGGTGCTGAGGTTCTGCGCGGTGGCGTCGATGTTCGCGGCCATGTCAGATCACCACCAGCTCCGCGTGCAGCGCACCGGCCTGCTTGAGCGCCTGCAGGATGGAAATGAGATCGCTCGGCGCCGCGCCCACCTGGTTCACCGCGCGCACGATGGTGTCCAGGCTCACGCCGGGGCCGAACTTGAACATGTGGCCGCCGTCCTCGCTGACCTGCACGTTACTGGACGGCACCACCGCGGTCTGGCCGCGGCTGAAGGCATTGGGCTGGCTCACCAGCGGCTGCTCGCTGATGGTCACCTGGATCGAGCCGTGCGCCACCGCGGCGGCGCTCACGCGCACGTCCGAACCGATCACCACGGTGCCTGTGCGTGAGTTCACCACCACGCGCGCGGGGGCGTCGGCCGGGGTCACGTCGAGATTCTGGATATCGCCCAGCCACGCCACTTTCTGCGACGGGTCCTGCGGGCTGCGCACGGCGATCGAGCCGCCGTCGATCGCGTTGGCGGTGCCGGCGCCGTAGGCGGCGTTGATCGCCTTCACCACGCGCGAGGCGGTGGTGAAGTCCGCCGTGTTGAGGTTGAGCATGAGGTCGCCGCCGTTGCCGAACGCCGAGGGCACGCTGCGCTCGACCGTGGCGCCGTTGGGAATGCGGCCGGAGTCGGAGATGTTCACCTGCACGCTGGAACCGCTCTTGCCCTGCGCACTGATGCCCCCGATCACCACGCTGCCCTGGGCGATGGCGTAGGTGTTGCCGTCGGCGCCCTTCAGCGGTGCCATCAGCAGCTGACCGCCGCGCAGCGTCTTGGCGTTGCCGATCGAGGCGACGGTGACGTCGATGGTCTGGCCCGGCTTGGCGAACGGCGGCAGGTCGGCGGTGACGATCACCGCCGCCGCGTTCTTGAGCTGCGGCCGCGCGTTGGCCGGCACCACGATGCCGAACTGCTGCAGCATGTTCTCCAGGCTCTGCGTGGTGAACGGCGCCTGCGTGGTCTGGTCGCCCGAGCCGTCCAGGCCGACCACCAGGCCGTAGCCGATCAGCTGGTTGTTGCGCACGCCAGCGACCGAGGCGAGATCGCGGATCTTGTCCGCACGCGCCGGCGCGGCCACCGCCACGGCAAGCATCACCAGCAACGTCGTGCCGAAGCTGCGCCAGCGCAGCAGCGCCTGCCGCCTCTCGCTGCGGCGCAAGGCATCGGCCGCGCGATCTCCCAGCGCCTGCCCCGGCAGGGCCGGCTCGTGGATGCGATGCTCGAAGGGCGCATGCACCGACGAGGGTACCGAGGCATTGCGCAGGTGCTTCATCAGTCGACGCGTTTTCATCAGAACGGCATCCACTTGGAGTTGAAGAAGCGCGACAGCCAGCCCTGGGTGTTGGCGTCGGCCAGCGAGCCGCGCCCGGTGTAGGCGATGCGTGCGTCGGCCACGCGGCTGGAGGCCACGCTGTTGTCGGGGTTGATGTCCTGCGGGCGCACGATGCCGGAGATGCGCACCATCTCCTGGCCCTGGTTGATGGTCAGCCACTTCTCGCCGCGCACCACCAGGTTGCCGTTGGACAGCCGCTGCGCCACGGTGACGGTGATCTGGCCGCTGAGCTGGTTGCTCTGGCTGGAAGAGCCGTCGCCGGCGAAGCTGCGATCGCCGCTGAGACCGATGCTGGCGGGGTTGCCGTTGAGCGTGACGCCCTGGCCGAGGATGGTCGGCGCGTCGATCGCGGTCTTGTCTTTCTTGCTGGTGCTGGTGGTGGCCTTCTTGCTGGCCTGGGTGCTTTCCTGCAGCACGATGGTGAGGATGTCGCCCACGCGATGTGCGCGCGGGTCGGCGAACAGCTCCATGTTGCCGGCGTCGTGGTAGATCGAGCCGTCGGCCACCGGTGCGGCCTCGGGCTGCACCGGCGCGGTGGCGGCCCACTGGCTGTCGTCGTGCGTCGCGCCCATCGAGGCGCAGCCGGCCAGCGCGAGCACGGCGGCAGACGCGGCGCAGAGACGGAACAGGGAGGCGATCGGGCGCATGGGCGTGCTCACATCTTCTGGGTGAGGTCTTGCAGCATCTGGTCGGTGCTGCTGATGGCCTTGGAGTTCATCTCGTAGGTGCGCTGGGTCTCGATCATGTTGACCATCTCCTCCACCACGTTGACGTTGGAGGACTCGAGTGCGCCCTGCATCAGCGTGCCCATGCCGTTCAAGCCGGGCTGGCCGGTCTGCGGCGCGCCGCTGGAGGCGGTTTCCAGAAAGAGGTTGCCGCCCTGCGCCTGCAGGCCGGCAGGATTGACGAAGTCGGCCAGCTGCAGTGTGCCCACCTGCACCGAGGCGGCGGAGCCGGCGGTGGTGGCGGACACCGTGCCGTCGGCGCCGATGGAGATGCTCTGCACGCCGGTCGGCAGGGTGATCGCCGGATCCAGCGCGTAGCCGTCGGCGGTGACCAGCTGGCCGTTGGCGTCGGTATGCAGCGAGCCGTCGCGGGTGTAGGCGACGGTGCCGTCAGGCAGGCTCACCTGCAGGAAGCCGCGGCCCTGGATCGCCACGTCCAGCGAGTTGCCGGTCTGGCTGATGCCGCCCTGGGTGAACAGCTTCTCGGTGCCCACCACGCGCACGCCGGTGCCCAGCATCAGTCCGGACGGCGACAGCGTCTGCTCGGTGGTCTGCGCGCCTGGCTGGCTGCGGTTCTGGTACATCAGATCCTGGAACGACGCCCGCGAGCTCTTGAAGCCGGTGGTATTGGCGTTGGCCAGGTTGTTGGAGATGACGTCCATGCGCGTCTGCTGCGCATCGAGGCCGGTCTTGGCGATCCAGAGGGAGGAAAGCATGGTCGTGAACTCCTGAATATCTGCGACGGCAACCCGTCGTCAGTTCGACTGAAGCAATTTGGATGCCGACGCGGCGTTGTCTTCGGATGCCTTGATCGACTTGATCTGCATGTCGTACTGGCGCGAGAGCGCAATCATCTTCACCAGCTCCGACGAGGCGTTGACGTTGCTGTTCTCCAGCGCGCCGGAGGTGACCCGCACCGTGGTGTCCGGCGCGGCATTGCCGCCGCCGACCAGATGCATCAGGCCGTCGCCGCCCTGCACCAGCTGGCTCGGGTCGGGATTGACCAGGCGCAGGCGGTCGAGCGCGGCCACCGTGGACGGCCCCTCGCCGATCGGCACGGTGGAGATCGTGCCGTCCTCGCCGATCAGCAGCTGCGCGCTGGCGGGCAGGTTGATCGGCCCGCCGTTGCCGATCACCGGATGGCCGCTGGCGTCCGTCAAAAGACCGTCGGCGGTGAGCTGCAGATCGCCGGCGCGCGTATAGCCTTCCGAACCGTCCGGCGCCTGCACCGCGATCCAGCCGCTGCCCTGCACCGCCACATCGAGCGAGCGCCCGGTGCTGGTGACCGATCCCTGCGTGGTGTCCGCGCCGATGCCGCGGGCCACCGCGTTGATGCGCGTGGCCTCGCCCTGCCCCAGCACCGGCAGGCTCTGGAACGCGCTCAGCTCGCTCTTGAAGCCCACCGTGGAGGCATTGGCCAGGTTGTGGCTCACGGCTTCCTGGGCGCGCATCACCTGCGTCGCCCCGGTCATTGCCACGTAGAGGGAACGGTCCATGGCGATCGATTACCGGACCGCGTTGAACAGTGCGGTGGCCAGCGTGTTGTCGGTGGTGAGCACCTGCGCGTTGGCCTGGTAGTTGCGCTGCGCCTTGATCATGTTGACCAGCTGCGCGGTGGTGTCGGACGTGTTGGACGACTCCAGCGCACCCGATTGCAGGTCGCCGAAGGTGCCGGTGCCGCCCGCGCCCATCACCGCCGAGCCGGAGTCGCCGCTGGCCGCCCAGGTGGTTTCGCCGACCTGGCGCAGGCCCTGCACGTTGGAGAAGTTGGCGATCGCGATCTGGCCGAGCTGGGTGCTCTGGTTGTTCGAGTAGTACGCCGTCACCACGCCCTTGGAATCGATGTCGATGTTCGACAACGTGCCGGCCTCGAAGCCGTTCTGGTTGATCGCGCCGGCCGAGTAGTCGGTCCCGAACTGGGTGGTGTTGGTCACGTTCACCGACAGCGCCAGCGGGTTGGAACCGTTGGCCAGGTTGACCGGGGTGAACGTGAGGTTGCCGCCCACCGGCGTGGCCAGGTTGCCGCTGGTATCGAAGGTGAGCGCCTGGGTGCCGGCGTTGTTGCCGTCCACGTACAGATGTGCGTCCCACGCGTTGGTGGCGGTCTTCACGTAGTACACGGTGGCCTGGTGCGAGCCGCCCTGCGAGTCGTACACGGTCACCGGCGTGGCGGCGTTGAACGAGGTGGCATCGGTGGTGCTGAAGGCCGTCGCCGGCACGGTGGCGCTGGCCGGCAGGTTGGAGTTCATGGTGATCAGCGAGGTCGCGGTGGCGTTGCTCTGCGAGGACACCAGCTTGAGATCGGTCAGCGTGCTGGTGTCGAAGCCGCCCAGGCCGTTGGGCGGATAGATCTGCAGGCGTGCGCCGTTGTTGGTCTGCACGTAGTCGTCCGCGCTCTTCTTGAAGTCGCCGGCGCGGGTGTACTGCACGCCGCTGCCGTCGTTGACCACGAAGAAGCCGTTGCCGCTGATCGCCAGGTCCAGCGAGTTGTTGGTGGTCTCGATGTCGCCCTGGGCGAACTGCTGCGCCACGTCCTGCAGGCGCGCGCCGCTGCCGGTGGCGGTGGAGTTGAGGTTGAGGCCGGTCACCGCGAACACGTCGGCGAACTCGGCGCGCGAGCCCTTGAAGCCGGTGGTGTTGGCATTGGCGATGTTGTTGGCGATGACGTTGAGGTCGGACTGCGCGGCGTTGATGCCGGTGAGCGCGGTGTTCAGAGCCATGATGTGTTCCTCGAATCAGTGAATGGATGCAACGCGTGCGTCAGAGGATCTGGGCCACCTGGCTGAGCGCGACGCCGCCCACGCCAGCCACCTGGAGGTAGGTGCCCACGTCGCTGCCGCCGTAGCCCACGGCGGTCACCTTGCCGGCGACATAGGTATCGAACGGGCTGCCCGCGTTGCTGGCGGCCATCGAATAAGTGCCCTGCGGCAGGGCGTTGCCGGCATCGTCCTTGCCATCCCAGCTGAACTGGGTAAGGCCGGAACTCGGGGCCGGCACGGTCATCGTGCGCACCACGTTGCCGCCGCCGTCGATGATGTTCACCGTGAGGTCGCCCGGCACGGTGACGTTGGCCGCGCCGTTGACGGTGGCACCGGCGTAGTTGACCGTGGACGACGGCACCACCACCTCGCGGTTCACCAGGTTGGACGAGCCGAGAACCTGCGAGGTCTGCAACGCGCCGTTCACGGTGCTGTTGAGCGTCTTCACCGAGCCCAGCAGATCCTGCGTGGACTGCAGCTGGCTGAACTGCGCCATCTGCGAGACGAACTGGTTGTTGTCCACCGGGTTGGTGGGGTCCTGCGCCTGCAGCTGGGCAGTCATCAGCTTGAGGAAATCGCTCTGCGTCATGCCGCCGGCCTTGGCCGCGGTGGTGACCTGGCTGGCGGTGCTGCCCGTACTGGCGTTGCCGATGGTGTTGATGGTCATGCGTGCGCTCCTTCGGACTACTTGCCGAGGTCGAGGGTTTTCACCATCAACTGCTTGGTGGTATTCATCACCTCGACGTTGTTCTGGTACGAACGCGAGGCGGAAATCATGTTGACCAGCTCGTCGACGGGATTGACGTTGCTGCCGTAGACGTAGCCGTTGGCATCCGCCATCGGGTTGCCGGGCTCGTAGCGGCTGGGGATCGCCGCCTGGCTCTCGGTGACGCCATCGACTTTCACGCCGACCGTGCCGGCGTCGGCCATCGCGCCTTCCACGCGCTGCTTGACCGCGGCGAACAGCGGCTCCTTCGCGCGATAGGCGCCCTGCTGGGTGCTCGACACGCTCTCGGCGTTGGCGAGGTTGCTGGCCACGGTGTTGAGCCGCAGCGATTGCGCGGCCATGCCGGAGCCGGCGGTATCGAAGATCTTGAACATCGACATGGCGATTACCCGGTGATCGCGGTGCGCAGCATGCGGATCTGCGCGGTGATGAAGGCCAGGCTGGCCTGGTAGTGCACGCCGTTGGCGGCGAAGTTGGCCTGCTCGACCTGCTCGTCGACGGTGTTGCCGTCCATGCTGGGCTGGGTGGGGTTGCGCCACATCAGCTTGTCGGCCGCCTGCGCGGACGGATCGACCTGGCCGGCGGTGGGCGTGCTCAGTGCCAGCCCTTCGGACTGGCCGCTGGCCTGCATCAGCGCACTGCGAAAATCCACGTCGCGCGCCTGATAGCCGGGCGTGTCGGCATTGGCCAGGTTGCCGGCCAGCACTTCACTGCGGCGCTGCCACAGACCCAGCGCCTGGGTGTGGATGCCGAACAGGTTGTCGATGGGTGCACTCATGGCTTGCCTCCGCGCGGTATCGGACCGCAGGGGGCTTGAGGCAATTCGCGTGCCACGGGGCGAAAAGCGTTGCAGGAGCTGGGTTTGCACCCGGCGCCGGATTCACGCTGCGGGGGCGAAGTCGGAAAACCGACGCAGCGCCCGACCGCCTCGCCGCGGGCAGGAGGCCACCGGGTGAGTGACGGATGCCGCTACAGGGCGAGGTGCGGTCCTACAGGGCCGCGCCCTTGCAGCGGCCCTGGGTCATCTCACCCCGGCAACAGATCCAGCACCGCCTGCGCCAGCAGGTCCGGCTGGAACTTGGCGATGAAGCGGTCGGCGGCGACCTCCTTCACCATCGCCTCGTTGAACATGCCGCTGATCGAGCTGTGCAGCACGACCTTGAGTCCGCGCAGGGCGGGCGTCTCGCGGATCGCGCGGGTCAGCGCGTAGCCGTCCATCTGCGGCATCTCGATGTCCGACACCACCAGATGCACCCGCTCGGCCGGCTCCACTCCCGCCAGCTCCTGGAGCTTCTCCAGTGCACGCACGCCGTCTTCCACCATCACGCATTCGATGTTCATCTGGCGGAACACGCCTTCGATCTGGCGCCGCGCCACCAGCGAATCGTCGGCCACCAGCACGCGGCGCGGGTGCATGGCGTGGCCGTCCACGGCCCGCTGCATGTGCGCGGACAGCTCGCCCGGCACGCCGTGGATGCTGGCCAGCACGTGTTCCACGTCCACCACCGCGACCAGCGCGCCGTCCACGCGGGTGATCGCGTTGACCCGCGTACCGAAGCCCAGCGCCGGCTCCGGCGTCACCAGCGCGCTGCCGTCGCAATGCACCATGTGCTTGAGGTCGGCCACCAGGAAGCCCTGCACGGTGCGACTGAACTCGGTCACCAGCAGGTGCGCCGAGGCGACGTCCTTCAGCGGCGGATAACCCAGCGCGGCGGCCAGGTCGATCACCGCGATGGTCTGGCCGCGGTAGTCGCAGCTGCCGGCGATCAGCTCGTGCGCGCCGGGCATGCGTTCCAGCGGCGGCCGGCGCAGCACCTCGCGCACCTTGAACACGTTGATGCCGAACAGCTGCGCATCGCCCAGCCGGAACAGCAGCATCGCCACGCGGTTGTGGCCCGCCAGCCGGGTGTGCCGCTCCACGCTCTCCAACAACGCACCGCTCATGCCGGGTTTCCCTTTCGCAAGCTGCACCGCACGCGCGGTGGATCAGCGGCTATCGGCGGTGGCCGGCGCGGCTTGAGCGGACGCGGCACGGCGCCATGGCATGTGCCTTGCTTGCTCAAGTTCCGTCGCCGGCGGTCGATCCCCCGCTTGCCACCTGAAAAGGAAACGTCCGTCCATGAGCTTCATCCGCAGCCAGCATCTGGCCGCCTTCGCCCAGGCCGCCGCCGTCGGCGACGAGGCACAACTCGCCCGGCTCGGTGATCAGCATCCCCGGCTGGCGCTGGCGCTGGCGCCGCTGCTGAAGCTGGCGGCCGGACGTCCGCCCGCGGCCGTCGCGCTGCAGACCATCGAACAGCAGAGCCTGCTGCTCGGTGCCGCCCAGCAGCTCGCGCACGAACAGAAATCCCTGGAAGACTCCGCCCGCGAATGCCGCGACAGCGTCGGGCGTTTGACGGACGGCAGCGCCGGGATCTCGACGGGCCTGCAGCAGGTCGCCGCCAGCCTGGACAACGCCGACCAGGCCAGCCACGCCGGCGCCGGCAATGTCAGCGAGCTCGATGGCCAGCTGCGCTTGCTGCGCAGCGCGATGGCTGCGATGAACCGCAACCAGAACAAGCTGGCCGAACAGGTCGCGCAGATCCGCAAGCTCACCGGCGTGGTGCAGGAGATCGCCCACCAGACCAACCTGGTCGCGCTAAACGCGGCGATCGAGGCCGCCCGCGCCGGCGAGGCCGGCCGCGGCTTCGCGGTGGTCGCCGACGAGGTGAAGCAGCTCGCCGAAAAGACCACCCTCGCCACCACCGAGATCGAAACCGTCACCGGCTCGATCGGCGAATTCTCGCTGCAGCTCGACGGCGACGTGCGCCAGGGCATGCTGCGGCTGGAACGCGCGCAGCAGGGCATCGGCCAGGCCGACGCCTCGCTGCAACAGGGCGCCACCGCGCTGCAGCTGGCGCGCGAGCGCATCGGCACGCTGCGCCAGAACCACGATGCCCAGCACGTGCGCGCCACCGGCACGCAGGCCACGCTGGGCGCCTTGCAGCGCCGCGGCACCGAGGCGCGCCGACAGGCCGAAGTACTGGCCCGCTCCGCCCTGCTCTCGCAGCGGCTCGGGCTGGAGTGGCTGGAAAGCCTCAGCGGCAAGGATCCGGCCAGCCTCAGCCTCACCGTGCGCGAGTCGGCCCAGGGCATGCGCCAGGCGATGGAACTGGCGCTGGCCGAGCCGGCCGCACTGGACCGCCGCTGGTTCGACACCAGCGCGCTGCAGCGCGCGCTGGCGCGGCTGCTCGCCCAGCACCCCGGCCATCCGGCGGTGTCCGGCATGCAGGCGAGCTGCACCCGGCTGGGCGAGCGCGGCAACGCCTTTGTCGGCCTGCTGTGCGAAGGCAAGAAAGCCGAAGCCGGCGCGCTGGCCGGCGAACTCGAATCCGAGCGCGAGGCGCTGGTGAGCCAGCTCGCGCAGCTGCTGGCGGCCGAGAGCTGATGCCGCGCGCCGCCGCCCTGCTGGGCTGCCTGCTGGGTATCGGCGGCGTCGCCGCGGCCATGCCCGCGCGCGCCGGCGACGAGCCGATCAGTGCGTTCGCCCGGCAGTGGCTGGTGGCGCAGTACAGCCTGCCCGGCAACCGGGTCGAGGCCAGCGCCACACCGGTGGATGCGCGCCTCGACCTGGCCGACTGCCGCAGCGCCATGACGGCCAGCCTGCCGCCGAACCTGCCGCCACGCCCGCGCATGAGCGTGCAGGTGCGCTGCACGGCCGGCGCGGGCTGGACCGTGCACGTGCCAGTCAGCCTCAGGATCTTCCGCGATGTGCTGGTCACCACGCGCCCGCTGCTGCGCGGCGACGGCATTGCCGCCGGCGACGTGCACAGCGAGTCGCGCGACATCACCCGGCTGGGCTACGGCTATGTCGATGACTTGCAGCAGGCCGCCGGCCGCACGCTGGCCCGGCCGCTCGGCCCCGGCAGCGTGCTGACGCCTTCGGCGCTGGGCGGCCGCGAGATGGTGCGGGCCGGCGACCGCGTGCAACTGGTGGCCCAGCTGGACGGCATCGAGGTGCGCGCCAGCGGCATCGCGCTGGGCAGCGGCGACAACGGCGCGCGCCTGCGGGTGCGCAACGAGGTCTCGGGCCGCGTGGTGGATGCCATGGTGAACGCGCCCGGGGTGGTGCTGGCATTACCCTGAACGAATCGAAAGAACGGATCGATCGACCCTAAAGTTCCTGCCAGCGCCGCCGATGACAGGGGCACAGGGCCTAAACCGACCAGAGAACGGACCCATGAACACGACCATTTCCAACAACGGCCTGCCCAAGCTTCCGCAGGCGAACAGCAGCCAGGGCAACGCGCCGTCGCAGGCGACGGCCGCCGCTGCCGGCACCGAGCCGGGCGGCGCGGTGTCCGCCGACAAGGTCAACCTGACCGACTCGGCCCGCGCTCTGCAGGAAGCCTCGCGCGCCGGCGATTCCTCGCCGATCGACACCGCCAAGGTGGAGCGCGTGCGCCAGGCGCTGGCCGCCGGCACCTACCAGGTGAACCCGGAGCGCATCGCCGACCGCATGCTCTCGCTGGACAGCCAGATCGCCGGCACCAAGCCGGTCTCGGGCGGCAACGCATGAGTGCCGCGCTGCAGGTCGAGCTGGACGACGCCCTGAGCGCCGTGCTGGACGACATGCAGCGCTCGCTCGCCGAGCTGGCCGACGCGCTCGCCCGCGAACGCACCGCGCTGCTCGACGCCGACGTCCCCGCCATCGATGCGGCAGGCGCGCGCAAGCAGGCGCTGATGCAGTCGCTGGAGCGACTCGACGCCGAGCGCCAGCAGCTGGCACTGGCGGCACCCCACGCGGCCGCGGCACAGCAGACGCGCTGGCAGGACCTGCTGGCCCGGTTGCGCGACTGCCGCGACCAGAACCAGCGCAACGGCAGCATCGTCCAGCAACGTCTGGGCAGCGTGCGCCGGGCGCTGGCGATCCTCACCGGCCAGGATAGCGAGACCGGCGTGTATGGCCGCAGCGGTGCGCTGCATGCGCGCGCCCGCTCGCACACGCTGGCGGAAGTCTGACCCCATCCCCGCAGGGCGCAACGCGCGCCCCGCCCACGCGCGAAGAGCCACCATGAACCAAGCTGCCGCTGCCACCGCCTCCTCCGCCGTCCCGCCCGCCATGAGCACGGAACAACCGCTGCCGGTGGTGCGACTGCCGATGCTTGACGCCAAGCGCCAGCTGTTCGCCTACGAGATCCTGTTCCACCGCGAGGGCATCGACGAGGCCGTGCTGATGCAGCGCGTGCTGTCGACCATCCTCGACGGCGCGCTGACCCGTCTCGTGCGTGGCAACCGCACCTTCCTGCGCCTGTCGCGCGAGCTGCTGCTGGAGCAGACCGACGTGCTGCTGCACCAGCCGCGCTTCGGCGTGCTGCTGCGCCCGGAAGTGGCGCACGACGCCGCCCTGATGGAGCGCCTGCAGCAGATGGCCCAGCGCGGCTGCCTGCTCATGCTCGACGTCAACGAGCCGCAGATCACCGGTTCAGCCGCGCTCGAGGCGCTGCTGCAGATCGTGCAGTTCGTGCGATTGGACGCTAGCGTGATGGCGCCCGAAGTGCTGCGCGAAGCCAGCCAGCAGCTGCACGATCGCGGCATCTGGGTGGTAGCCGGCCAGGTCGACGACCACGCCACCTACCAGCGCTGCCTGGAACTGCCGCTGCAGGCGATCCAGGGCCGCTACCTGCTGATTCCCGAAACCGTCGAAGTGCCGGTGCTCACCGCCAACCGGCTGAGCATGCTGCGCCTGATGCGCGAGCTGCAGGAGTCCAACCCGGGTCCGGTGGAACTGGGCGACATCATCCGCGACGACGCCATCCTCAGCTACAAGCTGCTGAGCTGCGTCAATTCGGCCTACTTCTCGCTGCCCAAGCAGCTGAAGTCGGTGCAGCAGGCGGCGATCTTCTTCGGCGTCACCCGCACCCGCAACTGGATCTACACCATGTCGCTCAGCGGCATGGACGACCGCCCGCCGGAACTGCTGCGCGCAGCGCTGATTCGCGCCCACATGTGCGAGAAGCTCGCCGCCGGCGCCGGCATGCCGCGCGACAAGCAGGAGATGGCCTTCACCACCGGCCTGTTCTCGCTGCTGGACACGCTGATGTGCGCGCCGATGGAGTTCGTGCTCAGCCACCTGCCGCTGGTGCCGGAAATCGCCGAGGCGCTGGTCGGCGGACGTGGCCCGTTCGGCCCGCTGCTTGAGCAGATCTATGCGTGGGAAGCGGGCGAGCTCACCGGCCAGAACGCGCAGCCGCAGCGCATCCAGCGCATGGCTGCGATCTATCTGGAAGCGACCCAGTTTGCCGACCAGGTGTTCTCGCACGCCGAGGCCAGGCCAAGCTGAGCGGGCCGACCGGGGTCGAGATGGCCCGATTCCATCGGACCGATGAAGCCCAGGGCCGCCGAAAGGCGGCCTTTTTCATTCAGCCCGCATGGCCCGGCGGGCGCGGGATTTGCGTTCAGCCGTGCTGGCGAGCGCTGCCGCGGTGCCTGCGCCACAGCGGCCAGCCGGCGATCGCCAGTCCCAGCGCGGCGAGGCCGAACCAGTGCAGGCTGACTCCCGCGCTGCCGCCCAGCCACATGGCCCCGCCCACGGCGCCGATCAGCAGCGCGCCCACGCCCACCGGCAGCAGCAGGTCGCTGACGTGTTCGCGGCGCTCCCACAGCAGCGCCAACACGCCCAGGGAAGCCAGCAGCAGGGCGATCGCCCGTCGCGGCGTCACCGCCTCCGGCGGCACCGGCAGATCGGGAAAGATGTCGACCAGCGAACGAGTGCCGACCTGCACTTCGTAGCCCTTGCCGTCGGCCGCATCCTTCGCCGGCACCAGGGTGTCGCCGTCGAGGCGGCCGATCAGGGTCACCGTCTGCAGCGGCACGGTTTCCCAGCTCACGCGCAGGTCGCCCAGGCGCGGGGAGTCCGGATGCGCGCTGGTGGTGAGGTAATCGCCATCGGCCGAGAAACTGGCGGCCAGATTCGGCGGCAGCGCCTTGACCTCCGGCGTGAGCCGCGCGCTGCCGGGCAGCGCGTGCAGCAACGGTGCGGAAAGGCGAAACCCGCCCACGCGCACTTCCCCGGCATCGAACTGGCGACCGGCGATCGGAAACGCGCCAGGATTGGCGTGGCCGGCCGGGTGCTCGAAGCGGTTGGAGTCGACCGGACGATCGACCCAGTCCAGCTCGTAGTAGGCGACACCGCCGACGATCACCTCGCGCCACTGGAACATCTCCACGTGGCGGATCAGCACGGGCACCGCCGCGCTCTGGTTGAAGTCGACATCGCGCGGCGGTACCACCACGTGGGGCATGCCGGCGACGCGCACCATGTAGCCGTACTGCCCGATCTCCGGGCCGATCTGCCGATCCAGATCGAGCACCTCGCCGCCGTGCCGCTGCGACGCCTGGCGATAGGCCAGCAGACCGTTCTCGGTGGAGGCCAGCAGCGCCAGCCCGCCCAGCAGCAGCAGCGCGCCGAGCACCTTGAGCAGCACGCCGCCGCCGGACAGTTCGCGGGAGATGTGCAGGCGCATCACGCTGCCTCCATCGCGCTCGGCGAACCGCCCAGCGATGCGCGCTCGTGCGCGGTGCCGAAGCGGCCGCGCGCATCGCAGGTCACCTCGGCCAGCGCGCAATCGTGGTCGTGGGTGAAGAACAACCGCACGCCGCGGGCGAGCTTGTCCTCGAGAAAGTCGCGCTTCTCCTCGATCAGCTTCTCCGGCCAGCGGTCGTAGCCCATGGTGATCGGCAGGTGCACCCAGTGCCGTCCGGGAATCAGGTCCGCACAGAACACCACGCCGCCGACCTCGGCCATCATCAGGCCGGGCGTATGGCCGTCCGAATAATGGAAGCGCACCGCCTCGCCCAGCGTGGTCGAGTGCTCGCCCTCGACCAGCTCCAGCCGACCACTGGCCTCGAGCAGGCCGGGCAGTTCGGGAATGAACGAGGCGCGATCGCGCGGATGCGGATCGAGCGCGCGGCGCCAGTGTTCGGCACCCACCAGGAAGCGCGCGTTGGGAAACAGGAGGCGCGGCGCCTGAGCTTCAGCCCACGGCGCGAGCAGGCCGCCGGCGTGGTCGAAATGCAGGTGCGAGAGCACCACCACGTCGATGTCTTCGTGCGACAGGCCAGCCTCGGCCAAGGCATCGAGCAGGACGTGACGCTCCTCCACCACGCCGTAGCGCTCGCGCAGGGCCGGCTCGAAGAACGCGCCGATGCCGGTCTCGAACAGCACGTTGCGGCCGTCCAGATCCTTCACCAGCAGGCAGCGGCAGGCCAGCGGGATGCGGTTGTGCTCATCCGGCGCGATCCAGCGCGACCACAGCGCGCGCGGCGCATTGCCGAACATCGCGCCGCCGTCGAGACGCTGCGAGTTGCCGATGAGCGAGAACATTTCCATGGCCATCACTTCCGCATTGGCACGGATTCGTTCGGAACGAATTCGGACGCCGCAGGCGGCCCCGAGCGCAGCGGGGGGTGAGGCCCAGGGATGGGCCGAACAAACATGGCGCCACCGTCGAGGCGCTGCGAGTTGCCGATGAGCGAGAACAATTCCATGGGTCGGCCCTGCAGATGGAGCGCCGACTCAGTGACCGTCGCCGGCCCCGGTCAGCTGTCGATATTTCAGGTCGAGCTGTGCGTCGGTTTCGACGTGCTCCGGGTCGATGATGATGCATTCGACCGGGCACACCACCACGCACTGTGGCTCGTCGTAATGCCCGTGGCACTCCGTGCAGCGGGCCGGATCGATCACGTAGAACTCCTCGCCCAGCGAAATCGCCTGATTCGGACAGGCCGGCTCGCAGACGTCGCAGTTGACGCAGGTATCGAGGATCTTGAGGGACATGATGCTGTACGCAGCCGGCGAAACCGGCGCACCGCGGCGATCCGCAGCGCACCGGGCCGGATCGCGCGAGCGCGCGACCCGGCCTCCGCGGGCGCCGATTACATGGCGACGAAGCGGATGTTGGCGCTGGTCGGCGTCAGCACGTCGGTGACGCGCTGCTTGTCGGCCTCGTCACCGATGAACAGCACGATGACGTCCTTGAACGCACCCGGCTTGGCGTCCTTGAACGCGGCCGTGATGAAGTCGGCGGTCTTGGCCGAGCTAGGGCCGGCGAACACCAGCATGTTGCCCGGCAGCACACCGCGGGCAACCACGTCCTGTACCGCTTCGAGCTGGCGGCCGTACTTGGCCTGCGAGTCGGCATCGTCGCCGGCCGGCACCAGGTAGGCGTAGGGGCGGTCGGCGCTCATGCCCTGCATGTTGGCCGTGACGATCTGGCCGAGGTAGGCATTCCAGGCCTTGGTGTCGTTCGGATCGGTCGGCTTGGTGGCCTTCTGGGTCTGCTGGGTGGTCTGCTGCGCGTCGTCCTGCTTGTTGCAGGCCGAGAGCATGACGGTACCGGCCAGGGCGAGCGTGGCGGCGAGGACGAACTTACGCATGGTGGTCACCTTCGTTTTCAGGTTGCTTTTTGTGCCAGCGCTGGCGCATGGCCTGTTGCACCGCCGGATGCACGAAACCGGAAATATCCCCGCCGAGGCGGCCGATCTCGCGCACCAGCGAGGAGGAAATGAAGCTGTACTGTTCGGCCGGCGTGAGGAACAGCGTCTCGGCCTGGGGAATCAGGTGCCGGTTCATGCTGGCCAACTGGAACTCGTATTCGAAATCCGACACGGCGCGCAGCCCGCGGATGATCACGCCGGCGCCAATCTCGTCGACGAACCGGGCCAGCAGGCAATCGAAGCCGCGTACTTCCACGTTCGGCAGGTCGGCCAGCGCGAGCCGCGCCAGCGCGATGCGCTCCTGCATCGTGAAGCCCGGGCCCTTGCCCTTGTTCTGACTCTCGGCCACCGCCACCACGATGCGCTCGAACAGCGGCGCCGCACGGGCCACCAGATCGGCGTGACCGTTGGTGATCGGATCGAAGGTGCCCGGATAGACGGCCAGGCGCTTGTTGACCAACGGCTTGATCACGGGTGCTCGGGAGCCCGAATGAATGGGCGTTTAGCTTAACGGAAGCGTCCCGGCGCGGCGATAGAGCGCGTGGCGCACCTCGCCGGCCTGCGCCTCGCGGTGCAGCATCCAGTTGGCCGGCAATACCGGCGCCTTGTCCCGCGGCGACTCCACGTAGATCCACGCCGAGGCACTGAGCCAGCCCTGCTCCAGCCGTTGCGCCAGCGTGCTCCAGAGATTCGCGGCGAACGGCGGATCGAGCCAGACCACGTCGAACGGCCGCGGCGGGCCTGCCAGAAAGCTGGCGGCATCGACCGCATCCACGCTCGCCCCGTCCACCTTGAGCCGCGCGAGGTTCGCACGCAGCGCCTGGGCCGCGCTCGCCTGCGGCTCCACGAACTGCACGCTGGCGGCGCCACGCGACAGCGCCTCCAGGCCCAGCGCACCGGTGCCTGCGCACAGATCCAGCCCGTGCGCTCCGACAATCACCGGCGCGAGCCAGTTGAACAGGGTCTCGCGCACCCGCTCCGGCGTAGGCCGCAGGCCGGGCAGGTCGGGTACATCCAGGCGCGAATTGCGCAGGCTGCCGCTGATGATGCGGATGCGCCCGGGCGTGCGCCTCATCGGGTCGCGCCCTCAGCGGGCAGTTCGGATCGGGGTGATAGCATGCCGCCCATTGTCTTTGAATCGCCCCTGCAATGCTCAAGTTCTGGAAGAAGAAGCCCGCCGACGGCGAGCCGGCGCAGGATGCGGCCACCGCACCTGACGTCGCCGCCCCGACAGCATCGGATGTTCCCGGCGCGCCGCCAGAGGCGGCCATGCCCACCGCCGCCGTCGCGTCCACCGCAGCGGAAACCCCGGGCGGATCTGAACCGGCCAGGCGCAGCTGGCGCGAACGCCTGTCCGGCAGCGGCTTCGCCAAGAGTCTCGGCGCGCTGTTCGTGCGCCATCCGCGGCTGGACGACGACCTGCTCGACGAGCTGGAGACCGCGCTGATCACCGCCGATGTGGGCGTCGAGGCCAGCACGAATCTGGTCGAAGCCTTGCGCAAGCGCATGCACGCGCGCGAGTTCGCTGACGCCAATGCCCTGCTCGGCGCCTTGCGCCAGGCGCTGATCGCACAGCTCGTGCCAGTGCAGCAGCCGCTGGACGTCTCTGGCCACAAGCCCTTCGTGGTGCTCACCGTCGGCATCAACGGCGTGGGCAAGACCACCACCATCGGCAAACTGGCGCGCCGGTATCGCGACGAGGGCCGCAGCGTGCTGCTGGCCGCCGGCGACACGTTCCGTGCCGCCGCGGTGAACCAGCTCAAGACTTGGGGCGAGCGCAACCAGGTGCCGGTGATCGCCCAAGGCCAGGACGCCGATTCGGCCAGCGTGATCTTCGACGCCCTGCAGGCCGGCCGCTCGCGCGGCAGCGACGTGCTGATCGCCGACACCGCCGGCCGCCTGCACACCCAGGGCGGCCTGATGGACGAGCTGGGCAAGATCGCCCGCGTATTGAAGAAGCTCGATCCGGCGGCGCCGCACGAGGTGCTGATGGTGATCGACGGCACCACCGGCCAGAACGCGGTGAGCCAGGTGCGTCAGTTCCGCCAGATCGTCGGCGTCACCGGCCTGGTGGTGACCAAGCTCGATGGCACCGCCAAGGGCGGCGTGGTGTTCGCACTGGCGCGTGAGTTCGGCCTGCCGATCCGCTACGTGGGGCTGGGCGAGACCGCCACGGACCTGCGCCAGTTCGATGCCGAGGCCTTCGTCGACGGCCTGCTCCCTGCCCGGCTCGGTCATGACTGAGTTGCGCCACGCGGGCCAGTGCGGATGACGCGTCGCTGGCGCATCGCCCTGCTCGGCGTGGCCGGCGTGGCGGCCGCGCTGCTGCTGGTCACCGTCATCGGCGTGTACTGGCTGCTGCAACCCGACCGTTTCACCGCCACGCTGCAGGCGCAGGCCCGCGCGGCGGGGCTCGAACTGCATCTGGCCAGTCCCGCCCGCCCCGCGCTGTTCCCCCGACCCGCGCTGGAGCTCGAAGGCATCACGCTCAACGAACAGAATGCGAGCATGCCGATCCTGCTGGCCGCGCGCGGCCGGCTGGCGTTGCCGTGGCACACCCTGTTCGGCGGCCCCACAGTGATCGCCCGACTGGAGATCGACGCTCCGCGCGTCGATCTGGATGCACTGCAGGCGTGGGCAGCCAGCCTTCCTGCTGCGAATGCCGCCCATCCGCCGCAGATTCCCCGCATCGACACCGGCATCCTGATCAGCCGGGCCAGTGTGGTGCGCGGCAACGACATCCTGCTGCAGAACCTCGCACTGGAAACCGGGCAGCTCAATCCCGGCAAGCCATTCTCGCTGGACATGACCGGACGCGACGCCAGCGACGATCCGGTGCAGCTGCGCCTGCTCGCCACGCCCCGCATGAGCGGCGCCAGCATGCTGTTCGAGAACATCGTGCTGCACCTGTCGCACGGTGCGGGCATGGCGGCGGACCTGCGCGGCAGCGCTCGCTGGCACGGCGCGGCCGATGCCTCGGCCGACCTCACCGGTCAGCTCGACAGTGCGGACAGCGGGCGCTACGACGTGGCGCTTCGACTGACCCCGGCCAATGCGCGCGACCCGCTGCTGCTGGCGCTCAAGCTCGATGGCCCCGCCAACCATGTCGACTTGCGCCTGCCGCCGCTGCAGCTGGCGAGCTGGTGGTCGCAGCTCGGCAACGGCGGCAGCACCACACTCACCATGCCGCCGGGCGAGGGCCATGTCGATGCCGAGCGTCTCGATGTCGGTGGCATCAGCGTGGAAGGGCTGAGCCTGAACATCGGCAAGGACTTCCCTGCCGCTTCGGCCAGCACCGCTTCCCGGCCTACCGGCTCGCCATGACCGAGCGCGTCGCCGATCGACTGCTGCGCTGGTTCGACCAGCACGGCCGCAGGGATCTGCCCTGGCAGCAGGAGGGCCCGCACGGTCGCCGCGACGCCTACCGCGTGTGGCTGTCCGAAGTGATGCTGCAGCAGACCCAGGTGGCCACGGTCATTCCGTACTTCCACCGCTTCGTCGAGGCACTACCCACGTTGGGCGACCTTGCATGCGCCGACGAAGACACCGTGCTCGCGCTGTGGTCGGGCCTGGGCTATTACCGGCGCGCCCGCTTCCTGCACCAGGCCGCGCAGCGCTGTGCCGAGATCCACGACGGAGAACTTCCCCGCAACTTCGGCGCGCTTCGTGCGCTGCCCGGCATCGGGCGATCCACCGCGGGCGCGATCCTGGCGCAAGCCCACGGGCTGCGCTTTCCCATCCTCGACGGCAACGTGAAGCGGGTGCTGACCCGCTACCACGGCATCCACGGCGATCCGGGGCAAAGCGCCGTCGAGAAGGAACTCTGGCAGTTCGCCGAATCGCACACGCCCGACCAGCGCGTGGCCGACTACACCCAGGCCATCATGGACCTGGGCGCTACCGTATGTGTGCGCAGCCAGCCGCGCTGCGGCGACTGCCCGCTGCAGGAGGACTGCGTGGCCCACCGCGAGGGCCTCACCGCGCAATTGCCCACCGCCAAGCCCGGCAAGCGCCAGCCCGTCCGCAGCACGCTGATGCTGATCCTGCGCGACGAGCAGGGCCGCGTCCTGCTGGAGCGACGCGGGCCGCAGGGCGTCTGGTCGGGCCTGTGGAGCCTGCCCGAAGCGTCCGATCCGGACGCCGCCTGGCGTATCGCCGAGCAATGGGCACGGGTGGACGACGCCAGGCCCCTGTCGCAGTTCACCCACGTCTTCAGCCATTACAAGCTCGCCGTGGAGCCGTTGCTGTTCGATCGCGCCAGCGCGCGCCCCGGCGTGGCCGACCAGCCGCTGCAACGCTGGTGCGATCGGGACGAATGCGCCGCACTGGGCCTCCCCGCACCGGTCCGCGTCCTGCTCCAGTCCCTTCAAGCCGATCACGAGGAATCCCCATGAGCCGCACCGTCCATTGCAGCAAGCTCGGCATCGATGCCGAGGGACTCGACTTCGCGCCGTGGCCCGGTCCGCTCGGCCAACGCATCTACGCGGAAATCTCCAAGCCGGCATGGCAGCAGTGGATGACGCACCAGACCATGCTGATCAACGAGAACCGGCTCAACCCGCTCGATCCGACCGCGCGCTCGTTCCTTGCGCGGGAGATGGAGAAATTCCTGTTCGAGGGCGGCGCCGAACAGCCCGCGGGCTACGTGCCGCCGCCGTCCGAGTCTTGACGCAGGAAGGCGCATCCAGTTTAATGCGCGGCTCCACGACGCACCGGCCATCGCCGCGCATGCATCGACGGACCCATACCCTGGCCGGGTAGCTCAGTTGGTAGAGCAGGGGATTGAAAATCCCCGTGTCGGCGGTTCGATTCCGTCCCCGGCCACCATGACATCGAAAAGCCCGCCGCCAGGCGGGCTTTTTCGTTTGGCTCATCACCACGGCCCGCACCGCCCCATTACGCTGATTCCAGGGCCGCTCGCGCATGGAGCTCATCCAGGCGTATAGGAATCTGGCCTATTCCACGTGATGCAATTCCCGATGTAACGAAATCCCGCGGTGGTATGTTGGGCGCGATCTCACGATCACCGGCAGTTATCACTTCTACAGAAAAGGGGATTTGCAATGCTCAAGATTTCGCGTTTTCACGCAATCGCCGGGGCGCTCCTCGCCTTCGGTTTGTCCAGCATGGCCCAGGCCACGGATGCACCCTCCTCCGGCCTGGGTCAGTCCTGGCCGAACGCCACCGACGTCAGCGCCAATCCGCACTGGCACGTGTACGTGTTCGAGAAAGACGGCGTCCGCTACGTCCAGGTGAATGACACCAACGGCGGCGTGCACGCTGCGATTGCCACCGCGGGCGGCCAAGTGCTCGTGCTGCCGATCGGTGCGGACGCCCAGAGCGTCACCACCTCCACCAGCACCACCACGACGGACACCTCGGGTGACACGGTGTACAGCGATGGCACCACCACCATCAAGGCCGCCGCGCTGTCCACGGGCACGGTGCAGATGTCCGTAACCTCGACCGGGTGCACTGACCCCGTGGAATGCAGCACCCGCGTCAATTGATAGATTGGATGTGGGCTTGAACCGACCCCCAGTCCTGACGATCAGTCAGGGCTGGGGGTCGTACATGATGATGCTGATCCGCGCATGATCATCGAACTGGCGGTACTTCAGCCGACCGGAGAAGGTCGAAACCCTGTCTCGCACGGCCTCGATTCCCAGCCCGCTGGAGGAGAGCCGCAAGGCAAGCTCCGCGGAATGAAGGAGCCTTACATCACCCAGTCGGGATGCCGTAATTGACACCATCAGCCATCGGCGGCCCTGGTTCCCTCGCCCGGCTTTGAGAGCCAGCGATACTGAACTGACAGGGTGATCCTTGCAAAGATCGAAAATGGCGTCGCATACCAGTCGGTAGGCAGCGATGGAGAGGGTGTCGGAAATGCCGTCCAACCCTCTGTCCCGAATGCCGCACCAATAGTCGACGCCGCACTCAGACAACGCACGTGCAATTGAGCCCTGACGCAATGCTGCGGCCAAACCCTCGGAACGCCACACGACCGGATTCAGACTGTCGGCCAGCCGAAACAGTTGTTGCTGGGTAACCGCCACTTTCTTCCGGTAGTTCGTTTCATCCTGATCGGGCAGCAGGTGCTGAAGCCGGGTCAGAAGCTGGCCATAGGTGCCTTGGACTGCTTCGCGGACATGCTCCAGAGCCTCTGAGGTCTGGCGCAAATGCAACTCACCCAGATACATGTTCCTTTGGGCAAGCACCATCGCGCTACGGAGCTCCTGCTGCTCCTTTCGCCCGTTGTAGTCGAGCGATGCGATGCGTTCTCCAAGGAGCAGCATTGTCGTGATGGCGAAAGCGATGAATACCTGAGCCTGCATGGTGTCGGTGTCAGCGATTGCCGGCATCGTCACTACTACGCCGATACTCGCAAACGTTCCGCCTATGGCGGCACCATGCCATCCGTGCTTCAACGCCAGCCAGACAACGGGCAGGAACATTGCCATTCGAGCGCTTTGCCGCAGTCCCTCGCTGGACGCGAAATGCCCGACCATGGCCAGGGCAGCCAGGGAAGCAAGCACCACGCCGCCAGTACCGAGCAATCCCGTGTCGAACACAGATCGAATAGCCGTGCTTCCAGAGCGCCTGACCGACAGCTCGCGCAAGCTCAGAACAAGCGGGGCGATCGTTAGCACTCCAAGGAAATTACCGACAAACCAGCGCCCGAGAATGCTTGGATAAGCGAGAGCGGGAGCATTGGCCGGCAGCTTGGCAAGAGAGAGGACCGCCAGGTTGAAGAAGCTCCAGACAATCGCGGCCGCCAACGTGCACAAAAGAAGCGATCTGATATTTACCGAACCGTTCTTGGGCAGAACATCCAGGCGGGAGCGTCCCCACCAAACCAGCGGCATACCCAAAATGATGGGCGGAACGGCTGCAAGCGCGGACCACGCAAGTCCGTAGACCTCGATGCAACTGAAGCTTGTGTACGCGGCCGGACCCAGCTCACCGACCACCAAGGCTGGCCAATATTTGTACGGCGCAAGCAACAACGCGCAAAACCGCAGGCCAGCGAAAAGCACCCAGTGCGAGAACGAGACCTCGCGCAGCAGCATGAAGCCCAGCGCATATCCCAGCGCCACGGCGACGTGCTTCGACATCTCAACCCATCGACTTCCCTGCTTAGACATCGACTGCTTCCCCCTGCGCTGGATACTTCCCCTGTACATCCCCGGCAGACCGGCGGCGAGCTGCGCGCCGCACGTTAACCTTTTGATCATCGTATGCGTCGACTTCAAACACAAGCGGCCGGGGTCGGTCAATACAACGGTTTCCGGCCCTGGCTTACGCGCTCCGAAGTAGTGCCCAACGCCCACGAGCCCCCGGCATACCGCCTTTCCATTGTGCGGCGCCGCCGGAACCCGCGTTGCGATGGATTACTCGTTGTCAGCGATCCCCTACGGTTCCTGTGGATGGACGCTGAAGCCCGGGATCTCCGCGGGAAGGCTGAACCGTTAACGGCCGGAAGATCTCGCGACTTGAGCCTCCCCCTCACGGAAAGCCGGTCGGAGGCACCACAATAGCGCTCTCGACCTGTCAGCAACGCCCCATGCACAAGAAGCCCGTATTTTTCGACCCCACCGGCCGGCGGGCCAGTCGGCTGTCGCGAATGGGGCTGACCCTGGCGGTCATCAGCACCCTTTTCGTCATCGCCTTCGTACTGAGCCTGTTCGTGGGGCCGACCATGGAAGGCGTGCAACTGGGCCGACACGGCAAGGGCCTGCATGCCTTGAACGGCGTGAAGCTGGCGGCGCCGGCGCTGGCCAAACGGGCTGCGCAGCTGGCCGCCGAGGTGCGGGCCCACCACCACAATGTTCATCCCGGGCGCACGCATGGAGCGCTCCGCGCCGCGCCGCCGTCACTGGACAAGCCCGAGGGCCGCGCACTGGCAATCGGCTTCTACGTGAACTGGGACGACAGCAGCTATCCGTCCCTGAAGCGGGCCCTGCCGACGCTGGACTGGGTGGTGCCCAGCTGGATGAGCGTCAGCGGGCCTGACATGGCGCTCAAGACCAGTATCGACGCCAAGGCGCTGGAGCTGATCCGGCGCGAGAAGCCGTCCACCCCGATCCTGCCGTTGCTGCAGAACGCAGTGAACAGCCAATGGGATGGCCCGGGGCTGGCGAAGATGCTCGCCAATCCCGACCTGCGGCACGAGCGCATTGCACAGATCGTGGCCTTCCTCGACGCCAACCGGTTCCAGGGCGTTACCGTGGATTTCGAGGAGGTGCCCGACAGCGCGCAGGGCGACTTCAAGCAGTTCCTGGGCGAGTTGGCCGACGCCTTCGCGCCGCACGGTTGGGGCATCGTGCTGTCGGTGCCGTTCGACGACGAGGCGTGGGACTACGCCGGCTTCGCCAAGATCGTCGATTTCGAGTTGCTGATGGCCTACGACCAGCACTGGGCCGGCAAGGACGCCGGCAGCATCGCCGCGCAGGACTGGTTCGAGAGCACGCTCGACAAGCGCATGAAGGAACTGGACCCCGACCAGACCATCGTCGCCCTCGGCAGCTACGGCTACGACTGGGCACACGGTCAGAATGCCGAGGCAGTGACCTTCCAGGACGCCATGGACCGCGCCGCCGACGCGCAGGCCACGATCGACTTCGACGACGATACGCAGAACCCGCACTTTTCCTACAGCGAGGACAACGGCACCGTCCACGACCTGTGGTTCCTCGATGCCACCACCGCCTACAACCAGATCCACGATGCCGACGGCTACCAGCCTTACGGCTACGCAGTGTGGCGGCTGGGTTCGGAGGATCCGTCGATCTGGTCGGTGATCGGACGTCCCTACGGCGCCACCGCACCAGACGCCCTGCGCGAGATCGGCCAGGGACAGGACATCGACATCGAGGGCCAGGGAGAAATCCTGCAGATCGCCTCGAAGCCGCAAGCCGGCGCGCGCACCTTCACCATCGACAAGGACAGTGGCGAGATCGACGGCGAGCAATACACCGCGCTGCCCACCTCCTACGTGATCCAGCGCGTGGGCATCCAGCCGGGCAAGATCGCGCTCACCTTCGACGACGGCCCCGACCCGGACTGGACGCCGAAGATCCTCGACATCCTCAAGGCCAAGCACGTTCCGGCCACCTTCTTCATCATCGGCGAGAACGCCGAGGCGTCGCCACGGCTCGTCCAGCGCATGGTGGACGAAGGCCACGACGTGGGTAACCACACCTTCACCCATCCGAACCTGGGCGAGACCTCGCCGGGCATCACCGCGCTCGAGCTCAACGCCACCCAACGTTTGTTCGAGGCGCTCACCGGTCGCTCGATGCGGCTGTTCCGCGCGCCCTATTTCGGCGACGCCGAGCCCACCACGTCCGACGAGCTGGTACCGATCGAGCAGGCCCAGGCGATGGGCTACATCGCGGTGGGCCTGCACATCGATCCGGACGACTGGCAGCGCCCGCCGGTGGACAAGATCGTGCAGAGCGTGCTCGATCAGGTGCATCACCAGAGCCCGGACCGGCAGAGCCGCGTGGTGCTGCTGCACGACGGCGGCGGCAATCGCGCGAACACCGTCGCCGCGCTGCCGCAGATCATCGATGCGCTGCGCGCCGAGGGCTACGACTTCGTCACCGTCTCCGCGCTGGCCGGCCTCACCCGCGACCAGGGCATGCCGCCGCTCACCGTCGGCTCGCTGTCGCAGTGGGCGGACCGCTCGGTATTCCTAACCCTCGGCTGGTTCGGCCATTTCCTCAACGCGCTGTTTCTCACCGCGATCTGGCTGGGCGTGGCGCGATTGCTGCTGCTGGGCGGGCTGGGCCTGCTCAACTGGTATCGCGATCGCCGACGCGTGGCGCCGGTGCTGGACCATCCACCGCCGCTGGTGTCCGTGCTGATTCCAGCGTTCAACGAGGAAAAAGTCATCGCCAGCGCGATCGGCCGCATCCTCAAGAGCCGCTACGAGGCGCTGGAAGTCATCGTGGTCGACGATGGCTCTGCCGACGCCACGGCCGAAATCGTGCGCACGCAGTACGCCGATGATCCCCGCGTGCAGCTCATAAGCATTCCCAACGGCGGCAAGGCGAACGCGGTGAACACGGCGCTGCGCGCCTCGCGCGGACAGGTGATCGTGGCGCTCGATGCCGATACGCAGTTCGAACCGCACACCATCGCGCGGCTCGTGCGCTGGTTCGCCGATCCGGCGATCGGCGCCGTCGCCGGCAATGCCAAGGTGGGCAATCGCATCAACCTGATCACCGCGTGGCAGGCGCTGGAATACATCACCGCGCAGAACCTCGAACGCCGCGCACTCGCCGCGCTGGGCGCGATCACCGTGGTGCCGGGCGCGGTCGGCGCCTGGCGGCGCGAGGCGTTGGAGCAGCTCGGCGGCTTTCCCGGCGACACGCTGGCGGAAGACCAGGACCTCACCATCGCGATCCAGAAGGCCGGTTACCGGACCCTGTTCGATGCCGACGCCATTGCCTGGACCGAGGCGCCGGACACCGCCCGCGGCCTGGCGCGGCAGCGCTTCCGCTGGGCCTACGGCACGCTGCAGTGCCTGTGGAAACATCGCGACGCCACGTTCCGCCCGCGCTACGGCGCACTGGGCATGATCGCGCTGCCGCAGGTGTGGCTGTTCCAGATCGTGTTCTCGGTGGTATCGCCGCTGGTCGACCTGCTGCTGGTCTGGCAGATCATCGCCACAGGGCTGGACTACCTGCAGCACCGCGGCCAGTTCAACTCGCAAAACCTGCTGACCATGGCGGCGTTCTATGCGCTGTTCATGGCGGTCGACCTGGGTGCGGGCGTGCTGGCTTTCGCGATGGAGAAGCGCGAGCGCTGGAGCCTGCTGTGGTGGCTGGTGCTGCAGCGCTTCGGCTATCGGCAGCTGATGTACTACGTGGTGGTGCGCTCGGTGTCGACCGCCCTGCGCGGCCCGTCGGTCGGCTGGGGCCGGCAGGAGCGCAAGGCCACGGTGAACGCGACGCACGAGGACGACGCCACGGAGAGCGCCTCCGCACGCGCGAAGCAGGATCACGAGACGGTGCCCTGAGCGGCCTGCCCGACCAGCGCGCCGCGCATCCTCACGCGCACTCCAGCCCTGTCCCGGCATGATGCAAGCTCACGCGCGGCGTGATGTCGCCGCGCACTACAAGGAGGATGCATGGAGATCGGCATGATTGGCCTGGGCCGCATGGGCGGCAACATGGCGCAGCGGCTGCTGCAGCACGGCCATCGCGTGATCGGCTTCGACCCGGATGCCCATGCGCGCGAGGCGCTGGCCGCCCACGGTGCCGGCACCGCCACCACACTGGATGACCTGATTCGCCAGTTGCCCGCACCCCGCGCGCTGTGGCTGATGGTGCCGGCCGGCGAGATCACCGAGCAGACCATCGCTCAAGTGCGGCCACTGCTGGCGGCGGGCGACACGCTGATCGACGGCGGCAACGCGTTCTACAAGGACAGCATGCGCCGCGCCGAGACACTCGCCGGAGATGGCATCCACTACGTGGACTGCGGCACCAGCGGCGGGGTGTGGGGCCTGGCCGAGGGCTACAGCATGATGATCGGCGGCGACGAGGCCGCGGTGGAGCGGCTGCGTCCGATCTTCGAGGCGCTGGCGCCGGCGAAGGACAAGGGCTGGGGCCGCGTCGGCCCGGCCGGCGCCGGCCACTTCAGCAAGATGGTCCACAACGGCATCGAGTACGGACTGATGCAGGCCTATGCCGAGGGCTTCTCGATCCTCCAGCACAAGCGCGAGTTCGCGCTGGACCTGCACCAGGTCGCCGAGATCTGGCGCGAGGGCAGCGTGGTGCGCTCGTGGCTGCTCGATCTCACCGCCGACGCATTGGCGAAGAACCCGTCGATGGACGGCATCGCGCCCTTTGTCGCCGACTCCGGCGAAGGCCGCTGGACCGTGGCCGAGGCGATCGATCTGAATGTCGCCGCGCCGGTCATCTCGCTGTCGCTGCTCGAACGGCTGCGCTCGCGCGATGCCGACTCGTTCTCCGACAAGTTGCTGGCCGCCATGCGCAACCAGTTCGGCGGGCACGCCATCAAGCACGAATGAGCGGCGCGGCCAGACTGCGCGCGGCAACCACATCGCTCCCAGGGAGAACCGCATGAAACGCACCACCCGACGGGACGCGGGTACGGCGCCTGCGCCACGACGCACCACGGTCACGCTGGCCATCGACGTCGGCGGCAGCGGATTGAAGGCGGCCCTGCTCGATCAGGACGGTGCCATGCTGGGCGACCGCGTCCGCGTGCCCACGCCGGAGGGCGTATCACCCGAGGGCATGGTCGACGCGCTGGCCGCCCTGGTGGCGCCGCTGAGCGCGTTCGACCGGGTGTCGATCGGCTTTCCCGGGGTGGTTCGCCACGGGCGGGTGTTGACCGCACCGCATTTCGGCAACAAGCCGTGGCGGGATTTCCCCCTCGCCGAGGCGCTGGGCCGGCGTCTGGGCGGCAAGCCGGTGCGCCTGCTCAACGACGCCGACGTGCAGGGCTACGGAGTCGTCCGGGGCGAGGGGCTGGAGCTGGTGCTCACCCTGGGCACCGGGATGGGCTCGGCGCTGTTTCGCGACGGCATGTGCATGCCGCACATGGAGTTTGCGCAGTTTCCCTTCCGCAAGAAGAAGACCTTCAATCACTACGTCGGCAACGCGGCCAGGCACAAGGTCGGTGACAAGAAGTGGAACCGCCGGGTGGAAAAAACCATCGAGGCGTTCCGCACCCTGCTCCAGTTCGACCGCCTCTACCTGGGTGGCGGCAACGCCGCCAGGGTGACGCTGGCGCTGCCACCCGACGTCAGCATCGTGGACAACGCGGCCGGCCTGACCGGCGGCATCAAGCTGTGGCAGGACGCGGCGCCATGACGGCGGGAGAGTCCCGGCGCGGTCAGCCGCCGGCAGTCTCGGGCGGCACGTAGCTCAACTGGCCGTCCACCACGCGCGCGGGCGCCGTCATCGGGTGCGGCTTGGCGTGGCTGGCATCGGCGATGTGCAGTACCGTCCAGCCGCGCACGCACAGCAGGTCGGCGATCATCGAGCGATGGCAGCGCCACCATACCGCCTCGGCGCACATGATCGCAGTGCGCTGCGGCCCGGCGATTGCCAGCAGCTCGGCCAGGCCGTCGGCGAACTCCGCGCTGGCCATGTGATCGGCATAGCCCTGGAACGACGCGTTGCGCCAGCTCGTGTTGGGTGAGTGGGGCTGCACCTTGCGCCGCCCGCCCAGCTGCACAATCCATCGATAGGCGATCCCGTGCCTGGGCAAGCTGCGGGCCAGCGCCTCGCTGGAAAAATGCGGATACCGTCGTGAACCGGGAAAGCGCCGCACGTCGGCCACGGCGGTGATGCGCCAGTGCACCAGCAGCGCCACCAGCTCGTCCAGCGTGCGGGTGGAGTGGCCGATGGTCCAGACGGTTTTCGCATCCCCGGCGCCGGGCGCCACGGCAGGCATCGCTCAATCGATCCGATGCAGCGCACGGCCCTTGTGCAGGGCGACGTGGTCGGTGGTGTCGCTGGCAATCTCGTACTGCGGATCGTCGGGCGTGCAGCGATGGGTGTGGCCCTTGTAGTCCACGTCGCGCGTGTGCACCCTGGTGATGCGGCCACTGACGTGGCCGGCCTCGGAGTTCCAGCGGACGTGGTCACCCACGTGAAAGGCACGTTTCATGGCGTTCGCTCCGCAGGGCTACGGCAGGGCCGCCATTGAAACGCGCCGCCTCTGATCTACCCGTGAAGTCGCCGTGGCTACCCGCGCCTTCGAGCCGGCGCCCCGGCACAGCGGACCGAGGAAGCATGCGGAGGGAGCCAGACGACCCGCTCCGTCGAACTCAGCCGGTGACGCCGAACAGCATGCCCACGCCGGCGGTGATCGCCATCGCCAGCGCGCCCCAGAAGGTGATGCGCATGACCCCCACGCGAACCGGCGAGCCGCCCGTGCGCGCTGCCAGGCCACCCAGCACGGCGAGGAAGAGCAGCGAGGTGAGGAACACCGACCACAGCACCACCCCGGCCGGTGCCAGCGCCACCACGATCAACGGCAGCGCCGCGCCGATCGCGAAGCTCAGCGCCGAAGCGCCGGCCGCCTGCAGCGGACGCGCCTTGAGCGTGTCGGTGATGCCCAGCTCGTCGCGCATGTGCGCATCCAGCGCGTCGTGCGCCATCAGCTGTTCAGCCACCTGCTTCGCCAGCGCCGGATCGAGCCCGCGCCCGACGTAGATGGCGGCGAGCTCCTTGTGCTCGCCTTCCACGTCGGTCTCCAGCTCCTTGCGCTCGCGGGCCAGCTCGGCCGTCTCGCTGTCCGCCTGCGAGTGCACCGACACGTATTCACCCGCGGCCATCGACATCGCGCCCGCCACCAGGCCCGCCGTGCCGGCAATGAGAATGTTCTGCGAACTGGCATGCGCTGCCGCCACACCGAGCACCAGGCTGGCGGTGGAGACGATGCCGTCGTTGGCGCCGAGCACGGCGGCGCGGAGCCAGCCCATGCGGCCGGTCACGTGCCGCTCGTTGTGTCGATGATGCATGTGCGTTCCCCTCGTCGGTCTTGCGGCGGCGGATCAGTGCGACTGATCAGACCATGCGCCGCAGCGTGTTGTCCTTGCGGCCGAAGTGATGCCACAGCGCGGCCACGATATGCAGGCCGATCACGTAGTAGAAGACCTCGCCCACGGTGCCGTGGATGTCCTCCCACTGGTGCGCCAGCGCGCGGTCACCGGGTCCGAACAGCGCCGGCAGGAAGGTGACGCCGAACAGCGTCACCGGCTTGCCGGCGATCTGCAGCGTAATGATGCCCATGATCGGCTGGGCGATGAGAAACAGGTACAGCACCACGTGGGTGAGCTTGCTCAGCCGCCGGGTCCACGCATCCGGCGCGGGCTGGATCGGCGGATCCACGTGCGAGAGCCGCACCGCCAGTCGCGGCAGCACCAGCAGCAGCACCGCGATGCCTGCCAGGTAGTGCGCCGCCAGAATGTTCAGGCGCGGTGTGCTGCCGCGCGGAAACAGCTCGAACAGGTTGATGAATACGTACGCCAGCAGCACCAGCGCGAACACGATCCAGTGCAGCCAGCGCAACGACGCCGCATAGCGGCTGGGTGGATTGATCGGTGACATGGAAGGCTCCTTGGAAATCGCCGGTGCTCAGGGGGTGGCCAGCGCGCTGTCCACCATCTTATTCGCCTCGGCGATCAGCTCGCGCAAATGGTTCTCGTCACGGAAACTCTCGGCGTAGATCTTGTAGATCGCCTCGGTTCCCGAGGGGCGCGCGGCAAACCAGCCGGCCGCGGTCACCACCTTGATGCCGCCGATCGCCGCGCCGTTGCCCGGGGCCTTGTCCAGCACCGTGGTGATCGGGTCGCCGGCCAGCTCGGTGCCGTGCACCTGCGCGGGCGACAGCTTGCCGAGCCGCGCCTTCTGCTCGGTCGTGGCTGGCGCGTCGACGCGATCGGAATGCGGCGTGCCCAGCGCCGCGGTGATATCGGCGTAGCGCTCACCCGGATCGCGCCCCTCGCGCGCGGTCATCTCGGCGGCCAGCAGCGCCGGCACGATGCCGTCCTTGTCGGTGCTCCACACGTTGCCGTCCATGCGCAGCAGCGACGCACCCGCACTCTCCTCGCCGCCGAAGCCGAGCGAGCCGTCGAACAGGCCGTCGGCGAACCACTTGAAGCCTACCGGCACCTCATACAGCCGTCGGCCCAGCCGCACGCTCACGCGGTCGATCAGCGAACTGCTCACCACCGTCTTGCCCACCGCCGCGTCGGCGCGCCAGTGCGGCCGATGGCGGAACAGGTAGTCGATCAACGTGGCGAGATAGCTGTTGGGCTGCATCAGGCCGCAACTTTTCGCGACGATGCCGTGGCGGTCGTGATCGGTATCGCAGGCGAAGGCCACATCGAAGCGGTCCTTCATGGCGATCAGGCTGGCCATGGCGTACGGCGAGGACGGATCCATGCGGATCTTGCCGTCCCAGTCCACGCTCATGAAGGCGAACTGCGGATCGACCGTCTCGCGCACCACGGTGAGGTCGATCCGGTAGCGCTCGGCGATCGGCGCCCAGTAATGCACGCCGGAGCCGCCCAGCGGATCGACGCCGAGCCGGAGGCCGCCGGCGCGGATCAGGTCGAAATCGACGATGTTCGCCAGGTCGGACACGTAACTGGCGACGTAGTCGTGCTCGATCACCCGCGACGAGCGGCGCGCCTGCGCGTACGGCACGCGGCGCACCTCCCTGAGCCCGCCTTCCAGCAGCGCGTTGGCGCGATCCTGGATCCAGCGGGTGATGTCGGTGTCGGCCGGACCGCCGTTGGGCGGGTTGTACTTGTAGCCGCCGTCGGCCGGCGGATTGTGCGAGGGCGACAGCACGATGCCGTCGGCCAGGTGCTCCGTGCGGCCGCGGTTGTAGACGAGGATCGCGTGCGACAGCACCGGCGTGGGCGTGTACGGCGTGCCGGCCGAGATCATGCTGATAACGCCATTGGCGGCGAACACCTCCAGCGCATCCTCGAACGCGGGCGCCGACAGCGCATGCGTGTCGATCGCCACGAACAGCGGGCCGTCGATGCCCTTCATCGCACGGTAGTCGCAGATCCCCTGGCTGATCGCCAGCACGTGCGCCTTGTTGAAGCTGCGGCTCAGCGACGAGCCGCGATGGCCCGACGTGCCGAACGCCACGCGCTGCGCCGGCACCGACGGGTCGGGCGCCAGGTCGGCGTAGGCGGCGAGCAGCTGCGGAACGTCGACGAGGATCGACGCGGGCGCCGGCTTGCCGGCAAGAGGACTGATGGTGGGGCTCATGGTTTCTCGAAGAAGTTCACGGAATGCATCGGGTGCACGCAACCCATGCAGGAGCCGCCTTGGCGGCGATGCCTTTTCTCCAGCGAGCCAAGGGCATCGCCGCCGAGGCGGCTCCTACTGAGGGCGTCAACGCCCATCGCGCAGCGCGCGATAGCGGCGGATCAGCGCGTTGGTGGAGCTGTCGTGGCCGAGCTCGGGCTCCGCCTCGCTGGTGAGCTCGGCGGCGGTGCGCTTGGCCAGCACCTTGCCCAGCTCCACGCCCCACTGGTCGAACGAGTCGACGCCCCACACCACGCCCTGCACGAAGGTGGCGTGCTCGTACAGCGCCACCAGCGCACCGAGCACGTGCGGGGTGAGCCGCTGGGCGAGGATCGTGGTGCTCGGGCGGTTGCCCGGAAAGGTCTTGTGCGGCACCAGCGTCTCGGCCACGCCTTCGGCGCGCACTTCGTCGGCGGTCTTGCCGAAGGCCAGCGCCTCGCCCTGCGCCATAAGGTTGGCCATCAACAGGTCGTGCTGGTCGCTGCCGTCCGGCAGCGGCAGCGGTGCCAGTGGCTGACCAAAGCCGATGAAGTCGCAGGGAATCAACCGCGTGCCCTGGTGGATCAGCTGGTAGAAGGAATGCTGGCCGTTGGTGCCCGGCTCGCCCCAGTAGATCGCGCCGGTGGCGTAGTCCACGGCGCGCCCGTCCAGCGTCACGCGCTTGCCGTTGCTCTCCATGGTCAGCTGCTGCAGGTAGGCGGGGAAGCGCTTGAGGTACTGCTCATAGGGCAGCACGGCCACCGTCTCGGCACCGAGGAAGTTGGTGTTCCAGATACCGATCAGCCCCATCAGCGCCGGCAGGTTGCGCTCCAGCGGCGCACTGCGGAAATGCTCGTCCATCGCGTGGAAGCCGGCGAGCAGGTCGCCGAAGCCGGCCGGCCCGATCGCCAGCATGGTCGACAGGCCGATCGCCGAGTCCATCGAATAGCGCCCGCCGACCCAGTCCCAGAAGCCGAACATGTTGGCGGTGTCGATGCCGAACTTCGCCACTTCCTTCTCGTTGGTGGACACCGCGACAAAGTGCCGGGCCACCGCCGCCTCGTCCTGCAGCGCGGCCAGGCACCAGGCCCGCGCGGCCTGCGCGTTGGCCAGCGTCTCCAGCGTGGTGAAGGTCTTGGAGCAGACGATGAACAGCGTCTCGGCCGGGTCCAGATCGCGCGTGGCCTCGACGAAGTCGATGCCGTCCACGTTGGAGACGAAGCGGAACGTGAGCTCGCGCTGGCTGTAGTGGCGCAGCGCCTCGTAGGCCATCACCGGGCCCAGGTCAGAGCCGCCGATGCCGATGTTGACCACGTTGCGGATGCGCTTGCCGGTATGGCCCAGCCACGCACCGCCACGCAGCTTGTCGGCGAAGGCGGCCATGCGCTCAAGCACCGCGTGTACGGCGGGGATCACGTTCTCGCCGTCGACCGTCACCTTGGCATGGGCCGGGGCGCGCAGCGCGGTGTGCAGCACGGCGCGGTCTTCGGTGACGTTGATCTTCCTGCCGTCGAACATGGCCGCGATGCGCGCTTCCAGGCCGCAGGCTGCGGCCACCTCGTGCAGCAGGTGCAGCGTCTCGTCATCGACGCGCTGCTTGGAGTAATCCACGTACAGCCCTGCTGCCTCGGCGGTGAGGCGCTCGCCGCGGGCGGGGTCGGCGGCAAACAGTTCGCGCAGGTGGCGCTCGCCGCTGCGCTCGTGGTGGGCGCGCAGCGCCTGCCATTGCGGGAGCCGGGTCAGATCGGGAGTCGGGGAGGAGGTCACGGGGCGTTCCGTCGTCGTGGGAGGGAGACCGGCGTGGTGCCTGAAAGGCATGCCACTGGCACCTGGCCGTCTAGATTAACGCCAAGCACGCGCCATCGCGGCGTCCGGTCCGCGGATGATCCGGATGGCGCGCGCACGGAACGTCAAGGCATCAGGGCACGATCTCGATGCGGTGCTCGCCGCCGTCGTCGACCAGCGCCACCACCTGGCCTTCGATCGGCACGCCGTTGACGAGGATGCGCGGTGCCGTACCCGCCGCGTCACCCGGCCGCACGATGATGCGGTAGTCGGTTTCGCGATGCCGATAGGCCAGCTCGTAACCACTCCAGCCCGGCGGCAGCACCGGCGTCACGCGCAGGGTCTCGCCCTCGATCCGCAGGCCCAGCAGCGACTCGACGATCAGCCGGTACATCCAGCCGGCCGAGCCGGTGTACCAGCTCCACCCGCCGCGGCCCTGGTGCGGCGGCACGCCGTAGACGTCGGCAGCGACCACGTAGGGCTCGACCTTGTATACCTCGATGTCGCCCGCGCCGCTGCCGTGGTTGACCGGGTTGATCATGCCCAGCAGCTCCCACGCGCGGGCGCCGTCGCCCAGCGCGGCGAAGGCCATCGTGGCCCACACCGCGGCGTGCGTGTACTGGCCGCCGTTCTCGCGCACGCCGGGCACGTAGCCCTTGATGTAGCCAGGGTCGAGCGCGGAGCGATCGAACGGCGGCTCCAGCAGCTGGATCAGCCCCGCACGCCGCTTCACCAGGTGCGTATCGAGCGACTCCATCGCCCGCCGCCGGCGCGCGTCCGGCGCCGCGCCGGAGAGCACCGACCAGCTCTGCGCGATCGAATCGATGCGGCATTCGAGGTTGGCGCTGGAACCCAGCGGCGTGCCGTCGTCGAAATAGGCGCGGCGATACCAGGCGCCGTCCCAGCCGTGCGCTTCCAGCGACGCGCGCAGGGCGATCGCCTCGCTCTCGCACTGTTCGGCGAACGGGCCGTCGCCGTGCCGGCGCGCGGTAACGGCGAAGCGCTGTAGCACCTCGTACAGGAAGAAGCCCAGCCACACGCTTTCGCCCCGTCCCTGTTCGCCCACAAGGTTCATCCCGTCGTTCCAGTCGCCGGTGCCGATCAGCGGCAGTCCGTGCGGGCCGCGCGCGCGACTGTGAACGATCGCGCGCGCACAGTGCTCGTACAGCGTGGCCGACTGCTCCGAGCGGGTGGGCAGGTCGTAGTACGACTCTTCCTCGCGCTTCACCAGGCGACCTTCGACAAAGTTGACGCGCTCGTCGAGCACGCCGGTGTCGGCGGTGGTGTGCACGTAGTGGCTGGTGGCGAGCGCCAGCCACAGATAGTCGTCCGAGCAGTGCGTGCGCACGCCGCGATCGGTGGGCGGATGCCACCAGTGCTGCACGTCCCCCTCGACGAACTGGTGCGCCGCGCTGAGCAGCAGGTGCTGGCGCGCGCTGTACGGGCTGGCGTGGATCATCGCCATGGTGTCCTGCAGCTGGTCGCGGAAACCGAACGCGCCGCCGGACTGGTAGTAGCCGCTGCGCGCCCAGAAGCGCGAGGCGATCACCTGGTACATCAGCCAGCCGTTGGCGAGCACGTCCACCGCCGGATCGGGCGTGCGCACCTGTACCTTGCCCAGCGTCCAGTGCCAGTGCATGCGCACCTCGTCGAGCGCCGCGGCAGCCGCGGCCGAACCTCGGAAGCGCTGCACCAGGTCGCTGGCGCCCGCCTCGTCGTGCGCGGCGCCGAGGCGGAACACCACCTCGCGCGTCTCGCCCGGCGCCAGCTCGAACGGCACCTGGATCGCGCCACAGGGGTCCAGCCCCGGGCCGAGCCGGCCGGACAAGCCGCTGCGCCCCATCGCCGCCGGCGCGCGCATGTTGCCGTTGCGGCCCAGGAACTCGCGGCGATCGCCGGTGACGCTGCGCGCGCCGCCGTCGACGTCGAAGAAACCCACCCGGCCGCCGAAATCCATGTGGTAGGCGTTGCGTGCGAACAGCGCGCCGGTGGTCGGATCGGACTCGGTCACCACGTGCATCGCCGACTTGGCGCGCAGGTCGCCCAGTACCCATTCCACGTAACCGGTGGCCGACAGCCGGCGCGGCTGGCGGGTGGTGTTGCGCAGGCGCAGCACCGAGAACTTCACCGGCGCGTGCAGCGCCACGTACACCCACAGCTCCGATTCGATGCCGTCCTCGACGTGCTCGAACACCGAATAGCCGAAGCCGTGGCGCGTGACGTAGCGGCCGGTGCCGCGCCGCGGCAGCGGCGTGGGCGACCAGCAGTGACCGCTCTCCTCGTCGCGCAGATAGATGGCCTCGCCGCTGGCGTCGGTCACCGGATCGTTGTGCCACGGCGTGAGGCGGAACTCGTGCGCGTTCTCGCTCCAGGTGCAGGCGCCGCCGCTCTCGGAGATCACGCAGCCGAAGCCCGGGTTGGCCAGCACGTTGCACCACGGCGCGGGCGTGGGGCGGCCCGGGTGCAGCACGATCACGTATTCGCTGCCGTCCGCGCTGAAGCCGCCATAGGCGTTGGCCAGCTGCAGCGTGGCCAGCTGCGGATCGATCGCGGCGTCCGCTGCGACCGACTCGGGCACGTGGATGCGGGTGGGGTCGAAGCGCGGCAGCGGCGGCTCCATCCGGCGGCGCGCCAGCTGCTCGGTCAGCGAGCCGCGGGTATCGCTGAGCACCACGCGCGCCACCGAGCGCACCAGTACGCGATCCTCCACCGACAGCTGCTGGGCGGGGCGCACGAAGATGCCGCCGGGGCGATCGATCAGGCTCGCCTCGGTGCCCGAGGCAATCAGCCCCATGATGAGATCCTGTAGCTGTTGGCGATAGCCGGCCTGGTCCTCGTTCCAGATCACCAGGTCCACCGCCAGGCCCTTGAGCCGCCAGTACGCGTGCGCCTGCACCAGCTGGCGCACCAGCTCGATGTTGCTCGGGTCGGACATGCGCAACAGCACGATCGGCAGGTCGCCGGAGATCGCCTGACCCCACAGCCCGGACTGCCCACGCCGGTTCGCCTGCAGCACGCCCGGCTCGGCGCGCAGCGAGGTGTTGGCATAGATGATCGACGCGGCCATGCGCTCGTACAGCCGCGCGTCGCCCGGACCCGCGTTGAGCTGCTGCAGCAAGACCTGGCTGTGCGTCCAGGCCAGGTCGAACACGCGATCGGCGATATGGCGGTCGCGGTACTTCTCCGCCAGATGCCGGCAGGCCTCGTCGCTGTCGGCCACGCCGGTGACGATGTCGATGGTGGCCGACTGCTCCGGTGCCAGCGTGATGCGGCAGCGGATCGCCACGATGGGATCGAGCACCGAGCCCACGCTGTTGCCCAGTTGCGCCTGCAGCCGGTCGCTCAGCGCCCTGGGCCGGGCCAGGCTGCGGCCGCGGCCGATGAAGGCGGCGCGGTCGGTCTCGTACGACAGCGACTCCACCCGCGCGTCGTGCACCGCCATCAGGTGGCACATCCACGGCACCGCCTCCGTGGCCGAACGCGGCCGGCGCGTGCAGATCAGTGCCTGCGCCGCGGGCAGCCAGGCGGTCTGCACGAACAGGTTGCTGAAGGCCGGGTGCGCCGCGTCGGCCGCCGCTGGCGCAATCACCACCTCGGCATAGGTGGTGATCTCGATGGTGCGCGCGGTGCGGCCGCGGTTGGTCAGGCGCACGCGACGCAGCTCGATGTCGTCCTCGGGCGAGACGACGATCTCGGTGTGCGCGTCGTAGTCGCGCTCGCGCACGCGGAACTCGGCGCGCGCATCGGAGAAGATCGCCTCGAAATGCTCCGGCTGGTGCAACGTGGGCTGGTGCGCAGTGGACCAGAACGCGCCGGTTTCCACATCGCGCAGGTAGCAGAACTGGCCCCAGTGGTCGCTGCTGATGTCCTCGTGCCAGCGCGTCACCGCCAGGTCGCGCAGGCGGCTGTAGCCACCGCCACCGCTGCTCACCATCACGTGGTAGCGGCCATTGGAGAGCAGCTGCACGGCCGGGCGCGGCATGTCCGGATCGGTGAACACGCGCAGCGTGCCTTCGGCTGTGGCGGCGTCCACCGGCTGGATCGGGAAGCCGGTCGCATGGCGGTATTCGGCCGCCGTCTCCGGCACGCGCTCCTGCAGCAGCAGCGCGCCGGCGCGGAACTGCGGATCGGCCTCGAAACGCTTCTGCATCGGCTGGTCCAGCAGCGCGTGGGCCAGCGACAGCAGGCTCATGCCCTGGTGATGCGCCATGAACGAACGCACCACCACGGCGCTCTGCCCGTGCGGCAGGCGCGCGGGGGTGTAGTCGATCGCCTCGTAGAAACCGAAGCGGCCCAGGCGATCCTCCTGCGCCAGTCGTTCGAGGTTGGCGCAGGCCGCGGCGGGCGCCACCATCATCGCCATGGTGCTGGCGTAGGGCGCCACCACCACGTCGTCGCCCAGCCCGCGCTTGAGGCCCAGCCCGGGCACGCCGAACGCGCGGTACTGGTAGTTGAGCTGCACGTCGACCGTGTTGTAGCCCGACTCGGACACGCCCCACGGCACGCCCAGCTGCTGGCCGTACTCGATCTGACGGGCCACCGCGGCATGGCAGGTCTCGTCCAGCAGCGTGCCCTCGATACTGGGCATCACCAGCATCGGCATCAGGTACTCGAACATCGAGCCGGTCCACGACAGCAGCACCGGGCGACCGCGCGTGGTGGTGGTGAGCAGGCGGCCCAGCGTGAACCAGCCCTCCTGCGGCAACTGGCCCTGGACGATCGCCACGTAGTTGGCCAGCCGCGCCTCGGAGGCGAGCAGGTCGTAGAAGCCGGCATCCAGGCGGCGCTCGTCGACGTTGTAGCCGATGCTGAGCAGGTCGCGCCGGCGGTCGTAGAGAAAGCTGAAATCCATCACCGCCATGTCGCCGGCGAGGCGGGCCAGCTGGCCCAGCTCGCCGACGCGCGCGCAGGCGCGATCGGCCACGCAGTCGGTTCCCGGAGCCATCGGCGCCGCGTACGTTGCAAGCTGCCGCAGCGTGGGCATGCCGTCGGCCAGCGGGCTGTCCGCCAGATAGTCCAGCTCGCCGAACACGTCGCGTACCTGCTCCACCAGCCGGCCGTACCAGAGTGCGGCCTCGTCGCGCACATCGTCGGCCGGGACGTGCGTGCGCATGGCGAGGACGCCGGCATGGATCGGACGCACCGCATCGCGGGCCTGCACCAGCGTGCGGGGTGGCGCGTCGCGCGCCTCGTCCAGCCGCTGCAGCAGCTCGCCACAGGCGGCGACCAGGAAGTCGTCGTCAGGCCTCGCGCCGGCCAGCAGGTCGAGGGTGTCGGCGAGACCATCGAGCAGGCGCGGATGGAACACCGGCGCGTCGATCAGGGCGAGCAGTCCGGGGCGCAGGGTCAGCAGGTGGCCGGCCAGGTTGCCGCTGTCCACGCTCGACACGTACTGCGGCGCCAGCGGCTGCAGCGACACGGTGTCGTACCAGTTGAAGAAATGCCCGCGGTAGCGCGCCAGCCCCTGCATGGTGTGCAGCGTGTCGGCGGTGCGCTGGATCAACCGACCGGCGGTGATGTAGCCAAAATCGTAGGCGGCCAGGTTGGACAGCAGCGCCAGCCCGATGTTGGTCGGCGAGGTGCGATGGGCGATCGCCTCGGTCGGATGCTCCTGCATGTTGTCCGGCGGCAGCGCGTTGTCGTGGCTGCCCACGTGCACCTCGAAGAAGCCCCAGATGCGCCGCGCCAGCATGCGCAGGAAACGCTGCTGGGTGGCGGTGGGCGCGAACACCTCGCGCCGACGCGGCCGGCCGGAGAACCACACCAGCCCCGGCGCCAGCGCCCACAGCGCAAGCAACGGCACGGCCACCGGCAGCGCCGGCAGGCGCAGCACGGCCAGCGCCACCGCCGCGGCGATCGCCAGCGCAGGATTGATCCACATCCGGCGCAGCACCTGCGCCAGCGGGCCGCGCGGATCGTGCGTGCAGTCGCGCGACGCCCGCCACTGCAGCAGGCGGCGCCGGCTCACGCCCATCCGCCACAGGCTGCGCATCACCGCATCGAGGCTGTAGAGCGCCTCGTGCGGCAGCGTCATCACCCAGAATCCCGCGCGCATGCCCTGCGCAACCCCCGCGCGCGCGACCACCCGCAGGTGCGGCCGCCACTGCACGTCCGGCGATTTCTGCACCAGCACCAGCATGGTGCCCAGCACCGGCATCAGCACCACCAGGCCGAGGATGGCGGCCGTCCACGACACCACCTGCGCCACGCCCAGCCAGCCCACCAGCAACAGCAGCACGAAGGCCGCCGGCACGAGGCTGCGGCGCAGGTTGTCGAGGATCTTCCAGCGCGACAGCGCCGACAGCGGGTTGTGCTGCCAGCCGTGCGGCCCGGGCGCGCGCGGCAACAGCCACGGCAGGATCTGCCAGTCGCCGCGGATCCAGCGATGCCGCCGCTGGCAGTCGGCCAGGTAGCCCGACGGATACGGCTCGTACAGCTGCACGTCGGAGAGCAGGCCGGAGCGTGCGAAGGCGCCCTCGATCAGGTCGTGGCTGAGGATGGCGTTGTCGGGAAAACGGCGTTCCAGCGCCAGGCGGAACGCATCGACGTGATAGATGCCCTTGCCGATGAACGAGCCTTCGCCGAACAGGTCCTGGTAGACGTCCGACACCATGCGCGTATACGGATCGATGCCGGCCTCGCTGCCGAACAGCTGTGCATAGCGCGAACGCGCGGCGCTGGGCAGGCTCACCCCCACCCGCGGCTGCAGGATGCCGTAGCCGCGCACCACGCGACCGCGCGCGGCGTCGTACACCGGGCGATTGAGCGGATGGGCCATGGCGCTGGCGAAGCGACGCGCCGCGTCGCGCGGCAGCTCGGTATCCGAATCCAGCGTGATCACGTAGGCGATGCCGTGCAGCGCGGCCAGCTCGCCGACGATCAGCGAAAACGGCTCGCGTCCGCCGCCGCGCAACAGGGCGTTGAGGTCGGCCAACTTGCCGCGCTTGCGCTCGCGGCCCATCCACAGGCGATCGGGTGCGTGGTAGACGCGCGGCCGGTGGAACAGAAAGAACCGCTCGCCGGTGCCGCCGGCGTAGGTCGTGTTGAGCGCCTCGATGCGCGCCTTGGCCCGCGCCAGCAACGCGGCGTCCTGTGGCGTGGTTTCGGTGGCCGCGTCGATGAAATCGCTGAGCAGGCCGAAGTGCAGGTTGGGATCGCGATTGGCCAGGTAACGCACTTCCAGCGCATCGACCAGCTCGTCGACGTCATGCAGGCTGCCAAACAAGGTGGGGATCACCACCAGCGTGCGCGCATGGTCCGGCAGGCCTTCGGAGAAATCCATCCGCGGCAGCAGCGCCGGCAGCGCGAACACGGTCACCAGCCAGTTCACCAGCCCGGTGGCCAGCTGGCTCACCACCAGCAGCGCGGGCAGCGCCAGCAGCAGCAGCGCCCACAGCGGTGCATGGTTCTGCGCCATGGCCTCCAGCAGCGGCTCGGCCATCAGCACGGTCAGCAACGCGATCAAGCCGAGATAGGCCGGCAGCGGCGCGTGCGCCACACGCCGGCCGAACCGCGCCAGCGGACCGGAGCGCAGCTTCACCACCCGTTCGAGCTCGGCGCGTCCGTCGTCGACGAGGTAGTAGCCCACGTGCGCCTCGATGCCAGGCGCCGCATCCACCGCCGCGGCGCGATGCGCCAGCGCCAGCGCGCTCTGCGCCACGTCCGGCTCGGAGCGCCCGCTGCGCCGCGCCAGGCGTTCGATCACATGGCGATAGTGATCGCGGGTGGCGAAATCCATCTCCGCGTGGATGCCGGCCGGGTCGCTGCGCAGCAGATGCTCCACCACGCTCAGCCGCTCGACGAAGGCGTGCCAGTCCACCGCCGCCAGATGACGCAGGCTGCCGATGCTGTTGCCGATCGACACCTGGTCGGCGGCCTGCTGCTGCGCCTCGATCTGCACCTGGTGCTCGACGCTGGACCCGCTCTCGGCGAGCCGTTGCTCCAGCCAGCTCAGCGGCATCGCCAGGCCCGGCCCCTGCCCCTGCAGCCGCCGCGCCAGCTCGGCGACGAACGCGCTGGCCATCGGCGGGTTGGAGCGCGCCATGTCGGCCACGCCGATCACCACGCTCTTGGGATCGTGCTCGGCGATCTCGGTGATGGTGTCGGCCCACTGGCAGGCCAGCTCGCGGTAGTTGCCGTCGGCGATCACCCGCGCGGCCACACGGCGCAGGTTCTCGATCAGCGCCAGCCGCAGCATGATCGGAATCGCCCACAGCTCGCCCAGCGTGAGCGGCTGGATGCCCTGGTAGGCGGTGATGAAGCGGCCGAGGCTGTCGTCGTCCACGCGGCCGTCGCCATGCAGGATGATTTCCAGCGCCAGCTCGTACACGCGCGGCCAGCCCTCGTCGCCGCTGTCGGCCAGGCGGGGCAGTTCGCGGTTGTAGCCCCTGGGCAGATGCCGCTGCGCCGTGCGGATCTGCTCTTCCACCAGATAGTAGTTGTCCAGCAGCCACTCGCCGGCCGGCGACACGCGGCGATTGGCCTGCGCGGCGGCGGTGAGTGACCCGCAGGCCTCGGCCAGTACGCGGTCGTTGTCGTCGAGCCGGCGCAGCAGGCGGTCGGAGGTGGAACGTGGGCTCAAGCGGTGACGGCGCGCCAGCAGCACGCCGTGCAACTCCATCTGCTCGGCACTGAACAGCTCGCCGCGCAGCGTGGGCTCCTCGCTTTCATGGCCTGCCGGCGACCCGTCGCGGCCCAGGATCGCGCTGATGCGTACCGGCGGGTGGAAGGTCGATCGGTGCTGGATCTTCAAGACGCGCGGCTCCCTTGGCGGACAGGCTGTCGGGCGTCGTCGCGGCGGAGCGCGGGGCGTTGGCAGTCGTGGCGCGGACGGCGGCCTGCGGGGAAAGCGGCCATCCACCGGGCATGGATACGCCCTGCCGCGTGAAATCCGGGTTCCGGCCGCCGAGGCGGGCGGCATGTAACCGCCCTTCGTACCGTGGCGAATGGGTGCCTGCCAGGCCGGTACCGGCGCCGTCGCGCCGGCCGGGCATGTCCTTAGGGAATCGCCTTGCCGCACGCGGCAGGGTATGCGAAAGCAACGTCAGCACGGGCACGGGGTGACACATGAGCACATTCACGCGGCGCTACACTGCCGCCTTCGCCGATTCGGCCGTCCTGTCCGGGGGGAGAGCATGAGCGCGCATCTGGAAAGCACCGCCGAGCCGGCGCCGCCGGTTGTCGCCGCGGACGCCGCGACTGCCGGCACCCATACACCGCGCAGCCGGCTGGTGTACCGCCACACCTGGCCGATCCGCATCATGCACTGGGTCAACGTGATCGCCCTGTCGATCATGTTCTTCAGCGGCCTGCAGATCTTCAACGCGCATCCGAGCCTGTCCTGGGGCAACCGCTCCGATTCGGGCAAGGAGATCCTCTCCATGGGCGCTCGGACGGAGCCCAACGGGCAACTGATCGGGGTCACCCGGCTGGGCCAGCACGAGTTCATCACCACCGGGCTGTTCGGCGTATCCAACGGGCCGGACGGCACGCCGCAGGTACGCGGCTTCCCCTCGTGGCTCACCGTGCCCGGCTCGCGCTGGCTGGCGATGGGGCGGCAGTGGCATTTCTTCTTTGCGTGGATCTTCGTGCTCAACGGCCTGTGTTACCTGGGCTACTCGATCGCGAAGAAGCACCTGCAGCGCGACCTGATTCCCACGCGCGCCGACTGGCGAGGCATCGGCCGCTCGATCGTCGACCACCTCAAGTTCAAGCATCCGCACGGTGAAGAGGCGCTGCGCTACAACATCCTGCAGCGGCTGGCCTACCTCACGGTGATCTTCGTGTTCGGCATCGGCGTCGTGCTGATGGGGCTGGCGATGTCGCCGCGCATGGACGCGGTGCTGTCGCCGCTGGTGGAGGCGGTGGGCGGGCGGCAGAGCGCGCGCACCATCCACTTCATCATCGCGTGGGGCTTCGTGGCCTTCGTGCTGATCCACGTGTTCGAGGTGCTGATCAGCGGCGCGTTCAACCAGCTGCGCGGCATGCTCACCGGCTGGTACAAGGTGGACCTCACGCCGCCCGCCGACACCATCGCCGCCGACGCGGAGAAAGACCATGACTGATCGCCGCTCCTTCATCCGCATGGCCATCATGGGCACCGCCGGCATCATCGTCGCCGGCTGCGATCGCATCTCGCAGAGCGACTGGGGCCCGAAGGTGCTGAACAAGGCGCAGGGCCTCAACCGCCGCGTGCAGGCACTGCTGGCGCCGTCTAGCGCGATGGCCAAGGAATACACCGAGGCCGACCTCTCGCCGGTGTTCCGCTCCAACGGCACCGCCATGCCCACCACCGAGGCCTACCAGGCGCTGCTGGCCAACGGCTTCCGCGACTACCGGCTGCAGGTCGGCGGGCTGGTCGATCGCCCGCTGAGCTTTTCCATCGACGACCTCAAGCAGATCGAGCAGGTGGCGCAGATCACCCGCCACGACTGCGTGGAGGGCTGGAGCGCGATCGGCAAGTGGCACGGTGTGCGCCTGTCGCACGTGCTGGACCAGGTCGGCGTGAAGTCGAATGCGCGCTACGTGGTGTTCCACTGCTACGACGAGATGGACCCCGGCGAGCCGTACTACGAGAGCGTGGACATCCCCGAGGCGCGCCACCCGCAGACGCTGCTGGCCTGGGGCCTCAACGACCAGCCGCTGCCGATCAAGAACGGCGCCCCGCTGCGCCTGCGCGTGAGCCGCCAGCTCGGCTACAAGCAGGCCAAGTACATCGCCCGCATCGAGCTGGTGGATTCGTTCGCGCACATCGCCGGCGGCAACGGCGGCTACTGGGAAGACTACGGCTACGAGTGGTACGCGGGGATTTGAGTGATCCCGGGAAAGCGTCGAGGCTGAAGCCCCCTTCCACCAGCAGCCGCAAGCTCAATGCCTCGGTGGGAGCGACTTCAGTCGCGACGCTCTTCGCCATGCACCGAAGCTGGCGACTACAGCTCCAGCATCATGAAGCAGCTGTACGGATCATCCACGTAAGCGGCGAACGGCCCGCAGGGCGAAAAGCCGGCCGATGCGTACAGCCGATGCGCCGGCTCGAACGCGGCGGCGGTGCCGGTTTCCAGGCTCAACCGGCGATAGCCGCGGCGCCGCGCCTCGGCCACGATGTGCCCCAGCATGGCGCGCGCGGCGCCCTTGCGCAGATGCGCCGCCGCGGTGCGCATCGACTTCACTTCGCCGTGTTCGCGATCGAGTTCCTTCAGCGCGCCGCAGGCGACCAGTGCCTCGCCGTCCCACAGCGTCCAGAAGCTCATGCCGGGCGCGCGCAGGCCATCGAGATCGAGTGCATGGATGCTCTCGGGCGGCGAATGCAGCGCCACGCCGGCCAGATGCTCGCGCAGCAGGGCATGCACCGCCTCGCTGCACAGGTCGTCCAGACGGATGGCGAACGCCACGTGCGGCTCAGCCGACCCGGGCGTACATCACCGCATGCGCGGGCAACCGCAGCGTGCCACCAGCGAGCGTGCCCTGGACAAGGCCGTGGCCTTCCAGTGGCACCAGCGTGCCCAGTGCTGACACGTCCAGCGACGCCGATTGGGCACCGAGATTGAACGCGGCGAACACCGTCTGGCCATCCAGCGTGCGGGTGAACGCGAGCACCGGCTCGGCTGCATCGACGAAGCGGATGTTGCCCCAGCACAGCGACGGCTGGGTGCGGCGCCAGTGCATGAAGGTGCGGAAGCCCTTGAGCGCCGACTGCGGTTCGCCCTCCTGATGCTGCACCGAGCGCGCGGCGTGATCGGCCGGCACCGGCAGCCACGGCGACGTACTGCTGAAACCGGCGTGCGGACGATCGTTCCACGGCATCGGCGTGCGGCAGCCGTCGCGACCCTTGAAGGTAGGCCAGAACGCGATGCCGTACGGATCCTGCAACGCCTCGTAAGGCACTTCGGCCTCGGTCAGCGCCAGTTCCTCGCCCTGGTAGACGCACACCGAACCGCGCAGCGAGCAGACCATCGCGGTGAGCAGGTTGGCCAGCTGCGGCGAGGCATCGCCGTTGCCCCAGCGCGAGAGCACCCGCTCCACGTCGTGGTTGGAGATCGCCCAGCACGGCCAGCCTTCGGTCATCTGCGCTTCCAGCCGCTCGACCGTGCCGCGGATGTACGCGGCGCTGAAATCGTCGGTGAGCAGCTCGAAGCTGTAACCCATGTGCAGGCGCTTGCCCGAGGTGTACTCGGCCATCGTGGAGAGCGAATCCTCCGACGAGATCTCGCCCAGCGCGGCGGCATCGCCGTACTGGTCCAGCAGCGCGCGCAGCTGCTCCAGGAACGGCAGATTTTCCGGCTGCGTGTTGTTGTACCAGTGGCGCTGGAACGCGTACGGGTTGTCCGGACTGAAGCCGCGTCCCACCCGCTCGTGCGGCGGCTTGGGCGGGTTGTCGCGCAGCTGCGCGTCGTGGAAGCAGAAGTTGATCGCATCCAGCCGCAGGCCGTCGACGCCGCGGTCGAGCCAGAACTTCACGCTGTCCAGGATCGCCTGGCGCACGGCGGGGTTGTGGAAGTTGAGGTCCGGCTGCGAGATGAGGAAGTTGTGCAGGTAGTACTGGCCGCGACGCGGCTCCCACTGCCATGCACAACCGCCGAACAGCGACAGCCAGTTGTTCGGCGGCGTGCCGTCGTCCCTGGCGTCGGCCCACACGTACCAGTCGGCCTTCGGGTTGTCGCGACTGGCCCGGCTTTCCTGGAACCACGCGTGCTCGATCGAGGTGTGGCTGAGCACCTGGTCGATCATCACCTTGATGCCCAGCCCGTGCGCCTTGGCCAGCAGCCGATCGAAATCGTCCAGCGTGCCGAACAGCGGATCGACGTCGCGGTAGTCGGCGATGTCGTAGCCGAAATCGGCCATCGGCGACTTGAAGAACGGCGAGATCCAGATCGCTTCCACTCCGAGCCCGGCCACGTAGTCGAGCCGCTCGATGATGCCCGGCAGGTCGCCGACGCCGTCACCGTTGGTATCGAGGAAGCTGCGCGGGTAGATCTGGTAGATGACGGCTCCGCGCCACCAAGGTTGCTTGTGCATGCATTGATCCCGACGTCCGCGCCGGTGCCCCCTGTTGGGCCGCGCGTGCTGCGCGAGGCAGCGATGGCGGGCAGCTTAATCGCCACTCCCCCCGCTTCCGACCACTCTGCATACGTATTCATGGCAAATGGCCGATGCCCCGCAGCCCTTGTGCCGCATGGTGCGGCGCCGCATCGACTCGCGTACTGCAAGCATGCCGCCGCATGCGGCGCGACGGATGGTGCGCACGTGTCGGGTCGAAATCATCGCGACCACGAAAACCCTGCGACATGACTTCGCACGCAAACGCGTACGTCGGGATTTACCCGTCCGGCACCAGCAATGCGTCGGACCTGTACCCGCCCAGCTCTCGCCGCACAACGGTTTGGAGGAGAACGCGAGGCGGCGACTTGGCGCGTCGAAGTGGCGCGGCGCGACAGCCATGCCACGCACTCCGGAGGGGCCGAAGTCGCCTGCGCGGGGCGATTCGTTTGGACGTCCAAACGTCTATACGCAGGGGCACTTTCCACGCCGCCTGGCAACCACGCATGCACGGAGACGCCTCGCCCGACAGCTGCGCGCTCGCGGCTTCATCCGTCACGGCGTACGGGTACGCCAGGCGCGCGGGCAGCACAGGAAATACCCGGGATTGCGGCAACGCATCAAGAACAACAACGCTTGCGCAGCAATGATGGAAGCGTTTTCACCATCATTTCGTGTCGCAGTGCCGCAAGGAAAAATATCAATTGCAACAAAGTGATAGCTGCATGACGGATTGTTATGAATACGTATGCAGGTTTGCGCTGCACGCCTAGACGCAGGACTAACATCCCGCCCCGACGGCACATCCATAACGTCGTTCGCAACGGGCAGGCCGGATTCGAATCCAACGGCACTCCCGGCGAAATCAAATCGATTTTCAAGGGGAGGCGTACATGTTGAATCTCAAGCGCAATCTGCTCAGCGCAGCGCTGGCATCGGCCATGTTCATGGTGGCAACGCATGCTCAGGCGGATGCCGCAGCGGCACCGGGCCCGCAGTCCACCGACAGCGCACAGAACACCGACCAGTCCACGCAGGGCAAGGACGGCAAGAAGACGGACGCCAAGCGCGGCGCCACCAAGCTGCAGGCCGTGGAAGTGAGCGGCTTCATCAGCAGCCTGGAGAACTCCACCGCGGTCAAGCGCAACGCCGACTCGATCGTCGAAGCCGTGTCCGCCGAACAGATCGGCAAGCTGCCGGGTGTGTCGATCGCCGACACCCTCGGCCGCCTGCCCGGCCTCGCCGTGCAGGAAGTGAGCGGTCGCCCGCAGGTGCTGACCATCCACGGCCTGGGCCCGGATTTCTCCACCGCGCTGGTCAACGGCGGCCAGCAGGTGTCCACCTCCAACAACCGTGACGTGCAGTTCGACCAGTACCCGTCGAGCTGGTTCAACACCGTGGTGGTGCACCTGAGCCCGCAGGCCAACCTGATCGGCCAGGGCCTGGCCGGCACGGTCGACATGCAGACCATCCGCCCGCTCGAGAAGGACAAGGCGGAAGCTGCCGTCAACGCACGCTACATCTGGGACAGCCAGTCGCAGCTCTCCAAGGGTCAGGGCGTCAGCGATAAGGGCTACAACCTCAACGGCGTGTGGGTGAACCAGTTCGCCGACCACACCGTGGGCGTCACGCTGGGTGTGGATTTCGAGAAGAACCCCGCGCAGATCCAGCACCAGGCTCCCTGGGGCTACCCCACCGACGCCAATGGCAATGCGGTGGTCGGCGGCGCGAAGAACTACGGCATCTCCGACACGATGAAGCGCAACGGTCTGCTCGCCACGTTCCAGTGGCAGCCGAACGAGCACTACACCGGCACGATCGACATGACGTACACCAACTTCAAGGAAGTCCAGCAGGCCAAGGGCATGGAGTTCCCGCTGCTGTGGAGCTCGGCCCAGTTGCTGCCAGGCAGCACGGTGATCCCGGACCCCCATGTCAACGGCGGCGGCTTCGTGCAGAGCGGCACCTACAGCAACGTCACCCCGGTGATCCGCAACGACTACAACGCCACCTCGGCGCGCGTGTACAACTTCAACTGGGACAACAAGTTCCACTTCAACGATGACTGGTCGGCGGACCTGGTGGGCAACTACTCGCGCGCCACCCGTGACGACATCAACCTCGAGAGCTATTCCGGCACCGGCTTCAACAAGACCGGCCCGACCGACACGATCGGCTTCACCGAGCGGAACAACGGCCTGCTGTACCTGAATCCGTCGTACGACTACACGCAGGGCGTGGTGCTGACCGACCCGCAGGGCTGGGGCGGCGGCAATGACGTGGTGCAGGCGGGCTTCATCAACGCGCCGCACACCGTCGACTACCTGGCCAACCTCAAGCTGAGCGTGGAGCGCGATTTCGCCAGCGGTCCGTTCTCCAGCCTGGAGTTCGGCGTGGCGCACAGCGAGCGACACAAGACCTACCATATCGACCAGACATTCCTGACCCTGGGCGGCGGTACGATCAGCGGCGGCAGTGCCGTCACGAGCGCGCCCTACAGCGGCACCGCCTGCAGCCCTCTGGCGTGGATGGGCATCAGCCAGCAGCTCTGCTATGACCCGCTGGCGATGATCGCCAACGGCACCCTCGTCGGCGTGCCGACTTTCGGTTCGAACACGGGTACGCCTCCGGACTGGAAGACCCAGGAAAAGGTGCTGACCCCCTACTTCCAGTTCAATCTGGACACGAACCTGGGCAACACGGTCACCCTGCGCGGCAACTTCGGCGTGCAGATGCAGCACACCTCGCAGAGCGCCGAGGGTGAGCGCCTCGCTCCGGGCAGTACGAACACCGGCAACGGCATCACCCTCATCCCGGTTTCCGGCAGTACCAGCTACAACAAGTACCTGCCCAGCGCCAACCTGATCTTCGGGTTCAGCAGCGACGACGACCTGCGCGTCAGCGCCGCCCGCACCCTGGCCCGTCCGCGCATGGACCAGATGAACGCGAGTGTGTCGGTCAACACGAACATCCAGCGGCTTCAATCTACTGATCCGAACCAGTCCTACTTCAGCGCCTCGGGTGGCAACCCGAAGCTGAAGCCGACCATGGCCGACAACTACAACGTCAGCTACGAGCACTATTTCTCGGGTGATTCGTCGGGCTTCGCGTGCAACTCGGCCGACAACAAGAACTCGGACCTGTGCCGTACCGGCGGCGGCGGTTACTTCGCCGTGTCGGGTTACTTCATCGCCCTGCACGACTACATCAACCCGAACTCGTCGTTCCTGTACGACTTCAGCTCGTTCCTGCCGTTCAACCTGTCTCCGGCGGATCTTGCCAATCTTGGTACCACGCTCGGCACCGTGTCCGGCCCGCAGAACAACGGCCGTGGCTACGTGAAGGGCGCCCAGGTAACCCTGAATCTGCCGGCTGGTCTGATCACCCCGGCGCTGAATGGTTTCGGCGTGAACCTCACCGGCAACCGCACCAAGAGCTCGCTGGTCTATCCGGGCAACCCGGATCCGATCACGGTGCCGGGCCTGTCCAAGTGGGTCGCCAACGGCACGGTGTACTACCAGTACGCCGGCTTCGAGGCGCGCATCAGCGACAGCTACCGTTCCAGCTTCCTGGGCGAAGTGTCGGGCATCAGCGCCACGCGCATCCTGCAGACGGTGGGCGGCGGCAGCACGTATGACGCGCAGGTCAGCTACACCTTCGACCACGGCCCGCTGGACGGCCTGACGATCATCGCGCAGGGCTCCAACCTGTCGAACAAGGTGTTCACCACGTACCAGAACAAAGACCCGCGTCAGATTCAGACTTGGGAGCGTTACGGCCGTCGTTACGAGGTGGGCGTCTCCTACAAGTTCAAGTAAGCCGCAAGGCTTCCTCCCCAACAGCCCCGTTGAGTACATCCAACGGGGCTTTTTTTTGACAAGCGGCCGGCCAGCCGCTAACCAGCAGCTTTCACCGAAACCAGGGCAACACCATGCAGTCGCATCCGATCCAGCGCCTGGTCATCGTCGGCGGCGGCACCGCCGGCTGGATGGCCGCGGCACTGCTTGCCAAGGCATTCGGGCCTACGCTGGCGATCCGTCTGATCGAGTCCGACGAGATCGGCACCGTCGGCGTCGGCGAGGCCACCATCCCGCAGATCCGCCACATCAACCAGTTCCTCGGCATCGACGAAGACGCCATGCTTCGCGCCGTGCGCGGCACCCTCAAGCTCGGCATCGAGTTCAACGACTGGCGGCGCATCGGCGATTCCTACCTGCACGCCTTCGGCGACATCGGCCTGCCGCTGGGGCTGGTGCCGTTCCAGCACTACTGGCTCCGGGACTGGCAACGGCGCGAGGGCGTTGCGCCGGACCTGTGGAGCTACTCGATCAACGCGCAGGCCTGCCGCCAGATGCGCTTCGGCCGCATGGAGCGCGTGGGCAGCAGCCCGCTCACCGGCGTGCGCTACGCCTACCACCTCGATGCCGGGCTGTATGGGCAGTATCTGCGCGGCACCTGCGATCCGCGCCACGTGCAGCGGATCGAGGGCAAGATTGTCGACGTGCGCCTGCGGGCCGAGGACGGCTTCATCGAATCACTGCAGCTGGCCAGCGGCGAGATCGTCGACGGCGACTTCTTCATCGACTGCTCGGGCTTCCGCGGCCTGCTGATCGAGGGCGCACTCAACAGCGGCTACGAGAATTGGCAGCAATGGTTGCCTTGCGACCGCGCGGTGGCCGTGGCCAGCGCGCGCGTCGCGCCGATGCGCCCGTACACGCAGGCCAGTGCCCGCGCGGCGGGCTGGCAGTGGCGTATCCCGCTGCAGCACCGCAACGGCAACGGCCACGTGTATTGCAGCGAGTACCTCAGCGACGACGAGGCCACCGCCACCCTGCTTGCGCATCTGGACGGCGAAGCGCTGGCCGAGCCGCGCATGATCCGCTTCACCACCGGCATGCGGCGCAGGAGCTGGAACCGCAACTGCGTGGCGCTGGGCCTGGCCAGCGGCTTCATGGAGCCGCTGGAATCGACCAGCATCCACATGATCCAGTCCGCCATCAACCGGTTGATCTCGCTGTTCCCCGATCGCCACTGCGACAGCGCGCTGAGCGACGAGTACAACCGCCAGACCCGACTCGAATACGAGAGCGTGCGCGACTTCCTGGTGCTGCACTATCGCGCCACCGAGCGCGAGGACACACCGTTCTGGCGCCACTGCCGCGCCATCGGCATGCCCGAGCACCTGGCGCGACGGGTCGAGCTGTTCCGCCAGAGCGGGCAGATCTTCCGGCACGGCGAGGAGCTGTTCACCGAGGTCGGCTGGCTGCAGGTGCTGATCGGCCAGGGCATCGAGCCGCAGCGTTACCACCCGATGGCCGATGCGCTGCCCGCGGCCGAGCTCGATGGCTTCCTGGGCAACATGCGCACGCTGATCCAGCGCGCCGTGCAGACCTTCCCCGGACACGAGCAGTTCGTGGCCGGGCACTGCCGCGCCGAGGCTTGAGCGTCAGCAGCAGGGGACGCGCCGTGCACGCCGCGGCCGCGGGCTGACCATCGGCACCGCGAGCACGATGCTGACCACCGCCATCAGCAGCACGACGACGCGGCGTTCTCATTCCGGTGTCTTTATTCCGGCGTTCTTATTCCGCACCGCACAACGGAAAACCGCACAGCAGCGCGGATGAATACGTATGCAGGAGCGGCGCGGCAAGGCGCACGCGGCCTACCATCGACAGCGATCGCGGGCGTCCGATTTGGACGTCCGATCGCTCTCCTCACCGGCGCGAAGACCTGCCGGTACAGAGATGTTTCCCCGCTGTTCCAGGAGCCGCCCTTGCCTCGCCGCGCCCTACTTGCCGCCCTCGCCGCCTCGACCCTGCTCGCCAGTGCCTGCAGCGTCGCTCCGCCCCACATGACGCATGCCGCCGCCAGCACCGCGGCGACACCGTCGCCCACCGGCGATGCAGCGAGCAGCGGGGTGTACTACGAGATCTTCGTGCGCAGCTGGTACGACACCAACGGCGACGGCATCGGCGACATCGACGGCGTCACCGCCAAGCTCGACTACCTCAAGTCGCTGGGCGTCAGCGGCATCTGGCTGATGCCGATCAACCCCTCGCCGAGCTATCACGGCTACGACGTCACCGACTACGAGGCGATCAACCCGCAGTACGGCTCCATGGCCGACTTCGAGCGCCTGCTGAGCGAGGCGCACAAGCGCGGCATCAAGGTGATCATCGATCTGGTGATCAACCACACCAGCAACGAGCATCCGTGGTTCGTCGCCGCGCAGGACCCGCGCGATCCGCACCACGACTGGTACAGCTGGGCCACGCCCGACACCGATCTGGCCGCGCGCAGTGCCGCGGGCGACAGGGCGTGGCAGGCGTTGCCGGATGGCCGGCACTACCTGGGCATCTTTTCGCCGGGCATGCCCGATCTCAATTACGACAACCCGGTCGTGCGCCAGGCGATGGTCGATGTCGGCCAGTTCTGGTCGCGCAAGGGCGTGGATGGTTTCCGGCTGGACGCGGCGCGCCACGTCTACCTCGACTTCAAGTCGCAGGAAGGCGACCCCGCGGTGCTCGCGAAGAACCTCGCGTGGTGGCAGCAGTTCATGCGCGGCGTGCGCGCGCTGAACCCGCACGCCTACGTGGTCGGCGAAGTCACCGAAGGCAGCTGGCAGCAACTCGCGCCGTGGTATGGCGCGCTGAGCGCCGTGTTCGACTTTCCGCTGGCCACGCGGATGATCGATGCGGCGCGCGGCGAACGGGTCGACGACCTCGCCGAGCATCTGCAGCAGCGCTATGCGGGTTTCGCGGCCGCCGCCGGCCGGCCGGGCAGCGACGCGCCGTTCCTGACCAACCACGACCAGAACCGCGTGATGAGCCAGCTCGACGGCGATGCCGCGCACATGCGCACGGCCGCGGCCATGCTGCTCACCCTGCCCGGCCATCCGTTCGTCTACTACGGCGAGGAGCTGGGCATGCGCGGGGTCAAGCCCGACCCGGACCTGCGCGAGCCGATGCGCTGGGAGCGCAGTGCACGCGCCGCCGGCGAGACCCGCTGGAAGCCCTCGACGTCGCACGATGGCGCGGACGTCTCGGTGCAGGCCGAGCTGGCAGACCCCAATTCACTGCTGGCCCGCTACCGGACGCTGATCCACTGGCGCGAGCAGATCCCCGCGCTGCGCGACGGCGCGCTGACCGCCTTCGCCAGCGACAACGCGCAGGTGGTGGGCTGGCAGCTGGCGGATGCCGGCGAACGCGTGCTGGTGCTGCACAACCTCTCCGGCCAGGCGCAGACCGTGGCGCTCGGCGACGGCGCGCAGGAGTTCTCCACGATCGCGCGCCAGACCGGCTCCGGCGCCACGCTCGACGGCCGCCGGCTGGTGTTGCCGCCTTACGCCTCGGTGATCCTGCAGTGACGCCGGCGATCCCGCTCTCCCGTTCCCCGATGCAAGGTTTCCGCATGTCCCACTTCACGCCACGCCACCTGACGCTTGCCCTCGGCCTCTGCCTCGGCACGACGATCATGCCGGCGTCCGCCGCAGCGGCCGATGCCGCTTTCACCGCGCAGGTGGCGCACGGCAGCCTCAACCTCGCCGACGGCAACGACCGCATCGCGATCGGCTTCATCACGCCGAACACCGTGCGCGTGCACGTGCTGCCCAACGGCGAAAGCAGCCCCGCCTCCATCGTGATCGACCCGAAGGCGATGCCGGCCGCGCTTACCGACGTGAAAACCGGCACCGCGGGCGGCGTCACCACACTATCCACCGCAGCGGCCACGCTGCGCTGGGATGCGCGCGACGGCAGCCTTCAGTTTTCGGACGCGGCCGGGCACGTGCTGCTGACCCAGCATGAGCTGGGCGCACTCGCCAAAGGCGAGCTGTCGCTGGATCACGCCAAGGGCGATCCGCTTTACGGCATCGGCGGCTACAACGCCACCGAGGACGCCAGCGCCGGCCTGCTGCGCACCGGCAAGCAGACCATCACCGCCGGCGAGCAGGGCCATGCCGGTGCGCCGCTGGTGTGGAGCACCGCCGGCTACGGCGTGCTGATCGATACCGTGGGCGGCACCTTCCATCTCGACGGCAGCCGCATCACCGCCGGCGATACCTCGCGCAAGGACCTGGACTACTACCTGATCGCTGGCGCGCCGAAGCAGATCTTCGCCGACGTAGCCAAGGTCAGCGGCCACACGCCGCTGTTCCCGAAATGGGCGATGGGCTTCACCAACAGCCAGTGGGGCATCGACGAGAAGGAGCTGCTGCAGATCGTCGACACCTACCGCGCCAAGCACATCCCGATCGACAACTTCACGCTGGACTTCGACTGGAAGGACTGGGGCAACGACTGGGGCGAGTTCACCTGGAACACTGCCAAGTTTCCCGATGGCCCCAGCGGCAAGCTCAAGCAGATGCTCGACGCGCGTGGCATCAAGCTCACCGGCATCATGAAGCCGCGGGTGCACGTGAACACCATCGAGGGTCGCGAGGCAGCCGAGAGCGGTTACTTCCTCAAGGGCAACAAGCCGGCCAAGGACTATTTCTCCGGCAAGCTGGTGCGCGAGATCGACTTCGCCAATCCGAAAGCGCGGACGTGGTTCTTCGACCACATGAAGAGCGCGTTCCAGTCCGGCATCGTCGGCTGGTGGAACGACGAAGCCGACAACGTCGACATCGACACCCAGCACCAGGACATGCAGCGCGCGATCTACGACGGCCAGCGCGCCATCACCGACCAGCGCGTGTGGTCGATCAGCCGCAACTTCTACCTTGGCGCACAGCGCTACGCCTACGGCATGTGGTCAGGCGACATCCACACCGGCTTTGCCAGCATGGCCGGCCAGCGTGCGCGCATGCTGAGCGCCATCGACGTGGGTGCGATGCAGTGGGGCATGGACACCGGCGGCTTCACCGCGGGCACGCCGACGCCGGAGAACTACGCGCGCTGGGTGCAGTTCGGCGCCTTCGTGCCGGTGTTCCGGGTGCACGGCGACTCCAGCCAGAAGCGCCAGCCGTGGTTGTACGGGCCGACCGCCGAAAAGGCCGCCGCCGATGCGATCCGGCTGCGCTATAGCCTGATCCCCTACATCTATAGCTACGAAGACCAGCGTCGCCTCACCGGCGTCGGGCTGGTGCGCCCGCTGGTGTTTGGATGGCCAGACGATCCCAAGGTGCGCAACGACGTGGCCAGCTGGATGTTCGGCGAGAGCCTGCTGGTGTCTCCGGTGGTCGAGCAGGGCCAGACGTCGAAGACGATCTACCTGCCCGCTGGCCCGTGGACCGACTGGTTCACCGGCAAGCGCTACGCCGGCGGCCAGAGCGTGACGCTGGCGATCGACGCGAAGACCTGGGGCGACATTCCGCTGTTCGTGCGCGACGGCGCCATCGTGCCGACCCAGCCGGTGATGGACTACGTGGGCCAGCATCCGGTGACGCAGGTGGACGTGGAGATGTTCCCCGCCGCGCAGCGCAGCCGCTTCAACGTCTACGACGATGACGGCGACACGTACGCCTACGAGCGCGGCGCCTACTTCCGCCAGCCGCTGTCGCTGCAGCGCACGGCCGGCGGCGTACGGGTGCAGACCGGCGCCATCGAGGGCAGCTACGTCCCGGCGCTGAAGTTCTACCTGCTCAAGGTGCACGGCGACGCAGCCAGGGCGGTGACCGGTGACGGCAGGGCCCTGCCGCACGCCGCCAGCCTCGATGCTCTCAACGCCGCCGCCAGCGAAGGCTGGACCACCGGCACCGATCGATTCGGCGCGGTCACCTATGTCCGGGTGAACGCCGCGCAGGCGCGAACCCTCGCGCTGGTTTGGGGGCACGCGCCCATGTAAGCCCGCGCGCCCCTTCGGAGGGAGCTGTCGATACACCACACGTGCGGTCGGGGGGGCCGCGCGACGGCGTCGTCTGCTCCCGATTTTCCCCTGCCATGCCGGCCGGGGCCATCACTGAAGGAGAAGGTCGATGTTCGCAAGCAGGAAGTTTCCCCGGGAGGGATTGCAGCACCGCACGACCGCGCGCCGCGCACTCTGGCTCGCCCTGGCCGCCACGCTGGCGGTGGGCACCCTGCCCGTCACGGCACGCGCCGCCACCAACGACAACAACGTGGAGTGGAACGGCCTGTTCCACGACCAGGGCCCACTGTTCGACAACCACGTGGAACCCACGTCCGCCCAGGCGGTGACGCTGACCTTCCGCACGTTCAAGGGTGACATCACCAGCGCCACCATCAAGTACTACGACAGCGCCGACAGCGCCTTCCACACCGTGGCGATGAGCTGGTCGTCCAACGACGCCACCGGCACCTTCGATTACTGGAAGGGCACCATTCCGGCCAGCGCCTCGGAGAAGTACTACCGCTTCAAGATCACCGACGGCACGGCCACCGCCTGGTACAACGCCGCCGGCATCAGCTCGTCCGAGCCCAGCTCCGGCGACTTCTTCATCATCCCCGGCTTCACCACCCCGGCGTGGATGAAGAACGGCGTGATGTACCAGATCTTCCCCGACCGCTTCTACAACGGCTCCACCGCCAACGACGTCACCAACGGCCAGTACACCTACTCCGGCTGCGCCACCGAAAAGCACGCATGGGGATCGAGCGTGTTCGCCAACGTCAGCGGCTGCAACACCGCGGTGTTCTTCGGCGGTGACCTCGCCGGCATCGACCAGAAGCTCGGCTACATCAAGAACACCGTCGGCGCGAACATCCTCTACCTCAATCCGATCTTCCTCTCGCCGAGCAACCACAAGTACGACACCGAGGACTACATGACGGTGGACCCGGCGTTCGGCAGCAACAGCACGCTGCAGACGCTGAGCGCGGACATCCACAGCACCAGCAACGGGCCGAAGGGCTACCTGGTGCTCGACGGCGTGTTCAACCACACCGGCGACACGCACAAGTGGTTCGACCGCTACAACTGGTGGACCAGCATCACCGGCGCCTACGAGTCGCAGTCCAGCCCCACCTACGGCTACTACACGTTCCAGAGCTGGCCCAACACCTACTCCGGATTCTTCGGCTATTCCAGCATGCCCAAGCTGGACTATGGCGCCAGCGGCTCGGCGGTACGCAACGCCATCTACGGCTCAGCCAGTTCCGTGGTGCAGACCTACCTGAAGTCGCCCTATTCGATCGACGGCTGGCGGCTGGACGCGGCCGAATACATCGACGCCGGCGGCAACGGCGGCAAGGACGCCACCAACCACCAGATCATGGCCGAGATGCGCAGCGCGGTGAAATCGGTCAACGCCAATGCCGACATCCTCGGCGAGTTCTGGGGCAACGCCGGACCGTGGACCACCAACGGCACCGAGTGGGACGGCGCGATGAACTACGACGGCTTCACCCAGCCGGTGTCGGAGTGGATCACCGGCCAGGACTACGGCGGCGGCAGCGCATCGATCCCGGCCTCGCAGTTCGACAGCTGGCTGCACGGCACGCGGGCCAACTACCCGACCAACGTGCAGCAGGTGATGAGCAACTTCCTCTCCAGCCACGACATCACCCGCTTCGGCAACCGCGCCGGCGGCGACATCTGGAAGACCTACCTCGCGCTGATCTTCCAGATGACCTACGTAGGCACGCCGACGATCTACTACGGCGACGAATACGGCATGCAGGGCGGCGCCGATCCAGACAATCGCCGCACCTTCGACTGGACCGTCGGCACCAGCACCAACAGCGCCGTGGCACTCACCGGCAAGCTCACCGCCATCCGCAACGCCTACCCCGCGCTGCGCACCGGCTCGTTCATGAGCCTGCTCACCGACGACACCAACAAGCTCTATGTCTATGGCCGTTTCGACGCCACCAACCGCATCGCGGTGGCGCTCAACAACGACAGCACCAGCCACACGGTGAACGTGCCGGTATGGCAGCTGAGCATGACCAACGGCAGCACGGTCACCGACCTGCTCTCGGGCACGCACTACACAGTGCAGAACGGCGTGGTGAGCGTGAGCGTCAACGGGCACTACGGCGCGATCCTCGCGCAGTAAACATCTTCAACGGCGACACCAGCAGGGCCGCACATGCGGCCCTGTTCTCCGAAGTGGCGGCATTGCGTGGACGGGTGCCGCCCGTGGCCACATCAAGCCCAGCCGCGCAGCTTGTACATCCACAGGCCGATGTACTCGTGCAGGCAGCGCGAACTCAGCCACAGCGCGGTGCGCCTCGGGCGCCAGCCCGGCTGCACCCGATGGTAGCCAGCCTCATGGCCGATCGAGGGCGCCTCGATCACCTGCAGACCCTGCTGGCGAAAGCTGGCCGCGGCGCGCGCCATGTGCATCGGCGAAGTCACCAGCAGCACGCGGTGCCAGCCTTCGCGCCGAAGGATCGCCGCCGAGTACAGCGCGTTCTGGCGGGTGGTCGCGCTCTGCGCCTCGGTGACCAGCGCAGCGGCAGGCACGCCTTGCTCGCGCAGCTCGATCGCCATGTGCCCGGCGGCGCCGTGGCCACCGGAGAGCAGCATATGCGCCGCGCGCCCGGCGCGATAAAGCTGCAGGCCGAAGCCCACGCGCGTCGCCTCGGTGTCGGCCGGATCGCTGTCCCAGTCCTGCTCCGTGTCGGGGATCGCGCCACCACCGAGCACCACGATGGCATCGGCCTGCGGATAATCGCCCGCGGCCGTGGGCGGATACGCCCCGGTCAAACCGCGTTGCAGCAGCAGGGCGAAGCTCGGCGCCGCACACAGGCCCAGCCACAGCACTCCGAGGCACAGCAGCACCGCACCGGTGCGGTAGCGTCTTGCCAGCAGCGCGATGGTCCCGCCCAGGACCATCAGCGCGGCCTGGTTCCACGGCTGGCTCAGGCGTTCGAGAGCGTCGATGAGGATCACCGGCGTGAGGATCGACCACGGTGCCGTGACGTGCAAGGTATTCCCGCGCCGATCAGGCCGCAGCACCCGCCGAGGCGCAAAAGCCCGTCCCCCGAACCCTTCAGTCTCAGGCCTGGCGCGGCGCGGCGAAGTCGAAGCGGCGTCCGGGACGCTCGATCACAACAAGCCCAGCACCAGCGCCTTGGCCACTGCCTCGGTCTTGTTGGCGGCGTCGAGCTTGGCGATGCAGCGGTTGATGTGGAAGGCCACGGTGCGCGGGGTGATGGCCAGGATCATGCCGATCTCGTCGGCGGTCTTGCCGGCCGCGCTCCAGCGCAGCACCTCGCATTCGCGCAGCGAGAGCGGCTCCAGCGGCGGGGCGGCCATGCCCGGCAACGTGGCTACCAGTCCCTGCGCGGTGTGGGCCAGCCAGAGCAACTGCATCTCGTGGCGCTCCAGCTCGGCGGCCGTCACCGGATCGTGCGAGCGAGCCACCGACATCAGGCCGACCGCGCCGGCATGTCCGCGCGAACTCACCGCCCAGCCGTGGCGGATGCCGAACGAGCGCGCCTCCTCCCAGAACTGCGGCTGGTCGTCGCCATCGCCATCACCCCAGACCACCGGCGTGCTGACTTGCAGGACGCGGCGCACCAGCGGATCGACTTCCAGATATTGCCGCTGGAAATAGCGGTCGAGCCACGCCTTGGGGTACGTGCTGGCCCAATGCAGCGCGGGCTGTGCGATGGGCAGCGGCTGGCGATGGACGTAGGAGCAGTGCTCGAAGCCGAGTTCGGCGGTCACGTCGCGCATCGCGCCCACGAGGTGGTCGAGCGATGTCGTCGCATCGCCCAGCCGGATCAGGCATTGCTCGCGCCACGACACCAAAGCCACCTCCGGCTTACCCCATGCTGCCTGTCAGAAATGACAGTTTCCCCGACGATGCCACCCGACATCCAATAGCGCCAGGCCGCCCCGGCGGCTCAGCAGGGGACAACCGCGGAGCGCGCCCTCGCGCCTCCCACCCCGTCAGGAAGGGACAACGGACGCCCGATCCAAGGATGGATACCCCCTTCCTCGCCCTGTTCCCGAACGCCTTGCCCCGCATCCGGTTGACTTCCTGCGCCGATGATCGCACCGGCCGGGTGCCGTCCCTGCGCGTCGCGTAACCGCCCCTCCCTCGCTATCGCAAGCCTGCGCGGTGCATGAATACGTATGCAGCCGCTGGTTGCTGCACTGCGATGCTACCTAGCATCAGGGGGCTTGGCCGGTGACGGCGCGGATGCATGTTGCGAGCGCAGCATGCGAGGGGTGCCGCCGCGTGACATAACGAACGCCGGCATCGTTCGAGGAGAGACCCTGCATGATCCTGACCCTTCCCCACGTGCCGCGCGGGGTGATCGCATGTTGAGCACCCTGCTGGCCGCCTCGATGGCCGCTGCGCTGGCGACGCCACCGGCCACACCGCCGGCCTGGCATGACGGACTGGACTGGCACGGCGTGCACGTGAGCGTGAGCGCCGACCCGCAGGGCGCCTTCACCGTGGCCTGGCCGTATGGCCAGCGCGTGATCGGCAAGCAGCCGCTCGCCGTCGGCACCGCCAGCCCGCTGTTCAACGGCCTGTTCGCCATGGCGCAGGACGACCTGAAGCAGGATTCGGTCACCGCGATCCGCGACGGCGCCTTCGACCACGGCCAGCCGATCCCCTGCCACTGCTTCGAGACGGGCCTGAAGTGGCCGTACGTGTGGACACGCGACCTGTCGTACTCGATCGACCTGGGCCTATGGCGCTTCGATGCGGATCGCTCGCGCAACGGTCTCGCCTTCAAGCTCTCCGACGTGCGCGTGCCCACCGCGCCGCAGGGCAAGTACGTGATGCAGGACACCGGCTCGGGCGGCAGCTGGCCGATCAGCACCGACCGCGTGGTGTGGTTCCTCGGCGCGCAGCACCTGCTGGGCGACAAACCTTTCGCCGCCGACGTTTACAATGCACTCGGCGACACGCTGGCGCAGGATCGCCAGTACGCCTTCGACGCGGCGTTCGGCCTGTACCGCGGCGAGACCTCCTTCATGGACTGGCGCGAGCAGAGCTATCCGGCCTGGACCTTCGACGAGGTCACCTTCATCGGCCAGTCCTACGCGCTGTCCACCAACGTGCTGCACTACCAGGCGCTGCAGATGGCCGCCGCGATGGCGCGCCAGCACGGCGACGCCGGGGCCGCCGCCGGTTACGCCGACCAGGCGAAGGCGCTCAAGGCGGCGATCAACACGCATTTCTGGCGCGCCGACCGCGGCATGTACATGAGCTTCCTCGGCGGCGACGGCACGCCCAACGACACCTACGACCTGCTCGGCATCGCGCTGGCGATCACCAGCGGCGTGGCCGAGGGCGATCGCGCCTCGCAAACTCTCGCGAACTATCCGACCTGGCCCGCCGGCAGCCCGGTGATGTGGCCCGAGCGCAACGACCAGCCGATCTACCACAACCGCGCGATCTGGCCGTTCGTCAGCGCCTACGCGCTGCGCGCCGCACGCGAGGTGAACCAGCCCGCGCGCATCGCCCACGAGATCCAATCGGTGATGCGCGGCGCGGCGCTGTACGGCTCCAACATGGAGAACTACGAGCTGCTCACCCAGGGCCAGCACGTGGACGAGGGCAAGCTCAGCGGACCGGTGGTCAACTCGCCGCGCCAGCTGTGGTCGGTGGCGGCGTATTTCGCCGTGGTCACCGAGGGTGTGTTCGGCCTCAACGAGGACGGCAGCGTGCAGCCCAAGCTGCCCACCTCGCTGGTTCCCATGCTCTTTGGCGACCAGCTCAGCATCTCGCTCACCCTGCCCGATCGCACCATCACACTGCAGCTGCCCTCCCAGCGCCAAGGCAACCTGCTGGTAGCCGATCGCGTGTCGACCAAGGGCACCACCACCACCGTGCAGCTGAAGGCGATCACGGTGAAGGATGCGCCGCTACGCATCGACGCGCCGCTGTATGGGCCGGAAGCACCGCCGGCGCCAGGGCTTCACGGTCGCCTGGGGCAATGGTTGGTGGAAGCACAAGGCAAGGTGCAGCTGTACGTCAATGGCAAGCGTGCGCAGACGATCGACGGCACAGGCATGTTGCCAGCCACCGGCTCGCTGAGTTGCGTGCGGGCCACCCGCATCGACGACCACGGCATTGAATCACTGCCTAGCCCCGCCACCTGTGCTGGGGAGCTGCCGCCCGTTACTGGCACCTGGCCGCGCACGTGGACGGCACCGACCAGCGGCGACTACCGCGTGTCGCTGAACTACGTGAACGACCACGGCCCGATCAACACCGGCATCACCGCCGCGGTGAAGATGCTGGCGATCCGCTGCGACGGTACCGCCGAGCAGCGCGTGCCGATCGTGATGCCGCACAGCGTGCGCGCGCAGCGATCGACCTGGGGCGAGTTCTCCGCCCGGGCCGGAAGTCGCTGCACGTTCGACCTGCAGGACGGCTTCAACATGAGCTACCTCAGCCACTTCGCCCACTACACCGGCGGCGTCGGCGGTGCGGATGGCCCGCTCAACCAGGCCGACGTGCGCGGCCTCGTCATTGCGCCGCTGGGCGCTTCCACCACCAAGGGCAACGCACCATGAGCAACGCCAAACCGGAACTCTCGTTCTGGCAGATCTGGAACATGTGTTTCGGTTTCCTGGGCATCCAGTTCGGCTTCGCGCTGCAGAACGCCAACGTCAGCCGCATCTTCCAGACGCTGGGCGCGAATGTGGACCAGATTCCGGTGCTGTGGATCGCCGCGCCGTTCACCGGGCTGATCGTGCAGCCGATCATCGGCTACTTCTCCGACCGCACCTGGAACCGCTTCGGCCGCCGCCGGCCGTACTTCTTCGCCGGCGCGGTGCTGGCGACCCTCGCGCTGCTAGCCATGCCCAACTCGCCCACGCTGTGGGTGGCAGCCGGCCTGCTGTGGATCATGGATGCATCGTTCAACGTGTCGATGGAGCCGTTCCGCGCCTTCGTGGGCGACCAGCTGCCGCCCAAGCAGCGGCCGCTGGGCTATGCGATGCAGAGCGTGTTCATCGGCGTGGGCGCGGTGGTGGCCTCGTTCCTGCCCTACGTGCTCACCCACTTCGGCGTGGCCAACACGGCGCCGGCCGGCGAGGTGCCGCACTCGGTGATGTATGCCTTCTACGCCGGGGCGGCGGTGCTGCTGGGCGCCATGTTGTGGACCATCCTCAGCACCCGCGAGTACCCGCCCGAGCAGCTCGAATCGTTCTCCGACAATCGGGTGGAAGGCGCCCCCGTGGTGGTGACCGGCGCGTGGAAGATCGGCGCGCTGTTCCTCGTGCTGGGCGCGATCATGCTCGGCGTGATCGGCCAGTTCGCGCTGGAGAAGGAGCTGTATCTGCTGGCCGGCGGACTGGTCGGCTTCGGCGGGCTGTTCGTGTGGCTCAGCCGCACGCGCAGCGACGGCGCGTTGCGCCACATCATGGGCGACCTCTACGGCATGCCCAGGCCGATGCGCCGGCTCAACTGGGTGCAGTTCTTCTCGTGGTTCGCGATGTTCGCGATGTGGATCAACACCACGCCCGCGGTGGCCGAGCACTTCTACGGCAGCAGCGACACCACCTCGGCCGCCTACAACGAAGGTGCCAACTGGGCCGGCGTGCTGATGGGCACCTACAACGGCGTGGGCGTGCTCGCGGCCATCCTCATCCCGCTGCTGGTGCGCGCCTGCGGCCTGCGCATGAGCCACCTGGTGAACCTGTGGCTGGGCGGCATCGGCCTGCTGTCGTTCCTGGTGATCCGCGATCCGCACTGGCTGATCGCCTCGATGGTGGGCGTGGGCTTCGCGTGGGCGTCGATCCTCTCGCTGCCCTACGCGATGCTCTCGGACAACCTGCCCGCCGCGAAGATGGGCATCTACATGGGCATCTTCAATTTCTTCATCGTGATCCCGCAGCTGATGGCCGCCAGCGTGCTCGGCGTGCTGCTCAAGCTGTTCTTCCACAACCAGCCGATCTGGGCGCTGGGCCTGGGCGGCGCCAGCCTGCTCGTCGCCGGCCTGTGCACGCTGCGCGTGCCGCGCCCGGAAGCGGCCTGACCCCTCCTCATCCTGTAGGAGCCCGCTCGCGGGCGATGCCCTTGCTCCTGATCCACACCAAAGCCAAAAGCATCGCCCGCGAGCGGGCTCCTACTAGAACACCGCGATACGGAATCCGCATCATGACCGCCAAACGCCTGCTCCCCGCCCTCATCGCCACGCTCGCCTGCGGCCTCGCGCACGCGGCCACGCCGCAGACGCCGGTGTTCGTCGGCACCGATGCCCCCATGGCCTCCAACGCGATCTACTTCGTGATGACCGACCGCTTCGTCAACGGCGATCCGTCCAACGACCACCGCGACCAGGGCGGCGTGCATCCCACCTGGAACATCCCCGTACCCGGCGCGCCCAAAGGCGAGAGCGCCAACATCGGCTACCTCGGCGGCGATTTCAAGGGCGTGCTGGAGAACGCCGGCTACATCAAGGGCATGGGCTTCGGCGCGGTGTGGATCACGCCCATCGTCGACAATCCGGATGAAGCCTTTACCGGCGGCGATCCGGTGAGCTGGGGCTCGAAGTTCACCGACCGCGGCAAGACCGGCTTCCACGGCTACTGGGGCGTCAACTTCTACAAGCTCGACGAGCACCTGCCCAGCAAGCATCTCGACTACCGCCAGTTCACCGCCAGCATGCACAAGGCCGGGCTCAAGGTGGTGCAGGACATCGTGGTCAACCACGGCTCGCCCGCCTTCACCATGCCGGTGAAGCAGCCGCAGTTCGGCCAGATCTTCGACAAGGACGGCAGGCTGATCGCCGACGAGCAGAACCTGCCGCCGTACCAGCTCGACCCGGTGCGCAACCCGCTGCACCGCTTCTATCACGCGTACGACGACCTGGTGCAGCTGTCCAACAACGACGACCAGAGTCCGATGGCGCTCGACTACATGGTCGGCGCCTACGAGCAGTGGATCGACGAAGGCAGCGACGCGTTCCGCATCGACACCATCAGCCACATGTCCACCGCGTTCTGGAAGCAGTTCAGCGACCGCATCCGCGCCAGGCACCCGGGCTTCTTCATGTACGGCGAGGCGTTCGACTACAGCCCGGACAACATCGGCCAGTACACCTGGCCGCAGAACGGCGGCATCAGCGTGCTGGACTTCCCGCTACGCGGGCGCATCGGCGACGTGTTCGAGCACCCCGGCAGCGACTACGCGCAGATCCTCAATCGCCTCTACCTCACCAACGGCCCGTACCAGAACCCGTACGAGCTGGTGACCTTCTACGACAACCACGACATGGCGCGTTTGAACGCCACCGACAACGGCTTCATCGACGCCAACAATTTCCTGTTCACCACCCGCGGCATCCCGGCCATCTACTACGGCTCGGAAACCGGCTTCGAGCGCGGCAAGGCCGAGCACGAGGGCAACCGCAACTACTTCGGCCAGGCCCGTATCGACGCGGCGCCGAAGAGCCCGATCTACCAGCACCTCAAGCGCATCGCCACGCTGCGCGAAGAGACGCCCGCCCTACAGCGCGGCCTGATGCTGCCGATCCGCTTCGCCGGCCAGCAGGCGTCGTTCTATCGCGTGTACCAGCAAGGCGACACGCACCAGATAGCACTCGTGCTGCTCAACAAGGGCGACCAGCCGGCCACGTTTGAAGTGAGCGACAGGCTGCAGGCCGGCGAGTGGAAGCCGGCGTTCGGCGGCGACGCGATCACTGTTGCCGACGGCGGCCGGCTCAAGACCACCGTGGCCGCGCACGACGTGCAGGTCTACCTGCTTGATGCGCAGGCAACGCGGCCCGACCTGGTGGCGGAGCTGACGCGGCTGATGGAGGAGCGGGGGCATCCTGCGCGGTGAGCAGACCAGGCGGGCGTGGCCAGGCGGGTGACAGGCTCGGGCGGCGCTTGCGATCATTACCGCGGATCCCCAGCATCCGGCACCATCAACGATGAGTGACGGACGCGGGGAAGGCTTCAGGGTCACACCCCGCTCTTTAATCGAGATGGAGTCAGGCCGCCCATGAACGCTCGTTCCTGGATCAGACCGTTGTCCGTCGTGGCAATCGTCACGGCATTGCTCTTGTGCATTCCCCTCGTGGCCATGCACTTCACGCGTGAGGTGAACTGGTCAGCCGGCGATTTTGCGGTTGCCGCCCTGCTTCTGCTGAGCGCTGGCATGGCTATCGCGGTCGGCGTGCGCCGGACGAAGTCGCCCCGCGGCAGGAGCCTGGTGGTCGCTGCCGTGCTGCTGCTGCTTTTGCTGGTCTGGGCGCATCTCGCGGTCGGCCTGTTCTCCTAGCCTCGCCAACTCGATCAGGCCGCAAGAGGACGCGTGAAGCGCAGATGGACCATCATTGCCCGTTGCCGTCGCGGATGCTGGGCGAGCTGTCCGTGGTGCCGTTTGCCGCGCGGTTTCACGCAGGCCTTCGCGGCCCTTCCGCACTTTGGGCAAACCGTCGATCTTGATGACGCCGTCCTGCTCCGCCCGCGCCGGCGGCTCACGCAGGGCCATAGAGTCTGCACAACCCTGATCGGGACCGGCCGGGCAACCTGCCCTCGGGAGCCATCCACGCCTCAGACGTCGAGATGAAATTCCGCACAAGCACATCCGCCGACGTACCCGCTTTTCGCCGGTTCTGGGAGTCCGCCGTGAGCTATCAGCAAGCGAGGCAGCTGCCGCTCTGGCCACCGTTTCCCGTCGAGCAGATCGAAAGCGAAATCCAGGCCGGGCTGCATTTCTCATCCGACTTTGCCGACGGGGCCATGGCGGGCTATTTTTCCGTGGCCCTCTCCGACGAAATCATCTGGGCGGGAAGAGAACGCGGCGATGCGATTTATATCCATCGCATGTGCGTCAATCCGATGCGCAAGGGGAGCAACCTCACCCCCGCGGTCTTGGCCTGGGCCAAGGGATATGCCTTGAGTCTGGGCAGGACGTTCGTCCGGATGGACACGTGGGCCGACAACGAGAAACTGGTGAAGTACTACATCAAGTGTGGATTCCAGTACGTCGGCGATCGACAACTCAGTAGTGCCCCGGGACTTCCGGCCCACTACAGCCATACCCGGTTGGCACTCTTCCAGAACCCGGCCGGCGAATCGGATGGTTGCGGCGCTTAGAGCGACCGCCTCACACGGAAGAGCAAAACAAGGGTCAGAGTCGGCTTCTTGCATGAAAGCTCTGGAACGTCGGCTTTTGGCAACGTTGCCTGAAGCCAATACTAGAAACCAAGGTGCAACTGTGACCCCGATCATCAAGTTTTTCCTGGTCGTTGCCTTCCTCCTATCGGCAGGGACTCAATGGCTGGACAGCTCGATAGACCCGTACGCTGCACTTCCCGGCTCATGGGGATGGGAGGGCACCGATGACTGCACGGTGTCACCTCAGAAAATTCGTTTCAGCCCGGGCCGGACGCAAATGGTGCTTTCGCTCACTCCCGCGGACGAGCATGGCACTCGTGAGCCTCGCCGCGAAGTCACTTATCAGGTGCTTCGCGATCTCCCCAACGGCCTTCGGCTGGCGCTGGACGGAGAGAAACGGCTCGACCCTTCGGGAAAACCGGTCACGTGGGATCTGATGCTTCTTGGTAACGACCAGTTTTGTTGGCACCGTGGTGATTGGCCCGGGACTGGCTGTACTAAATCGATGGATCGCTGCCTAAAGCAGTGACGAGTAAAGACAGCAGACCGAAACAAGCGCTCGTTCGCCTCGGAACGCAGCAGACCCAGTTGATCGCGCACGGATGCGCCGGCCAATCCCAAGGCGCCGCTCTCGCGGCGCCTTCGTCGTGTCAGCGCGCCACATCCACCACCACTTTGCCGGCGGCCTTTCCACTTTCGATCAACTGATAGGCCTGCTCGGCCTCGGCCAGCGTGAAGCGGTGCGGGTCGAGGTGGGTGCGCAGCTTGCCCTGCTCGGCCAGCGCGGTCGCTGCGCGCAGGATCTCGCCGTGGTGGGCGCGGCCCTGACCGGTGAGCAGCGGGCGCAGCGTAAACACGCCGGAATAGGTGCCGGCGCGGAACGACAGCGGCGCCAGGGCATGCGTACCCCAGCCGAGCGCACTCACAACATGACCGTGATACGTGCGCACCGCCTCGAACGAGGCATCCAGCGTGGCGCCACCCACGGTGTCGTAGATGATGTCGAACCCTTCCCCGGCGGTGTGCGCCTGCACGTAGTCCGCGACCGGCGTGGTGGCGTAATCGATGGCGGTGGCCCCGTAGCCTTCGATCATCGCCTTCTGCGCGGCGGTGCCGGTGGCGAACACCTCGGCACCGTGGGCGCGGGCGAGCTGTACGGCCAGATGCCCCACACCGCCGGCGCCGCCGTGCACCAGCACGCGCTGGCCGGCATGTACGCGAGCGCGATCCACCAGCCCCTCGTACGCGGTGATGAAGCCCAGCGGCAGCGCCGCCGCTTCGCGCATGGAGAGGTGGGCCGGCTTGGGTGCCAGCAGCGAGGCGTCCACCGCGGCGTATTCGGCCAGCGAGCCCTGCACGCCGGCGACGCCGCCGGTCATGCCGTAGACGGCGTCGCCCACCTGCCACTGATCGACGTCCGCACCCAGCGCGACCACGGTGCCGGCCAGGTCGATGCCCAGCACGGCCGGCAGCGGGTGCCGGGCATGGCCGGCCTTGCCGGCGCGGATCTTGGTGTCCAGCGGATTGAGGCCGGCGGCCGCCACGCGCACCAGCACCTGGCCCGGGCCGGGAACCGGCACGGCGAGGTCCACGAGGCGCAGCGGGGTGTCGATCTGTTCGGCAACGGCGGCTTGCATGGTGGCGGGAATCAGGTTCATGGCGAGGTCTCCATCAGGAAGGTGGGTTCATGGTGAACCTGGTCGTTGTGCATGAAAATCGACGTTTTCGTTTTCCACTCATGCAAAAATGCATGGATTGACACGGCCGGAGCCAGCGATGGATTGGAGCGACGTACGCATCTTTCTCGCCATTGCGCGCGAGGGCTCGCTGGGTGCCGCAGCGCGCGCGGTCGGGCAGACCCAGCCGACCATGGGCCGGCGCCTGCGCGCACTGGAGGCGTCGGTGGGACAGACGCTGTTCCAGCGCACCGCCGACGGCTTCGTGCTCACCGACGAGGGCACCGCGGTGATGGCCAGCGCCGAGCGCATGGAGGAAGAAGCGCTGGCCTTCGAACGCGCGCTGGCCGGACGCGAGAGCACGCTGAGCGGCCAGCTGCGGCTGGCCGCCTCGGACTGGTTCGGCAGTTACGTGCTGACGCCGGTGCTGGCCGAGTTCGTGCGACGGCATCCGTCGGTGACGGTGGAACTGCTTACCGATGCGCGGCTGTACAGTCTGGCGCGGCGCGAGGCCGACCTGGCGTTCCGCATCAAGGCGTTCGACGAGCCGGACGTGATCTCGCGCCGCCTGCTGCGCATGCCCTACGCGCTGTACGCCCGCCGCGGCGATCCGCGACCGCGCAAGGACGGCCGCGGCGCGCGCCTGGTCACCATGAACGCCGCGTTCGGCGGCATGCCCGACGTCGGCTGGCTGAAGAAGCACCTGCCGCAGGCCAGCGTCGCCTTCACCAGCAACAACCGCGAAGCGCAGGCGCGCATGTGCGCCGAAGGCATCGGCCTGGCCGTGCTGCCGGTGGCGCTGGGCGACGCGTTTCCCGCGTTGCGCCGAGTCGAGCTGGGCGACCCTCCGCCCTCACGCGACACCTGGCTGGGCTATCACAAGGACCTCAAGCGACTGAACCGCCTGCGCAGCCTGCTGGAACTGCTCTCGGAACGGTTCGCGAGCTGAGCCGATGCGCGCTCAGATCGACCGCGCCTTGGCCTGCGCCGCCACCTGGGCGGCCTCGCTGTCGTCGCGGCTGACCATCGCGTAGTTGTAGCCCTCGCCCGACCAGTACTGCGCCATCAGCCCGCCGTCGGTCCGCTCGCCGCTGGGCAGCAGGTGATGGCGCGGGCCGGGCGGGCGCACGTAGAAGCTGATCGCGTGGCCGGCGGCGTCCTCGTACAGCACCATTGCAGCGGGGCCCTGATCGGTGGCGAACAGGCGGCCGCCGACCACGTGGAAGCCGGCGCCGCTGAGGTCCGGCAGGCGTGCGGCGTGCTCAAAATGGGTGTCCAGCCAGTGCTGCATCTCGCCTTCGCGCTGCGGCACCAGGTCCGGCCGCACGCTGCGATCCATCGCCACCATCCGGTAGGCCTCCATCGCGTCGGCCATCGGTGCGATGCCGCTCGCGCTGCGCAAGCCGCGCGCCTGCCAGCCGCCGAATCCACCCAGCCCCAGGCACAGCAGCGCCGCGGCTGCCAGCGACACGCGCGCCATGCGCCACTGGCGACGACGCGAGCGCACGGCGGTGGGGTGCAGCTCGCCGTTGTCCGGCAGCACGTGCGTGCCTCCGATCGCCGCGCGCAGACGCTGTGCGTCGCGCTGCCAGCCCCGCACTTCGGCGGCGCGCTCGGGATGACGCGCGAGGTAGCGCTCCACCGCATCGCGCTGTTCACCGTCCAGGTGTCCGTCGACGTAGGCGTGGATGTCGTGTTCGCTGGGGGGCGTGTTCATTTGAGTAACCGCAACGAAGGGGTAGGTTGTTCGCCGTCGCCGTAGCGACGCATCGCCTGGCGGGCGCGCGAGAGACGCGACATCACGGTGCCGATGGGCACGTCGAGAATGTCGGCCACGTCCTGATAGCTCATGCCTTCCACGGTGACCCACAGCAGCAGGCTGCGCTGCTCGGGCGTGAGGTGTTCGAACGCAGCCAGCGCGGACTGCGCCAGCGCCTCGCGCTCGGCCGAGGGCCACTCGGGCTCGTCCTCCTCGCGCAACCGGCCGAGCAGCCAGGCGTAGCGCCGCGCGCGGCGGCGCGCATCGAGAAACTGCCGGTAGAGGATGCGGAACAGCCACGCGCGCAGGTCGCCTTGCTCGCGCTTGGCCGCGCGGGTGGACAGCGCGCGCTCCATCGTCGACTGCACCAGGTCGTCGGCGCTGGACAGGTCGCGGGTCAGCCACAGCGCGAAGCGCCGCAGGCGCGGCAGCAGTTCGCTGAGCTGGTCGTCGAACGCGTGGTCGTGCATCGATCGGGCCGTGGGTGGGTATGCCATGCCAGACGCCGCCGGCGAAAAATTATTCCACGCCGGAGGAATAAATCTCCGTGCGCGGCGTCTGGCAGGGGAACCCATCATGGCCGACGCGGCCACGGAGCTTGTCCATGCACGATCCCTTGCCCCCGCCCCGATCGCCCCGCCAGGCCTGGCGCTGGGCCGTCATCGCCGCCGCGGTGGCCGTCACCGGCGGCGCCTTTGCCTATGTCGGCGGCTGGCTCACGCCCTCGCGGCTCACCGCCGACCGCCTCGTCGACCAGCTGCAGCAGGCAGGCGGACTGCATCCAGGCTACCGACGCAACCACGCCAAAGGCGTGTGTGTGGCCGGGTATTTCGAGGGCAACGGCGCCGCGAGCGCCTACTCCAGCGCACCGGTGTTCGCCGCCACGCGCACGCCGGTGGTAGGCCGGTTCTCGCTGCCCGGCGGCAACCCGTATGCGCCGGACGGCAGCGTGCCGATCCGCAGCCTCGCGCTGCGTTTCAACCTCGCCAACGGGCAGCAGTGGCGCACCGGCATGATCAGCATGCCGGTGTTCGCGGTGGCGACGCCGCAGGCGTTCTACGAGCAGGTGGTGGCGAGCCGCCCCGACCCGGCGACCGGCAAGCCGGATCCCGCCCGGCTCAAGGCATTTTTCGCGACGCACCCGGAGACGGCGCCGTTCCTCGCCGCGCTGAAAAACACCAGACCCTCGGCCAGCTACACCACCGAACGCTACGACGCGCTCAACGCGTTCTACTTCATCGACGCCACCGGCCAGCGCCATGCGGTGCGCTGGCGCATGCTGCCGGAGGCCTCCGACACCGCGGGCAGCGCACCGGCCAGCGATGCCGACTACCTCGATCACGATCTGCGCCGGCGCCTGGCGCAAGGCCCGCAGCGCTGGCACCTGCAGGTGACCCTGGCGGCGCCGGGCGATCCCACCAACGACGCCACGCAGGCGTGGCCGGCCGATCGCACCAACATAGACGCCGGCACGCTGGTGATCACCGGCACCCAGCCGCAGGACAGCGGCCCGTGTCGCGACATCAACTACGACCCCACCGTGCTGCCCGCCGGCATCGCCATCTCCGACGATCCGCTGCTGCCCGCGCGCTCGGCCGCCTATGCCGACTCCTACCTGCGCCGCACCAGCGAGGAAGCGCACGTACCCGGCACCACCGCGCCCACCCGACACGCCGCCCCGGAGGCCGCCCGATGAACGATCCACGTACTACCTTCAGCCTCCCCGCACGCGTGCTGCACTGGACCATGGCTGCGCTGATCGTGGCGATGCTGTTCATCGGCGTCGGCATGGTCGCCACGGTCAGCGCGAGGCACCAGTGGATGCTGGCCATCCACAAGCCGCTGGGCATCGCGATCCTGCTGCTGGCGATCGCGCGCTTGATCGTGCGCCTGCGAAACCCGCCGCCGCCCCTGCCGACCGACCTGCCCGCGCTGCAGAAGCTGGCCGCGCATCTCTCGCACTGGCTGCTGTACGCGCTGATGATCGCGATGCCGCTGATCGGCTGGGCGATGCTGTCGGCCGGCGGCTACCCGGTGATGCTGGGAAGCAGCCTGCGCCTGCCGCCGATCCTGCCGGAGAACGCGCTGGCGTTCGCATGGCTGCGCAGCGCGCACGGCGTGCTGGCCTATCTGCTGTTCTTCACCTTCCTCGCCCACATGGGCGCAGCGCTTTACCACGGCCTGATCCGCCGCGACGGCGTGTTGCGCAGCATGCTGGGCACGCGTCGCTGAGCGTGGCCACGCCGGGACGTGCGGCAACGTCCCGGCGTAAGCTCCGGCTTCCGCCCCACGGAGCCGCCACGTGAATGCCGATGAGCTGAAGGCCGTGCAGGCCCCGCTGAAAGACCGCTACCGCACGTCGCCCGACGCCGCACGCATCACGCTGCGCGCGGAAGGCCGGCTGGGCGAGGGCGTGACGTGTCGCGTCGACAGCGGCCGTGCGCTGGTCGAGGCGGGGCTGCACCCGGCCACCGGCGGCAACGGCCTGTCCGCGTGCTCGGGCGACATGCTGCTGGAGGCGCTGGTAGCCTGCGCGGGCGTCACCCTCAACGCGGTGGCCACCGCGCTGGGCATCGCGCTGCGCGACGCCAGCGTGCAGGCCGAGGGCGATCTCGATTTCCGCGGCACGCTGGGCGTGGACAAGGGCGCGCCGGTCGGCTTCACTGCGATCCGCCTGCACTTCCTGCTCGACACCGACGCCAGCGAGGAACAGCTCGACACCCTGCTGCGGCTCACCGAGCGCTACTGCGTGGTGTACCAGACGCTGGCACACCCGCCCGCGTTTTCGATCGAGCGAACGCCCTCCATCGAAGCATGATGTTTGGACGTCCAGACGTCCGCTTGCAAATCCATTCGCAGGCTCTTGCGGTGTCGCAGAATGCGACATCCGACCAAGGTCTGATGGAGGATTTCACCTCGCACCCGCCGGCTTGTGCCAGATTCCGGGAGCCCGGCGAGCGGCCGATCCAAGCACATGGCCTGTGCCGGCATCCATCCATCGAGGGGAGGAACACCGTGAACCGCATCCGCATGCTTGCCGCCGCACTCGTCCTGGCTCCCGGGCTGGCCCTGGCCGCCGCGCCCACGCTCAAGGTCAGCAAGAGCGTCACCATCCACGCACCGGCGGCCACCGTCTGGGCCAAGGTGAAGGACTTCAACGCGCTCAACACCTGGCACCCGGCCGTGGCGAAAGACGAGATCGTCGCCGGCACCAACAACAACCCCGGCGCGCAGCGCAAGCTCACGCTGGGCAACGGCGGCGAAGTGGACGAGAAGCTGGAGAGCTTCAGCGACGCGCACCGCCGCTTCGGCTACACCATCGTCGGCGGCGTGCTGCCGGTAAGCGACTACCACTCCACCGTGCGCGTCATCGCCGCGGGCAAGGACACCAGCAAGGTCACCTGGTCCGGTACGTTCAAGCGCAAGGACACCGGCGACCACCCCGCGGCCGACGCCGATGACAAGACGGCCACCACCGCCATCAGCGGCGTGTACCAGTCCGGCCTGGACAACCTGAAGAAGATGCTCGAGACGAAGTAGGTCGCCCCGGCATCGCGAGGCGATGCCGCAAACGGCAGCCGGGAGCGATTCCGGCTGCCGTTTTATTGGCTCCCGCGTGTTTCCACAGGAGCCCGCTCGCGGGCGATGTTTCCGGTTCTGATGTCGTACGTGGGCAAAAAGGCATCGCCCGCGAGCGGGCTCCTACGCGAGATGCGCGGGCGTGCGGCCTCAGAAACCCAGCTCGCTCAGCCCCGGGTGATCGTCGGGGCGGCGGCCCTGCGGCCAGAAGTACTTGCGATCGGCTTCCTTGATCGGCGCATCGTTGATGCTGGCGATGCGCAGGCGCATCAGGCCGTTCTCGTCGAACTCCCAGTTCTCGTTGCCGTAGCTGCGGTACCACTGGCCGCTGTCGTCGTGCCACTCGTAGGCGAAGCGCACGGCGATGCGGTTGTCGCGAAACGCCCACAGTTCCTTGATCAGGCGATAGTCCAGCTCGCGCTGCCACTTGAGCGCGAGGAACGCCTCGATCGCCTCGCGCCCCTGCAGGAACTGCGCGCGATTGCGCCAGCGGCTGTCGGGCGAATAGGCCAGCGCCACCTTGGCCGGGTCGCGGCCGTTCCAGGCGTCCTCGGCGAGGCGCACTTTCTGCTTCGCGGTGTCTTCGGTGAACGGGGGCAGCGGCGGACGTTGCATGACGGATCTCCTGGGGACGGGACTCCCCAAAAGTGTGCGCGTCCCGCCACTGCGCCGCCACCCGCGCAGACTAGACCTTGGTCGTGGACGCGGCCCCGCCGGCCTGTCGACGGAACGCCGCGGGGCTGGCGCCATGCACGCGCTTGAATGCCTGCCCGAACGCCGCGCGCGAAACGTAGCCGCAGGCCTCGCCGATCAACTCGATCGAGCGCGGCGTCTCGCGCAGCAGGCGCGCGGCCAGATCCATGCGCAGTGCGGTGACCACCTCCATCGGCGTCATCGAAGACAGCTCGGCAAAGTGCCGCGCAAAGCTGGCGCGCGACATGCGGCTGACATCGGCCAGCCGTTCCAGCGTCCACGGCTCGGCCGGCGCGGCGATCACCGCCGCCAGCGCGGGCGCCACACGGGCGTCCATCAACAGGGCGAGCAGGCCCTGGCGCAGCTCGCCCTCGTCCATCAGGGTGCGCACCACCACGGTGAACAGCGCGGCGGACAGGTGCGCGATCACCGCGTCGCCGCCGGGCGAGGCCTGCAGGCTCTCGTGGCGCATGGTGTGCATCAGCGCGTGCAGGCCGGCGTAATCGTCGCGACCCTGCGTATGCAGGTGCACCACCTCGGGCAGCGCCTGCAGCAGCAGCGCATGGTGCTGGCCCAGCTCGAACGTGCCGCAGAGCACATCGAATTCACTGTGCGGCGCCTCGCTCGCCACCTCGACGATGCGGCCAAGCGGACGGCGCACCTCGGCAAACGTCAGCGTGGCGCCGTCGGCGTGGCGCATGGTGTGTGCGCTGCCTCGGGGGAACAGCACCAGGTCGCCGGCCACGAACGGGCGCCGCTCGCGCCCTACTTCCAGCACGCCCTTGCCGGCCAGCACCACGTGGTACGGCACCTGCCCCGCCGGCGCTTCCGGATGCGGCACCGACCACGCGCCGGCGAAGCGACACAGCAGGTCCACCCGCCCGCGCAGCCCCATCGACGCCACCAGCGCACTCAAACTGTCCATCGGTCACCTTGAGACGAACGAAACCAGGATCGAGACGCGCGGAACACGACGACGGGCCTCCGATGCCCAGCATTGTCACCACCGGCCGATGCCCACGGCAACGCCGGCCCATTCTTCCATCGGAGTAACCGCCATGACCCGTTTGCACACCCTCGCCTACGACCAGGCCGATCAGGAAACATCCGAGCTGTTCGGCACCATCAAGCGCAGCATCGGCAAGCTGCCGAACGTCTACGCCACCATCGGCAGCAACGCGCCGGCAGTGCTCGCCCATGTGCTCGGCACCGGCGCCACGCTGGCCAAGAGCTCGCTCAGCAAGCGCGAGCAGGAGGCGATCAATCTCGCCGTGAGCGAGGCCACCGGCTGTGACTACTGCGTGGCCGCCCACACCATGACCGGCAAGATGGCCGGTTACACGGCAGAGCAGACGCGCGAACTGCGCAGCGGTTCCTTCGCCGAGGATGCCCGCATCGACGCGCTGGTGAAGTTCGCCCTGCACCTGGTGCAGCAGCGCGGCACGCTGGATGCCGATGCCGTGGATGCGTTGAGGGCCGCCGGCTTCAGCGACCGCCAGCTGGTCGAGATCCCGCTGGTGGTGAGCGCCATCCTGTTCACCAACATGGTGAACCGCATCAACGACACCACGCTGGACTTTCCGAAGGTGGCGTAAGCGTTGCCAGCAGCCCACCACACACCCGGACGCCGCGAGGCGTCCGGGTGTGTTGCATTACAGCTGGCTCATGCCGCCGTCGACCACGATCTCGCTGCCGACGATGAAGGCCGATTCCGGCGACGCCAGGTGCAGCACGGTGGAGGCGATCTCCTCCGGCGTGCCGAAGCGGCCCAGCGGCACCTGCGCCTGGATCTGCGCGGCGGTGGCTTCCAGCGTGGCCTGGTCGAGGCCCAGCTTGCCGTACAGCGGCGTGGACACCGGCCCCGGGCTCACCACGTTGACGCGCACGCCGCGCGGCAACAACTCGGCCGAAAGCGTCCTGGCCAGCGTGATAAGCGCGGCCTTGCTCGCCGCGTACACCGAGGAGTTCGGCATGCCGATGTGCGCATTGATCGAGCCATTGATGACGATCGATGCGCCGCTGTTGAGCAGCGGCAGCAGCGCCTGCAGCTGGAAGTAGGCGCCCTTCACGTTGGTGTCGAACACCTGGTCCCACAGCGCCTCGTCCACCGCCTCGAACGGGGCGAACTTCGCGCTGCCGGCGTTGACGAACACGCTGTCGAGCTGGATCGACTGCGCGGCGAGATCGCTGGCCAGCTGGCGCGCCTGCGCCCCCGAGCCGGCGTCGTTGCGCAGCGCGATGGCCTGGCTGCCGAGCTGCGGGAGCGCGCTGGCGAGGGCGGTGGCATCGCGGCCGGTGATCACCACGCGGGCGCCTTCAGCAGCGAAGGCCTTCGCGGCGGCCAGGCCGATGCCGCTGCTGCCGCCGGTGACGAGGATGGATTTGTTGGCAAAACGGTTCATGACGAACTCCTTGGATGGGTTGACGTTCGGAAAGGGTTTTGAACGTGAGCCCATGCTGCGCGCCCATCCGCGCCATGCCGTACGATCGCATCGACGAACTCGTTCGAAGAGGTTGCACATGTTGTCCGAGGACGAACTGGCCCTGCTGGAGGCCATCCGCGAAACCGGCAGCCTCTCGCGCGCTGCCACCCGGCTGGGGCGCGCGCCCTCGACCGTGTCGCACGCCGCCCGCCAGCTGGAGGCGCGCTTCGACGCCCTGCTGTTCGACCGTCGCCGCTATCGCCTGCAGCTCACCCCGGCCGGCCACCTGCTGGCGCAGGAAGCCGCACGGCTGATGCACGACGTCGCCCGCCTCACCCGCCGCGTGAAGCAGGTGGCCGGCGGCTGGGAAGACCGGCTGCACATCGTCACCGACGAGATCCTGGAGTTCGACACGCTGCTGCCGGTGATCCGCGCGTTCGACAAGCTGGAATCCGGCGTGAGCCTGCGCATCACCCACGAGGTGCTCGGCGGCACCTGGGAGGCGCTGCGCGAAGGCCGCGCCGACCTCATCGTGGGCGCCACCAACGAGCCACCTGCGATCCCGCAGCTGCGCTGGTTCGAACTGGGCCGCATGGAGTGGGTATTCGCCATGTCGCCGCGGCATCCGCTGGCCAGGGCGGCCGAGCCGCTGACGCAGGAGGTAGTGGGCGCGCACCGCTCGATCGTGGTGGCCGATTCGGCACGCAGCGCGAGCCGCGGCTACGGCGTGGTGGGCGGCCAGGCCACGCTGGCCGTGCCGAGCATGGAGGCAAAGATCCACGCCCAGCGCGACGGCCTGGGCGTGGGCTGGCTGCCGCGCCACCGCGCATCGGCCCTGCTCAAGAGCGGCGCGCTGGTGGAAAAGGCGATGGCCGATCCGCGCGAGCCGAACGTGCTATACGCCGCCTGGCGCGGTGACCACGAGGGTCGCGCGCTGGCCTGGTGGCTGGAACAGATTCGTCAGCCGCGACTGGCGAAGCGGTTGATTGATGGGGTGCCAGTGGCCGGCTGAGGCCGCTCAGCCACTCCCCGCCAGCGGTGGCCGATGGATCATCCCATCGCTTGCAAAGTCCGTTTGAGAAGAGCAAAGGCTTTCGTGCGCCTTCGGCGACCGAGTCACTTTCTCTTGGGTCGCCAAGAGAAAGTAACCAAAGAGAAGGCGACCCTCCTCGGCACTTGCCGGGCTACGCCCGACAAGTCCGTGAGCCGTGGCCGGGCTTTTCGACAGTGCATCCATGCACTGACGAAAAGGCATCGGCATCCTTGCCGATGCCCCTGCGGGCCTGATCGTCCACGACTCACTGCCTCACAAGGGAGGTGGAGAGCAAGAGCAACGGCAACAGCCACAGCAACAGCAAAAGCAACAGCAACAGCAACAGCAACAGCAACGGCAACAGCCACAGCAACAGCAACAGCAACAGCAACAGCCACAGCAACAGCAACAGCAACAGCAACAGCGACGGCAGCGGTCGCGGCAACAACAGCGGCTACAGCCTCAGCAACAGCAGCGGCAAGGACAACAATCCAAAAGCGATGGCGATCGCGTGAGCGATCGCCGAGCCTGGGCGCGCGTCGCGCGCTGCCTTTGACCTTCCCTCCCCTCTGCAGCGGCGGCCGGGCGGAGGAAAAGCCCGAAGGGTGGCCGGCATGGATGCCGGCCAGTTTGACGTCAGGGCAGGAAGCCCTGTCGACAAACCCCGTAGCCCGGACGCGAACCTCACGGGCCAAAGGCCCGCGAGGCGCGGAAGCGGGGTGGCCTCTCTTTTGGTTACTTTTCTCTGGCCAAACAGAGAAAAGTGACTCGGCCTCCGAAGGAGGACGAAACGCCTTTCTCCGAACCGGCTCAACTTAGCAACAAGCTGTTGCGTCGACCGATTGAAACCGCACGGGAAGTCCGACAACGGGGCACGTCGCTGCTTGCCTGAAAATGGAAGCCCGAGCTCCCGTCAAACGATCGACCGCACCACCCCACCATCCACCCGCACCGCCGCCCCCGTCGTCGCCGACGCCTGCTCGGAGGCCAGATACACCGACAGGCTCGCCACCTCCTCCACCGTCGCCAGGCGCTTGATCAGCGAGCTCGGGCGCTCGGTAGCGATGAACTCCCGCTCCACCTGTTCGGCGGGCACGCCGCGACCGGCGGCGATCTTGGCGATGAACTCATTGACGCCCTCGGAGCGGGTCGGACCCGGCAGGATCGCGTTCACCGTCACGCCGGTGCCCGCCAGCGTTTCGGCCAGGCCGCGCGACACCGCCAGCTGCGCCGTCTTGGTCATGCCGTAGTGGACCATCTCCACCGGAATCTGCACGCCCGATTCGCTCGACACGAACTGGATGCGTCCCCAGCCGCGCTGCGCCATGCCCTGCGCGTAATGCCGCGACAGCCGCACGCCACTCATCACGTTGACCTCGAAGAAACGCTGCCAGTCCTCGTCCGGAATGTCGAAGAACGGCTTGGGCTCGAAGATGCCCAGGTTGTTCACCAGGATGTCCACTTCGGGCATCACCGCGATCAGCTGCGCGGCACCCTCGGCCGTGCCCAGGTCGGCGGCCACGCCGGTGAGCTTCGCCTGCGGTACGGCCCGGCGGATCGTCGCGATGGCCTCGTCCACTCGCGCCTGCGTGCGGCCGTTGACGACGACGTGGGCGCCCGCGCCGGCCAGGCCCTGCGCGATGGCCAGGCCGATACCGGCGGTGGAGCCGCTGACGATGGCGGTGCGGGAGGAGAGATCGATGTGCATGGGGAGGTCCTTGCAAGGAGAGGGTGACGCCACTGCGGCGAGCAGCCGGCAGGGAACGGACATGCCCGCGCGGGGCCGCGGGGAAATGATCACGTGGGTGCCCTGCCGGGGCTTTCAAGCAAGCTCGTGCCGCCGCGGCCTTTGCTATGCTCCTGCCCCGGCGTTGCAAGCCGCCACCGGGTCCGCGGAAAGGGTTCAACCCACTTGTCAGTTGCTTGCCACCACCAACCTTTGTGCAGCCGGTGTTGCGGACCTTCGGCGTTGATTGCATGGAGGTTGTCATGAAAACCCTGCCCGCCCGTCCGCACCTGGACCACCTGAAGAAGCAGGCCAAGGCCCTGCTCGACGGCATCCGCCGCAGCGACCCCGATTCGCTCGAACGCATCCGCCTCGCCCTGCCCGCCGCCGCGCAGCTCGACCACGCCGCGATCGCTGCGATGGAGCTGCGCCTGCACGACGCGCAGTCCTGCATCGCGCGCGAGTACGGCCTCGATGCATGGTCGCAACTGAAGGACTACGTGGTCCTGCAGGCGGCATCTGCCGACGCGACCACACGCAAGCGCCAGTGGCGGCAGTGGGCCTTCGGCCACGGCTACCAGCCGGCCCGGCCAGCACTGGCCGAGCGCCTGCTGCGCGAACACCCGGACCTGCTGGCCGGCGAGCCTGCGCTCGCCTGTGCCATCGGCGATGTCGCCGCGGTGCAGGCCGCCATCGCCGCCGATCGGGCCTGGGCCAACAACCCGCATGCCGACAGCGGCATGCCGCCGCTGGCCTGCGCCACGTTCTCCGGATTGATCGCCCTGCCCGCGTACGCGCCGGGTATCCGCGCCTGCGTCGACCTGCTGCTCGCCGCGGGCGCCGACCCGAACGCGCGCTGGATCGATCCGCAGGCGCCGGGCGATCCGCTGAGCGCCCTCTATGGCGCGGCCGGCCGCAATCACGACATCGCGCTCAGCCGGCGCTTGCTGCAGGCTGGAGCCGATCCCAACGACAACGAATCGCTCTACCACGCCACCGAGATCGCCGACCCGACGATCGTGCGTCTGCTGCTCGACGCCGGTGCGCGCGTCACCGGCTGCAATGCGCTGTTCCGCGCGCTCGACTACGAGCGCCCCGACACGCTGCGCCTGCTGCTCGCCCACGGCGGCGACGCCAATGAACGCGGACCGAGCGGGTCGCCGCTGCTGCACGCGATCCGGCGCCGCCGCTCGCCCGAAGTGATCGGCCTGCTGCTCGACGCTGGCGCCGATCCATCGGCCAGCAACGATCACGGCGTCAGTGCCTACCGCCTGGCGCGCTGCCTCGGCCTCAGCGACGTCGCCGAACGGCTGCTGCAGGCCGGTGCCGAAGCCGACGACCAACCGGGCGACGCCTTTCTCGGCGCCTGCGCGCGGGCCGACCGCGCCAGCGTGCAGGCGATGCTGGCGGGCGACCCCGGATTGCTCGCGAAGCTTCCACCACAGGCGCTGCGCCTGCTTCCCGAACTCGCAGCCGCTGGCGCGGAGGACGCGGTGCGGCTGATGGTGGAAGTCGGCTGGCCGATCGCCACGCGCGGCGGCGACATCGACGGCAGCGCGCTCAACTGGGCGGTATTCCGCGGCAACGCGCCGCTCGCCCGGTTCCTGCTCGCCCACGGCGCGCGCTACGACGAGCGTCACGGCTTCAACGACAACGTCTACGGCACGCTCAGCTTCGCCTCCATCGCCGAAACCACGCCCGGCGGCGACTGGCTGGCCTGCGCCAGGGCATTGATCGATGCTGGCTCGCCGCTGCCCGAGGCGCGTTACCACTTCCCGGAAGCGATCGCGGCGTACTTCGACGAGTTGCGCCAGGCCTCGGCCTGAGTTCCGAACGCGCATGGCTCGGCAGGATGGCCGGGCCGTGCGTGCGGCGGCGGCATCAGGCGAGCCGTTCGCGTGCCGCCTCGATCAGCGCGCGCAGCTTGGGTGCTTCCGACGCGCGCCGCGGAAAGTACAGGAACAAGCCCGGCTCCGGCATCGCTGACTTCGGCAGCACCAGCACCAGCCGGCCAGCGCGCAGGTGGTCGGCAACCAGCGGCTCGAGCAGGTAGGCGATACCCACGCCGGCCAGCGCCAGCTCAATCGCGAACAGCGAATCGGACACGCGGGCCGTACCGCGTACCGCCACCGTCACGTCCTTGCCACGCTCGCGCAGTTCCCACGCGTAGGTGCCGCCAGTGCTGGCCTGGCGGTAGTTGATGCAGTTGTGCGCGTGCAGCTCGGCCACTCGCGCGGGCGTGCCGCGCGCGGCGAGGTAGTCGGGCGATGCCACCATGACCGCGTTCACCGGCGGGGTAAGGCGCACCGCCACCATGTCCTCCGCCACCATCTCACCTAACCGGACGCCGGCGTCGTACCCCTGCGCGACGATGTCGGTGAGCGCTTCGTCGCAGGTCACGTCGACGACCAAATCCGGGTGACGCGTGGTCAGCGTCGCGACCAGCTCGGTTAGCGCCATCGGCAAGGCCACGCGCGGAGCGTTGATGCGCAGCGTGCCGCTGACGACGCCCTTGAGGGCGCGCGTCGCCTCGGTGGCCTCGGCCAATTGCTGCAGTGCCGGCAGCGCGCGGGCAAAGAAATCCTCGCCGGCCTCGGTGAGCGCCACGCTGCGCGTGGTGCGAGCGAACAGCGGCGCCTTCAGCCGGTCTTCCACCAGCCGCACAGCGTGGCTCACCGCCGACGCGCTCATGCCCAGCTCGGCCGCGGCCGCGGCAAAGCTGCGCCGGCGCGCCACGGCGGCGACCACCGGCAAGTGGGTCAGGATATCGCGATCCATTGCTGAACCATATCGAATAACTCATACGAAAAAAACGGAATTATCAAACAGTGCCGGCGGGTGCATCGTGACTACCGAAGGCGCCGCCCCGGCGCCGCACGAGGAGCAACCCCATGGCAACGTCCCAGGTCTGGTTCATTACTGGCGCATCCAGCGGCTTCGGCGAGGCCTTCGCCCGTTACGCACTGGCGCATGGTCACCGCGTGGTCGCCACCGCGCGCGACACCGACAAACTCGCCGCACTGACGGCAACGGCGCCCGAGCGCGTGCTGGCATATCCGCTCGACGTCACCCGCGAAGGTGCCGCCGAAGCCGCGGTGGCGGCGGCGGTGGAACGCTTCGGCCATATCGACGTGCTGATCAACAACGCCGGCTACGGCATCGTCGGCGCGGTGGAAGAGACCTCCGCACAGGCACTTCGCGCGCAGATGGACACCAACTTCTTCGGCGCCGCCGCGGTGATCCGTGCCGCCCTGCCCGTTCTGCGGGCCCAGCGCGCTGGCGCGATCGTCAACATCTCCAGCATGGGCGGACAGATGTCGTTCGCCGGGTTCGGCGCCTACTCGGCGAGCAAGTTCGCACTGGAGGGGCTGTCCGAGGCGCTGGCCGCCGAAGTGGCGCCGCTGGGCATCAAGGTACTCATCGTCGAACCCGGAGCGTTCCGCACCAACCTCGCCGGCGCATCCATGCAGCACATGCCCGAACTGGATGCCTACCGTGACACCGTCGGCCACACCCGCGCCTTCGCCCATGCCATGCACGATACGCAGGCCGGCGACCCGGCGAAGGCCGCTGCGGCGGTCGATCAGGCCCTGCGCGCCGACCACACACCGCTGCGCCTGCAGCTGGGCCAGGATGCGCTGGATGCAGTGCGAGAACATGCCGAGCAGTTGCTGCGCGACCTCGCCACATGGACACCGGTCGGCGCCGCGACGGCATTCGATGGCACGGACTGAATTTGGTATTGCCGTGGAAGCGACAACCTAAGTGACTGCCCCGCCAGGGCCTTCTCTTCCGCAGCGGTTACGACCAACGACACCCGATGCCCCGCTTCAGCCCGAGCGCGCAGCCAGCGGCGACGCCGGATCACTGTCATCGCTGCCGAGCACGCGATCCCACACGCGGTCGATCTCGCCGGCCAGCGCTTCGTAGGCGGAGCGTCCGCCCAAGGCGCGCTGATGCATGCCCATCCAGCGGGCGGCGCGCTGGCGGTCGCCGAGGTGCTGGGTGAGCAGCACGGCCAGGCTGGCGTCCTGTCGCTCCAGTGCGGCGAAGGCGTTGAGCATCGCCTCCTCGCGCTGGGCGGTGAGGCGGGCGAGTTCGTCGGCGATGGAGCGGAATCGGTGCTGTGGCATCACGGGCGCTACCTCGTTCGGTGAGGGCGACGACGGCTCAGCCGCGCGCGCCGTCGCGGATCGCATGCAGGAACGCGATGACCACCGGCGCGCGCCCCATCGCCACCAGCTGTTCGGCGGTGAGGTGGCCCAGTTCGGCGATGCGCGTGTGGCGGTACCAGTCCATCACCCACTCCGGCTCGGGCTCCAGCCCGGCCGCCACGCGCAGCACCGCCAGCGCGGCGGGAATGGTGCGCAGCATCGTGCTGTAGCCGTACTCGCCGAGCGGAGCAATCGGCTCGTCGCGCGGATCGTCGCCGTGAACCTCAAGCAGCAACGCGCGCAGCGCGCGCGGCGATACGGGGTGGATCGGATAGGTGACGGCCATGGACAACCTCCCTCCCGGCGATGGTTCACCATAGGCCTCGGGCGCAGGCGGGCACTTGTACGTTCTTGCTCGGCATATGCCCAAGCTGCTGCATCCCGCGGCCGTCGCATCCGGGCCGCCCTTTTCGCGCGTGACCTCCGCCACATCCCGCCAGCTCGGCGCAGGCACTAGGCTGGCGCCCCGGCAGCAGCATCCGCGGCACTGCAAGGACACGGCACGCATGGCTAAGGCAAGCACCCCGCTGGACGACCCGAAGATCAACGTGAAGCTCAAGCTCTCTGCGCTGTGGGCATCGCTGATGTTCTGCTACGTCTACGGCGACTACTTCGGCCTGTACGTGCCGGGCAAGCTGGCCGGCATGCTCGCCGGCCGCATGGCGCCGCTGGGCGCGGTCACCCCGAACGTGCTGCTGGGCACCTCGGCGATGATGGCCGTGCCGGCCTTGATGGTGTGCCTGGCCCTGCTTTTGCCGGCGGCGGTCAGCCGCTGGGCGAACGGATTGCTCGGGCTGGCCTACGCCGCGATCCTGCTGATGACGATGCCCGGCGCGTGGTCGTTCTATGTGTTCTTCGGCGTGATCGAGATCGCGCTCTCGCTGACCATCGTGTGGACTGCGTGGCGCTGGCCGCGTCGCACGCCCGTCGTCGAAAGCTGACCGCGCCTGCCGCCCACCGCCCGAAGGACCGCCATGCTTCTCGACAACAGCCACCTCACTGCCAGGCGCCACGCCCGCGTGGCTGGCGCGATCTACCTGCTGAATGTGCTCACCGGCATCTTCGCTCTCGGCTACGTGCCGGCGCAGACGGGCGGCCACGGCGATGCGGTGGCCACCGTGCAGAACATCACCGCGCATGAAGGGCTGTTCCGCGCCGGCATCGTCGCCGGAGCGATCTGCTACCTCGCCTTCCTGCTGCTGCCGCTGGCGCTTTATCGCCTGCTGGGCGCCACGCACCGCATCGCCAGCGTGGCGATGGTGGCACTGGCCATGGCCAGCGTACCGATCGGTTTCGTCACCCTGGGCCACAAGCTGGACGTGCTCACCCTGCTCGGCCAGGCGCCGTGGCTGCACCCGCTCAGCGCCGCGCAGGTGCAGACGCAGGTGATGCTGCAGCTCGACGCCTACGGCAACGGCCTGCTGCTTGCGCAGGTGTTCTGGGGCCTGTGGCTGCTGCCGTTCGGCTGGCTGGTGATTCGCGGGCGCCAGCTGCCGCGGCTGCTCGGCTACCTGCTGGTGCTCGGCGGCCTCTCCTACGTGGCGGACTTCGCCGCACAGCTGCTCGTGCCCGGCTACAGCGACACCGCCTTCGCCAGCTACGCGACGACACCCGCGGCGCTGGGCGAGATCGGCACCTGTCTGTGGCTGCTGGTCGTCGGCGCCCGGCCGGCCGCCACGGCGTAGCGCCTCACGACGAGGAGTGGCCGCCGGTAACGCCGTAGACCTCGGCCGTTACGAAGCTCGCCGCCTGCGACGCCAGCAACACGTAGGCCGGCGCCACTTCGACCGGCTGGCCGGGGCGGCCCAGCGGCACGTTGGCGCCGAACTTCTCCACCTTCTCCTGCGGCTGTCCGCCCGAGGGCTGCAGCGGGGTCCAGATCGGACCGGGCGCGACAGCGTTGACGCGGATGCCGTCCTTGGCGACCTGCTTGGCCAGCGCCTTGGTGAAGGCGACGATGGCGGCCTTGGTGGGCGCGTAGTCGGCCAGGATTGCCGAGGGATCGTAGGACTGGATCGAGGCGGTATTGATGATCGACGCACCCGGCGGCAGGTGTTCCAGGGCCGCCTTGCAGATCCAGAACATGGCGTAGACATTGGTCTTGAACGTCGCGTCGAACTGCTCGGTGGTGATGTCGCGGATGCTCTCCTGCCAGGACTGCTTGCCGGCGACGTTCACCACCAGGTCGAGTCCGTCCATCCGGCGATGCGCCTCGCCCACCAGGTGCTGGCAGAACGCCTCGTCGGTGAGGTCGCCGGGCATGGCATGCACGTCGACGCCCGCGTCGCGGGCGAGTTCGATCACCTCATTGGCGTCGGCTTCCTCTTTCGGAAGGAAGTTCAGCGTGACGGCGGCGCCCTCGCGCGCAAACGCGATGGCGACCGCGCGACCGATGCCGGAATCGGCGCCGGTGATCAGCGCCTTGCGACCGGCCAGCCGCCCCGTACCGACGTAACTCTCCTCGCCATGATCGGGCCTGGGCACCATCTCGCGCGCCAGCCCCGGCGCCCGTTGTGGCTGCTGCTGGAACGGCGGGCGGGGATACTGCCGGGTGGGATCCTGCAAGTCGGGTTTGGGCGGGTGGTCGTGTGTCATGGCTGTCTCCTGGGAGCGATCTGCTCGAGGGTGGAGGCCGGCTCCGCGATGGCGAAATCGCCTCCGCACGATTGCGGCGGTGGGCATGGGCCGATCAGGGCGCAACGGCAGCCGCAGTGCACGTGGCGATGCAGGCGTCGTGGCCGCGGGAACACAGGCCGCATCGCGTGGAAGCCCACCCTCGGAGCGCCGCCTGCAAGCGTCTGCGCAGAACAACGATGGCGGCGTGACGCGGCAGGCGCTGGCGGGTGAGAGCAGCTGTAGTGGTGATCCTTGATCATCGCACCGGCTCGCCGCGGTAACGGGCGTGCAGCCTGCCAATCGCGACGTTGCTGGCATGTGCAAGCCAGGTCCATCGCGATTGACGATGCATTCACCGCGGCGATCAGACAGCGCGACGTTCGCCGTGGAAGTGACCTGGCTCCCGCGAGCGGCACGGGTAGCGTTTTGCCGAAGTGGCATGCGCAACCGATGCCGGGGGCGACTGGCAAGGGTGCCCGGCGCGATGTCCGGTATGTTCGTCCAGGTTCAGACACTGCGCATGTTTCGTTGACAGACGCGGGACTAGCCTGCGTCGACGTCCACCACCCACAGGCGCGCCATGAACGCTCACGATCGCAAAGACAGCAACAAGCACGACCAGAGGGCCGGCCCGGAGTCCGGAGACGAGCGTCGCGAGCGCAAGTCGCACGAAAGCGACAACCAGGACGAGGCGCTGGCGGAGACCTTTCCGGCCAGCGACCCGGTATCGCCCTTCATCCCGGCCAAGCTGCCCAAGTAACGCGACGTGGAAGCAACGCGCTTGAACCGGCCCACGCCGAGCGGACGTCTGCTGTGGCCTTCCTCGGACGGCTATCTGCACGTAAAGAATGCCGCGCGCGGCGACGTCGAGCGTCTCGTCTGCACCTGCGGCACGGCCTGCGTGGCCGAGGAATGCCACGGAAGCTGCGGCTGTGAGGCATGCACGCTGGCCTGGATGATCTACCAGGACGAGCGCGCGCTCTGGAATGAGCAGGGACAGCTGGTGCACCCCGAGGACCTCGCTGGCGCCAGGCGCGTGGCGCTCGACCGCCGGCAACTGAAACTTCGATTCGAACGGAACGCCGCGGAGAAACCCCATGGCTAGACCCATCTGGACCGGCACGCTGTCGTTCGGCCTGCTCAACGTGCCGGTATCGCTGATGTCCGGCGAGCGCAGTGTCGACCTGCACTTTCGCATGCTCGACAGCCGCAGCAACACGCCCATTCGCTACGAGCGCGTCAACGCTGAAACCGGCGACGAGGTTCCGTGGAAGGACATCGTCAAGGCGTTCGAATACAAGAAGGGCAGCTACGTCGTGCTCGATCCCGACGACATCAAGGCGGCCGCGGCCGAGGGACGCGAGGCAGTGGAGGTGGAGGCGTTTGTGGATGCCGCCTCCATCGCGCCGCAATACTTCGACAAGCCGTACGTGCTGGTGCCCGGCAAGAAGGCGGAAAAAGGCTACGTGCTACTGCGCGAAACGCTGCGGCGCACCGGCAAGGTGGGCATTGCCCGCGTGGTGATCCGCACCCGCGAGTACCTGTGCGCCGTGATGCCGCAGGACAAGGCGCTGATGTTGGTGCTGCTGCGCTACCCGCAGGAGCTGGTGGACGTGGAGGAGTACCGCCTGCCGGAAAAAGCGATCGCCGACTACCGCATCGCACCCAGGGAAATGGAGATGGCCGAGCAGCTGATCGAGTCGATGTCCGGCGAGTGGACGCCGGGAGACTACCGTGACGAATTCCGCGATCGCCTGCGCAAGGTGATCGACAAGCGGCTCAAGTCCAAGGGTGTGGTGACCGCCGAGGAGAGCGAGGAGGAAGCGCCTTCCGAGCAGGCCTCCACCAATGTGGTCGACTTCATGGCCCTGCTCAAGAAGAGCCTGGACACGCGCAAACGCACACCCGCGAAGAAGACCCCGGTCAAGGCCACACCGGCCAAAACCGCGAAGAAATCCACCGCCTCCAGGGCCGCCGCGAAGAAGGCCAGCGGCAAGCGCGCGGCGAGCGATACCGCCACGCGAAAGGCATCCACTGGCAGCAAATCGGGCGGACGGCGCAAAGCGGGCTAGTCGGTCACGCGGGAAATGTGTTTGCTCGTAACAAGCGGGTGATGCCCCGACGGGGTGCTGAATTAAAGCGGGGGCGGCGTGTTGTCGCCCGGCCCGTGCGCCGGAGACAGCGACGCAGGCCAGGCCGGGAAATCCACGACTCCGAGATAGTCAATCCGACCGATGCGCGCCAATCGCGTCGAGCACGCGCTGCAGATCCTGCTGCACGGTGTCGATACCTTTCCACGGATCGCTGCGCAGGCCGGCCAGCCGCCGCGGCACGGTGCGCAAGGTGTAGTGATCGCCGCCCGTGATCTTGCCCAGTTCGCTCCAGCGCAGCGGCACCGCCACCGGCGCGCCGGGCCGGCTGCGCAGCGAGTACGAGGCCACGCTGGTGGCGCCGCGGGTATTGCGCAGATAGTCGAGATACACCCGCTCCTTGCGGTGCGCCTTGGCGGCCACCGCGACGAAGTCGAGCGGGTGCGCCAGCGCCAGCGTGTCGGCGAAGGCGTGGGCAAACGACTTCACGTCCGGCCACAGCGTGGCCGGTTGCAGCGGCACCACCACGTGCAGCCCCTTGCCGCCGGAGGTGCGCAAAAACGACACCAGCCCGAGCTGCTCCAGTTGCTTGCGTACCAGCCGCGCGGCAGCCACCACGCGCGACCAGGTCACGCCCGGCCCGGGATCCAGATCGAATACCAGACGATCGCAGTGGTCCGGCGTCTCCGCGTGCCCGCCCCACGGATGGAATTCCACCGCGCCGAACTGCACCAGTTCCATCACCGAGAGCGCGTCGCGGGGCACGATGTACTGCGCCGCCGCGCCGGCATCTTCTTCCAGTGCCACCGTGTCCACATGCTTGAGCCCGGCCAGCGCGTGTTTCTGGAAGAAGCACGTCTTCTCCACGCCGTCGGGACAGCGCACCACCGAGGTGGGCCGATCCACCACGCCGGGCAGGAACCAGTCCATCACGGCCCGGTAGTAGTCGGCCACGTCCTGCTTGCGGATGCCGTCCTGCGGATAGATCAGCCGCTCGGGATGGGTGATCTCCACCGCGGTCGGTGCGTGTGGTGTGTCGCTGCTCATGGCCTGGCTCCGGGTTGCGCGCGAAGAGGATCGAGCGGCAGCGGAGGCGCGATCGCTGTCCACGAGATCGGCGATGGATTTGTCCGGCCGCATGCCCTTGAAACTCGCCTGGCGCAGCAGCGCGTTGCCGCCATGCCCGCGAAAGCTCACCTCGACCACCGCCTGCGGCGTCACCCAGCGCGCGCCGCGCAGCAGGGGATCGATGCCGTGAATGTTTGGCGGCACGCGCGTGGTGCCGCCCTTCGCCACGCGGCGACTCAATGTGCTCAGGTCCGCATCGCTGAAGCCGCTGCCCACGCGCCCGGCGTAGACCCAGCGCCCCGTACTGGCGGGATCGGGCTTGCCCAGCAGCAGCGCGCCGAAGCCGTGGCGGCTCCCACTCGGCGGGGTGTAGCCGAGCACCGCGAACTCGTCGCTGTGCAGGCGCTTGGTCTTGCGCCAGTCGTCGCCGCGCCCGCCGCGATACGGCGCATCGCATCGCTTGGAAACGACGCCTTCCAGCTGGTGCTCAACCGCCATGCGAAACGCCACGTCGCCCTGCCCCACGGTGTGCGTGCTGTAGGCCAGCGGCGCCGGGCGATCCTTCAGCAGCAGGGCCAACAGCGCCTTGCGATCCACCAGCCGCGCCTGGGCAAGGGTGTAGCCCTGCAGTGCCGGGCAATCGAACAGCATGTACACCAGCGGCGCGTTGGCCTCGCCCGCGAGGGTTTTCTGCAACGCGTTGAAATCGCTGTGGCCGGCGGCGTCGAGTGCGATGAGTTCGCCGTCCAGCTGGGCCGAATCCAGCCCCAGCATCGTGATCGCCTGCGCGATCTCCGGCAGGCGATCTGTCCAGGGCAAGCCGTTGCGCGACCACAGCGCCACGCGGCCGGCGTGCACCGTGGCCAGCAGGCGGTAGCCGTCCCACTTCACTTCGTGCAGCCACTGGTCGCCCGCGGGTGGAGCATCGCCGAGCCGGGCCAGCTCGGGCTTGAAGAAATCGCCGGAGATCGCCGCGGCCCTGGCCTTGGGCGTGGCCTTGATCATCGCCATCAGCTTGCGCAGCGGCGCCGGCCGCATCGGCGGTGATGCGCGACGCCGCACCGTCGACTGGCCGGCAGCGGACTTCTGCGCGGGCGTCTTCGCCGCCTTGCGGGTGCTCGCGCGCAGGCGGGCATCGAGCAGGTCATCGGCCTCGAGCGCGCTGGCAAAGGCGTCGTCCACCTTGATCAGGAACCACGCCGGCTGCTTCTGCTTGCGGCTGCTGCGCACCAGATGCCACGCCCCCTGCAGCCGCTCGCCGTACAGATCAAAGCGCAGATGCCCCTTGCGCAACTGCGCCTCGACGTCACCGGTGGTCGACCACACGCCGTGATCGAACCGGTCCACGTGGCCCTTGCCGTAGCCCGCCTCGATGTCGCCCTCGAAGCTGGCGTAGTCGAGCGGGTGATCCTCCACCTCCACGGCAAGGCGCTTGTCCTTCGGATTGAAACTCGGGCCCTTGGGCACCGCCCAGCTCTTGAGGACGTCGCCCACCTGCAGGCGAAAATCGTAGTGCCGGCTGCTGGCGTGATGCAGCTGCACCACGAAGATCGCGCGCTTGCCCGCCGCGCCGCGCGTGGTGGCTGGCGGCTCCCGCGTGCGAGTGAAATCGCGCTTGCGCTGGTAGTCGTGCAGACTCATGGGGCCGCTCCCAGCACGGCGCGCAGCGCGTACCTCATCGGCGAAAGATCCAGCTCAACCACGGCAGCAGGAAGGTGCTGCGCAACCCACACCACCGGCGCCCGGAGCCACCCACCACCGCGTGAAGCGCCTTGCGCGAGGCCGCGCGAATCTGCAGCGCGCCACAGGAGTGCCGGCGCCATTCGTCACGCAGGCATTCGTTCTCGACACTCAGCGTCTGCAACCGGGCTAGCGCCTGATGCGCCTTGGCCGACACTCGCGATTGTCTGGATGTCGCACGCATGGGGTCGAGCATAGGCAGGCATTTGTGCAGTGCTTGTCGAAAACAGCGCACGTCGCGGGAGTGGCATGGGCATCGTCCGTTTGCGCCGGCCCACACGGCTGCGGAATGCGAGTGGCGGTGAGCACGGCGTGCCACAAGGCTGCCGATGCATTGTCCGTCGCGGCGCCATCGCCCCCGGCATGTCCGGTTTTTCCCGACCACGGCCATGCGCCGGACGGGCGTCGGCCATCTTCACGCCGTAACCTGTCGGCTTCTCCCCTGCCCGGCCTGCGCGCGATGAAACTCTGGCATTCCATCTTGTTCACCACGCTCGTGCTGGGTGGCGCATGCGCCCACGCCGCTGTCTGGCAACCCGGCCACGGCCTGAAACAGGAGCGCATCTGGCCCGGCACGCCGCCCAACGCGCAGCCGGCCCCTGCGACCGAATCGACCAGCCTGGAAGCGCAGGCGCTGGTGGCCGGCAAGCCCTGGACGGCCATCCACAACGTCACGCAACCCACCTTCACGGTGTACCCGCCCAAGGGCCGGAACACCGGCGCGGCGGTGGTGGTGTTCCCCGGCGGCGGCTTCGAGATCCTCGCGATCGATCTGGAAGGCTCCGAGGTATGCGACTGGCTAACCGCGCGCGGCATCACCTGCGTGCTGCTGAAGTACCGCGTGCCGGGCACGCCTTACGACTGGCACTGCAACTGCCGCCCGCACAACTTCGCCATCCCCACGCCTGCCCTGCAGGACGCCCAGCGCACGATCCGGCTGGTGCGCCAGCACGCGGGCGAGTGGCGGGTCGATCCGCACAAGATCGGCGTGCTCGGCTTCTCGGCGGGCGGCTACCTCGTCGCCTCGATCAGCACAAACTACGACCGCCGCGTGTACGCGCCGATCGATGCGACCGACAACCTGAGTGCCCGCCCGGACTTCGCCGTGGCGATCTACCCCGGCCACCTCGCCGCACCCTATGGATTCAACCGCAATGTGCCAGTGACCAAAAACACCCCGCCCACCTTCCTCGCGATGGCCGAGGATGATCACGTGGACGGCGTGGAGCAGGCGCTTGCCTACTACGTTGCCCTGCAGAAAGCCGGCGTGCCCACCGAGATGCACTTGTATGCGCAGGGTGGCCATGCCTTCGGCCTGCGACCGACGACGCTGCCGATCACTCAATGGCAGCAGTTGGTGGAGACTTGGCTGGGCACGATCGGCGTGCTGTCCCGCTGAAAGCGGGAAGCCCTCGGAGATGCTCCCACCGGAAACGGAAGCGCGGCTCAAAAAGCGCGATGACGTCGGCCCGACGCGAAAGGCGGCAAGCGCTCAGTCCAGGAATTTCCAGGTGTCCGCCCCATCGAAGTGCCTGATGACCACCGACTCCAGCAGCGCGGGTTCAAAATTCCGCAGGTTCACTCCGTGGCGAGCGGAAGGGGTGGATTCAATGGGCTCCCAATGGGTGGCGATACCGCAGTTCCTGCAACGAAAATTCCTCAGGGTTCGATCGCCCCACACGTAGCTTTCCGTATGCTCTGGATGGCCTTGGATGGAGACCGAGCCAAGCTCGTAGTAGGCCCAGATGCCTCCTGTGCGCCGACATAGCGAACAGTTGCAACTGGTCGCCGTTTCGGGGGTTGCCGGCAGCGTGAGGCGCACCAAGCCGCAATGGCAGGAACCGTGCAGCGATAGTGGAGGCTGTGCTTGGCTCATGGGAGTGTGCTCGTAATTGTTGTACCGCGGAACGCGGGTTCTACCCCGTTTCCATGGACGGCTCGATTAAGGCTGAAAACTGCCGATCGCGTCGGGCGACTCTATGGCGCATGCGCGGCTCGAGGCTATCAACAGGTCGGCTTGCGCCTCGGTGCGGGTCCGGCAGCAGCGGTGATGCACCTTAGAGATCCCAATAAGGCGGCTCGCCGAAGCTCTGCCGCAAGCTTTCGATGAGGGCGGCGACCTTCATCGATACCGTACGATCTCGTGTATAGGCGAGAAAGAGCTCGGCACCTTCGGCTTCAAGGCCGATATCGACCTGCATCAGCACGCCACGCTCGAGTGCATCGCGGACGAAGAAGGTAGGCAGCAGGGTGACGCCGAGGCCGGCAATGGCGGCGTCGCGCATCACGATGCCGTTATTCACGCGCAGGCCTGCGCGAGGATGCACCACCACCCAGCTGCCATCCCGCGCGAACCGCCAGTCGGTTTCGCGATTGATGTAAAGGATGCCTTGATGCCGCCCGAGCTCATCCAGCGAGGTTGGCGTGCCCCGACGCTCCAGATAATCCGGTGACGCGACCAGCACTCGACGGCTCGTCGCCAGCCGCTTCGCAACGAGGCGGCTGTCGGCCACCGGTCCATGTCGAAGCACGGCATCGAACCCGTCGGCGGCGGCGTCGACAAAGCGATCGTCCAGTTCGAGTGAGAGATCGATGCCGGGATGTTGCGCGAGGAAGGCATACAGCGCCGGCCCAAGATGCAGCACGCCAAAACTCACCGGCGCCGAAATACGCAGCGGACCGGTCAGCGAGCTGCGCCGTTCCGCCAACTCGGTCGCCGCCTCAGCTGCTTCCTGCAGGATGCGACGCGCCCTCGGCAGGAAGCTCTCGCCGTCCAGCGTCAGCGACATCCGGCGGGTCGTGCGCTGGAGCAAGCGGGTGCCCAGCGTCTGCTCCAGATCGACCAGACGCTCGCTGACTACGGATTTGGCGTATCCGAGTCGGCGGGCGGCGGCACTGACGGAGCCTTCCTCGACGGCGGCGACGAACGCGGCGAGCCCCTGGAGCTTCATATCGTTCGGCATGGCCGTAAACCAGTTTCGGCAGCAGGCGGCTACTGGCGACTTTGCCCCGGTGCAAGACTCCTGTCCACCAACTGGCGCCATCACCCGCCTTCCGGTTCCAAGGGAGATTCGATATGCGACGCTTGACCGTGTGGGCCAGCCTGGCCCTGCTGACAGGGTGGATGGTTTCTTCGACCGCGATCGCGCTGGTCAAACCGTTCCCGCCTTCGTTCGAAATCCGCGACATCCCCACCAACGGCGTGACCCTGCACGTGCGGGTCGGCGGCAGTGGATCGGCGGTGATCCTGCTGCACGGCTACGGCGAAACCGGGGACATGTGGGAACCGCTGGCGGTGGCGCTCAGCCGCAATCATCGCGTGATCGTGCCGGACCTGCGCGGCCTCGGCCTGTCCAGCAAACCGGCCGGCGGCTACGACAAGAAAACCCAGGGCGAGGATGTGGCGGGACTTCTCGACGCATTGAAGGTCGATCGCACCGACGTGGTCACGCATGACATCGGCAACATGGTCGGTTATGCCTTCGTGGCCGGGCATCCCGACCGGGTGAGACGGTTTGTGCTGATGGATGCGCCTCTCCCCGGGATCGGCCCATGGGACGAGATACTCAAGAGCCCGATGCTGTGGCACTTCCACTTCGGCGGCCCCGACATGGAACGCCTGGTTGCCGGGCGCGAGCGGATCTACCTCGACCGCTTCTGGAACGATTTCTCGGCCGATCCGCGTCGCTTCACCGAGGCCGATCGCCAGCACTATGCCAGGCTCTATGCGATGCCCGGCGCCATGCACGCGGGGTTCGCCCAGTTCGCTGCTTTCGATCAGGACGCCAGGGACAATCAGGTGTCTCTGGCCAAGGGCAAACTGAGCATGCCGGTACTGGCCATCGGCGGCGCCAAGTCCTTCGGGCCGACGATGGCGGTGGTGATGCGTGCGGCGGCCAGCAACGTCACCGAACAGGTGATTCCCGATGCCGGGCACTGGCTGATGGAAGAACAGCCCGAGGCAACCATCGCGGCGGTCCAGGGTTTCCTGGAAGCAACACCATGAAGCTGACTTTCGCCCTCACCGTATCGGCCGTTGCGCTGCTGGCCAACCCGTCCAGCGCCATCGGCCAGATGGCCCAGCGGCGAATGACCGCCGCCGAGATCGCAACGCAACCCCACTCTGGCGCGATAGCAGGCACCTCCGGCCTGGCGGGCATACGCACCATTGTTCTCTCCGGCGACCCTGCGAAGGCAGGTATCTACACGGTTGAATTGCTGGTACCCGCACATACGCGCATCAACGCCCATGAGCATCGCGACAGCCGCTCGGCAGTCGTCGTGTCCGGCACCTGGTACTTCGGCTACGGCAATAAAGCGGAAGACGCCACCGTCAAGGCACTGGGGCCGGGAAGCTTCTACACGGAACCGGCGAACGTGGCGCATTTCGCGCACACCGGCGACTCCGCGGTCGCGGTGATCATCACCGGCGACGGCCCCACCGACACGCGCTATGCGACTTCCACCGACGCACCCGGCCCTGCCACCGGAGCCAAGCCATGACCTCGCCCCGCACGCCGCGCGATCCGGTCACCGACCACATGCTGACGCCACAGAACGCCAGTGTCGTGATCATCGACTTCCAGCCCATCCAGGTGGCTTCCATCGCGTCGATGAACAAGCGGCTGCTGGTGGCGAATGTCGTGGCGCTGGCGCGCACCGCCAGGCTCTACGGCGTGCCGATGGTGCTCTCCACCGTCAATGTGGCTACCGGCCGCAACCAGCCGATGATCCGGGCACTCACCGACGTGCTGGGCGATGCGGACATCATCGACCGCACCTCGATCAATGCCTGGGAAGACGACGACTTCGTCGCCGCGGTCAAGGCGACCAGACGCAGGAAACTGATCATGGTCGCGTTGTGGACCGAGGTCTGCCTGGTGTTCCCTGCCCTCGACGCACTGCAGGCAGGTTTTGAGGTCTATGTCGTCGTGGACGCTGTCGGTGGCACCTCACCGGAGGCCCACCGCGCAGGACTGGAGCGCATCGTGCAGGCCGGCGGCGTGCCCATCACCTGGATCCAGCTGGCCTGCGAGATGCAACGCGACTGGAATCGCGAGAGCACGGCGGCAGGCTTTGCCGACATCGTCTTTGCCGAAGTCGGTCACTGATCCGGCATCACCACTGCAGGTTGTTACCGGAGGCAGAGCGCACCTCGCCGGAAGACACAGCACGTTCGCGCAAGCCTTCCTTCATGTGTCGAATTCATTCGCGGAGCCCAGCCCATCACGACCACCGCAGCCCGCGGAGGCCCGCGTAATCGCGAACGAAAAATGGCCCGGCGACACCGCACGACCTTGCATCCTGAGAGTAGGCTAAGGCGGCGTGCCGCGGCCCGCGGCATGCGCCCCCATCTCGCCCATCGGAGGAAGCCTCCATGCATGCCCAGGACAAAGAGCGCGCCATCGCGGTACTCAACCGCATCCTCGAACTGGAGCTGGCCGGTGTGGTGCGTTACACGCACTACGCGCTGATGATCTACGGCTACAACCGCATCCCGATCGTGAGCTGGCTGTCCGGCCAGGCCGACGAGAGCCTGCTGCACGCCCGCCGTGCCGGCGAGCTGATCACCCAGTTCGGCGGTCATCCGTCGCTGGGGATCGGGCCGCTGCTGGAAACCCACCAGCACGATATCGGACCGATCCTGCGCGAGTCGCTGGAGCACGAGAAGCTGGCGCTGGCGGCGTATTACGACCTGCTGGAGCTGGCAACGGGCAAGTCGGTGCTGTTGGAGGAATACGCGCGCGAGTTGATCGCCGCCGAAGAGCTGCATGCCGGCGAGGTCAACAAGATGCTGCGCAAGCCTGGCGACATCGCCGAGTTCACCGGCTGACGCCGGCTCGGGAAGGGCCCGCGCAGTTCACCGCCGGGACACCGGCCGCCATGCGGCTGGGCGACGGGGCGCGCCCGCCCCGCAGCCCATGGGGCGCCTCGCGGTGCTGCTGCCCGCCGGCTCTTCAGGCGCGGAGTTCCGAGCTCCGCTCGTTCTGGGCTCCGTGCGCCGAGCTCGGCACTCCGCGGCTCGGGAAAACAGCTCGGCGGGCGAGGCTTTCGGGCGGCGCACCGAACCAGCGGTGCGCGAGCCGCCGCCACGCCGACGCGCCATCCGGCGAAAAATCCGCAGGTACCCGACCTCGCTATCCGCCCCGGTGCGGATAGGCACGGTCGGGACAGCCGAGCCAGGAACTTCAATCCCACCGATGCTTTGCGCCCCAGCCTGACCATTCGGCAGCCTATCCGGCGGCCTTGCCCAGCAGCATTTTCAGGGTGGTCATCGAGGCATGAAGCGCATCCAGGCGAATGTCGCCGTAGCCGAACAGCAGGCCCTGCCCGCGCCGTCGCCCCGCGTGGAAGCCGGCGATGCCGTAGAGGCCGATCTGTTTTCTACGCGCCGCATCGATCACCGCAGCCTCGGTGAGCCCGTGGCGCAGACGCGCGGTGAGGTGAATGCCGGCGGCGGGGACGATGGGCTCGAACCAGGGCGCGAGTCCGCCGCGGAGGTGGTCGAGCAATGCCTCGCGGCGGCGGGCGTAGTGCTTCTGCACGCGGCGCAGGTGCTTGGCGAAGTGGCCGTCCAGCATGAAGCGGGCGAGCGCGGTCTGGGTGAGGTTGCAGCCGTGCCAGTCGTTGAGCTGGCGGGCCTTGGTGAAGGCGTCGAGCAGGCCGGCCGGCGGCACCGCGTAGCCGATGCGCAGCTCCGGAAAAATCGTCTTGGAGAAGGTACCGACGTAGACCACCACGCCGGCGCGGTCCAGGCTCTTGAGCGAATCGAGCGGGCGGCCTTCGAAGCGGAACTCGCCGTCGTAGTCGTCCTCGAGGATCAGTGCACCGCGTCCGGACGCCCAGGCCAGCAGCGCGAGCCGGCGCTCCAGGCTCATCGGCATGCCCAGCGGAAACTGGTGCGAGGGCGTGACGTAGACCAGCTTGGCATCGTCGGGCAGCCGCTCGACCACCAGCCCCTGCGCGTCCACCGGCACCGGCACCACGCGTGCGCCGAGCGCGAGCAGGCTGGCGCGCGCGGGCGGGTAGCCGGGGTCTTCCATCGCCACGGTGTCGCCGGGCGCAATCATCACGCGCGCGGTGAGGTCGATCGCCTGCTGCGCGCCCTGGGTCACGATCACCTGCTGCCACTGGCAGGCGACCGCGCGACTGAAGCCGACGTATTGCGCGATGGCCAGTCGCAGTTCCTGCTCACCGGCGGGATCGCGATAGCTGCCCCGCCCGCGTGCCTGCACGCGCAGCGCGTGGGCGATGCAACGGCGCCAGGCGTCGAACGGAAACAGCGTCTTGTCGGTGACGCCACCGAGGTAATCGATGGGCGGCGTGCTGCCTGGCGTGGGCATCGCCAGGGCCGGTGGCACACGTTTCCACACGGACGCAGGACGCGGGCCGCGCGGGCTGCGCGCTTCCGTGTGCGCGGCGTCGTGCGCCACGCCATCGGCGACGAAGGTGCCATCGCCCTGCCGCGCCACGAGGTAGCCCTCGGCGATCAACTGGTCGAACGCTTCCAGCGTGGTCTTGCGCGACACACCCAGTTGCGTGGCCAGGTCGCGCGTGGACGGCAACCGTTCGCCGGCCGGCAGGCGCCCATCGGCAATGGCCCCGCGCAGTTGGCGATAAAGCTGTCCGGCGAGGTCGCGGCGGCCGTGGATGCTGACGTGAATGTCCATGGCACTGGTTACCTCGAAATTCCTGAAAATGGTTATTCAAGCAAACCAGTGGGAAGCCTAGCCTGTTCCCACCGAATCACCCATCCCGCCATCTCGAGGAGTCACGTCATGCAACAGCGTCTCGATTTCTACAAAGCCAGCCCGGAAGCCATCAAGGCCATGGTGGGCCTGGAACAGCGCATCGCGAAGAGCGACCTGGAAAAGTCCCTGGTGGAGCTGGTGCGCCTGCGCGCCTCGCAGATCAACGGCTGTGCGTATTGCGTGGACACCCATTCCGCCGATGCCCGCAAGGCCGGCGAGAACGAGCGTCGCCTCGCCACGCTGAGCGTGTGGCGCGAGACCGCGTTCTTCACCGATCGCGAGCGTGCCGCGCTGGCCTGGACCGAATCGCTCACCCTGATCAGCCAGACCCACGCGCCGGACGAACTGTGGGAAGAGGTGCGCCCGCACTTCACCGACGCCGAGCTCACCGACCTCACCCTGCTGGTGACCGCCATCAACGGCTGGAACCGCTTCGCCATCGCGTTCCGCAAGCTGCCGGCCTGAGCGCCCTCGCCGCCCCACGGAGTCCACCGCATGAGCACGTTCCTGCGTCGCCTGTCCGCCCTAGCCATCCCGCTCGCCTTCGCCGCCAGCGCGCCGCTGCTGGCGCATGAAACCGGCGGCAAGGAATCGCACCAGCTGCTGATGCAGCAGGCGCTGCCCGACGCGCCGGGCAAGCACGTGGTGATGGTCACCGTGACCTACGCGCCGGGCGCCGCATCCGACGCGCACCTGCACCCCGGCTCGGTGTTCGCCTATGTGCTCACCGGCGCCGTGATCTCCCAGCTGGAAGGCCAGCCGCCGCACACCTATCGCCAAGGCGAGAGCTGGTACGAGACGCCGCGCGTGCACCACCTGGTGTCGCGCAATGCCAGCTCGACCCAGCCGGCGACGCTGCTTGTATTCGCGGTAGGCGGCGAGGGTGAGCCGATCAAACTTCCGTTGCCTGATGCCAGGGCCACCGCCGCGCTGCTGCCGCGCATCGCCGGGTACTGATCGAATACCCGCCACTGCGCACCCGCGCGTGCAACCGTCTGCCGGTTCGCTACGTATCTCTCGCACTTCTTTCCGATGAGATACGCCATGGCACACACCATCTGGATCACGGGCGCTTCCGGCGCGATCGGCTCGGCGCTGGCGCGGCGGCTGTCCGCGCGCGGCTGCCGGCTGGCACTCACCGCGCGCGACAGCTCGCGGCTGGACCATCTGGCCGCCAGTCTGCCGGGCGAAGCGCTGGTGCTGGCCGGCGACCTGACCGACGCGGCGACCGCCACCGCGCTGCTGCAGACGGCGCAGGCGACGCTGGGGCCGATCACCGGCTTCGCGCACTGCGTGGGTTCCACCCTGATTCGCCCGCTGCACCTCACCGGCGAGGCGGACCTGCAGGCGATCTTCCAGCTGAACTACTTCAGCGCGTTCCACGCATTGAAAGCGTTTGTCGCCGCGGCGCTCAAGCACAAGGAACCGGCCAGTGCGGTGCTGGTGGGCACGCTGGTGGCGCAGGCGGGCTTTCCCAATCACGAGGCGATCGCCAGCGCCAAGGCGGCGGTGGCGGCGCTGGCGATGAGCACGGCGGCGACTTACGCGGAAAAAGGCATCCGGGTGAACTGCGTGCATCCGGGCCTTACCCGCTCGGCGCTGTCGGCGCGGCTCACTGGCACGCCGGAGGCGATCGAGCGCAACAGCAAGATGAATCCGATGGGCGTGGTCGGCGAAGGCGAGGACAGCGCGGCGCTGATCGACCTTCTGCTCAGTGACGACGCTCGTTGGATCACCGCGCAGCAGATCGGCGTGGACGGCGGCCAGGCGGTGGTCCACCCGCTGCCCAAAGCCTGAATCACACTGCTGCCAACATGCACCGCAAACCGCACCTGCCGAGCAAGACCTGCCCCGTGTGCCAACGCCCGTTCGCGTGGCGCAAGAAGTGGGAGCGCGTGTGGGACGAGGTGCGCTACTGCAGCGAGCGTTGCCGTCGTTCGAAAACCCCGGAGGTGAAGCCATGACCTGCCTGCGACTGATCCTGGGCGACCAGCTCAACGCGCGGCACCCGTGGTTCCGCGACGTCGACGACGCCATCGTCTACGTGATGATGGAGGTGCGCAGCGAGACCGACTACGTGCGCCACCACGCGCAGAAAGTGCTGGGCATCTTCGCCGCGATGCGCCGCTTCGGCGAGGCGCTGGTCAAGGCCGGGCACCGCGTGGAATACCTGCGCATCGGCGACACCCGCAACCAGCACAGCTTCGCCGCCAACCTGCCGTGGCTGATCGCGCAGCTCGGCGCCACGCGGCTGGAACGAATGGAAGCGGACGAGTGGCGGGTGGAGCAGGCGCTGCTGGAAGCGTTCGAGGCGAGCGCCCTGCCCAACGCGGTAGTGAGCGCCGAGCACTTTTTGTTGGAGCGCGACGAGGCGGCCAGGCGCTTCGAGAAGAAAGTGCCGCGGATGGAGTTCTTCTATCGCGACCTGCGCCGGCGCCACCAGATCCTGCTGGAACCCGATGGCGAACCGCGCGGCGGACGCTGGAACTTCGACGCGGAGAACCGCGCCAAGTGGCCGGGCGATCCACCGGCGCCGGCATGGCCGTGGCAGAAGCACGACCTGCGCGCGCTGTGGGAAGAGATCGAGGCAGCCGGCGTGCAGACGATGGGCGAGCCGTCGGCGGAGGCGTTTGGCTGGCCGCTCACACGGCGCGAGGCGCAGGCTTGGCTGAAAGATTTCATCGCCCAGCGGCTGGTGCATTTCGGGCGCTTTCAGGATGCGATCAGCGGGCGGTCGCGCACGTTGTTCCACGCCGGGCTGTCGTTCGCGCTGAACCTCAAGATGCTGCATCCGCGCGAGGTGATCGAGGCGGCGGTGGAGGCCTTCGAGCGCGGCGAGGCGGACCTGGCTGACACCGAAGGCTTCGTGCGGCAGATCCTCGGCTGGCGCGAGTACGTGCGCGGCATCTACTGGGCGCGCATGCCGAACTACGCCACCCTCAATGCGCTCGACGCGAAGCGGCCGCTGCCGGCGTGGTACTGGACGGCGGACACCAAGATGGCCTGCCTGCGCGCGGCGATCGGCCAGTCGCTGGCGCTGGGCTACGCGCATCACATCCAGCGGCTGATGCTCACCGGCAATTTCGCCCTGCTCGCCGGCTGCGATCCCGATGAAGTCGATGCCTGGTATCTGGGCATCTACGTCGACGCGTTCGAGTGGGTGGAAATGCCCAACACGCGCGGCATGAGCCAGTTCGCCGACGGTGGCATCGTGGGCAGCAAGCCGTACAGCGGATCGGCGGCCTACGTGAATCGTCAGTCCGACCACTGCAAGGGCTGTCACTACACGCACACCAAACGCCACGGCGAACGCGCCTGCCCGTTCAACAGTCTGTACTGGCATTTCCACGCGCGGCACCAGGCGACCTTCGGGCGCAATCCGCGGCTGGGCATGACCTACCGCAGCTGGGAAAAGATGGAACCAGCCGAACGGGCGTCCACGCTGGCGCAGGCGGAGCGGTATCTGGCCCAGGTAGATACGCTGTAACCCGCGTTGAAACGAGGCCGGACAGCGGGGACCCGACACCGTATCGCGACGTCAGGGCGACTTACTTGCCACCTGCCCCACCGCGCAGGCTGGACCGCCGCACGGTGAGCTTCACCGGCAGGATCGCGCTCTCCACCTTTTCGCCGCGGATCATCCGCAGCAGCGCCTCGACCAGCATCTCGCCGGCCTGGCGGGTGTCCTGCAGCACGGTGGTGAGCGCCGGATTGACGAAGCGCGCCATGGGGATGTCGTCGAAGCCGGCGAGCGCCACGTCCTCGGGCACCTTCAGGCCGTGCTCGTCCAGCGCGCGCATGGCGCCGAAGGCGATCAGGTCGCTTGCAGCGAACACGGCATCGAACGGCGCGCCGCTGGCGATCAGCGCCTGCATCGCCTCGTAGCCGGCCAGCTCGGTGGTTTCGGCGTCCACCTGCAGCGCGGGATCGACCGCCACGCCCGCGGCCGCGAGCACGTCGGCATAGCCGCGATAGCGCTCCTGGAATTCCGGGTAGTGGCTGGAGGCGTCGCCGATGAAGGCGATGCGGCGGCAGCCCTGCGCGAGCAGGTGCTCGGCGATGGCGCGGCCGCCCTGGAAGTTGTCGCAGCCGATGGAGACGTCCGGCTGGTCGGGCAGCACTGCGCCCCAGCGCACCGACTGCGTGCCCTGCTCCACCAGCGTGGCCAGCTTGTCGCGATAGGCGAGGTAATCGCCGTAACCGAGCAGGATGATGCCGTCGGCCTTCTTGCTGTCGGCGTAGTCGGCGTGCCAGTCGCGCGAGAACTGCTGGAACGAGATCAGCAGGTCGTAGCCGTGCTGCGCGCAGGCGCGGGTGATCGAGCCCAGCATCGAAAGAAAAAACGGATTGATGTGCGAATCGTCGGCGGTGGGATCTTCGAAGATCAGCAGCGCCAGCGTGCCGGAGTGCTGGGTGCGCAGGTTCGACGCGTTCTTGTCGACCTTGTAGTTGAGCTGCTTGACCGCCGCCTCGATGCGCCGGCGGGTCTCCTCGTTGACCAGCGGGCTGCCGCGCAGCGCGCGCGACACCGTGGCCTGCGAGACGCCGGCCAGGTAGGCGATATCCAGCGAGGTGATTTTTCCCTTGGTCGCCACGATGCGGTGCGATTGCCCTTGGATGGAGGTATGCGCGCGGCCCAGACCGGAGCACTCGAATCCTAGCGGTTTTGCGCGGCAAGGTCGCGCGGCAATGCGACGCGAAGTGCAGCGCCCGAACCCGGCAGCCTGAACGGTGGCATCGGCGCGTAGCAAACGGATAACGCCGCGGTCACAGAGGGCTGCTTAGATTCCGCCGCCCCACCGCAAGGAATGCTTCCCCGTGCTCGCGCAGTATGTGTACCCCTCGACCCTCGGCCTGTTCCGCATCATCCGCCATGGCAGACGCTGGCGCGCCCTGCGCGAAGGCGCCGAGCTGGGCCGTTTCGAATGCGAGCAGAGCGCGCTGCATGCGCTGCGAGACGAGTACCCGCGTGCGCGCCTGCCGGCGCGGCTCGAACGCTGGCGCTTCCTGCCGCAGCTGGCGCTGGTGCACGCGCGGGCCAGCGATGCCGACGAGCTGCACTGGCAGCTGGAGGCGTAAGACCTCCCGCGCCCATCGTGGCCCGCGCCGAGAGGTTACGGGCGGAGGGCATCACGTGCCGGTAGGAGCCCGCTCGCGGGCGATGCTGTTGGCTTTGCATCGGCATCCAGAGGGAAAGGCATCACCCGCCAGCGGGCTCCTACACCGAGGGACGCGGGGCGGCTATTCCGCGGCGTTGATCACGGTGAGGAAGTCGCGACCGTAGCGCTTGAGCTTGGCTTCGCCCACGCCGCTGATCGAGGCCAGCTCGTCCTCGTTGGCGGGCATGGCGCGCAGCATCGCCAGCAACGTGGCGTCGTGGAACACCACGTAGGGCGGCACGCCGTGCTGCTTGGCCAGCTGCGAGCGGGTGGCGCGTAGCGCGTCCCACAGCGGCTGTTCGTAGGCCTCGATACCGATGCTCGCGCCGGTGACGATCTGGCTGTCGCGGCGGCGGCGCGCGCTGCGCACGGGGCGCGCGTCCTCGCGCAGCAGCACGCGCTGGCCGCCGGTGAGCACGTCGCGACTGGCGGCGGTGAGGCGCAGCGTGCCATAACCCTCCGGATCGGTGGCCAGCAGGCCGGCGGCGAGCAGCTGGCGGAACACCGAACGCCAGGCTTTCTCGTCCATGTCGGCGCCGACGCCGAAGGTGGTGAGCTTGTCATGGCCGAGCTGGTTCACGCGCTCGCCGTCGATGCCGCGCAGGATGTCGATGACGTGGCCGGAGCCGTAGCGCTGACCGCTGCGGTACACCGCCGAGAGCGCCTTCTGGGCCGGCACGGTGGCGTCCCAGGTTTTCGGCGGGGCGACGCAGTTGTCGCAGTTTCCGCACGGCCCCTGGTAGGGCTCGCCAAACGCGCCCAGCAGCAGCTCGCGACGGCAGCGCGTGGCCTCGGCGTAGGCCAGCAGCGATTCCAGCTTCTGCCGCTCGATGCGCTTGCGCTCGTCGGCCGATTCGGACTGGGCGATCATCTGGCTCATCGTCACCACGTCGGCCAGGCCGTAGATCATCCACGCCTCGGCGGGCAGGCCGTCGCGGCCGCCGCGGCCGGTTTCCTGGTAGTAGCCCTCCATCGAGCGCGGCAGGTCCAGGTGGGCGACGAAGCGCACGTCGGGCTTGTCGATGCCCATGCCGAAGGCGACGGTGGCGACCATCACCACGCCATCCTCGCGCAGGAAACGCTGCTGGTTCTTCGCGCGCACGGCGGCATCGAGCCCGGCGTGGTACGGCAGTGCCTCGAAGCCGGCGTCGGCCAGCCAGGCGGCGGTCTCGTCGACCTTCTTGCGGCTCAGGCAATAGACGATGCCGGACTCGCCGCGGTGGCCGTCGAGGAACTGCATCAGCTGCGTGCGCGGGTTGTGCTTGAGGCTGACGCGATAGCCGATATTGGGCCGGTCGAAGCTGGAGACGAACTGCCGTGCCTGCTGCAGCGCCAGGCGCTCGACGATCTCCTCGCGCGTGCGCGGGTCGGCGGTGGCGGTGAGCGCGATGCGCGGCACGTGGGGAAAGCGCTCGTGCAGCACCGCCAGCTCGCGGTATTCGGGGCGGAAATCGTGACCCCACTGCGACACGCAGTGCGCCTCGTCGATGGCGAACAGCGCCACCTCGGTGCGTTCGAGCAGGGCCAGCAGGCGCGGCGTGAGCAATCGCTCTGGCGCCACGTAGAGCAGGTCCAGCTCGCCGGCCATCAGCTGGCGCTCGACCTCGCGCTGGGTGTCGTTGTCCTGGCTGGAGTTGAGGTAGGCCGCGGCGACGCCGGCTTCGTGCAGGGCGTCGACCTGATCCTGCATCAGCGCGATCAGCGGCGACACCACGATGCCGGTGCCCTGCCGCACGATGGCGGGAATCTGGTAGCACAGCGACTTGCCGCCGCCGGTTGGCATCAGCACGAGCGCGTCGCCGCCCTCGATCACCTGCTCGACGATGGCCTGCTGCGGACCGCGGAAGCTGGAGTAACCGAAAACGCTTTGCAGGATGTGGAGCGGAGAGGAAGGCATCCGGCAGATGGTAACAAACGCACCGGCAGCGCCTGCCGGTGCGGCGCGGTCTGCGACATCGGCGCCGTGCGCGCTCAGAAGCCGGGCATACCCCACACGGCGCGGTCCAGGTCAGCGTCCAGCCCGAACCGCGCCAGCGGCACGCGGCCGTTCACCACGGCCACGCCCTCGGCCTTGAGCCGGCGCGCCTGCTCGCGGAATCCGCTGCTGCCCGGCGGCATCGCGATGTGCCCGCTGGCGCGCAGCACGCGAAACCACGGCAACTCGATGTCGTCCGGCACTTCGCCCAGCAAACGGCCGACCAGCCGCGCCCGGCCGGGCAGGCCCGCGCGCGCTGCGATGGCGCCGTAGCTGGCCACGCGTCCGGGCGGAATGGCCGCGATGGCGGCGTAGATGCGCTGCTGCGCCTCGGTCAGGGGCTCACGCGACGTGATCATGCAGTCGTGTCAAAGTAGAACGAGCCACAAGCCTGCCACGGAAGCCCTCGCCATGCGTCACTTCGAAGCCGTCCGCTCGCATCTCGGCGCCCAGCACGCGCTGCGTCACAACGACCCGTACCTGATCAGCTTCGACCTCGCCGTGGTCAGCGGCCGTCAGCAGGGGATCTACCTGGCCGAGCTGGAGGACGAGTCGGACCGCCGCTACCTGCGCATTTCCACGCCGATCGGGCCGCTCTCGGGCATCGATCCGAAGCGCGCCCTGCGCTTCAACTGGGAGCAGCGTACGGGCTTCCTCGCGGTCACCGACCTCGACGGCTCGCCCTACCTGCACCTGTGCGAAAACCGCCCCTATGACGTACTCGATGCGGCCGAGCTGGAGCGCGTGATCATGGAGCTGGGCACGCTGGGCGACCAGCTGGAACAGGCGATCGCCGCGGAGAGCGACAGCTTCTGATCCGCGCCGGGTCGACGGACGCAAAAAAACCGGACCGCTGGGAAGCGGCCCGGTTTTTTTATCACCTCGCGATCAGCTCCAGCCCTGCACCAGTCGCACCAGAGCGTAGGCCAGCAGCGCCGTGACCGGCAGGGTGAGTATCCACGACCACACCATGCGCTCGACCACCGTCCAGCGGATCGCGTTGAAGCGCTTGGCCGCACCCACGCCCATGATCGAGGCGGACACGTTGTGCGTGGTCGATACAGGAATGCCCAGCGACGAGGCGAACAGGATCACCGCTGCCGAGCTGCCTTCCGCGGCGAAGCCGTTGATCGGATGCAGTTTGACCATCTTGTGGCCGAGCGTCCGGATGATGCGCCAGCCGCCGCCGGCGGTGCCAGCCGCCATGGTCAGCGCGCACACCACGGTGACCCACACCGGCACCGCGAACGGATGGCTGGCGTCGGAGGTGATGCGCAGGAAGTGCAGCCAGTCCGGCAGGTGATCGAACTGCCCGGCACTGGTGGCGCCGGCCAGCGCCAGCGCGATGATGCCCATGCTCTTCTGCGCGTCGTTCATGCCGTGGGAGATGCCCATCGCCGCGGCGGAAACGATCTGCGCCTTGCCGAACAGCGCGTTGACGAACGGCGTGCGGCCGAAACGCCGAAGGAAGCCGGTGCGGTTGGCCAGCCACGAGAACAGCGCGTACAGCGCCCCCATCAAGGCAAAGCCGAGCACGAAGCCCATCAGCGGCGACACCACCATCGGCACGATCACCTTGGGGATCACGCCGCTGCCCGACCACCAGCTGCCGGCGGCCCAGATCACCGCGCCGAAGTTGTTGCCGGCCCCGGCCACGGCCGCGCCCACCAGCCCGCCGACCAGCGCATGGCTGGAGCTGGACGGCAGGCCAAGCCACCAGGTGAGCAGGTTCCAGGCGATCGCCGAGAGCAGCGCGCAGACCAGCAGCTGCGGGCCCACGTCGACCACGTGGATGTCGATCAGCCCCTTGGCGATGGTCACCGCCACCGCGGTACCCCACAGCGCGCCGACCAGGTTGGTGACCGCGGCCATCAGCACAGCCTGGCCGGGCGTGAGCACCTTGGTCGCGACCACGGTGGCGATCGAGTTGGCGGTGTCGTGGAATCCGTTGATGTAGGTGAAGGCCAGCGCGATCGCCAGCACCATCACCACCATGCCCATGGTCATGCGCGGCTCCCGTGGACGGCGCGAAGCTTGTGCGTCAGCGACACGGCGGCGCCCTCAGGAATTCTTCAGCACGATCGAGTACACGACGTTGCCGACGTCGCGGCACTTGTCGATGGCCTTCTCGATCAGCTCGAACAGGTCCTTGGCCAGCATCGCGCGCATCACGTCGCCACCCTCCACATAGAGGTTGCGGTACGGCGCGAGCAGCATCTTGTCGCCTTCGGACTCCAGCGCCTGCAGGCGGTCCTGCAGCTTCTTGACCGGATCGATGCGCAGGCCGCGGCGCAGCTCGCCGATCATCTCCACCACCACCTCGGCGGAGCGTTCCAGCACCAGCGCGCGCTGGGCGAAATCGACGCCCTGCAGTCGATCCACCACGATGGCGTAGCGTTCGGCGAACTTCTCCACCGTCTTGGGAATCTTGTACAGCGCCGAATTCAGCGCCTCGATGTCCTCGCGATCGAGCGCGGTGACGAAGGTGTTCACCAGCTCCTCGCTGATCTGGGCGGCCAGCGCCTTTTCGCGAGCGCGGCTGGAGGCGAAGGCGGCCATCACCGGGGCGTGGTCGGTCTGGCTGACCAGCTCGCGCAGGGCGCGGGCGCTTTCGCAGGCGGCCTCGGCGCTCTGTTCGAGCAGGCCGTAGAAGCGGTCGCCTTTGCCAAACATCGCTTGCAGGGAAAACATCAGGGGCACCTTGGGACGGCATAAATGACGTTTATATTACAGGACCGCCCAGCCCAGCCGCAGCGCCGCCCACGTGAACAGTGGCGCCCCGCGCCCTACACTGTGCCGATGTTCGCCCACTCTCAAACCGCGCGATGCTGACCGAAATCGCGCTCGTCTTCGTGCTCTCGCTGTGCAACGGGTTCTTCGCGTTGTCGGAAATGGCGCTGGTGGCCTCGCGCAAGAGCCGCCTGAAGCAGCTGGCCGACCGCAGCCGCCGCGCCCGCGTGGCGCTGGGCCAGGCCGAGGCGCCGGAGCGCTTCCTCTCCACCGTGCAGGTGGGCATCACCATCGTGATGCTGCTCACCGGCGCACTGGCCGGCGATGCGCTGGGCGACCACATCGCCGAGGCGCTGCACCGCGGTGGAGCAGCCTGGCTGGAGCCTTATGCCCACGCGCTGGGTTTCACGCTGGGTTTCGTGGCGATCTCGTTCATCCAGATCGTGTTCGGCGAACTGGTGCCCAAGCGCCTCGCGCTGGCCGCACCGGAAACCGCCTCGATGGCGGTCGGCTTGCCGATGCTGGTGCTGTCACGGATCTGCGCGCCGTTCGTGTGGCTGCTCAACGTGTGCAGCTCGCTGGTGCTCCGGCTGCTGCGGGTCACCGACAAGGGCACCAGCGCGGTGACCGAGGAAGAGATCCGCCTGCTGGTGGCCGAGAGTGCCGAACAGGGCGTGCTGGACGCCGACGAGCACAACATGGTCAACCGCGTGCTGCGCCTGGGCGATCGCTCGGTGGACAGCGTGATGACCCCGCGCATGCGCATCGCCTGGCTGGACATCGCCGCGCCGCTGGCGGAGAACCTGGAGGTACTACGCGAGACGCCGTACTCCCGCTATCCGGTGTACCGCGGCGACGAGAGCGACATCGTCGGCGTGGTGGAGGTGAAGAGCCTGCTGGCCGACCTGGGCCAGGGCATGCCGGACCTGTTCCGGCATCTGTCCAAGCCTCTCTACGTGCCGGCCACCGGGCGCGCGCTGGACCTGCTGGAGGAATTCCGCGACGCCGAGACGCCGATGGCGCTGGTGGTGGACGAATACGGCGACATCGAAGGCGTGGTTACCATCAACGACCTGCTCTCGGCGGTGGTGGGAGTGGCCCAGCTCGGCCACGGCAGCACCGGCGAGGAGCACTCGCCGATCGTGCGGCGCGAGGATGGCAGCTGGCTGGTGGACGGTACGCTGTCCACCGACGACCTGCGCGAGCTGCTGCGCGTGGGCGAGCTGCCCGGCGAGGACGAGCACGATTTCCGCACCGTGGCCGGCATGGTGATGACCGCGCTGGGGCATATCCCGCAGGTGGGCGAGGTGTTCGCCTGGCGCGGCGTGCGCTTCGAGGTGGTGGACCTGGACGGCGCGCGCATCGACAAGCTGTTGGTGGCGCGCACGGCCGCGCCGGACAACGCCGACGACGAGGCCACGCGCGGCGGCTGAACCCGTCTGCCCCGCCATGCGCGCCACACCCGACGATCATCCCCGCGCCACCGAGCTGCTGCGGCGCGCGATCGAAGCACACGCCGGGGAACGCATTCCGCTGGACACGCTGCTGCAACCGCTGCAGCGGCGCGCGTTCGGCTTCCTGCTGATCCTGCTGGCCGTGCCCAACTTCATGCCGGTGGCGATCGGCATCGGCGGTGTGATGGGTGTAGGCGTAATCGCGCTGGGCGTGCAGATGGCGGCGGGGCTGGAGCAACCCTGGCTGCCGCGCTGGCTGGGCCGGCGCACGCTGTCGCGCGCCGCGCTGCTGCGCTTCCTGCAGCGGATCGCGCCGGCTACGCGCTGGCTGGAGCGCGCCTGCCGGCCACGCCTGCCCGGGCTCACGCAGCGACCGCTCACGGTGCTCTCCGGCGTGGTGATGCTCGTGCTCGGGCTGCTGCTCGCGCTGCCGCTGCCGTTCACCAACTACCTATTCGGCGGCCTGCTGCTGGCGTTCGCGTTTGCCCTGATCGAGCGCGACGGCGCGCTGCTGCTGGGCATCTGGCTGGCCACGCTGGCCAGTCTGGCGGCGTCGGCCACGCTCAGCCGCGCGCTGCTGGAGCTGCTGCGCAGCTACTTCTAGTCAGGGATCGCCGGATCAGGACTGGCCGCGCTCGCCGGCCAGCTGGGCCATGCGCTGCGCGTCGGCGAAGATGCCGTGCATCACGCGCAGCTCGCGCTCGCTCATCTGCGCGCGCTGGAACAGCTTGCGCAGCCTGAGCATGATCGTGGTCGGCGTGCGGCCCTTGTGGAAGTCGATGTCGTCCAGCGTCTGCGCCAGGTGCTCGAAGAAGCGCTCCATCTGCTCGGCATCGGCCGGCGGCTCCTCGTGCAGCGGCGGCGCCTCGGGCAGCTCGCCGCCCAGCAGCGCCAGGCGCAGTTCGTAGGCCATGACCTGCACCGCCTGGGAGAGATTGAGCGAGCTGAAATCCTCCACGCTGGGAATGCGCACCATCGCGTGGCAGCGGGCCAGCTCCTCGTTCTCCAGACCGGTGCGCTCGTTGCCGAAGACCAGCGCCACCTGCTCGCCCCGGGCGGCCGCGGCCAACGCTTGTGCCACACCTTCGCGCGGACTCAGCTCGGGCAGGTTCACCCCCCGCCGGCGCGCGGACAGGCCCAGCGCGAAGGTGCTGCCGGCCAGCGCGTCGACCAGGCCGTCATGCACCGGGGCGGACTCCAGCACGTCATCGGCGCCGGCGGCCAGCGCCGATGCCTCGGGGTCGGGGAAGCGGTGCGGCGCCACCAGGCTAAGCCGGGTGAAGCCCATCGTGCGGATCGCCCGCGCGGTGCTGCCGATGTTGCCCGGATGCGAAGTACGCACCAGCACGAAGCGGAACAGCGGGGCGAGGTCGAGGGCGGGCATGCGGAGCCATCCGGACAAAAAACGGGCGCCAAGAATAGTCGAGATGGCGCCAATCCCGCCCCTTTCCGGGCGGGCCGCCGCGCCACGAACTGCCGCCGGCGACCGGCTCTGCTAGAATCCGCGGCCGCTAACCCGCTCTTTTGCAAAGTCGAAGCCATGCCCAGACCCGCCGTCACCATCGCGGCGCGCGCCGCGCGCGCTGCAGGAAACATCATCCTGCGCTACATGAACCGCATCGACGGGCTGAATGTCGTCGAGAAGCAGCAGATGGACTTCGTCTCCGAAGTCGACAAGCTGGCCGAGGCCGAGATCATCAAGGAACTGCGCCGCGCCTACCCCGACCACGCCATCCTCGGCGAGGAAAGCGGCGCCATCGGCAAGGGCCCGCTGCAGTGGGTGATCGACCCGCTCGACGGCACCCACAACTACCTGCGCGGCATCCCCCATTTTTCCGTGTCGATCGCTCTGCTCGAAAAGGGCGTGCCGGTGCACGGCGTGGTGTTCGATCCGCTGCGCGACGAGCTGTACACCGCCAGCAAGGGCGACGGTGCCTTCCTCAACGATCGCCGCATGCGCGTGAGCAAGCGCGAGAACCTGGGCGGCGCGATGATCGCCACCGGCTTCCCCTATCGCCAGCGCGCGCACCTCACCCCGCAGCTGGACATGACCCGCGCGATCCTCGGCCAGGCCGAGGACATCCGCCGCTCGGGCTCCGCCGCGCTGGACCTGGCCTACACCGCCGCCGGCCGCTACGACGGCTACTTCGAGATCGGCCTGAAGCCGTGGGACATGGCCGCCGGCGTGCTGCTGGTGCACGAAGCGGGCGGTCGCTACTGCGACTTCGCCGGCCGCGACGGCATCCCCGCCAGCGGCAACCTGATCGCCGGCAACCTCAACGTGGCCAAGGCGATGGTCGACGCCATCGGTGCGAACGCCACGCCGGCGCTGCTCAAGGCCTGAGGTCCCTGATCCAACGTACGCACAAAGGGCGCCTCACGGCGCCCTTCGTCGTTTCGGGACGGCAGCGTCAACGCGAGGGATCGGGCTCCACCACCACCGCGGTGCCGTAGCAGAGCACTTCGGTCAGGCCCGCCATCACTTCGGTGGCGTCATAGCGCATGGCGATGATCGCGTTGGCGCGCTTCTGCCGCGCGTGCATGACCATCTGGCGGTAGGTCTCCGCCCGCGCCTGCTCGCACAGCGAGGTGTAGATGGTGATGTTGCCGCCGAACAGGGTCTGCAGCCCGCCGACAAAATTGCCGACGATGGAGCGCGAGCGCACCGTGAGGCCGCGCACCACGCCCATGTTTTTCACCACGCGATAGCCCGGGATCTCCAGCGCCGTGGTCACCATGGCGTCGGTGAGCGCCACGCCAGCGTCGAGCGGGGCCTGAGCGGAGTTGTAGGGATCGGACATCAACGTTCCTTCGGTCTGGAGCCAGGCGAATCGCGGCCGCCGCAGCATCCATGATCGACGCCCTGCCGGACAGTGCCGTCGGGGCGGTCAGTGATCCGCGTCCTGGTGTTTTGCCGGGAGCGGCTGCGGGCAGTCGGTGACGTCCACATCGCCGATCCGCTCGGCCAGGACCTGATCCCGCGGCGCCACTGCGCTGTCCGGCGCGACCGCACCCAACGCGCCACCCCAGACGCCTACGTTTCCGCTCAGGCCGGTAGGCGCCAGCTGCAGCATCACGTCCACCCCGCCGTCCGGCGAGCGACCGAGGTCGAACGAAGCCCCGCTGCCATCTGGCCAAAGCGTCCAGGTCAGGAACCGGAACCGTCTGGCCTGCGGCGCGTGGATTCCCTCGCCACCCCCCGGGCGGGCTGGCTCAAGGAACAGGCAGCCGTTGACCGGATCGCGCTCCATCCACTGGCGCATCCGCCGGCCGGCCCGGTTGAGCAGCGGCCGTCCGGACAGCACCAAGGTGCCGGTGCGATCCGCATCGACCGACACGTCCGAGCACGTGCCATGGCAGAAGCGAACGGCATAGACGCCCGCGTAAGCTGGCGGATGCGCGGTCGCATAAGGATCCTGCGCTGCCGCCTGCAGCATCCCGATCAGCAACCATGCTTGCGACCACCCGAACATCGATGCCCTCCCGGGCTTTACGGCGCTCCTGCCTCGCGCAGGAAGCCGCGCAGGAACGGCACCGTAATGCGCCGCTGCGCGGCGAGCGAGGCCTGGTCGAGTCGGTCGAGCAGGTCCAGCAGCGCGCCGAGGTCGCGGGCGTAGCGGGCGAACAGCCAGTCGAGCACGGGTTCGTCCAGTTCGATGCCGCGGGCGGCCGCCTGCGCCTTCAGCACGTCGCGGCGCTCGGCGTCGTCCAGGGTCTTGAGCGCGAACTGGGTACAGGCGCCCAGGCGCGAGCGCAGGTCCGGCAGCGCGATGCCCAGCTCCGACGGAATGGCCGCCGCGGCGAACAGCATGGCGCCGCCGTCGGCGCGGGTGCGGTTGTAGAGGTCGAACAGCGCGTGCTCGGCCTCACGCTCGCCGGCGAGCGCGCCCAGGTCGTCCAGCGCCAGCCACTCGCTGCCCGCCACACCGCGCAGTGCGGCCGCGCGATCGGCCAGCGTGGCCAGCGGCAGGTACTGGACGCGACGGCCGGCGGCGCTGGCCGCCTGCGCCGCCGCGAGCAGCAGATGGCTGCGGCCGCTCCCGGTCGGCCCGTGCAGATAGACCCACGGCGCACCAGGCTCGCTGGCCAGTGCCTGCACGCCAGCCAGCGCCGCCGCGTTGTGCGCGCCGGCGTGGAAGTGCTCAAAGCGCTGGCGGCGCGGCCAGCGCAAGGCAAGCGGCAACTGGGCGGTCATGGCGCGACTGGCGGCTGTCCGTCCGTACTGGAGGCCGCCGGGTGGGCTTCGGAATGGACCTCGCCCGCTTCGGGGCCCACGCTCGCGTCGACGTCGGCGATGACCGGATCATCTCGCCCGGTCTCGGTGTACAGCTCGCTCATGCGGTAGCGCTCGGTGAGGTAGCGCAGCAGCACCAGGATCACCGAAGCCGCCGGCAGCGCCAGCAGCACGCCGAGGAAGCCGAACAGGTAGCCGCCGGCGAGCACCGCGAAGATCACCGCCACTGGATGCAGGCCGATCTTGTCGCCGACCAGCTTGGGCACCAGCACGTAGCCTTCCAGCAGCTGGCCGATCACGAACACGCCGCACACCAGCAGCAGGTGCACCCAGTCGCCGTACTGCACCAGCACCGCGATCACCGCGGCGCCGAAGCCGACGATGAAGCCCAGATACGGCACGAAGCTGAGCAGGCCGGCGACCATCCCGATCAGCGGCCCCACCGACAGCCCGATCAGCGCCAGCCCGGCGCCATAGAAGATGCCCAGCGCCAGCATCACCAGCAGCTGGCCGCGCACGAAGGCGCCGAGCACCTTGTCCGACTCGCGCGCCAGGTGCGCCACGGTGGGCTCGATCGAGCGCGGCAGCATGGCGTCGACCCAGGCCACCAGCCGGTCCCAGTCACGCAGCAGGTAGAACGCGACCACCGGGATCAGCACCAGGTTGGTCATCCACATCAGTACGCCAACGCCGGAGCGCGACAGCTTGCCGATCACGCTGCCGATGGAGCCGATGTGCTCCTTCACCGCGTCCATCACGCGGTCGATTTCGAAGGTGTGCGGGTCCAGCCGCAGCTTGGCCTGCACCCACGGCACGGCGGTGTCGCGGATCCACTCGCCGTAGCGCGGCAGGTTCTGGATGAGGTTGTCGACCTGGTGCGAGATCAGCGGGATCAGCAGCAGCAGCGCACCCACGGTGAGCAGCACGATCACCACGAACACGATGGTGACCGCCAGCGTGCGGCCGAGCCCGAGCCGCTCCAGCCGGTCGGCCAGTGGATCGCCGAGGTAGGCCAGCATGCCGGCCACTGCAAAGGGCATCAGCACCGGCGCCAGCAGGTAGATCAGGTAGCCGATGACGGCGACGATGGCCAGCAGCTGCCAGCGGCGGGATTCCTGGGCGTTCATGGCCGGACTCCGGGTGAGCGCTCGGCCGGCGACGGCAGCGAACGCATTCAGTGCAGCCAGCGCAGGCTGGCGTCCGCACCCGGGTGCGCCGCCGGCGCCTGCAGCAGGCGGCCGCCCGCGGCGAGGTTCGACGCCAGCGCGCCGAGCGGCAGCGCCGAGGTGATCTGCAGCAGCACACCGTCGTCCTTGGCCCCCTGCGTGGCAACCTTGCGCACGGCCGGATCGTTGCGCAGCACGTTGAGCAGCTGCGCGTAATCCATCGCCGAGCGCACGCCCTCGACCCACAGCGTGCCGTCACTGCTGCCGGCACCGATCACGTTGAGCTGCTTGCCCACCCGCGAGGCCATCGCGCTGCCGGCGGCCGCGAACATCGCGTCCTCGGTGGCGCCGGTGCCGCTCCAGCCCTGCGCGACACCGCCGGACACCAGGGTCCAGTCGACGCTGCCCGGGTGCAGTCGTCCGACCAGCACCAGGCCAGTCTTGTAGCGCGCGGTGAGGTCGGCCATCGCGGCCGGATCGACCGCAGCCACGCGATCCAGCGACGGCGGTTGGGTAGGATCGGGATAGACCACGCCGTAGCCCTGCGCCGCGGCGGATTTCGCCAGCGCGTCCAGCGAATCGCCGCCGAGCAGGCTGCCGTCGGTGCCCTGCACCAACAGCAGCACGGGCGGTTTCACGCCCGCGGCCGGAGCGCCGAGCTGGCCGATCAGATGGTTCACCGCGCCGCGGTCGAAGGTGACCTGCAGGGCCAGACCGTCGCCCGCACGCAGGTACTGGAAGTTGCTCACCAGGCCGCCGGCGCCCTTCACCGCATCGTCGAAGCCCGGCTTGCCGCGCAGATCCTGGCCGCCCGCGACGCGCGCCAGCACCTGGCCCAGCGCGTTGGCGAAGGTGGCGTCGCGCTGCACCTCGCCGGTGTCGGTCACCGGTAGAGTCACCGTGTACGGCGAATTAGGTACACCCTGCGCGCGGGCGGTCGGCAGCCCGGCCAGGCTGAACACGAACAGGATCGACAGCAGGCGAAGCAGGCGCATGGGCGGGGGCGACATCCTTGAAAGCGTCCCGGAAGTCTGCCCAATCCGGCCCCCAGCGTCTATCATTAGGCGTTTATCGACGCGGGTTCCTGCCATGTCCGACGCCCTCACCTACCGCGCCGCCGGCGTTGACATCGACGCCGGCAACGCCGTGGTCGAACGCATCAAGCCGCTGGTCAAGCGCACCTTTCGTCCCGAGGTGATGGGCGGGCTGGGCGGCTTCGGCGGCCTGTTCAACCTCGGCACCCGCTACCGGGAGCCGGTGCTGGTCTCCGGCACCGACGGCGTGGGCACCAAGCTCAAGCTGGCGCAGACGCTGGGCCGCCACGACACCATCGGCATCGACCTGGTCGGCATGTGCGTCAACGACGTGCTGGTGCAGGGCGCCGAGCCGCTGTTCTTCCTCGACTACTTCGCCACCGGCAAGCTGGACGTGGACACCACGGTGGCCGTGGTCGGCGGCATCGCCAAGGGCTGCGAGCTGGCCGGCTGCGCGCTGATCGGCGGCGAGACCGCCGAGATGCCCGACATGTACCCGCCGGGCGAGTACGACCTGGCCGGCTTCACCGTCGGCGCGGTGGAAAAGACCGACCTGATGAGCGGCGACGCCATCGTCGCCGGCGACCTGGTGCTGGGCGTGGCCTCCTCCGGCCCGCATTCCAACGGCTATTCGCTGATCCGCAGGATCCTCCAGCGTGCAGGCAACCCGCTCGACCTGGACCTGGGCGGCGTCACGCTGGCCGATGCCCTGATGGCGCCCACCACGATCTACGTCAAGCCGATGCTGGCCCTGCTGCGCGAGCATGCCGGGCAGGTGCACGGCATGGCGCACATCACCGGCGGTGGGCTGAAGGAAAACATCATCCGCGTGGTGCCGGACGGCCTGGGCCTGTCGCTCGAAGCCTCGTCCATCGTGCTGCCGCCGGTGTTCGAGTGGCTGATGCGCGAAGGCAACGTGGCGCGCGAGGAAATGTGGCGCACCTTCAACTGCGGCATCGGCTTCACCGTGATCCTGCCGCCATCGGCGGTCAGTGCCGTCGCGGCGCTGCTGGAGCAGCACGGGCTGGCGACCAGGGTGATCGGCGAAGTCGTGGCTGCGCACGGCGGCGAGCGCGTGCACATCGGCTGATCAGCCCTTCGGCCCGCCTTGACTCATACGATGACGACCGCCCCGTTGCGCGTTGCCGTGCTCGCTTCCGGCCGCGGCAGCAATCTCGCTGCCCTGCTGGAAGCCCGCGCGCGCGGCGAGCTGCCGGTGGAGTTCGTGCTGGTGGGCAGCGACAGGGCCGACGCCGGCGCACTGGCGCTGGCCCGCGCCGCCGACGTACCCACGCTTGCGCTATCGCCGCGGGACTACCCCGACCGTGCCGCCTTCGACCACGCCCTGTTCGAACACGTCGGGCAGTCCGGCGCCGAGCTGCTGGTGCTGGCCGGCTTCATGCGCATCATCGACGGCGCGACACTCGCGCCGTGGGTCGGCCGGATGATCAACATCCACCCCTCGCTGCTGCCCAAGTACCGTGGCCTGCACACGCATCGCCGCGCGCTCGCCGCCGGCGATGCGGAGCACGGCGCCAGCGTGCACTACGTCACTGCCGAACTCGATGGCGGGCCGGTGATCGCGCAGGCGCGCATCGCCATCGCGACGGGTGATGACGAACAGGCGCTGGCGTCGCGCCTGCTGGCCTACGAGCACCGGCTGCTGCCGGCGGTCGTGTCGCATATCGCACAGGGGCGGCTGGCGCTGCGCGACGGCCGGGTGTACCTGGACGGCCTGCCGCTGGACGCGCCACTGCGGTGGCATGAGCACGCGCTGACGCGCTGAGTGCAAACCGTGCCGTCCACCCGTGCGCCACGGTCGGTTCAGGCGCGGGCCGTAGACTCGGGCCTCATGACTGACATCCTCCGCACCCGCTTTTCCCGCCCCGTCCGCGCCCTGCTGGCGGGCCTGCTCTTCGTTGGCATCGTGCCGCTGAGCGCAGCGGCCAGCGCACCGACGCCATTCACCGCCACCTATCAGGTGCAGCGTGACGGCCAGACGATTGGCGAGGCGACCATCACCCTCAGCGCATCGGGCAGCGACACCTACGCCTACCGCAACCAGACCCGCGGCACGTCGGGGTTGGCCGCGCTGCTGGGCGCCAGCTCGGACGAGACCACCCGCTTCCGCTGGCACGACGACGCGCCCGAAACGCTGACCTACGACTACAGCATGGACGCGGCGATCAAGCAGAAGCATCGCCACCTCGAGGTCGACTGGGCCGCTGGTCAGGTAACCGTGGACGAGGGCAAGGGGCCGATCCGCTACGCCAGTGCGCCGGGCATGGTCGACCGCAATACCCTGCCGCTGGCGCTCGGCCTGGCGCTGCGCGAAGGGCGCAAGAGCGTGGTGCTGCCGGTGGGTGTGAAACAGCGCGTCGAGCAGCAGCAGTACGCGGTGCAGGCGACCGAGCCGGTCTCGGTGCCGGCGGGCGAGTTCAAGGCGCAGCGCGTGAGCCGCACCGACACCGACAAGCCGTTCGACGCCTGGTACGTGACGTCGAAGTTCCCGCTGCCGGTGAAGCTGGCGCAGTCCGACGGTGGTGATCTCACCTTGCTGCTGGTGAAGTTCCACTCGCCATAGACGCAGGTTGCGAACATAAAAAAAACCGGAGCGCTGCGCGCTCCGGCTTTTTTTTATGCGCTGCCGCTCAGTTCGGCAGGCGACGGATCTTCGCGCCGAGCACGCCGAGCTTTTCCTCGATGTTCTCGTAGCCGCGATCGATGTGATACACGCGGTCCACCGTCGTATCGCCTTCGGCGACCAGGCCGGCCAGCACCAGACAGGCCGAGGCGCGCAGGTCGGTGGCCATGATCGGCGCGCCGCTCATCTTCGGCACGCCCTGGATGATCGCCGCGTTGCCTTCCAGCCGGATATCCGCGCCCAGGCGCTGCAGTTCGTGTGCGTGCATGAAACGGTTCTCGAACACCGTCTCGGTGATCACGCCCACACCCTCGGCCACGCAGTTGAGCGCGGTGAACTGCGCCTGCATGTCGGTGGGGAACGCCGGGTACGGTGCAGTGATGATGTTGACGGCCTTGGGCCGGCGACCCTGCATGTCCAGCTCGATCCAGTCGTCGCCGACGGAGATGTGGGCCCCTGCTTCCTCCAGCTTGGACAGCACCGCTTCCATGGTGTCGGCACGGGCGCCGCGGGCGCGCACCTTGCCTCCGGTCATCGCCGCGCCGACCAGGAAGGTGCCGGTCTCGATGCGATCGGGCAGCACCTCGTACTCCGCGCCGTGCAGGCGCTCCACGCCGTGGATCACCATGGTGGCGGTGCCGGCGCCCTCGATCTGCGCGCCCATCGCATTGAGGCAATGGGCCAGGTCGACCACCTCCGGCTCCTGCGCGGCGTTCTCGATGATGGTGGTGCCCTGCGCCAGGGTCGCTGCCATCATGATGTTCTCGGTGCCGGTGACGGTAACCATGTCCATCGAGATGCGGGCGCCCTTGAGCCGCTTGGCGCGTGCCTTGATGTAGCCGTTCTCCACCACGATCTCGGCGCCCAGCGCCTGCAGGCCGCGGATGTGCTGGTCGACCGGACGCGAGCCGATCTGGCAGCCCCCGGGCAGCGAGACCTCGGCCTGGCCGAAGCGGGCCACCAGCGGGCCCAGCACCAGGATCGACGCGCGCATGGTCTTCACAAGATCGTACGGGGCGAAGTAGCGGTCGGCCGGCCGCGGATCGACGTGGATCTTCATGCGGTCGTCCAGCACCAGCTGCACGCCCATCTGGCCGAGCAGTTCCATGGTGGTGGTGACGTCGTGCAGGTGCGGCACGTTGGAGATGGTGACCGGCTCGTCCGCCAGCAGGCAGGAGGCGAGGATCGGCAGCACGGCATTCTTGGCGCCGGAGATGCCGACCTCGCCGTTGAGCGGCTGCCCGCCGCTGATGAGGATCTTGGCCATGGAGGTCCTTCGGAAGAGTCGGAACGGCGGCAGCGTGCGGCGCGATCAGGCGCGCGCAGCGGCTTCCGCAGGAGTGAGGGTTTTCAGCGCCAGCGCGTGGATGGCGCCACCCATCAGGTCGCCGAGTGTGGCGTAGACCAGTCGATGGCGGGCCAGCGGCAGCTTGCCGGCGAACTGCTCGGCCACTACTACCGCCTCGAAATGCACGCCGTCGGCGCCGCTCACGTCCGCCCGGGCACCGGGCAAGCCGCTCTCGATCAAAGCCTGGATGCGCTCTGCGTCCATCGGAAATCCACTGTCTGGAGGGCGTCGCCGGTACGGAGTCGCCCGGCGGGCGGCGTCCAACGCGCTGTCATATGAAGGTAAACTGCAAGTCGGCCATGGTAATGGAAAGTCGCTGGCTCAGAAATGACGGGACGTCATTCAGCCAGCGGCTGCAAAGCTATTCCGTGGACTTCCTCCCGCCTCCGCATCCTGGCGCCGCCGCCGAAGGACCCATGAACGCACGCATCGCCCCTTCTGCCGAGATCTCCGTCGATCCCGACGCCATCGCCCGCAGCGCGCGCACGGTCATCGCTACCGAGGCCGCCGCGATCCGGGCCTTGGAGCCGCGGGTCAACGGCGATTTCGTGCAGGCCTGCCGGCTGATCCTGGGTTGCCAGGGGCGGCTGGTGGTCAGCGGCATGGGCAAATCCGGCCACATCGGCCGCAAGATCGCCGCCACCCTCGCCTCCACCGGCACGCCCGCGTTCTTCGTGCATCCGGGCGAGGCCAGCCATGGCGACCTGGGCATGATCATGCCGCAGGACGTGGTGCTGGCGCTGTCCAACTCCGGCGAAACCGACGAGCTGCTGTTCATCCTGCCCGTCATCAAGCGCCAGGGCATTCCGCTGATCGCCATCACCGGCAACCCCCGTTCCTCGCTGGCCGGCCAGGCCGACGTGCACCTGGACGCCAGCGTCTCCAGCGAGGCCTGCCCGCTGGGCCTGGCGCCCACCGCCAGCACCACGGCGGCGCTGGTGATCGGCGATGCACTGGCGATCGCTCTGCTGGAAGCGCGCGGATTCACCGCCGACGACTTCGCCCGCTCGCATCCGGCAGGCAGCCTCGGCCGCCGCCTGCTGCTGCACATCAGCGACGTGATGCACCACGGCAGCGACGTGCCGCAAGTCGGACCCGACGCCACCCTCACCCAGGCGCTGGTGGAGATGACGCGCAAGCACTTGGGCATGACCGCCGTGGTCGACGAACAGAACCGGCTGCTCGGCGTGTTCACTGACGGCGACCTGCGCCGCGCGCTGGACGACGACGGCGTGGACCTGCGCGGTGCCTCGGTCGCCAGCCTGATGAGCCGCACGCCCAAGACCATCACCGCCGACAAGCTCGCCGTGGAAGCGGCCCAGTTGATGGAGAAGCACCAGATCCACGCGCTGATCGTGGTCGATCATGAGCGACATGTGGTGGGCGCACTGAACATCCACGACCTGCTGCGCGCCCGCGTCGTCTGACGCTGGCGGGCGGCCGACGCGCCGCCCGGGCCCCTCTTCCCCATCGATGCGACTGCCGTGACTGCGTACCTCACCAACCTCCCCGCCGACCTGCTCGCCCGCGCCGCGGCAATCCGCTTGGCCGCGTTCGACGTCGACGGCACGCTGACCGACGGCCGCCTGCACTACGGCGAAGATGGCCGCGAAACCAAGGTGTTCCACGTGCATGACGGGCTGGGCCTCAAGCGCCTGCAGGCCAACGGCATCCAGGTGGCGATCATCACCGCCCGCATCAGCCACACCGTGTCGCTGCGCGCGGAGGAACTGGGTATCACCCATGTCTATCAGGGGCAAGGAGACAAGCGCGCCTGCCTGCGCGACCTGCTGGACGCCCTCAACCTGACCCCCGACCATGCCGCCTTCATCGGCGACGACCTGCCCGACCTCCCCCCGATGGGCATCGCCGGGCTGGCCATCGCCACTGCCAACGCCCATCCCTGGGTGGCCGAGCGGGCGCACTGGCAAACCCGCCTCGCCGGCGGCGCGGGTGCCGCGCGCGAAGTCAGCGACCTGCTGCTGCTCGCCCAGGGCAAGGCCGATGCCGAACGGGCCCGCTGGCAATGAGACTGATCGCGTGGCTGCGCGAGCGCCGGCTGCCCGCCGCGATCGTGGTGATCGGCCTGCTGGCCGGGTTCACCCAGTTGGTGCGCTGGTGGACGATGCCGGAACCGGGCCAGCACGATTTCGTCGGACCACCGCGCTCGGGCTACACGCTCACCAACTTCCAGCTGTCCAGCTACGACCGCGAGGGCCTGCCGGCCTTCAACGTGAAGGCGCCGCACCTGGAGCGGCGCGAGGGCGACGAGTCGTTGTACATCAACTCGCCGGTGTTCGACCTGCCGTCGAATCAGACGGGCGTGCCGGACTGGCGCGGCGAATCGCTCTACGGCTGGGTCAACCAGGGCGGCGACCTGCTCAAGCTGCTCGGCCCGGTGCACATGCACCGCGACGCCTTCGCCGACACCGCCGCCGCCCGGCTGGACACCGCGGACATGACCATCTGGCCGAAGGACAACCGGATGGAAACCGCCGCCGCGGCGCGGATGGTGCAAGGCGCCCTTACAATGAGCGGAGTTGGCATGCGCGCCAATCTCACCGACAAACACCTGGAGCTGCTCGATGACGTCCATGTCACGTTCCCGCCGCGCAAACGCTAGCGCCCGGTGGCTGCTGGCCGCCTGCGGCCTGCTTGCCCTGTCCCCGGTTGTCGCCAAGCAGGGCGACCGCGACCAGCCGATGAAGGTCGACGCGAAGTATTTCGATGGATTCTCGAAACCCAACACGATCAGCACGCTCAAGGGCAACGTGGTGATCCAGCAGGGCACGCTGAAGGCCACCGGCGCGCTGGCCAAGGTCTACTTCGACGCCGAGAGCCAGATCAGCCGCGTGGTGCTCACCGGCAGTCCGGCGCACATCGAGCAGCTGGACGACAGCGGCAACCGGATGCTGGGCGACGCGGCCACGATCGACTACGACAACATCAAGGGCATCGCGGTGCTCACCGGCAACGCCTCGGTGAAGCAGCAGGGCCGCGGCGAAGCGCACGGCGACAAGCTCACCTACGACACCGCCAGCAGCCAGATGACTGGCGAGAGCGGTGGCACCGGCACCGTGCACATGGTGTTCCAGCCGAAGAAGAAGGCCGCAGCTCCGGCGGCGCCCGACGCTCCCGCCCCGGCCTCCAGCACCCAAAAGCCCTGATCGATGCTCTCTGCCGAAGGCCTCCAGAAGCGTTTCCGCTCGCGCCAAGTCGTGCGCGACTTCGGGTTCTCCATCCGCCAGGGCGAGGTGGTGGGCCTGCTCGGCCCCAACGGCGCCGGCAAGACCACCTGCTTCTACATGGTGGTGGGCCTGATCGAGGCCGACGCCGGCTCGATCAAGCTGGACCGCCAGGACATCACCGGCCTGCCGATGCATTCACGCGCCAAGCTGGGCATCGGCTACCTGCCGCAGGAGCCGTCCGTCTTCCGACGCCTGAGCGTGGCCGACAACATCATGGCCGTGCTCGAACTGCGCGAGGGGCTGAGCGCGAAGGAGCGCGTGGCCGAGCAGGAAAACCTGCTGGAAGAGCTGAAGATCACCCACATCGCCGACCAGAAGGGCATCAGCCTGTCCGGCGGCGAGCGGCGCCGGGTGGAAATCGCCCGGGCGCTGGCCGCGCAGCCGCGCTACATGCTGCTGGATGAACCGTTCGCCGGCGTCGATCCGATCTCGGTGGGCGAGATCCAGCGCATCGTGCGCCACCTCAAGGAACGCGGCATCGGCGTGCTGATCACCGACCACAATGTGCGCGAGACGCTGGGCATCTGCGACCGCGCGTACATCCTCAACGAGGGCGAGGTGCTGTCCCGCGGCACTCCGGCGCACATCCTGGCCGACGAAAAGGTGCGCGAGGTCTACCTGGGGCGCGAGTTCCGCCTCTGAGGCCGGGACGGCCGCGGCAATCGGTCCTGCATCGGGGCCGTCGCGGCCGGGTTCAAGGCTGTTCGGCCCCGCGGGCTGGGGTTAGGATGGGGTCGCAATCCACCTTCCCCGGTCGGTATGAAACCCGGACTCCAGTTCCGCCTCCATCAGCAGCTGACCCTGACGCCGCAGTTGCAGCAGGCGATCCGCTTGCTACAACTCTCGCAGCTGGAGCTTGAGGCGGAGCTGCGCCAGATCGCCGAGGGCAACCCGCTGCTGGAGTTCGCCGAGGAAGCGGAGTCGACCGAGGAAGGCGAGGAAGCCGAAGGCAGCTACCTGCCCGAAGGCGGCGGCAACACGTCGAGCACCACGTCGAGCAGCACCAGCGACGACCATGACACCGGCGACGCGCCCGAGTGGGCCGACGGCGACGGCGCCGGCGAGCAGCCGATGGATTTCTCCCTCGGCAGCAGCGCCGGCAGCAGTAACAGCGGTTCGCGCAGCGACGAGGATTTCGAGCCCCAGAATGCCGCCGTCGAGACGCTGCAGGAACACCTGTTGTGGCAGCTCAATCTTTCCGGCTTCAGCACGCGGCAGCGCGCCATCGCCACGGTGATCATCGACGCGCTCAGCCCCGATGGCTACCTCACCGAAAGCGCCGAAGCGCTGCTCACGGCGCTACCGGCCAACCTCCAGGCCAGCGCTGAGGAAGTGGAGTCGGTGCGTCGCCAGGTGCAGGCATTCGACCCGGTGGGCGTGGCCAGTCGCGACCTGCGCGACTGCCTGCGCGTGCAATTGGAGCAGTTCGACCCGTCGGCCACCCCGCAGCGCGAGCTGGCCCTACGCATCGTCGAGGGTGAGCTGGACCTGCTGGCCCGCAACGATGTCACCAAGCTGGCCCGCAAACTGCGCGCCGACGAAAACGACGTGATCGCCGCCTCGGCCCTGATCCGCAGCCTCGATCCGCGCCCCGGCGCCGCGATGGACGCCACGCCGGTCGAATACGTGGCGCCCGACGTCTATGCCTACAAGGACGGCAGCCGCTGGAAAGTCAGCCTGAACGCCGACTGCCAACCGCGACTGGGTCTTAACCAGCACTATTGCAACCTGATCGCCAAGGCCCGCGGCGAGGACGCGAGCTGGATGCGCGGACAGCTGCAGGAGGCGCGGTGGTTGATCAAGAGCCTGGAGTCACGGGCCGAGACCCTGCTCAAGGTGGCCGAGGCCATCGTGCGGCGGCAGAGCGCGTTCCTCGACTACGGCCCCGAGGCGATGCACCCGCTGGTGCTGCGCGAGGTGGCCGAGGAGGTGGGCATGCACGAATCGACCATTTCCCGTGTGACGACGCGCAAATACATCCACACGCCACGCGGTACATTCGAGCTCAAGCACTTCTTTTCCAGCGGCGTGTCCACCGAGGATGGCGGCAGCGCCTCGTCCACGGCGATCCAGGCCATGCTGCGCAAACTTGTCGATGCGGAGGACCCGCGCAAACCGTTGTCCGATCAGGCGCTCGCCGAGGAACTGCACCGCAAGGGCATCCAGGTGGCGCGCCGCACTGTCGCTAAATACCGGGAGGCCATGCGAATTCCCAGCTCCAGCGAACGCCAGCGCGCCGGCTGAACGATCCGCGCATCCCGCGGAACCTCGGCGAGGCGACGGCGTCAGAACGGGGCAGCACCAGATGACTGTGGATGCGCACCGGGCATGCGGCCCGGCCGACGCATCGAATCACGCCGCGAAGGCGGCAGTAACAGAGGAGGCGCAACATGCAATTCCAACTCAGCGGTCAGCACGTCGATATCACCGAAGCCATGCGCGCGCATGTCACCGACAGGCTCGACCGCCTCACCCGCCTCGATGACCGATTGACCAGCCTGGCCGTGGTGCTTTCGCTGGACAAACTGCAGCAGAAGGCGGAAGGAACGCTGCATACCTCCTCCGGCGCCCTGCTCCACGCCGAGGCCTTCGAGCCGGACATGTACGTCTCCATCGACATCATGTTCGAAAAGCTGGTGACCCAACTGCGCAAGCACCGCGAGAAAGTGTGCGACAAGCACAAGGCCGAAGTGCGCCGCGACGAGCGCCTGTACGGCTGAGCCGCCACCCCGTCCGCACGATCCACCCGCGGCCCGCCCCTTCGGCGGGCCGCTCTCGTTTCCGCTCGGGCGCGACTGCGCCGCCGCAGCACAAGCTGGCACAATGGTCCCTGCCCCCTGGCGGCCGCACCGGCCGCCAGCCCGGCCAAAGGACCCGATGACGTGGACCGGCTCACTGCCCGACAACTCTTCGATGGCGTGCATGAGCGCATGGCGCTGCGCTGGGCGGCCGGCATGCGCGGCGAAGGCCGCGTGCTGGAACGCGGCGTGACGCAGACGCGCCGTCCCTCGCTGGTCGGCTACCTCAACGTCATTTATCCGAACAAGATCCAGATCATCGGCACCGAGGAGCTGAAGTACCTCGACGAGCTCGATTCGCGCCAACGCTGGGAGGCGATCAACAAGATCGCGGCGTATCAGCCGGTCGCGCTCATCGTCACCAAGGACCAGGCGGTGCCCTCCGACTTGCGCGAGGTGGCCGAGGAAACCAACACCCCGCTGTGGATCAGCGCCAAGCGCGGCCACGAGCTGCTGACCTGGATGCAGTACCACCTGGCGCGCATGCTGGCGCCGCGGATCACCCTGCATGGCGTGTTTCTGGAAGTGTTCTCGATCGGCGTGCTGATCACCGGCGAGTCCGGCTCGGGCAAGAGCGAGCTGGCACTGGAGCTGATCAGCCGCGGTCACCGGCTGGTGGCCGACGACGCCACCGAATTCACCCTGATCGCGCCCGACGTCATCGACGGCACCTGCCCCGAGCTGCTGCAGGACCTGCTGGAAGTGCGCGGCCTGGGCGTGCTCAACGTGCGCGAGATGTTCGGCCATACCGCGGTGAAGGCGTCGAAGTACCTGCGCCTGGTGATCCACCTGAAGCCGCTGCGCGACGGCGAGGACACCGACGCGCTGACTCGCCTCACCGGCGACATCGGCCATCGCGAGATATTCGAGGTGGCGGTGCCGATGATCACCATTCCGGTGGCACCGGGGCGCAACCTCGGCGTGCTGGTCGAGGCGGCCGTGCGCAACCACGCGCTCAAGAGCAAGGGTTTCGACCCGGCGCAGACTTTCATCGACCGACAGGCGCACCAGATGCGCCGCCTGCCCCCATGGTGATGTGTGGACCCTAACGACACCGCGGTGATTGCCCAGGCCGGACCCAACGCCGTGCATCTGGTGGTGCTGACCGGCATGTCCGGCGGCGGCAAGACGGTGGCCCTGCGCGCGCTGGAGGACCTGGAGTTCTACTGCGTGGACAACCTGCCGGCCAGCCTGCTTCCGCGGCTGGTGAATGCCGTGCTGGAAGACCGCGGCGGCCAGCGCATGACACGCATCGCGGTAGGCGTGGACGCGCGCAACCGCGAGCACGACATCGAGATCATGCCCAGCGTGCTCTCCGAGCTGGCCGAGGCCGGCGTGCAGGTCCACCTGATCTTCCTCGATTGCCGCGACGAGGTGCTGATCAAGCGCTACTCGGAAACGCGTCGCCGTCACCCGCTGGCCATGCGCAACGTGTCGCTGGCCGACGCGATCGCAGCCGAGCGGCGCCTGTTGCGCCCGCTGATGGGCATCGCTGAAAAGGTGATCGATTCGAGCGCGCTCAACGTGCACCAGCTGCGGCGCCTGGTCGCCACCGACTACGCGCGCGCCACCGAAGGGCTCACCGTGATGTTCCAGTCGTTCGCATTCAAGCGCGGACTGCCGCTGGATTCGGACTTCGTGTTCGACGCGCGCTGCCTGCCCAATCCGCACTGGCAGCCGCAGCTGCGGCCGCTGTCGGGCAAGGATGCGCCGGTGCGCGATTTCCTCGATGCCGATCCGCTGGTCGGCGAGTACTTCGCCGACACCGTGCGCTGGCTGGAAGCCTGGCTGCCGCGCTTCGAGGCGGATGACCGCAGCTACGTCACCATCTCGATCGGCTGCACGGGCGGGCGTCATCGCTCGGTGTACCTGGTGGAGCAGCTCGCCGCGCATTTCCGCGCGCGCCGCGGCGGCGTACTCACCTTTCATCGTGAACTGGAGTGACGACATGAGCGTCGGTGTGCTCCTGATGACCCATGAATCCGTCGGCAGGGCGCTGATTTCCGCGGCGCATCACGTGATGCCCAAGCTGCCGCTGCGCGTGGACGCGGTGGAGGTGCCGCCGCAGGCCGATCCGGAAGTGATGCGCACGCTGACCGCGCGCCACGCCCGCGAGCTCGACCACGGCGATGGCGTGCTGGTACTGGCCGATCTGTACGGCGCTACGCCGTGCAACATCGGATTGTCGCTGGCCTCGCTCGGGGTCCGTCTGCGCTGCGTTTCGGGGCTCAACCTGCCGATGCTGCTGCGCGTGCTCAACTATGCGGACAAGCCGCTGGACGAACTGGTGGAAATCGCCGCCAGCGGTGGCCGCGGAGGAATCTTCATCGACCATGCTTGAAAAAGAGATCGTGGTATCCAACCGGCTCGGCCTGCATGCGCGCGCTTCGGCCAAGCTGGTACAGCTGGTACAGGGCTTCAAATCCACCGTGTGGCTGATCAGCAAGGGGCGCGAGGTGAATGCCCAGAGCATCATGGGCGTGATGATGCTGGCAGCTGGCATCGGCACCGCACTGACCGTGCGTACCGAGGGGCCGGATGAACAGACCGCACTGGATGCGGTGGTCGACCTGTTCGAGCGCAAGTTCGACGAGGGCGGATGAGATGAAGGCTGAAAACGTGACGCGGGAAACGGCAACGCTGCGCGCATCGGCGGCGATGCACGTGTGCGGCTGTCGCGGCGTGCCGGTCGAGCCGCCTCCCCACGTTGGCTTGCTGTCGTCGCGCGTCTCACGTATCCGTCGCCCCGCGGGCGGTGGCGACGCATGAGGCAGAGCCTGCCCGGCACCGTGGCCGCCAGGGGCATGTGCCTGGGCCGTGCGCGCCTGGTGCAGCCGAGCCGCTATGCGGTGGACAACCGTCCGCTGGGCGAGGACGAGGTCGATGCCGAGCTCGAACTGCTGCATCTGGCGCTGGACACCGCCCGCCAGGAGCTGCGTGAGCTGCGCACCAAGCTGCACGGCGCACTGGCACGCGAGGTGAACGAGTTCATCGACGCGCACACCCTGCTGCTGGACGACCCGGAAATGCTGCGCGGGCTCGACGACATGATCCGCATCGGCCACTACCGCGCCGGCAGCGCCCTGAAAAAGCAGCGCGACCGCATCGCGGCGGTGTTCGAAGCGATGGACGATCCCTACCTGCGCAGCCGGCGCGAGGACGTCGACCAGGTCATCAACCGGGTGATTTCCGCGCTGCAGCGGCAGACCACCGCCGAGGAGCGCAAGCTGGCCGCGCGGGTGGGCGAGATCCTGATCGCCGACACCATCGCGCCGGGCGACATGGCGCACCTGGCCGGGCACGGCCTGCTCGGCGTGGTCGCCAGCTCGGGCAGCCCCTACTCACACAGCGCGATCCTCGCGCGCAGCCTGGACCTGCCGATGCTGGTAGGCACGCGCGACGCGCTGTCGACCATCCACGACGACGACCTGATCCTGCTCGACGCCGAGCAGGGCGAGGCAATCGTCCATCCGACCGCGCAGGATCTCTCCCGCTACCGCGCCTGGCAACGCGAGGCGGCGCTGGAAGGCCGGCGCCTGGCCAAGCTCGCCAATGCCCCCTCGCGCACCCGCGATGGCGTGGAAATCAAATTGCTGGCCAACGCCGAATCCGCCACCGACGTGGCAATGGCCCGCGCCCGCGGCGCCGACGGCGTGGGCCTGTACCGCACGGAGTTCCTGTTCCTGCGCCACAAGGGCCTGCCCAGCGAAGAGGAGCAGTTCGTTGCCTATCGGGACCTGGTGATGGGCATGGGCGGCCTGCCGGTGACGATCCGTACGCTCGACCTGGGCGCTGACAAGGCCGACGCCGCGGGCATCGCACTGCGTGGCGAGGACAACCCGGCGCTGGGCGTGCGCGGCGTGCGCCTGTCGCTGCGCCATCCGGCGGTGTTCACCACGCAGATCCGCGCCATCCTGCGCGCCGCCTGCTATGGGCCGATGCGCGTATTGGTGCCGATGATCACCCAGCCGGACGAACTGATCGCGGTGCGCACGTTGTTCAAGCTGGCCCGGCAGGAACTCAAGCAGGAAGGCATCGACCTGCCGGAGAAACTGCCGCTGGGCGCGATGATCGAGGTGCCTGCCGCGGCGATCACCGTGCGCGCCCTGCTCGAGCACGCCGACTTCCTGGCCATCGGCACCAACGATCTGGCGCAGTACGTGCTGGCCGCCGATCGCGGCAATGACGCGCTGGAGAATGTCTACAACCCGCTCCACCCCGCGCTGCTGCGACTGATCTGCCACGTCATCAGCGCCGGGCGGCGCGTGGGCAAGTCGGTGAGCCTGTGCGGCGAGATCGGCGGCGACGTGAACTTCACCGCGCTGCTGCTGGCGCTGGGCCTGGGCGAGTTCAGCATGCACCCCAGCCAGATCCTGCAGGTGCGCGACCGCCTCGGCGAGCTGGACCGCAGCGAGCTGCGGCGCCTGGCGCCGCAGCTGATCCGTGCGCACACCCACGAACAGGTCGAGGCGCTGCTGGCCACGCTCGACAGCGCCCTGCCCGCCTGACCGCCCCGCGGACCATCACAAGGTCCGCAGGAACGCCTCCAGCACCACGCTGCGGTAGCGCTGGCGATGCACCAGCAGCGAGAGCTGGCGCTCCAGATCGAGGAACGGCGTCTTGAGAATCTTCAGGCGCCCGGCCGCGACCGCGTCGCTCACCGCTACGGCCGGCAGGCAGGCGATGCCCAGGCCAGCCACCACCGCCTGCTTGATCGCCTCGATCTGATCGAGCTCCAGCACGGTCTCGCCACTGGGCAGCTGGCCCAGCGCCCGCTCGCTCAGCACGCGGGTGGCCGATCCGGGCTCGCGCAGCACCCAGCGCGCCCCAGCGAAGTGTTCGGCGGCGAGGCGACGGCGTTGGGCCAGCGGGTGATCCGGGCGAGCGCACACCACCAGGCTGTCCACGCGCCACGGGCGCACCTCCAGCTGCGGGTGGGCCACCGGCCCCTCCACGCAGCCGACGTCAAGGCCGTGATCGAGCATCGCCGCGGCAATCGCCTCGGTGTTGGCCACGCGCAGGCGGACGGTCACCTGCGGATGCGCGCCGATGAAGTCGCCGAGCAGTTCGCCCACGCGGTAGTTGCCCACCGTGTTGCTGGTGCCGACGCGCAACTCGCCGCCGAGCATCACGTCGTCCTTGCCGCGCCGGCCGAACTCGGCATAGCGCTCCAGCAGCTCCTGCGCCAGCGGCAGCAGCTCGCGGCCGCGTGCATTGAGGTGCAGGCGCCCGCGCTCGCGATCGAACACCGGCGCATCGAGCTGATGCTCCATGTCGCGCAACGCCATGCTGGCGGCGGGCTGGGTCAGGTGCAGTTGCTGGGCTGCCGCGCGCACGCTGCCGAGCGTGGCGACGTGCACGAATACCTCGAGCTGGCGCGGGCTGATGTTGATCATCAGTAGAACTTATACAACGAATAAGATATTTCAAGTTTTCCTGATTCAAAGTTCCGACGATCATGGCCCGGCCCTTCCCAAGGAACACCCCGATGAGCCCGGCTCTCCACGATGCACCAGCAACCTCCCCGGCGAATGAGACAGCGGCCCCCACGCTGGCAGCCCGCCTGCCCGGTCTGCTGCTGACGGTGCTGATCGCCGCCGCCGCGTTCGCGCTGGGGCGTCGTTTCACCCTGGTCGGCGGCCCGGTGATCGGCATCGTGCTGGGCATCGTCATTGCCAACGCGCTCAGCCTGCCGACACGGCTGCGTCCCGGCATCCAGTTCGCCTCCAAGCAGGTGCTGCAGTGGTCGATCATCGCGCTGGGCTTCGGGCTGAGCCTGGACCAGGTGGCGAAGACCGGCCTGCAGTCGCTGTCGGTCACCCTGGTGACGATGAGCGTGGCCTTCGTAGCCGCCTGGGCGCTGGGGCGCTGGCTGCGCGTGCACGACGACCTGAAGATCCTGATCGGCGTGGGCACCGCGATCTGCGGCGGCTCGGCGATCGCCGCGGTGACGCCGATCCTGCGCCCCGACGAGCACGACACCGCGTTCGCGATCTCCACCATCTTCCTGTTCAACCTGGTCGCGGTGCTGCTGTTCCCGCTGCTCGGTCACCTGCTGCACCTGTCCGACCTGGGCTTCGGCATGTGGGCCGGAACGGCGATCAACGACACCTCGTCGGTCGTGGCGGCCGGCTACAGCTACAGCCGCGACGCCGGCGACTTCGCCACCATCGTCAAGCTGACCCGCGCCACATTGATCATCCCGGTGTGCATTGCGCTGGCGATCGCCGTGGCGGTGCGCGAGAAGCGCCGCGGCGGCAGCGACTTCAAGCTGTCGCGCATCTTCCCCTGGTTCATCCTGTGGTTCCTGGTGGCCTCGGCGGTGCGTTCGGCCGGCTTCGTGCCGGTGGCGCTGCAGGCGCCGCTGCACATGGCGGCCGAGTTCCTGATCGTGGTGGCGCTGACCGCCGTGGGCCTGTCGGCCAACCTGCGCCGCATGGCCTCCACCGGCGTGCGCCCGATCCTGCTCGGGCTGGGCGTGTGGGCGGCGGTGGCGATCAGCAGCCTCGCCGTGCAGCTGGCGATGGGACAGCTCTGAGCGGCCGCGCTAGCGGCCGTGGAATATGGCGGGGCGATCCGGTCGGCACGCACCGACCGGGCGCAGCCAGGATTCGCGGGCGACCCTTTCCGTGCACGGTCCGAGCGTGCACAGGCGGATCGGCCGGCTGCGCGCCTCGGCAGCGACGCGGTCGAGCATGACGTGCAGCATGTCGCCATCAAACGGCGTGTAGAGATAGAACACGGTGCCGCTGGACAGATCGGCCTGGCGCGCATCGCCCTGCACGAACGCCGCCCGCACCAGCCCAAGCTCCTGTGCGCACCGGCGCGCCGAGGCCACGTAGGCCTCCTGCCATTCGACGCCGATGCAGCGCGCCGGCGAACAGATCGCCGCCAGCAGCGGAACGTGGCCCATCCCCGAGCCGAGGTCGACCAGCACGTCGTGCTCGTCCAGCGCCAGCCGGGTCAGCGCGTCGAAGATGTGCCGCGCCGGCGTGGGCTGGTAGAACACCATGCCCTGGTCCAGCGGCGTGATCGGCCCCGGCGATTCGCGAATCGCCAGCACGCCGCTGATCAGGTTGTCGAGATGGTCATAGCGATCGCTGGAATCGTCCGCGTCGGGACCGGATGCAGCGGCCGCCATCCAGGCACGCAGAGCCTGCGCGCCCTCACCGCGCCGGATCGCCTGGCGGATCTGCGCGGACAACGCGTCGTCCACCGCCTGCAATTCGGCGGCGAGCGCCTCGATGCGCTGGCGCAGCACCGCGTCGTCACCGGCCGCGGAGACGCCAAGCGCAAGGCAAGTGTCGAGCCAGTCCAGCGCATCGCTGCGCTCGCGCAGCCGTCCGGGCTCGCGCAGGGATGCATCGCGTTCCAGTACATCGAGCCGGGTGGACGGAGCGGTCATCGTGGCTCAGCGCAGCCGCCAGCCCGCGAGGAAGCGGCTCATCGGCGCCCCTGCTCCGCCAGCGTCAACGCCACCTTGTCGCGCAGGTAAACCGGCAGCGCCAGTTCGGGCGCCTGCGCCCGGCCGGCGAGACACTCGCGCACCGCGAGGCTCGCCACATGCACGGCCTGCGGAAAGCGATCGCCGTGCGCCGATCGCACGACGCGTCCGGCCAGCCGTTCACCCAGCACCTCGGCGTAGGTCGCCCAGCCGCTGCCGACCACATGCCAGGCATCGCTCGGAGGCAGCAGTAGCGACTCGGCGGTGGCGACCCGCTCGTCGTCCAGCGCGATCAGGCCGCCGAGGCCGTCGCGTCGGTAGCAGGCCACGTAGAGCTCGCCCATGCGGGCGTCGATCACGGCGAGGATGGCCGCGTCGCTGTCGTCGTCGGGCGCCTCCAGCGCCAGCGCGGCAAGCGAGGAGATGGTCACCACGGGCACGTCCAGCGCCAGCGCCATGCCCTGCGCCAGCGACACGCCCAGTCGCACGCCGGTGAAGGCACCGGGGCCGCGGCCCACCGCGATCGCGTCCAGTGCGTGGCGGCCGATGCCGGCCTCGGCCAGCAGCGCATCGGCCATCGGCAGCACCAGCTCGGCGTGGCGGCGCGGCGCCAGTTCGCTGCGCGCGATCACCTCATCGCCATGCACGAGGGCAACGGAGCACGATTCGGTGGCGGTTTCGATCGCAAGCAGGTTCATGCGCGCATTCTCGCATCGGCGGAACGGGCATGACAGCGCGGCCGGATGGCTGCGCCCGGGCGGGTCGCCGCGGGCGCGATGACGATATCGGGCCGGACGCAGGCGCGCCGGCCCGATCCTGCAAGAGCGCGGGCGTCAGCCCTGCATGTCTTCCAGCTCGATGCCCTTGGTCTCGCGCACGGCCGACAGCACGAAGAACAGCGAGATCAGCGCGAACGCCGCGTACAGGCCATAGGCGAAGGTCAGGCCGATCTGCGCCAGCGCCGGGAAGGTGGAGCTGATCACGAAGTTGGCCAGCCACTGCGCCGAGGCCGCCACCGCCAGCGCGATCGCGCGGATGCGGTTGGGGAACATCTCGCCCAGCAGCACCCACACCATCGGGCCCCAGCTCAGGCCGAAGAACACCACGTAGGCGTTGGCGGCCACCAGCGCCACCGGCCCCACCGAATGCGGCAGCACCAGGTCGGCACCCGTGCCGGTGGCCTGCGAGAAGCACCACGCCATCACGCCGAGGGTCAGCGCCATGCCGGCCGAGCCGACCACCAGCAATGGCTTGCGGCCGATCTTGTCGACCAGCGCGATCGCCACCAGGGTCACCAACACGTTCACCACCGAGGTGGCCACGGTGATGGTGAACGAGTCGGCCTCGCTGAAGCCCACCGAATGCCACAGCGTGGACGAGTAGTAGAAGATCACGTTGATGCCCACGAACTGCTGGAACACCGACAGCAGGATGCCGACCCACACCACCGGCAGCAGGCCGGCGGTCGGACCACGCAGGTCGCGCAGGCGCGGGCGGTATTCCATCTTCAGGCTGTGCGCGATGTCATCCACCTTCTTGTCCAGCGCGCTATCGCTGCTCATGCCGAGCACCTGGCGCAGCACGTTCTTGGCCTCGGCGAGCTTGCCCTTGGCCACCAGGTGACGCGGCGACTCGGGCACGCCGAGCACCAGGCCGCCGTAGATCAGCGCCGGAATCACCGCGATCAGGAACATCCAGCGCCAGGCCGCCAGCCCGAACGCCAGCGTGTTGGCCGCGCCGCCGGCCGTGCCGGCCAGCCACGCGTCGCTGAGCAGCGCCACGAAGATGCCCAGCACGATCGCCAGCTGCTGCATCGAGCCGAGTCGCCCGCGCACGCGCGCCGGCGAGACTTCGGCGATGTAGGTGGGCGCAATCACCGAGGCCACGCCCACGCCGATGCCGCCGACGACGCGCCACAGGATCAGATCCCACACGCCGAAGGCGAGGCCCGAGCCGAGTGCGCTGACCGCCAGCAGCAGTGCCGCCACCTGCATGGTGCGCACGCGGCCGAAGCGGTCGGCCAGCGAACCGGCGTACCAGGCGCCGGCAGCCGAGCCGAGCAGCGCGCAGGACACCGTGATGCCGATCTCACCTGCGTTCAGCCCGAACGCGCCGCGGATCGCGTCCACCGCGCCGTTGATCACCGCCGTGTCGAAGCCGAACAGGAAGCCACCCAGCGCGGCGGCCGCCGCGATCACCACCACGCGCAGCGTGGCGTGCTGTTCGGCGTCCGCCGTAGTTGCAATCGTTGCCATCGTGTGTCCCCACCCCTGGATGTTGAAGTCCGGCCGATTCTGCGACGCCGCCGGCGCCGGCTCGACCTGAATACGTATGTACCTTGCACTGCACCAAGCCGCATCGCGACCGGGTGCACCCCGCCGCAGCTTACCCGGGCGGCTGCCACAACTCGACGCGCCGGCCCTCCGGATCGCGAATCCAGCCGAAGCGGCCGAACTCGCCGTCCTCACGCTGCTCGTCCACCCACACGCCGGCAGCGCGCAACTGGTCGAGCAGTGCATCGAGATCATCGACGCGGAAGTTGAGCATGAACGGTTGTGCCTCGTCGCCGAAGTACCCGGTGTCCTGCGCGAACGGCGTCCACAGCGTGAATCCGGGCCGCGATGCGTCCTCGTCGAAGCGCACGCCGCCGTAGGCAGGATCCACCGCCAGCCCCAGGTGCGTGGCATACCACTGCGCCAGCGCCTGCGGGTCACGCGAGCGGAAGAAGATGCCGCCCAGTCCGATTGCCTTGGCCATGTCGATCTCCCCGTGTCAGTCGTGGTCTGAAGCTGGCGCCTGAAAAAATGCCTGCACGTCGGTGAGCTCACGCGTGCGCGGCATCGGCGGCAGGCTGGCCAGGAACAGCTTGCCGTAGCCCTTGCCGAGCAGGCGCGGATCGCACAGCACCAGCACGCCGCGATCGCGCACGTCGCGGATCAGCCGCCCCGCGCCCTGCTTGAGCGCGATCGCCGCGCTGGGCACCTGCCAGCCCATGAAGGGATTGATGCCAGCCTGCTCCAGCGCCTCCAGCCGCGCCTGCAGCACCGGATCGTCCGGCGCGGCGAACGGCAGCTTGTCGATCACCACCACGCTGAGCGCCTCGCCGGCCACGTCGACCCCTTCCCAGAAACTCGCCGCGCCGAGCAGCACGCCGTGGCCGCTGGCACGGAACTCCTCCAGCAGCCGGTGCCGCGGTGCCTCGCCCTGCACGAACAGCGGCCACGGCACGCGCGTGCGCAGCAGCTCGGCGGCGCGGCGCAATGCACGATGCGAGGTGAACAGCAGGAACGCGCGACCGTGCGACGCCTGCAGCACCGGCAGCACGGCGTCGAGCACCTTGTCGGTGTAGTGGCGCGCGGCCGGGTCGGGCAATCCCGGCGGCAGGTAGCACAGCGCCTGCGTGGCGTAGTCGAACGGGCTTTCCAGGCTCAGCGTCTGCGGATCTTCCAGCCCCAGCTGACGCGCGAAGTGGCCGAACTCGCCGCCCACCGACAGCGTGGCCGAGGTGTGGATCCACGCTGCCTGGGTGCGCTCGCGCATCGCGCGCAGCGGCGCAGCCAGGTCCAGCGGGGTGGCGTGGATGGCGAAGCCGCGCGGGAACAGCTCATACCAGCGCACATCGATGCCGCGCGCCTCGCCGGCCTGGCCTTCGACGATGCGCTCCAGCCGCTCGCTGATCGCCAGCGAGCGCTCGTAGACGTTGGCGAAGCCGCGCGAGCGCTCGGCCTGCGAGGCCAGCTGGTCGGACAGCGTGGCGACCAGCTCGGTCACCTCGTGCAGGCCATCACGCACGGCGGCGCGGCTGTCCAGCTCGGCGAACGGGCCGCGCGCCGGCAGCGACTCCATTGCCGCGCGCAGTTTCTTCAACGCGTCCTGCAGCGCTTCCACCGGCTCCAGCAGCAGGCCGATCGCGCCGGTGATGCCAGCGCATTCGGCCAGCGTGTCCTGGCCGAGTTCGGCAAGCTGGCGCGCGCTCACGCTCTGCGAGAAGAACTGCCCGGCCAGCTCCGGCACCTGGTGCGCCTCGTCGAGGATGAACGCCTGCGCGCCGGGCAGGATCTCGCCGAAGCCTTCCTGCTTGAGCGCGAGGTCGGCGAACAGCAGATGGTGGTTCACCACCACCACGTCCGCCTCCTGCGCCTCGCGCCGCGCCTTCACCACGTGGCAGTCGTCGTAGAACGGACACTCCACGCCCAGGCAGTTCTCCGGTGTGGAGGTGACCCGTGGCCACAGCGGCGACTCCTCCGGCACCTCGGCCAGCTCCATGCGGTCGCCGTGACGCGTGCGCGCCGACCAGGTGCGGATGGCGGCGAGCTGGTTCGCCTGCACCGCATCCAGGCTGCCGCCGTCGCGCACGGTCTGGTCGAGCCGGTACAGGCACAGGTAGTTGGCGCGCCCTTTCAGCAGCGCGGTCTTCAGCCGGCTGCCGAGCACCGAGCGCACGCGCGGCAGATCGCGGAAGAACAGCTGGTCCTGCAGCGCCTTGGTGCCGGTGGAGACGATCACCCGCGCACCGGACAACAGCGCCGGCACCAGGTAGGCGAAGGTCTTGCCGGTGCCGGTGCCGGCCTCGGCGATCAGCGTCTCGCGCTCGGCGATGGCGTGCGCCACCGCGCGCGCCATGTCCTGCTGCGCGGCGCGCGGGGCGAAGTTGGGCAGCTCGCGGGCAAACGGGCCGTCGGCGCCGAGCAGCGCACCGATGTCATCGGTCGCGGCGTCATCGAGATCGATCATCCACCAAGTATGGCGGAGGGCTGCGGAGGCGGCGAGCGCACGGCGACTGCCTGCGGCGTCGCTTGCGCGCCGCTGGCTTGTCGGTACGCTGCGCCTTGGTACCGCCACTGCAGGGACCGCCGATGTTGGAAGCCGCGTGGGACGGACTGCTGCATCTGGGCCGATGGCTGCTCGGCGATCTGCTGTGGGAGCGCGTGCTGTTTCACCTCGGCCGCGTCACGCTGCGGCTGCTGACGCTCGGTCACTGGCCTGGCTACCGCCGGGCCGAACGGCGCAGCGACTGGATCAGCGCAGCCGGCCTGCTGCCGCTGCTCGCGCTGTGGCTGGTGCTGGCGGCATGGAACAACCTACATGGCTGAGCCGATCGCGCCGGAATCAGCCACAGACGACACCGCGGTCAGCCGCTGGTTCGGGTCGGCGTTCGGGCAACTGCATCCGCAGCTGCAGACCCTGCACCGCCGCGGCGGCACGCTGCATGGACCGCTGACGATCCGCTTCGGCCGCGGCCTGGTCGGCGTTTTCGGCCGGCGTCTCGCGCGCAAGCTGGGCATTCCGACCGACGGCACCGTACATCGACTGCAGGTGGGCATCCACCATCTCGATGGCCGCCTGCACTGGGATCGCCGCTTCGACGACGGCGCACGCTTCGCCTCCACGTTCCGCCCCTACGGCCGCTGGCCGGACGGCGGCTGGATCGAGGAAACCGGTGCGATCACCCTGCGCCTGCAGGTGGACGTGGTCGACGGCGGCTGGCAGTGGCGCTGCATCGGTGCGCGCCTCGGACGCTGGCCGCTGCCGCTGTGGCTGCTGCCAAGGACGCATGCAGGCAAGCGGATCGAGGCGGGCGACTATCGGTTCGACGTGAGCATCGCCCTGCCGCTGCTGGGTGAGGTGCTCGGCTACGGCGGCCTGCTGCAGCTGGCGGACGATGGCGATCAGTAGCGGTTGACGCCGGCCTTGTGGCAAGTCTGCACCCACTTGCGCGCGCTGGCGGCGCCGGCGCCGTCGTCGGCCTGCAGGCGCATTTCCACCACGGTCTGCCAGTTGCGCGCGCACAGCGGGCCCAGCTTCGGACCGAGCGACCACGATTGGTGCGCCAGCTTTTCGGCCATCGGGAAATCGCGCATGCGCACGGCGATCTCGGCACGATCCTGCAACAGGTCGGGCGACTCGGGGCTGAGCTTGAGCGCCTGGTCGAGCTTGGCGGCTGCGTCGGGGTAGCGGCCGGCGCGCTCGTCCGCCCGAGCGCCTTCCTGCAACGTCGTGACCGCCGGATCGCGCAGCGGGGTCACGTCGATGATGGATTTTTCGCGCTCGCCGGCGGCGCGGATCGACGCGACCAGATCGTAGTTCGGCCGCGGCGTGCGGGCTGGGGCGGGAGGCGGCGGCGCGGCGAACAGCGCGCAGCCGCCCAGCACGATGGCGGACGCGGGAATCAGGAAACGCAGGGAACGACGCAAGGACATGGGGTCTACTGCACGGGAGCGGGATTGGGCGGCGGCGGATTGTCGTGGCTGCCGCCGAAGAAATCACCCACCCGTTGCCAGAAGCAGCCCTCGGTATCCGGCGGCAGGCTGCCAGCCACCACGGCAAGCTGGCGCGCCCCCTCGCACTGCGGGTCGGTGCGCTTGCCGTCGGAGGGATTCATCCACGCCAGCTCCAGCCCGGGCCCTGGATCGGCCGACAGCGGGCGCGTGGGCAGCTTGGCGAACAGGTCGCGCCACACGCGCAGCGCGCCGGTGGCGCCGAACAGGCCGGTGGGCTTGTTGTCGTCGCGGCCCATCCAGAACACCGCCAGGTGCTGGCCGGTGAAGCCGGCAAACCAGCTGTCGCGCATGTCGTTGCTGGTGCCGGTCTTGCCGGCGGCATTGAGCCAGGCCAGCCCCGAGTCGCCGATCGAATGCGCGGTGCCGAACAGCGCCACCTGCTGCATCGCCCAGGTGGTGAGGCGCACGGCGCTCTGGTATTCGCCCGGCCCCTGCTGCACCTCGTAGCGCTTGATCGTGCGGCCGCTGCCGTCGAGCACGCCACGCACCGCCAGCAGCGGCAGCGCGTGGCCGTCGGAGGCGAGGTACTGGTAGAGCTGGGCCAGCTGCAATGGCGCCATGTCCTGCGCGCCGATCAGCAGCGACGGGCTGGGGTTGATGTCGGTGAAGCCGAACGACTCGAGGAACGCCTTGATGCGCGGCAGCCCCACCTGCAGCCCGAGATGGATGGTGGCGAGGTTCCACGAGTGCGCCAGCGCATCGACCATCGGCAGCATGCCGTGGCTCTGGTTGTCGTCGTTGTGCGGCTCCCACATGGTGCCGTCGGGCTGGCGCATGCTGATCGGGCCGTCGTCCAGCAGGGTGCCGAGGTTCCATTGCGACGGATCGGTGAGTGCCACCAGGTAGACGAACGGCTTGATCGTCGAGCCGACCGGGCGCTGCGCGTCCATCGCGCGGTTGAAGCCGGTGTCGCCCGGGATCTTGCTGCCGACCACCGCCAGCACGCTGCCGGTGTGGGCATCGGTGACCACGCCGGCGGCCTGCACCGGATCGCCGCGCTTGCCCAGCGTCTTCATCGTGCTGGTCACCGCCTGCTCGGCGTAGAGCTGGGCGGCCGGGTCCAGCGTGGTGAAGATCGACAGATTGCCGGCGCGCAGCGTGTCGTCGTCGAAGTCGGCGGTGATCTGGCTGCGCACCAGGTCCATGAAGGCGGGAAAGCGGTTGTGCGGCAGCTGCGCGTTGTCGGCGATGCCCAATGGCGCGGCCTGCGCCGCGCCGGCCTGCGCGGCGTCGAGCAGGCCGGTCTGCTGGAACTGCTGCAGCACCAGGTTGCGCCGCTGCAGCGCGTGCTGCGGATAACGCCGCGGATCGTAGTAGCTCGGGCCCTTCACCATGCCCACCAGCAGGGCGATTTCCTGCGGACGCAGGTCTTCCAGCCGGCGACCGAAATAGAACTCCGCCGCCGCGGCGAAGCCGTGCACCGCCTGGCTGCCCTGCTGGCCGAGGAACACCTCGTTGACGTAGGCCTGCAGGATCCGGTCCTTCGGGTAGTGCGCCTCGATCAGCAGCGAGAGGATCGCCTCGTTGATCTTGCGGGTGAAGTTCTGGTTGCGATCCAGGAACAGGTTGCGCACCAGCTGCTGGGTAAGCGTGGAACCGCCCTGCACGGTGTGGCCGGCACGCAGGTTGGCGAACGCCGCGCGCGCGATGGCGGTGAAATCGAGACCGATGTGGTGCTTGAAGTCGCGATCCTCCACCGCCTGCAGGCCGCTGATCAGCAGCGGCGGCACGTCGGCGAGGCGCACGATGCGACGCTCTTCCTGCTGCGCGCCGTACACCGTGGCGATGCGCGCGGGATCGAGATGGGTGAGCTTGATCGGCTTGCCGCTGTCGGCATCCACCAGCGAGCTCACCTGCCCGCGGCCGAGCGCGATGCGGATGCGCTTGGGCAACTCGCCGCCGTCCGGTCCGGCATAGCCGCGCGAGGCGATCGTGTAGCGCGTGCCCTGCTTCGCCCAGCGGCCGGCCACCTCGCCCTTGCCGTCGTTGCTGTAGCCGGCGAAGGTGAGCTCCAGCTCCAGCGCAGCGGGCGTCATCGCCACGCCGGGCGCCAGCTCCAGCGGCCGCGCGTAGACGCGGGTGGGCACGGCGAATACCAGGTCGTTGAAACGATCCTGCACTCGCTTGTTGAGGATCAGCGTGTATGGCAGCAGGAAGCCGAAGAACAGGCCCATGCCGATCCAGAACGGCACGCGCACCCACGGCCACGCGGTGCGGGCGAACGATTGAAGTCGGGTCAGAAAGGCCAACGCGTGGAGTTCCGGATCAAGGCGAAAAACGATGATAGGCCCTGCCGCCCGGCGCGAATATGAATGCGCACCGGGTTTGCGTGGCGCAACGCGGGCAGCATCGGGCGCGTGCGATGACGATCAGCGCGCCGCCAGGCCCCAGCTGCGCGCGTCGGGATGGAATGGCCGCGGCTCGACGCCGAGCAGGCGGATCAGCTCGGCGTTGTCGGCCACCAGATCCTGCTCCAGCCGGGCCAGCGGACCGCGCATCGACGGCGCGAGCTGTTGCCCCATGTGCAGCAGCACACGCGGGATCGGCAACGGCAGCGTGGCCACCGGCAGGCTCGCGCGCACGCGGCCGAACATCGCCGCGGCGCTCAGCCGTTCGCCGCCGCCGATCGGCAGCACGTGGCCGCTGGGTGCGCCATCGCGCAGCGCGGCCACGCTGGCCTGCGCGATGTCGTCCGCATGCACCGGCTGGCGCAGGCCGCGCCCGGCCGGCAGCGGGAACACGCGCAGTCGCGCCGCGCGCCGCGCGATCGGTGTGAGGCTGCGATCCAACCCGGCGCCGTAGACGATGGTGGGCCGTAGCACGTTCCAGCGCAGGCCGCGTCTGCTGCAGGCCTCGGCCAGCGCCGCCTCGCCGTCGCGCAGCGTCTGCGCGATCGCGCGCTCGGCCGCCACCTCGGAATCGCGCTTGGTCTGCGCGCTCATCGAGCTGGTCGCCACGATGCGCGGCGTGCCTGCAAAGCTCGCCTGGCCGAGCCACTGCGCGAACGGCAGCAGCGGGCCATAGCTCACGATGCCGGTGAGCGCGGGCAGCTCCGGCGGCATCGCGTCGGGCAGCTGCCCCACGATCCAGCGCATGTGTTCACCCGCCTCGCGCGCATGCCGACTGATGGCGAGCACGTCGTGGCCAGCCGCATGCAGGCGGGGAAGCAGGAAGTGACCGATCTGGCTGCTGGCGCCCAGCACCAGGATCGTCATATCAGGTTCGTCATGCCGGCATCGTCATGCGTTCACGGCTCCGAATTCAGCCGTGCCGTCAGCTCCGGCAGGCGCGGATGCTGCGGCGCCAGCTTGCGCACGCGATCGAGCGACTGCGCCGCGCCCGGGCGATCGCCGGTGTCGAGCTGTTGCTCGGCGCGATCGAGCCACGCGGTGGCTAGGCGGTTGCGCAGCTGGTCCTGGTTGGGATCGCCGGGCGCCAGATCGCTCAGGTTGCCGAGCATGTCGCCGGCGGTGGCGAGGCGGCCGTCGTCGAGCGCCTGGTTGAACAGCCGCACCACCACGGCCGGCAGGTTCTGCAGGCCGTCGCGCGCCGCGGTGTTGTTGCCGTCGATGGCCAGCGCGCCGCGGTACAGATCGTACGCGCTGGCGCCGGGCGGCAGCATGATGTCGCCGCGCTGCGCCGCATCCCTGGCCTGGCTCACCAGCGCGTCCACCCTGGCGCGCTGCTCGGGTGAAAGCATTGCCGGCAGCAGGCTGGCGTCCTGTTTCGGCGTCGCGGCCTCCGGCGCGCCGGCCACGGTGCCGGCCGTGCTCGCCGAAGCCGGTGCGGCCTGTTTGTCGTCCTGGCGCAGGCGCGCGCGCGCGGCGGCGAGATCGGCCGACTTCGGCGCCAGCGCGTCGGCCTGGTCCAGCAGCGCCCTGGCCTGATCCGTGCCGCCGCTGTCGATCAGTGCGTTGGCCTGCACGGTGAGCGCCTGCACCACCTTGCCCAGGCCGGCGCGCGCGTCGGGATTCTGCGGATCGAGCGCGAGCGCCTTCTGGAACAGCGCCAGCGCCGTGTCGTCGCCGCTGCCGGTGATGTGGCCGGCGCGCAGCGCGTCCATGCCCTGGCTGACTGCCTGGTTCACCGCATCGTCGTGCGCGCGCTGCACCTGCGCCTGCTGCGCGCGCAGCGAGGGCAGGTCGCCGTAGCGAGGCAGCAGCGAGGCGAGCTTGTCGATGGCGCCGGCGGCGTTGACCGCGTCGCCGGCATCGAGCGCCTTGCGCGCCTGGTCGGCATACGCGCCGCCGACCTGGTCCAGCCCGTGCGCAGCCACCGCGTTGCCGGGATCACCGGCGAGCACCTTGGCGAACAGCGCGGCGGCGCCGTCGTCGCCATCGAGGCGGCCGGCGGCCAGCGCCTGTCGGGCACGGTCGACCAAGTCGTCGGCGTGCACGCCGTTGGTGCGGGCCTGCGCGATACGGCGATCGAGCTGGTCGACCTCGTCGCCACCGCCGAGCAGTTCGCGCGCCGCGGAAGCGGAACGCGCGGCCTCGTCGAGCTGGCCGGCCGCCAGCTGCTTCTGTGCCTGGGCGAGCTCGGCCTGCCCCACGTTGCGCAGGCCGGCCAGCGCGCGGTCGTTGTCCGGCTCCAGCGCGCGCGCGGCCTGGAACAATTCGCGCGCGCTGGTGCCGTCGCTGCCGTCGAGATGGCCAGCGTCGAGCGCGGCGGTGGCGCGCGAGAGCACGTCGTTGAAGCTGGTGCGCGGCACCAGTCCGCGCAGCGAATCCTGATTGAGCCAGAGCACCGTGATCAGGCCGACCAGCAGCAGCAGCGCCAGCGGAACCAGCCAGCCGCGTCGGGGCGGCGGCTCGGGTGACGGCGCCCGGGACGCCGGTGTCGGCGCGCCGCGCCGTGGCGATGGATCGATGGTGACGCGCGGCAGGTCGTCCGTGGGCGCCGAAACGGGCGCGGCCGGGCGATCGAGGTCGTCGAGGTTGCCCAGGGTGGGCTCGGTGCGCCCTTGCGGGCCGCGCGGGTCGTTGCGTCCGCTCATGATCTGCCGCTGTGGATGAAACCGCCGAAGCTTAGCATCGGACCTCGGCCGCACCGCCCCGGTTCGCAGCGCCGTTCAACTGCCAGCCGGCTCAGCGACCACCGACACGGCGTGCATCGACCACGTTGGGCAGCGCCACCAGCTTGGCCAGCAGGTGCGAGAGCTGCTCGTAGTCGCGCACGCGCAGGGTGAAGCGCATCTCCACCTCGCCGGTGCGCACGAACATGCGGCTGGAGGAGGCGATGATCGGGATGTTCGCATTGCTGATCACCGCGGTGACGTCCTTCTGCAGGCCCTTGCGGTCGTAGCCGTGCAGCTCGATGTCGACCTGGTAGGCCTGCGCCGCCACGCGTCCCCAGCTGACGTCGATCACCCGCTCGGGATCGCGCCGCGCCAGTCGCGCCAGCGCGGCGCAGTCGGCCCGATGCACCGACACGCCGCGCCCGCGGGTGACGAAGCCGCGCACCGGATCGCCCGGCAGCGGCTGGCAACAGCGCGCCAGCACGGTGAGCAGGTTGCCCACGCCCTCGATGCTCAGCGCGCTCTGATCGATCGCCGGCGCGCGCGATGCCGGCAGTGCGGGCGTCGCCTCGGGCGGCGCCGGGGGCTGCGCGGCCTCCTGCAGCAGGCGCGAAATCTGTCCCGGGTTCACCTCGCCGAGCGCCAGCGCGATCAGCAACTCGTCGTGCGTCTTCAGGTGGAACTGCGCGGGCAGGCCGGCGAGATCGGCGTTTGGCATCGCCAGGCGCTTGAGTTCGCGCTCCAGCATGGCGCGGCCGGCGGCGAGGTTGGCATCGTGCGCGATGCGGCGGAACCACGCGCGCACCTTCTCCCGCGCCCGCGCCGTGTTGAGGTAACCGTGATGGGTGGAGAGCCAGTCGCGGCTGGGCTCGCCGACCTTGGTGGTGAGGATCTCCACGCGATCGCCGCTGTGCGGCTGGAAGGTCAGCGGCACGATGCGCCCGTTGACCTTGGCGCCGCGGCAACGGTGCCCGACCTCGGTATGCACGTGGTAGGCGAAATCGAGCACGGTGGCGCCGTGCGGCAGATCGAACACTTCGCCACGCGGCGTGAGCAGGTAGACGCGGTCTTCCAGCAGCTCGGTCTGCAGCTCGGCGGCCAGTTCGCCTTCGCCGTCGGCGCGCGGTTCGAGCAGCTTGCGCATCCAGGCGATCTTCGACTCGAACTCGGCATCCGCGCTGCCGCCTTCCTTGTAGCGCCAGTGCGCGGCCACGCCCAGCTCGTTGGCCCGATGCATCTCGTGGGTGCGGATCTGCACTTCCAGCGTCTTGCCGCGCGGGCCGATCACCGCGGTGTGCAGCGAGCGGTAGCCGTTGGCCTTGGGCCGCGCCACGTAGTCGTCGAACTCGCCCGGCAGGTGCGGCCACAGCGTGTGCACCACGCCGAGCGCGGCGTAGCAGTCGGCCACGCTGTCGACCAGGATGCGCACGGCGCGGATGTCGTACAGGTCGGAAAAATCCAGCGCCTTGCGCTGCATCTTCTTCCAGATCGAATAGATGTGCTTGGGCCGCCCGGCCAGATCGGCGCGGATGCCGGCGGCGGTCAGCGCCTTGCCCAGTTCGGCCAGCGACTCGCGGATGAAGTTCTCGCGGTCTTCGCGGCGTTCGTCGAGCAGCTTGGCGATGCGACGATAGGTGTCCGGCTCCAGATAGCGGAATGCCAGATCCTCCAGCTCCCACTTCAGCTGCCAGATGCCGAGCCGGTTGGCCAGCGGGGCGTGGATGTCGCGGGTCAGCCGCGCCAGCTCGGCGCGCGCCGGATCCGGCAGCGCCAGCGCCGTGCGCATGCGCGCCAGCTGCCGCGCCAGCAGCACGAACACCACGCGCAGATCGCGGATGATCGCCAGCAGCAGCCGGCGCAAGCCTTCGGAACTGGCCGCGCCGCTGCGCTGAGCATGCAGCGCCCACACCTTCTCGGCGGCCTGCTGGCCGTCCACCAGCCGGCGCAGTTCCGGCGCCAGCGCGCCCGCCTGCGCCTCGTAGGCGGTCGGCGCCGCCTGCGCCAGGGCAAACCACAGCGCGGCGGCCTGGGTCTGCGCATCGCAGCCGAGCATCACCAGCAGGTCCAGCACGTCGGCGCATTCGCCCTGCAGCACCGGTGCCTCGGCGCAGGCATCGAGCGCGGCGACCAGCACGGCGGGCAACTCGGCGCGGCGCGCCAGCCAGGGCGCGAGCGTGGGCGTATTGCCGTGGGTGATGGGGATCATCGCGGTGCCATGGGAGCGAGTAGGCATTCTATGCGAGCCCGGCCACGGCGCGGCCGCCCTGCCCGCCCGCCGTGCGGTCCGGTACGCTGTGCGCCGGCCCCACATCATCACGGTAGAACGCCATGCGCCCGGTCCCGCTGCCTACGCTCCGACTGCTCTGTGTCCTGCTGCTGGTCGCGCCGGTGCCTGCGGGGGCGCAAAACGCGGACGTCGACCCGCTGCGGCAGCGCATGGGTGAAGCCACATTCCGCGACGCCGGCCTGGACCACCTCAGCGCGGCACAGCTCGCCGTGCTGGAGCGATGGCTGGCGACCCACCCCAACGCGATGGTCGACGCGGTGCCCGCCTCGACCATGCCCACCGCCAGCGCGGTCAGCCACAGCAGCAGCCCCAAGGCCGCCGTCGACAGCCGCATCGCCGGCTCGTTTGTCGGCTGGCATAAAGGCACGGTGCTGACCCTGGAGAACGGCCAGCGCTGGCAGGTCAGCGACGACAGCACGCTGGCCACCGGTCATGCGATCGAGCGCCCCGGCGTACAGGTGACGCGCGCGCTGTTCGGCGGCTGGTGGCTGCAGGTGGATGGCTACAACACCCGCGCCCGCGTGCGTCCGGCCAACTGAGCCGGCAACCGCCGCTCAGCCGCCTTCCAGCGCCTCCAGCGCCCGCGCCAGCCGCTTGGCCGACACGGGCTCGGCGGTCTTGAGTTCCTGCGCGAACAGCGACACTCGCCATTCCTCGATCAGCCAGCGCAGCTCGTCCAGGTCGTCGCGGCCTTCCGCGCGATGGTTGAGGTAGGCGCGCCAGTACGGCAGCACCTGCAGCATGCGCTGCTGGTCTTTCGAGGGATCCTGCCGCAGCCGCTCGGCGCGCAGGCGCATGGCCTTGAGGTAGCGCGGCAGATGCGCGAGCCGCGCGATCGACAGCTCGCGCGCGAAGCCGGCGGTAAGCAGCCCGTCGAGCTGCTCGTGCAGGTCGTCGTAGCTGGCGCGGGCGAACCCCATCAGCGGCGGCTGCAGCCACGGCTTCATCTCCGCCTGCGCTTCGATGATCGGCTCGGCCAGCTTCAGCCGCTCCACCGCGCAGGCGAACAACTCGCGCACCGCGTGTGTGCGCAGCGCTTCGAAGGCACCGGCGGTGCGCACGTCCAGCTCGTGGCGCTCGAGCAGGTCGGCGAAGCCGCCCTCGACCAGATCCTCGCGCAGGCTGTCGATGCTGCCCAGCGGCGCGTATTTCAGCGACAGCGCGTTGGCGATCGGCAGGCGACGGCGCGCCTGCTTCATGTCGGCGGCGAGCGCGTTGCGCAGCAGCCGGATCACGCCGACGCGATGCGCTTCGGCCGCCTCGTCGCGACGCTCGAACACGCGCAGCGCCACCGTCTCGCCCAGATCGACCAGCGCGGGAAACGCCAGCAGGCCGCCGGCCGAGCGCACCTGCGCGGGAATCTCCTCGAAATCCCAGCTGGTCACGTCCTCGCGGGTGAGCTCCACGTCGGTCTTGCGCGAGAACGCTTCGCGCGCCTGACCTTCCCACTGCGCGCGCAGCGCGGCGAGATCGCGCGAGGCGGCCAGGGTGCGGCCGCTCTCGTCGTGCAGGCGGTAGCGCATGGAGAAATGCGGCGGCAGTTCCACCGCGGCGAACTCGGCGGCGGTGACCTCGACGCCCGTGGTGCGTTTGAGAAAGGCGGCCAGCGCCTTCGCCAGCGGCTCGTCGCGCGGCGCTTCGGCCTCAACGAAGGCGCGGGCGAAATCCGGCGCGGGCACGAAGTTGCGCCGCTGCGCCTTGGGCAGGCCGCGGATCAGTTCGGCCACCTTCTCGGCCAACAGGCCGGGCACCAGCCATTCGCAACGCGCGGTGGGCAGCGCGTTGAGCATGGCCAGCGGCAGGTGCAGGGTGACGCCGTCGGCGTCGTCGCCGGGCACGAACCTGTATTCCAGCCGATAGCGTTGCGTGCCCATCTCGAGGCTGGCCGGAAACGCCTTGGGATCGAGTCCCGCGCCACCGACCATCACGTCGTCGATCGACCAGCGCAGCGCCGCCTGCTCGGCCGGGCGTGCCTTGCGGTACCACGCCTCCAGAGCGCGGCTGCTGGCGATGTCCTCGGGCAGCTTGCCCTCGAGGAACGCGACCAGCTCGTCCTCGTGGCGGATCAGCCCCTCGCGCCGCTGCTTCGCCTCGATGCCGCGGGCGTCTTCCAGCACGCGCTGGTTGGCGCGCAGGAAATCCACCTTCGCCTCGATGTCGCCGCGCGCCAGCGCCTCGCGCAGGAAGATCTGGTGCGCCAGCGCGGGATCCTGCTGCTGGAACGTCACCGCGCGCCGCTCGACCAGGTTCAGCCCGAACAGGCTCACCTGCTCGTAGGCCACCACGCAGCCGCGCTTCTTCGACCAGTGCGCCTCGCGGCAGCTGGACTTCACCAGCTGCGCGGCCTGCTCCTCGATCCACTGCGGCTCGACGCGGGCGCACATCATGCCCCACACCTTGCCGCCGATATCGAGGATCTGCGCGGCGAACACCCAGTTCGGCGGCAGCTTGGCCAGCGCCGAGCCGGGGAATATCTGGAACTTGCGCTCACGAGTGCTGCGGAACACGCCCTTCTCGTCCTTGCGCCCGACCTGGGTCGGCAGGCCGGCCAGGAGGGCGCGGTGGATCGACTCGAACAGACGCGCAGCGTCTTTTTCATCGACAACCTGCTCGGCGACCTTGCTCCCTCTCTCCCGCGGGGAAAGAGCCTGCTCTGGACTCGATCCAGAGTTTGGGGTGAGGCGCGGTGGCTCGCGACGATCGCTCCTCGTGCGTCGGGCGCCTGGCGCTTCACTGCGCGAAGCGCGCCCCCTCACCCCAGCCCTCTCCCCCGGCTGCGCCAGGGGAGAGGGAGTCTTGCCGGCTTCGGCGCCTGTCTTTGGCGAGGTTGACCCTTTCATCCCAGCCCTCTTCTCTCCCGGCTGCGTCGAGGGAGAAGGAGCATCGGCATCCTGCTTCCAGCCCAGCTCGTCCACCACCAGCAGCAGTTGGCGGTGCAGTTCGCGCCATTCGCGCAGGCGCAGGAAGGAGAGGAAGTGTCGCGAGCACCAGTCGCGCAGCTTCGACTGCGTGAGCTCCTCGCTGGCCTCGTGATAGGCGCGCCACAGGTTGAGCACGCCGAGGAAGTCGGACTTCGGATCGGTGAACGCCGCGTGCGCCGCGTCGGCCTGCGCTCGCGCGTCGGCCGGGCGCTCGCGCGGGTCTTGGATGCTGAGGAAGCTCACCACGGTGAGCACCTCGCGCAGGCAGCCGAGCCGGCGCGCTTCCACCAGCATGCGCGCCAGCTGCACGTCGATCGGCAGGCGCGCCAGCTCGCGACCGATGGCAGTGAGCTCGCGGCGCTCGTCGATCGCGGAGATTTCGGCGAGGCGGCGATAGCCGTCGGCGATCACGCGCGGATCGGGCGCCTCCAGGAACGGGAACTGGTCCACGTCGCCCAGCTTCAGCGCCAGCATGCGCAGGATCACGTTGGCCAGCGAGGAGCGCAGCAGTTCCGGATCGGTGTAGGCCGCACGCGTGGCGAACTCCGCCTCGTCGTACAGGCGATAGCAGATGCCCGGACCGATGCGTCCACAGCGGCCCTTGCGTTGGTCCGCGGCGGCCTGCGAAACGGGCTCCACGTGCAACCGCTCGAGCTGGCTGCGCTGGCTGTAGCGCTTGACCCGCGCGGTGCCGGTGTCGACCACGTAGCGGATGCGCGGCACGGTGAGCGAGGTCTCGGCCACGTTGGTGGCCAGCACCACGCGGCGCTTCGGACCGGGCTTGAACACGCGGTCCTGGTCGCTGGCGGACAACCGCGCGTACAGCGGCAGGATCTCGGTTTCGCGGTACTGCCGGCGCGACAGCAGCAGGTGCGCGTCGCGGATCTCGCGCTCGCCGGGCAGGAATACCAGCACGTCGCCGGGCCCGCCGCCGAGGCTGCGGTCGGCGACGATTTCGTCGACCACATGGGCAATGTGCTCGGCGCTGCCCTGCTGCATGTCGCCGCGCCCCTTGCCGGCAAAATCCCCGTCAACCGGACGCCAGCGCACTTCCACCGGGTAGGCGCGCCCCTCCACCGAGACCACCGGCGCACCGTCGAAATGCTCGGCGAAGCGCGCGGTGTCGATGGTCGCCGAGGTGACGATGATCTTCAGCTCCGGCCGCTTCGCGGCGAGGCGCTTGAGGTAGCCGAGCAGGAAGTCGATGTTGAGGCTGCGCTCGTGCGCCTCGTCGATGATCAGCGTGTCGTAGCTGGACAGCCACGGATCGCCCTGCGTCTCGGCCAGCAGGATGCCGTCGGTCATGAACTTCACCAGCGTGCGGTCCGAGACCTTGTCGGTGAAGCGCACCTGGAAGCCGACCTGGTCGCCGATGCCGGTGCCCAGCTCCTCGGCCACCCGGTTGGCCACCGAGCGCGCGGCCAGCCGGCGCGGCTGGGTGCAGCCGATCATGCCGGCCTCCCCGCGGCCGGCGGCCAGGCACAGCTTGGGCAACTGGGTGGTCTTGCCCGAGCCGGTCTCGCCGGCGATCACCACCACCTGGTGCTTGCGAATCAGTTCGACGATCTCGTCGGCGCGCGCGGTGATCGGCAGCGATTCGTCGAGCTTCACCGCCGGCTTGGCGGCCACGCGCGCCCGGCGCTTCGCTACCGACGCCTCGATCGCCGCGGCCAGCGCGTCGAGCTTTGCGCCATCGGGCTGGCGCGACAGTCCGCGCCAGCGCCCGAGCAGGCGGCCGAAGTCGCGGCTGCACACGCCGTCGAGGGCGCGACGCAGCTCGCGCAGGCGCGCGTCGGGGGAGGCGGAAGGAGCGTGGGCGGCGGAATCGTTCATGGGACCGCACATGATAGCGGCTGGCTATCGCCGGCATCGGCAGGATGGATTTCCCAGCGTCATGCGGCGCGACTATGCTGGATTCCCGACGATTTCCATCGCACAAGGAGCGCACCATGGCCATGAACATCGGTATTGCCAAGAAGGACCGCGAGTCGGTCGCCAAGCACCTTTCCAAGCTGCTGGCCGACACCTATTCGTTGTACCTGAAGACCCACAGCTTCCACTGGAACGTCACCGGCCCGCAGTTCAACTCCCTGCATGCGATGTTCGAGACCCAGTACAACGAGCTGTGGCTGGCTGCCGATGAAGTGGCCGAGCGCATCCGCACGCTCGACGTGTTCGCCCCCGGCTCCTACAGCCAGTTCGGCAAGCTCAGCGCGGTCAAGGAAGAGTCCGGCGTGCCGGACTGGAAGGAGATGGTGAGCCAGCTGGTGGAAGGCCACGAGATCGTGGCGCACACCGCACGCGGCGCGATCAAGGCCGCCTCGGCCGCCGGCGACGAAGGCACTGCCGACATGGTCACCGGCCGCCTGAAGGAGCACGAGAAGACCGCCTGGATGCTGCGTTCGCTGCTCAAGTAAGCGCTCGCGCGTCGCTCAGGACGAGCCCGCCGCGAGGCGGGCTTTTTCGTTGCAAGGCGTATCGACCCGTGCCGCGGGATCAGGCCGGGCGCGCGCTTGCGCGGACCAGCGATTCCAGCCCGTCGAGCAGATCGCGTGCGGCGACATCGTCGTGCGAGTCACGGTGGACACAATCGTGCAAGCGCACAGCGATCGTCGCCTCGTCGCCCAGCGCGGCGAGTACCGGCGTCATCGGGCAGCTGTCCAGCGCGCTGGCGTGCAGCGGGCGATGGCGGATCGACCACCACTGGAACGCGACGGCGGCGATCCCGGTGCTGATCGGCGCGGGCGCGGTTTCTGGGCGATAGCGGCGGCTCCAGCCCACCAGGTCGCCACAGGGCATCGGCCGGGCCAGCCCGAAACCTTGCCCGTAGCGCGCGCCGAGCAGGCGGGCGACCTCGATCATGCCGCGATCTTCCAGCCCCTCCACCACCACGTCGCAGCCGAAGTCGCGGCCCATCTGGATCACCGCGCTCATCAGGCTGATCGTCTGGATGGGGTCCTGGCGCAGGCGCTTGAGCAGATCCTGGTCGACCTTGATGGTGCTGAACGGCAGGCTCGCCAGCCGGCGCAGGCTGCTGTAGCCGGAGCCCAGGTCGTCCATCGCCAGCTGCACGCCCAGCGCGATCAGCCGCTGCACGCCGGCATCGCGCGCGAGTTCGTCCAGCCGCTGCGATTCGAGCACCTCCAGCGTGAGCCGATGCGCCGCCACGCGATGGCGCCCCAGCGCCTCGGCCACCCAGGTGGCGCAGGCCGGATCGACCAGCGTCTGCGGCGGCAGGTTCAGCGCCACGTCAAGCACCAGCCCCTGGCTTTCCCACTCCACCAGGGCAGCCAGCGCGGCATCCAGGCCCAGCAGGAACAGGCGATCCAGCTCGGCATGGCGCAAGAGGGGAATGAAGGCGTCCGGGCCGATCACGCTGCCGTCCTCCAGCACCAAGCGCGCCAGCGCCTCCACCTTGGCCAGGTGGCCGTCGTGGAGGTCCACCACGGGCTGCACGTACATCGCCAGTCCGCCCTTGAACAGCCGCTCGCGATAGACGATGGCCTGCTCCTGCGACACCGGCGGCGGCGGCCGCGAGCTGCGCTGCCAGATCTCGCTCCAGCGCTGCTGGAGATTGCGATTGAACTGCTGCATCGTCGGGTTGGCGAACTGGTGGGGGAACCGGCCCAGCACGGACAGCATTGCCACGGGCTGCCCCTGCCCGTCGAGCACTGGCACGTGCATGCCGGTGCGCAGGCCGAGCGTGGCCAGTTGTTCGGCCAGCGCGCCCCAGCCGGCCAGATGGCGATCGTGCAGCAACGACGGCGACACGCAGATCGTGGCGGACTCCCACGCCTGCATCAGCAGCGAACCCTCAGGCGGCGACAGCGTGGACGATCCGTCAGTGCGCTCGGCCGCGGCGAAGATCCGCATCACCGATGGCGCCAGCCGGCCGGCGCTGGCCTCGATGCTGAACACGCCCTGCGAGCTCTGTCGCAGCAGCATCGCGCAGCCGATGCCGGGCATTTGCGCCAGCTCGGCCAGCTCGCGGCTCATGGTGCTGTTCCACGAGGCGCCCGCACCGGGCAACGCCTGCATCACCAGCGCGACGAACTGCGCCTGGGTTTGCGCCTGGGCGTGCAGCTGGGCCTGCATGTCGTCCTGAATGCGCTGCTCCACCACCTGCATCAGCTGGTAGCGCTCGCGCGCCCGCATTGGCTGCGCATTGAAGTGCTTGCTGACCATCTCGCGGTACACCGCCATCCAGCGCACCAGATAGACGCTGTCGATGCCAACCAGCGCGTGCACGCGACCGAGCAGGTGGCTCGCTTCGTCCAGCCGCTCACGGGTGGCGTCGGCAGCGACCAGCGAGCGCAGATGCGCACACTGGCGCACGCGCAGGTGGTCGATGTCTTCCGGCAGCAGGCAATCGAGGATTTCGCGGGCCTCGGGCTCGTCGCCCAGTCGCTGGTAGAAATTTTCGATGAAGCGCTCGAGCACGGCGTCCAGGTGCCCCTGCATCTTGCCCAACAGCGCGGCTGCCTCGGCACCGTAGGGATCGAGGCTCTGCTCGACGTTGCCGTCGGCCTCCAGCGCAGCGCCGTGCAGTACCCACCAGCGCGGGCGACTGCGCTTGCTGCTCTTGGCGCGGTACAGCGCCTCGTCGGCCGCGCGCAGCAGGCCGCCACCCTCGCTGCCGTCGACCGCAAGCAACGCCACGCCCATGCTGGGCGAGAGCTCCGCGGCAATCTCGGTCGACAGCCCCACCGACCCAGCGAAAGCCTCGCCCAGGTGCGCGATGCGCCGCTCCAGCGCCGCCTGCGCGTCATCGACCGGCAGGCCCTCGAAGACCACCACGAACTCGTCGCCACCCACACGCACCAGCAAGTCGCCCGGGTGCACCTGCCCGAGCATGCGTGCGGCCAGGCGTTGCAGCAGCTGGTCGCCGACGGCATGGCCCCAAGCGTCGTTGACCGTCTTGAAGTCGTCCAGGTCGATCTTGCCCACGGCCAGCGTCGTGCCGGTCGCCACCGCCGCCGCGATCGCCTCGGGCAAGTGGCGATCCAGCTCGCGACGGTTGGGCAAACCGGTGAGGTCGTCGTGGAAGGCGAGATGCTCGAGCCGGTCGCGCAGCGCGCGGATGTCGTCGATGTTCCGCTGCGCGCCCACGAAGTGGCTGATCGCGCCGGCCGCATCGCGCAGCGGGGTGATCGCCAGCAGGTTCCAGAAGGTCGTGCCGTCCTTGCGGTAGTTGAGTATCTCGCCCTCGAACGAGCGCCCCGCCCCGAGCGCCTCGCGGATGCGCCGGCGCGTGCGCTGGTCGGTGTCCGCGCCCTGCAGCACGTTGCAGTTGCGCCCGCGCATCTCCTCGAATTCGTAGCCGGTGAGCTCCTCGAAGGCATAGTTGATGTAGACGATGCGCTGCGCGGCATCGGTGATGATCACGCCCTCCTTCACCGACGCCAGCGCGCGTGCCATCAGTGCCTGCGCCGCCACCGCCTGACGCTGCTCGGTGATATCCACCAGCGACCAGATCTGGTCGAAGCCTTCCTGCTCGAACGGCGTGCCCTCGATGCGCAGCCACACCTCGCCACCGTCCAGCCGCTGTGCCGGCACCTCGAACACGGCGCGTCCGCTGCGGGCGAACGCCTCCGCGATGCGCGCGGGAATCGCCTCGCCCTCCTGCCGGTCGGCGTAGAGCTCGAGCGCGTTGCGGCCGATCAGCTCGTGCGGGTCGCGCGCGCCCAGCAGGCTGGCGGCGCGGTCGTTGGCGCGCGCCACCCGACGCTGGTTGAGCAGGATCACGCCCACCGTGGTGCTGTTGAGCATGGACAGGTTGAGCGCCTGGATCTCGCGCTCGCGGCGCAACAGGTCGATCCGGTCCAGGCCACGCGAGATGCTGCTGGCGAGCGCCTCCAGCACGGCCCGCAGCTCGGTGTCGAAGACATCCTCCTCGGCGTGATAGACGGTGAATACCGCCCACATCACTCCACCGCGGCGGATCGGCAAGGTGGCGCTGGCGGCAATCCCGAAGCGCGCCGCCAGCGCATGCCACGGTGCCAGGAAGCTGCTGCGCAGGACGGAGCGGTTGTAGTAGCTGCGGCCCTCGCGCCAGGTGCGCCCGCTGGCGCCGTTGCCCTCCGGCACGGCCGGGTTCTCGCTCACCCGCAGCTCGCCGGCGTATCCGCTGGCCTCGCCGGCGCTGGCCAGAAACTCGAACCAGCCGTCGCGGCCCGGGCGACCGATCCACGCCAGCTTGAGATCGGCACGGCTGACCGCCAGCTCGCAGATCCGCTGCAGCAGTGCGTGCTCGTCGTCGTGACTGGCCACGCACTCGGTGACTTCCGCGAGCAGCGCGTTGAAGTCGGACAGCCGGCGGCTCGTGCTGATGTCGACTTCCATCAGCATGGCGCCCTCGCAACGGCCGTCCGCGTCGCGCAGCGGCGTGCCGGTGAGCTGCACGGTGTAGGGATGGCCGTCGCGCCGGTAATTCACCAGCACCGCATGGAAGTCACGGCCGGCGGCGATCGCCTGGTGCAGGTTGTCGAGCACCGCCGGGTCGCTTCGCTCGCCCAGCAGCACATCGCGCCGCAGGCGGCCGACCAGCTCCGCCGCCTCGTAGCCGCCGAGCTGGCGCATGCCGTCGTTGATCCACTGGATCCGGCCGGCCTGGTCGGTGATCACCGCACCGGCCGGCGCCCGTGCTGCCACCAGGGCCATGCGGCGCAGCTCGGTTTCGTCGGCGCGGCGACGCTCGCGCTCCTGCTCCTGGTCGAGCAGCAGGCCGATGGCGCTGGCGCCCAGCTCCATCAACTGGCGCTGGAAGCGTGTGGGCAGACGCTCATCGAACGAAGTCAGCGCGAAGGTGCCCACGATCTCGTTCGAGCGCGCGCGTACCGGAGACGACCAGCACGCACGAATGCCGTGCTCGGCGGCCGCCGGCCGCACCGACGACCAGCGCGGATCGTTCAGCGCATCGCCGACGTAGGTGGGCTGCCCGGACCACGCCGCATGCGCGCACGAGCCCGCATCCGGGCCTGGCGCCACATGGTTCAGCCGATCCAGCACCGCGGCGGGCACGCTCGGCGCGCAGGCAAAGTACAGCCGGCCCGAAGCATCCAGCCGCATCACCGTGGCGACCAGCCCCGGCGCGGTGGCCTCGAACAGGCGGCAGGCCGACTCCATGCGAGCAGCGAGAGCGCCGTCGCGGGCCACGATATCCAGCACGCCCCGCTGCAGTTCAAGCAGCTGGACGAGTTGCTCCTGCGAAATCTGTCCCGGATCGGTCGACGGCGCGAGCATCGAGGGGAGTGCTTTGGAGGGCGGTAAGGCCAGAATCCCCCGTTGCGGGCGCGCGCGCAAACTATTTCGCGCGGACGCCCCGCCACCCGTCGGCGTGGGGCGCACAGCTGATGCCCGGCTGAGCGCCTAACGGGAGTTTTATTGGCCCGCCGACCGCGTTTCGGTAAGCTCCCCGGGCTTTTCCGGCCACATGGCAGGGGCTTTCCCGGGGATCTTCTTTGAGCGCCACACCAGCAACGAACGACAGTCGCCATCCCCTGCTGGTTGCCCTCCTGCTTGCCCTGGTCGTGGCCGCGATGAACATCGGCCTGTGGTGGTGGGGCAACCAGCCGCACGGTCCGGACGAGTGGCACGGGCCGATCAACGGCTTCTCGGTGTCAGTGTTCCAGCGCTACCAGAACCCGCTCAAGCAGGACTTCCCCAGCGACGCACAGATCGACAGCGACCTGAAGCTGCTGCGCAAGTACACCGGCCGCATCCGCACCTACACCACCCAGGAGAACCCGCAGATCTACCGCCTGGCGCGGCAGGACGGGCTCAAGGTGATGGCCGGCGCCAACATCGACACCCGCCAGCGCAACAACGAGCGCGAGATCGACCAGCTGATCGCGCTGGCCAACCGCTACCCGAACACCATCGAGCGGGTGATCGTGGGCAACGAGGTGCTGTTTCGCGGCGATCTGCCGGTGGAACAGATGATCCGCTACCTCGACCGCGTGCGTGCCCACGTGCGCCAGCCGGTGTCGATCGCCGAGCCGGACTACATCTGGATCAAGTATCCGGAGCTGGCCGAGCACGTGGACTTCATCACCATCCACCTGTTCCCGTTCTGGAACGGCATCGGCACCAACGTGGACCCCGACCGCGACGATGCGCTGAACGCCGCCCTCGGCGCCTACGACAATATCCAGCGGCTGTATCCAGGCCGGCACATCGTGGTCGGCGAGATCGGCTGGCCGTCCAACGGCGACCGCCAGAAATACGCGCGCCCGTCGGTGTCCAACGAGGCGATCTTCATCCGCCACTGGCTCAACGCGGCCAAGGTGCGGAATATCGACTACTACCTGCTGGAAGCGTTCGACCAGCCGTGGAAGGAGAACCTAGGCGAGGGCCGCACCGGAGCGTACTGGGGCATGTTCAATGCCGACCGGCAGATGAAGTTCCCGTTCACCGGGCCGGTCACCGAGGACACCGCCTGGCCGTGGAAGGCGCTGGCCGCCAGCCTGCTGGCACTGATCCCGATGCTGTGGTTCGGCCGGCGCTTCAGCCGCTTCAAGCTGATGGGCCGCTTCTTCTTCGCCGCGCTGATCCAGCTCGCCTGCGGGCTGATCGTGTGGTCGTCCACGCTGCCGTTCAATTTCTATTTGAGCTGGATCGACTGGACCATGCTCACGCTGTTGTTCCCGGCGCAGATCGCGATCCTGGCGATCCTGCTGATCAACGGCTTCGAGTTCACCGAGGTGTTGTGGCGCCGGGGCTGGATCCGCCATGCCGGCATGCTGCGCCCCGACCCGCCGGAAAAGCAGCCGTTCGTGTCGATCCACCTGGCCTGCTACAACGAGCCGCCGGAGATGGTGCAGATCACGCTCGATTCGCTGGCCGCGCTCGACTACGACAACTTCGAAGTGCTGGTGATCGACAACAACACCAAGAACCCGGACATCTGGAAACCGGTCCAGGCCTACTGCGAGCAGCTCGGCCCGCGTTTCCGCTTCTTCCACCTGGAGCCGTGGCCGGGCTTCAAGGCCGGTGCACTGAACTTCGGCCTGAAGGAAACCGACCCGCGCGCCGACGTGGTGGCGGTGATCGATGCCGACTACGAGGTGCGCCACGACTGGCTGTCCACCCTCACCGGCTACTTCCACGACCCGAAGGTGGCGGTGGTGCAGTGCCCGCAGGCGCATCGCGATTTCGAGCACAACCGCTTCCGCCGCATGACCGCGTGGGAGTTCGACGGCTTCTTCCGTATCGGCATGCACCACCGCAACGAGCGCAACGCGATCATCCAGCACGGCACCATGACCATGGTCCGGCGCAGCGCGCTGGAAGGCACCGGCGGCTGGTCCGAATGGACCATCTGCGAGGACGCCGAGCTGGGCCTGCGCCTGATGCACGCCGGCTACGAGCTGGTCTACGTCGACGAGCTGATGGGCAAGGGCCTCACCCCGGCCGACTTCAAGGCGTACAAGAGCCAGCGCTACCGCTGGGCGTTCGGCGCAATGCAGATCCTCAAGGGCCGCTGGAGCTGGATGGTGAAGAAGGGGCCGCTCTCGGCCGGCCAGCGATTCCACTTCCTCACCGGCTGGTTCAGCTGGTTCGCCGACGCGCTGCATCTGATCTTCACGCTGATGGCATTGTTCTGGACCGCCGGCATGGTGGCCTATCCGCAGTACTTCGCCCTGCCGATGCAGCTGTTCCTGATTCCGGTGATCGGCTTCTTCTTCGCCAAGGCGATCTTCGGCATCGTGCTTTACCGCGCGCGCGTGCCGTGCAGCTGGTACGACACGCTGATGGCCTCGCTGGCCAGCATGAGCCTGAGCCACGCGATCGCCCGCGGCATCCTGCACGGGCTCACCCGCGAGAAGACCTCGTTCGTGGTGACCGCCAAGAGCCGGCGGCTGGGCGAGTCGGGCTTTGCCGCCTTCGCCCCGGTGCGCGAGGAGCTGCTGATGGCGCTGGCGCTGGTGGGCTGCATCGTCGGCATGGCGCTGTCCTACGGCACGCGCTACATCGAGGGCACGCTGTGGATGTTCATCCTCGGCGCGCAGTCGATCCCGTATTTCTCGGCGGTGATCGGCGCGTGGATCGCGCACAAGGCGGGCGACAAGGCCGGCTGAACGGCCGATTCCATCGCGCGCGGCGACGCGGGCCGGGAGCGGCCTGCGCCGCCGCGTTCATCGGATGCGCACCTGCGCTCCGGTAAGCTGCCACGCCGCATTCGCCATCCGACAAGGACGTAGCCTCACGTCATGCGCCGCCTCCGACGCCTGAGCCTGCTCGCCCTGCTCGCCCTGCTTCCCGCGGCGGCGCAGGCGAGTGTGACGCTGGTGGTCGACGGCGTGGGCGATGACCTCAAGGGCGCGGTCACGGCCGGCGTGGAGCTGTCGCAGTACGCCACGCGCGAGGTAAGCGCCGCACAGGTACGTCGCCTCTATGACCGCGCTCCCGATCAGGTGCGCGCGGCGCTGCGCCCCTACGGCTATTACGAGGCCTCGGTCGATGCGGACCTGCAGCCGGTCGGCAAGGACTGGCGCGTCACGCTGCACGTGAAACCCGGCGAGCCGGTGAAGATCACCGGGGTGAACGTGGCGCTCGACGCCGGCGCCGCCGCGATCGGCCCGATCCGCGGCGCCCAGCGCGCGATCGAGAAGCTCAAGGGACAGACGCTCAACCACGGCGCCTACGCCGCCGCGCGCGACGCGCTGAGCGGCCAGCTCACCGCGCACGGCTTCCTCGGCGCGAAGCTGGTCACGCATCGGGTGGAGGTGACTCGCGCCAGTCACAGCGCGGTGATCCGCCTGGCGTGGGAAGCCGGTCCGCGCTACCGCTTCGGCGCGGTGCACTTCGAGGGCTCGCAATTCCGCGAAGGCTTTCTCGATCGCTACGTACCGTTCAAGCCCGGCGACTACTTTTCGCAGGACCAGCTGCTGGACCTGCAGCAGGCGCTCAACGGCGCGGACTACTTCTCGGTGGTCAACGTGCTACCCAACGTGGACGACGCCAAAGACGGCACGGTCACCGTCAAGGTCGAGCTGGTGCCGGCCAAGCGCACCGTCTACACCGGCGGACCGTTCATCGGTACCGACACCGGCTTCGGCCTGCGCGGCGGTATCGAAAAGCGCTGGGTCAACGACCGCGGCCACACCTGGAAGAACGAGCTGGTGGTGGCGCAGCGGTTGAAGACGCTGTCCACGCTGTATTCCATTCCCCTGCCCGGCCCCAACCAGCGCAGCCTCAATGTCGGCGCCAATTTCCGCGATGCCAACACCACCACCTCGCAGTCGCGCACGCTGGAGCTGGTCGGCAACGAAACCCGCCTGTGGCACGGCTGGACACGTACGCTGGGCGCGCACGCGCTGATCGGCACGTTCACCGTGGGCAAGCGCGGCAACGAGCCGGACAACGCGCCCGGCATCGAGCGCGGGCGCAGCAAGCTGCTGTTCGCCGAAGCCGCGCTGGCGCGCAAGAAGGGCGACAACCCGATCTTCGTGCGCAAGGGCTGGTCGGTGAACCTGGCCGTGCGCAGCACTGCGGGCACGCTGCTGTCGGACACGCGCTTCACCCAGCTCACCGCCGACGCCAAGTGGATCCGCGCCTTCAAGGGCCGCAACCGGCTGATCCTGCGCGGCAGCGCCGGCATCACCTCCACCGGCAACTTCGACGCGCTGCCGCCGCAGCTGCGCTTCTTCGCCGGCGGCGACCGCTCGGTGCGCGGCTACGGCTTCCAGTCGATCGGGCCGAAGAACAGCTATGGCCGCGTGATCGGCGGGCGCAACCTGCTGGTGGCCAGCACCGAGGTGGAGCACTATTTCACGAAGAACTGGGGCATGGCCGCGTTCGTCGATGCCGGCAACGCGTTCAGCGGCACCGACTACCGGCCCAAGATCGGCGCGGGCCTGGGCGTACGCTGGCTGTCGCCGGTGGGCATGATCCGCGTCGACCTGGGCACCCCGGTGCACAGTACCGAGAAGCACGGCATCGAGCTGCACATCGTGATCGGACCGGATCTGTGAGGAGGCGCGCATGACCGACGCAGCCACCCCGTCCACCACCGTCCGCCGCCGCTGGCCGCGCGTGCTCGCGCTGGGCCTGCTCGTATTGATCGCGCTGCTCGGCGCCGCCGGCTTCTGGCTGCTCGGCACCGGGGCGGGCCTGCGCTTTGCGCTGGCGCGCGCTACGAGCGCCACCGGCGGCGCGCTGCAGGTGGGCCAGGCGCAAGGGCGGCTGGTCGGTCCGCTGACGCTGCACGATCTGCGTTATCGCGGCGCCAGCGGCCTCGACGTGCACGTGGCGCAGGCGCGGGTCGACCTGGCCGTGTGGCCACTGCTGCGCCGGCAATTGCACCTGCTCGACCTGCAGGCCGACGGCATCGTCGTGGCGCTGGCGCCAGCGGCGCCGCCGACTGCCAGCGAATCCAGCTTCAGCCTGCGACCACCGCTGGACATCGTGGTCGATCGCGCCCACGTGGGCAGCGTGCGCATCACCCAGCCCGATCGCAACGGGAAGGCGCAAGCGTTGTTCGCCTCCGACCGGCTCGACCTGGCCGGTGCCTGGACCCACGACGGCCTGCGCCTGCACCAGCTCGACCTGCGCGGCCCCGACGGCAACATGCAATTGACCGGCGAGCTGGCCGTCGGCGGCGACTATCGCGGCCGCGGCGAAGGGCGCTTCGACTGGAGCGTGGCCAAGGTGAAGTACGCCGGCTCGTTCCAGGCCCGCAGCGACGGCCAGCAGGCGCACCTCACGCTGGCGCTCACCCAGCCGGCCGCGGCCACGCTGAAGCTGTCGCTGGCGCCGCGCGGCGACTATCCGTGGACGGCCACGCTCGACGCGCCGCGCTTCGACCCCGCGCCGCTGCTCGGCCCCGACTCGACGATCACCGCCCTGGCCGCCTCGCTGCAGGCCAGCGGCGACCGTCGCGGCGGGAGCGTGGAGGGGCGCGTCGATCTCAACGATTACACCGTGCAGCTCAAGCCGCTGCGCGCACGCTTCAGCGACAACTTCGACACCTTGCAACTTGAGCAGCTGACGCTTTCCTCGCCGCAGATTCCCGGCCAGCTCGATGCCAGCGGCCTCGTCCAGCTGTCCGTCGCACCGGTCACCGCCGCGCTGGACCTGCGCTGGAAGGGCGTAACGCTGCCGACCGGGCTGGTCGGCCAGCCGCTTGCCAGCGAGGGCCATCTTTCCGCCAAGGGCAGCGCCGCGCAGTACCACGCCAGCGGCGAGCTCGCGGTCGGCCCGCCGGGGCAGATGGCGCAGCTGGCGCTGGACCTGGACGGCACGCCGCGGCAGATCGCCCTGCATACGCTGCGCGTGGTGCAGGCCAAGGGCCACCTCGATGCCTCCGGCACGCTGACCCTGCAGCCGGCGCTCGCCTGGCAACTGCAGGCCACTGCCGAGCGGTTCGATCCCGGCCAGCTGTTCGCCGGCTGGAGCGGCGCGCTCGACGCCGACCTTGCCAGCACCGGCTCACGGCAAGCACAGGGGCTGGATGCCACGCTGGACCTGCGCCGACTCGACGGCACACTGCGCCAGCGCTCGGTACGTGGACGCGGCCGACTGCACCTCTCACCGGCGCAGGTGCTCGACGGCACGCTCGAGCTCGCCTCCGGCAGCAGCACGGTGCGTCTCGCCGCCAGGCCAGGCGCCAGCAACGACGCCGAGCTCACGCTGGCGATCGCCTCGCTGGCCGACTGGCTGCCCGAAGCGGGCGGACGTCTGGACGGCCATCTCGCCATCCGCGGCAAGATCCCGCGGCTCAGCGTGAACGGCACGCTGCAGGGCCAGCGCCTGCGCTGGCAGCAGCAGCATCTGGACGCGCTGCGGCTGATCGTCGGCGTGCCCGACGTCAGCGCTCCCAGCGGCAAGCTCGACGTGGACGGTCGCGGCCTGCTGGTGGCCGGCGGCCTCGCCTTCGACCGCCTGCACCTGCTCGCCGAAGGCAGCCAGGCGACCCATCGGCTCGCGCTGCAGGCCGACGGCCGCCAGCTGTCGGTGAACCTGGCCCTGGACGGTTCACTGAAGAACGGCGCGTGGAGCGCCACGCTGGGCCGGCTCGACCTCGCCCCGCAGGGCCTGCCGCGCTGGCGCCTGCAGCAGCCCACCGCGCTGGCTTATCGCGACGGCGCGGCGAGCCTGGGCGAACTGTGCCTCAGCGCCGGCGATCCGCTGCTGTGCGCTTCCGGCCGCCGGGACAAGGCCGGCAATCTCGACGCCAGCTACCGCCTGCGCGCCCTGCCGCTGGCACTGATCCTCAACGCCGCCGGCATGGCCGACCTGCCGCTGCGCGCCGATGGCAGCCTCGACGGTGACGGCCAGCTGCGCCGCAGCGCGGGCGGCGCGCTCACCGGCCACGCCTCGATCCGCTCGGATGCCGGCACCGTCACCTACACCGATCATGCCGACCAGCCGCTGCTGGCCTATCGCCAGCTCGCCCTGCAGGCGCAGCTGGCGCCCGGCGACCAGCGCGCCACCGTGCATGCCGAGCTCGACCACGATGGCCGTCTGGACGGCCAGGTGAACATGCACGGCCCGGCACAGACGCTGGATGGAACATTGGACCTGCGCCTCAACCAGCTGGCCGCGGTCGAGCTGTTCACCAGCGAGCTGGCCAACGTGAAGGGCGCGCTGGCCGGGCATTTCACCATCGGCGGCACGCTCGACCGTCCCGCGCTCGGCGGCAACGCCCGCGTCGACGGCTTCGCCGCGGAAGTGCCTTCGGCCGGCCTCAAGCTCAGCGACGGCCAGGTCACCCTGACCACCGCCGACGCCCGCACGCTGCAGATCGATGGCCAGGTGCGCTCCGGCGAAGGCACGCTGGCGATCCAGGGCAGCGCCGGCCTGGCCGATGGCAGCACCGCCGAGCTCACCCTCAAGGGCAGCCGCTTCACGGCAGCGGACATTCCGGCGGCGAGAGTGGTGGTATCGCCCGACCTGGTGGTCAGGCGGGACGCGCAGGGCGTGGACATCACCGGCCGCGTTGCGCTGGATAGCGCCGACGTCGACCTGGCCAGGCTGCCCGGCGCCGGCGCGACCCGGGCATCACCCGATGTCGTCGTGTTGGACGAGCAGTCGCAGCAAGTGAAAACCGCGGCGCTGCCGATCAGCGCCACCGTCGCAGTCGAGCTTGGGCCACGCACCCACGTGGTCGGCATGGGCCTGGACGGCAACCTGCGCGGCCAGCTGGTGGTGCGCGAGCGCCCCGGTCGCGCCACTACCGGCCAGGGCCAGGTGGACGTGGCCGGCACCTATCGCGCCTACGGCCAGAACCTCACCATCGAGCAGGGTCAGCTGCTGTTCGCCAGCACGCCGATCGACAACCCGCGCCTGAACATCCGCGCGGTGCGCAAACTCAACCCCAATGCCACTGTCGACGAAGGCCAGAAGGTCGGCCTGTACGTGGCCGGCACCGCGCAGCGCCCGGTGCTCACGGTGTTCTCGCAACCGGTGATGGAGCAGTCCGACGCGCTCTCCTACCTGATCACCGGCAAGCCACTGTCCGAGGTGAAGGGTGGCGAAGGCTCGATGGTGAACTCCGCCGCGCAGGCGCTGGGCTCGGCCGGCGGCGACCTGCTGGCCAAGCGCATCGGCTCGCAGCTCGGCGTGGACGACATCGGCGTATCCAGCAACGAGGCGCTCGGCGGCAGTTCGGCCTTCACCGTGGGCAAATACCTGTCGCCGCGGCTCTACCTGAGCTACGGCGTCGGTCTGTTCGAGCCCGGTCAGGTGATCACCCTGCGCTACCGGCTCAGCAAGCGCTGGAACTTCGAGGCGCAGAACGCCACCGATTTCAGCCGCGCCAGCTTCAACTACCGGCTGGAAAAGTGAGTCTGCAGGAGCGAGCCAGCCGGCGTGCTTGTGCGGCTGGCTTTGCCCACCTGCTCAGCCGCCGGGTGCCTTGAGGTAGACCGACGCGGCGAAACCCTGCTTCACCTGGCGCGAGGTGTCGTCCGCCAGCACTTCCTCGTCTCCCGCCTCGATGCCGGCGATCACCGCGGCGGCAACGGCCTCGGGACTGGTCTTGGGCGCATCGACGTGCCGCACCATGTCGGTATCGATGTAGCCGGCGTGCACGCTGACCACCTGGGTGCCCTGCCCGCGCAGCTCGTTGCGCAGACCGTTGCTCAGCGCCCAGGCGGCGGCCTTGGTGACCGAGTAGGCGCCGGTGGTCGGCAGGCTGATCCAGCTCAGCGCGGAAAGCATGTTGACCAGCGCGCCGCCGCCGTTCTTCTTCAGCACCGGGGCGAACGCACGGCTCACCGCGAGGATGCCGTACAGGTTGATCTCCATCGTCTGGCGCAGCGCATCCTCGTCACCCAGCAGCGGCGCGCCACCGGTGGTGACGCCGGCGTTGTTGATCACCAGGTCCACGTCGCCGCACTGCGCCGCGGCCGCGGCCACCTCGGCCGGATTGGTCACGTCCAGCTGCAGCGGCACCACGCCGGGCAGCGTGACGGTGGAGGGATCGCGCGCGGCCGCATAGACCTTGCGTGCACCGGCGGCCAGCAGCGCCTTGGCGTAGGCCAGGCCGAGTCCGCGATTGGCGCCGGTGACCAGCGCCGTACTGCCTTGGATCTTCATGGAAGTGTCTCCAGCAAACGATGGCGAAAAGGGGAAGCGGGCGAAGCGCCATCGCTTCGCCAGCAGCAAAGAAAGAAGAAGCGTCCGTCAGCGCGACGCCTGACGCGTGTCGGCCGGCTGCAACCGCACGGAGACCGTGCTGGACAGTCCAGGCCGCAATCGCGCCAGCGCCGCCTGGTGCGCATCGAAACGGATGCGCACCGGCACGCGCTGCACGATCTTGGTGAAGTTGCCGGTGCCCGGTTCGAACGGCAGCAGCGAGAACTGCGAACCGCTTCCCGGGGCGAAGCTGTCGACGCGCCCGTGCAGGGTCCGGCCCGGAAGTGCATCGACCTCGATCTCTGCCGGCTGACCGGCAAGCATGCGCGCGGTCTGCGTCTCCTTGAAATTGGCGATCACGTAGAGCGCGTCCACCGGCACCACGGTGAGCAGGCGCGAGCCCGGCTGCACGTAGTCGCCGGGTTCGACCTGGCGATCGCCGACGACGCCATCGATCGGTGCGCGGATCAACGTGTTGGTCTGATCCTGTCGGGCCAGATCCAGCGCAGCGCGGGCGTTGGCGACGGCGGCTTCGGCACGCGCCAGATCGGCCTGCAGGCGGGCGCGGCGGGCGCGCGTCACGGCGGCCTGGTCGCGGCTCACCGCGAAATCCGCGGTGCTGCGCGCGGCGTTCGCCTGGGCGGTCACCGCGGCGGCGCGGAAGCGCTCCACGTCCTGCTTCGCTACCGCGCCGGAGGCAACCAGCGCGTCGTAGCGGCGCCGGTCCGCCTCGGCCAGCGCGCGCTGCGCTTCGGCGGAGCGGATGCCGGTCTGCGCGGCGCGCACGTTGGCGTCGGCCAGCCGCTCTTCCGCATCCAGCGAGACGAGGGCGGCGCGTGCCGCGGCGACCCCGGCCTCGGCATCGCGCAGCGCGGCGTTCGCCGACGCCACCTTGGCGTCGAATTCTTCCGGATCGATCCGCACCAGCGGATCGCCCTTGTGCACGCGCTGGTTGTGTTCCACCAGGACCTCCGCCACCAGTCCGCGCACCTTCGGCGCGACCACCGAGCTGTCGGCCTGCAGATAGGCGTTGTCGGTGGACTCGCTGCGGTTCGGCATGGCGATCACCGCCATTCCGGCTGCGGCTGCCGCAGCCGCCACCAGCGCGACCAGCCAGCGCCGCCGCGACAGTGGCGCGCGCGTCGATGTCGATGCCGGAACTCCGCTGGTGCCGTCGGCGCTCATGACACGTTCTCCAGGCCGAAACGGCGCTTCAGTTGCGTGCGCGAGTCGCGCAGGATCGCGTTCGACGTGGCCGGATCAGTCTCGACCCGCGCCAGCGACAACGCGCCGACCAATTCGGCCACCATCGAGCGTGCAGCCATCTGCGGCTCGTCCGTACCGGACTGCTCGAGCTTCTCGGCCAGCACCGTGGTGAGCCGCGCCACGCCCTCGGCGAACGCGGCGCGCACGTTGTCGGACAGCCGCGGTGCATCCGAAGCCAGCGCAGCGATCGGGCAGCCGCGACCGCGCGCATCGCGATGCTTGGCCGACAGATAGAAATCGACGTAGGCCGCCAGGCCTTCCCTCGCCCCGCGGCCGTCGGTCTCCCGCGCGAGCCGGGCGCGCGATTCCTCGAACATCTGCCCGATCGCCGCGGCGACCAGTTCGTCCTTCGACTTGAAGTGGGCGTAGAAACCGCCGTGGGTGAGCCCGGCCTCGGCCATCACCGCGGCCACGCCGATGCGCTCCGGGCCGTCGTTGCGAATCGCCTGGGCTGCCGCCTCCAGCACTTTGGTGCGGGTCCGTTGTTTGTGTTCGGTGTCGTAGCGCATGTGGACTTCCCGCTCGCTTTATATGATGCTTATCATATCAAAAGATCACGCCTTGGCAAGAGGCTCCGCATGAACGCTCTCCTGACTTTCTCCGCTACCCCCGTCGCACCGGCAGACCTGCCGCTGTCGCGCAAGTACCTGATCTTCGGCATCCTGGCCTTCGGCCAGTTCATGGCGCTGATCGACATCCAGATCGTCGCCGCCTCGCTCAACGACATCCAGGCCGGGCTCTCGGCCGGACCGGACGAGATCAGCTGGGTGCAGACCGGCTACCTGATGGCCGAGCTGGTGATGATCCCGTTCTCCGCCTTCCTCGCGCAGGCGCTGTCCACGCGCTGGCTGTTCGCGCTGTCCGCCGGCCTGTTCACCGTGGCCAGCGCGTTGTGCGGCATGGCCTGGAGCATCCACTCGATGACCGCGTTCCGGGTAATCCAGGGATTCGTCGGCGGCGCGATGGTGCCGACCGTGTTCGCCACCGGCTTCACCCTGTTCACCGGCAAGCAGCGCGCGATGATTCCGGCGATCCTCGGCATGGTCTCGGTACTCGCACCGACGCTCGGCCCCACCGTCGGCGGCTGGCTTACCGATGCGGTGGGCTGGCGCGCGATCTTCTACGTCAACATTGCGCCGGGCATCGCGGTGACCGCGCTGTCGGTACTGTTCGTGAAGGTGGACCGGCCGAACCTGGCGATGCTCAAGCGCATCGACTACGTGCATCTGGGCGCGATGGCCGCGTTCCTCGGTGGACTGGAATACGTGCTGGAGGAAGGCCCGCGGCACGACTGGCTGGGCGATCCGACGATCGCCGCCGCGGCCTGGTTGTCGCTGGTCGGCTTCGGGCTGTTCATGGAGCGCTCGCTGCGTTCGGACATGCCGGTGGTGAAGCTGTCGCCGTTCCGCAAACTGACCTTCGCCTTCGCCTGCCTGTTCAGCCTGGTGATCGGCTTCGGGCTGTACTCGGCCACCTACCTGATCCCGGTGTTCCTCGGCCGCGTGCGCGACTACGACAGCCTGCAGATCGGCACCACCGTGTTCGTCACTGGCATCGCGCAGATCGCCAGCACCGTGGTGGCTGCACGGCTGTCGCAGAAGATCGACCCGCGCTGGATGATCGCCGCCGGCCTGCCGCTGTTCGCCGCGAGCCTGTGGCTGGCCTCGGCGATGACGCCACAGTGGGGCTTTGCCGCCCTGCTCGCGCCGCAGATGCTGCGTGGCTTCGCGATCATGCTGTGCATCGTGCCGAGCGTGAACCTGGCGCTGGGCGGCTTCGCCGCGAACGAGCTGCGCTATGCCTCGGGGCTGTTCAACCTGATGCGCAACCTCGGTGGCGCGATCGGCATCGCGGTGGTCAACACCTGGCTGCAGGACAACACCCGTGAACACGTGCTGCGCCTGGGCGAAGCGATGGGCGAGGCGGGCGGCCATGCGCCCGGCATGGTCGCTGCGCTGGCTGCACGCATCGCCACGGTCACCAGCGACACCCCCCATGCCGCGCTGATGGCCCAGGGCGAACTGGCCCGCGTGGTGGCGCGCGACGCGTTGACGCTGGGCTTCAACGACGCGTTCCGGCTGATGGCCTGGATGTTCCTGGCCGCGCTGGTGATCGTGCCGTTCTGCCGGCCCGCCGCAACCAGCGCAGCGCCCGCGCCGGACGCGCACTGAGCGCAGCCCCGCCACGGTGCGCGGGCCATTCGTCATGCTGCGAGCGTGCAGGCAGCGGGGTATCGTGGGGGACTTTTCCGCTCCGGAGCCACCCATGACCTCAGCCCGCTGGATTCTCGCCGCCGCCGTGTGCACCTCCCTCGCCGCCTGCGGCCATTCCGAAGCTCCCACCGAGAAGACACCGGCCCCCGCCAGCACGGCCGCAGCGCCGAAGGCGACCGCGGCAGCAACCCCGTCCGGCGTGGACCAGGCCGGCATGGACACCTCCAAGCCCGCCGGCGACGGCTTCTTCCGGTACACCAACGGCACCTGGCTGAAGAACACCCCGATTCCCGACGACCGCTCCAGCACCGGCGCCTTCCTGGCGCTGTACGAGAAGGCGCAGAAGCGCACCGCCGAGCTGATCGAGCAGGCCGGCCAGGGCAACCCGGCGGCGACGTCGCCGGAGCGCAAGATCGCCGACTACTACGCCGCCTACATGAACACCGACGCGATCGAGAAAGCCGGGCTCACGCCGCTGCAGCCGCAGCTGAGCGCGATCGAGGGCATCGCCTCGCGCAATGACCTGGCCAAGGTGCTGGGCAGCGAACTGCGCGCCGACGTCGATCCGATCAACGCCACCAACTTCCACACCGATCACCTGTTCGGCCTGTTCGTGACGCAGGGTCTCACCGACCCGTCGCAGAACATCGCCTACCTGCTGCAGGGCGGCGTGAGCATGCCCAGCCGCGACTACTACCTGTCCGACGACGCGGCGATGAAGGAAACCCGCGCCAAGTACCGCACCTACGTGGCCGCCCTGCTCAAGCAGGCCGGCGACAAGAACGCCGAAGCCGAGGCCGATACCGTGCTGGCGCTGGAGACCAAGATCGCCCAGGCGCAGACCAGCCTGGTCGACAGCCAGGACGTGCACAAGGCGAACAACCTGTGGTCGATGGCGGACTTCGCCAGGAAGGCGCCGGGGCTGGACTGGAACGCCTACTTCCAGGCCGCTGACCTTACCGGCCTCAAGACTGTGGACGTATGGCAGCCCGAGGCCACCACCCGGCTCGCCAAGCTGGTCGGCAGCGAGCCGCTGGCCGCATGGAAGACCCTGCTGCGCTTCCACACGCTGGACCGCTACGCCACCTTGCTGCCCAAAGGCTACGCCGACCTCGCGTTCGACTTCCACGCACGCACCCTGCAGGGCGTGCCGCAGCAACGCGCGCGCAGCAAGGACGCGATCGATGCCACCAGCACCGACCTGGGCGATGCCGTGGGCCAGATCTACGTCAAGCACTACTTCCCCGCCTCGTCCAAGGCCGAGGTGGAGACGATGGTCGGCAACATCGTGCACGCCTTCGACCAGGGCATCGACACGCTGGCGTGGATGACCCCCGCGACCAAGGCCAAGGCCAAGGAGAAGATCAAGACGCTGCGGGTCAGCGTGGGCTACCCCGACACCTGGCGCGACACCGCCTCGCTGGAGATCAAGCCGGACGATGCGCTGGGCAACCATCTGCGCGCCGAAGCGGCCGAGTACGCCCACCAGAAGGCCAAGATCGGCCAGCCGGTGGATCGCGGCGAGTGGTGGATGACGCCGCAGACGGTCAACGCGGTGAACCTGCCACTGCAGAACGCGCTGAACTTCCCGGCGGCGATCCTCGAGGCGCCGTTCTTCGACCCGAAGGCCGACCCGGCCGCCAACTACGGCTCGATCGGCGCGGTGATCGGCCACGAGATCAGCCACAGCTTCGACAACACCGGCGCCGACTTCGACGCGCAGGGCAAGATGCAGAACTGGTGGACCGCCGACGACCTCAAGCACTTCGAGGCGGCCAGCCAGCAACTGGCCAAGCAGTACGACGCCTATGAAGTGCTGCCGGGCCTGCACGTGAACGGCCAGCAGACGCTGGGCGAGAACATCGCCGACGTCTCCGGCCTTACCGCTGCGCTTGCCGCCTACCACGCCTCGCTGGGCGGCAAGCCGGCACCGGTGATCGACGGCCTCACCGGCGACCAGCGCTTCTTCATCGCCTACGGCCAGACCTGGCGCTCGAAGCTCCGCGACGCCGCCGCACGCCAGCGCGTGAACACCGACGTGCACGCCCCGGCGCAGTTCCGCGCCGAGACCGTGCGCAACCTGGACGACTGGTACCAGGCGTTCGACGTGAAGCCGGGCCAGACGATGTACCTCGATCCGGCCCAGCGCGTGAAGATCTGGTAAGGCAGATCTCGCGTTGAATGAGGGGCGCGGCGGAAACGTCGCGCCCTTTTTCATGCGCGCGCGTCGACGCGGAAGTCACCGGCCGAGTGGCGGCCTGCACTTCGTCTCGCGCGGAAACCGGCGGCTTCTCGCTACGGCTTGCGCAGCAGGGTCACGCGCCGACCCACGCTCTCCACCCGCCATCCGAAGCGCGTGGCGATCCAGTGCAGCGAGGCCTCCGAATGGAAACCCACGCGGGTCGGATCGCGGTGGTAGTGCCAGTGGGGGAAGTCGGCCATCGGCGGGCGCAGCTCGGTCATCAGGCCGAGCCAGCCGCCGGGTTGGAGCATGGCGTCGATACGGGCGAGCTCGCGCCGTGGATCGTGCAGGTGCTCGAGCACTTCGGTACAGGTGACGAAGTCGTAGCGCACGTCGAGCAAGGCGGCATTCGGCGCGAAGAACGGGTCGTAGCCGACGGTGGGAAAGCCGGCGTCGGTGAGCATCGCGGCCAGGGCCGGCGCGGCGCCGCAGCCGTGGTCCAGGCCGCGCGCTCCCGGCGACAGACGCGCCATCAACGGCTCGGCCAGCTGGGCGAGAAAGCGCTGGTAGCCCGGATCGTCGATGCGGTTGTCGTGCGTGCCGTAGTACGCGCGCTCGGCCTCGGCATCGAGCCAGGTCGACGGGTCGCGGCTGACCAGGTCGCACTGCGAACAGTGCCGGTAGACGCCGGAGGTCTCGCGCCACGGATCGCCGCTCGCCGAGCCGCACAGCGGGCAGGCGATCGGCGCGTCAGCGGATGCCGAGGCCATCGATGCCGGTGGCGTCGGCGGTGAAGCCGGCCAGTGTGGCGAAGCGGCGGCCGCGTTCGGCGTAATCCTTGAACTGGTCGAAGCTGGGCGCGCCGGGCGACATCAGCACCACGCCGCCCGCTGGCGTGCTCACACGCGCCTCGTCCACCGCGGTGGAGAGGTCGGCCACGCGCAGCACCGGGCAAGCCACCGCGCCCGCGCGCAGCGCCGCCTCGATACGCGGCCCGTTCGCGCCCATGCACACGATCACCCGCGGCGGATGCGCCTGCACGTAGTCGACGAAGGGCGCCCAGTCCACGCCGCGGTCGTAGCCGCCCACCAGCACGCTGACGTCGCGACCGGGCAGGCTCTCCAACGCCGCGACCACCGCCGGCGGCGTGGTGGCGATGGAGTCGTTGATCCAGTCCAGCCCGTCGTGCCGCCCCAGCGGCTGCAGGCGGTGCGGCAGCGGACGGAAGCTGGCCAGCGCGGGCGCCGCTGCGAGCGCGTCGTAGCCGAGCAGTTCGAGCGCAGCCAGCGCGGCGCTGGCGTTGAGCGCGTTGTGCAGCCCGGGCACGCCAAGCTGCGCGACCGGAAACACCTCGCGATCCGCGCGGCGGATGAAGCCGCCCGCGACGTGCCAGCCCGCCGCATCGCCGAACAACCGCCGCTGCGGATGGCCGGCCGTGAGCGCCATCAGGTTGGCCTGCTGTCCGTTCACCAGCAGCGTGCGCGCCACGTCACCGAGCCGGAGCTTGTCGGCCACGTAGCGCTCGCGCGAGCCGTGCCAGTCCAGGTGCTCCTCGTACAGGCTGGTGACCACGGCCAGTTCCAGCGGGCCGGCTTCGCCGGTCTGGAAGCTGGACAATTCCACCGCCCACAGCTCGGCCGACTGGCCCTGCAGTTCGAGCAGCGGCAGGCCGATGTTGCCGGCCAGCGCGGTGCGTGCGCCGAGCGAACGGGCCAGGTGCGCCATCAGCGCGGTGGTGGTGCTCTTGCCCTTGGTGCCGGTCACCGCGACCACCCGCGCGGCCGGGTTCTCGCCGAACCACAGCGCCGTGCCCGAGGTGAACACCGTGCCCTGCGCTTGCGCGGTGGTGATGGCGGGCTTGTAGATGGAAATGCCGGGCGACTTCACCACCACGTCATACGCCGACAGCGCCACCGCATCCGGCTCGTGGCCGTACACAGTAAGCGCCGGGTCGAATGCGCGTGCGGCCTCCACTTCGCTCTCGCTGCAATACAGCGTCAAAGTAAGTTGCGGCAACCGCGCACGGATCGCGGCGATCGCGGCACGCCCTTCGCGGCCGAAACCCCAGACGGCGACGCGATGACCGGCAAGCTCATCGATATGCACGATCACTCCCGGCCGGAGCGCGCTCGCGGGCAAGACGGTTGCTGCTGACCACGATCAAAACCGGGGATATCGCTCGCGAGCGTGATCGCGCAGAGGCATCGCGGCACATCAACCGATCGCCGCCAGCGCGGCTTGCAACCGGGCCGGTACGCGATGCTCGCCGGACGGCTGGAGCCACGGCTCCAATGCCAGCTGCGAGGCGTCGAGCTGCGGCAGGATCTCGCTGCGAAAACGTGCGACGAGTGCATCCTCGGCCCACTCCGGCCGCTGGCTCAGCGCGTACATCGCCGCCCGCGCCTCGGCACCCTCGCCCACGCACTCGAACGGCTTGTGGTCCTGGTATTCCAGCAGCGCGTCGAAGCCGGCGGCCTGCGATTCGTCGTCCAGCAGGTTGCGGCCGAAGATGGTCAGCAGCCGCGGCTTGGGCAGGAACGGCGCCAGCGCCAGGAACACGAAATGGCACTTCGGGCACTGCCCGCACCAGCGGTCGACCGGCTTGGGACCGAGGATGCGGAAGTTGCGGTTGCAGCTGGAGAAGCTGTCGAAATACGGCGTGAGCTTGGCGAACGCGCGGGTGATCGCCAGCTCCGAATACGGGCGCAGCAGCGAGCAGTAATCGAGGTCCGCCGCCACGTGCGAGTGCAGCCAGTCGGACAGCAGCGCCTCGAAGGCGTAGCCCTTGCTCCACTGGTGGTTCACCTGCTGACCGTCGTACTCCAGCGTGGCCGCGGAGGCCGAACGCTCGTTGGCGAAGGCGATGGAGTCGTGGCCGTAGAGGATCGCCGCCACCGCCAGGATCGCCGAGTTCACCGCGGTCACCGGGATATGGCCATTCCATGCGCCCAGCCGGTTCAGTTCGAACAGACCCGGCGCCAGCTCGCGCTGGATGTTCAGCGTGGGCAGGCCGGTGCGCTCGGCGCAGGCGGCGATCAGCGGCGAGTTGCCGACCCAGGTCGCGGTGGCGTCGCCGCCGACGGATTTGATCGCCTCGACCGCGACCAGCGAGTCCTTGCCGCCACCGATCGGCACCAAGGTCCGCTTGGGCAGGCCCAGCGCAGGCGCCGCAGGCAATGCCTGGCCGCCGCGCGGGAAATGGATGCGGCCGCGCAGGTCCAGCCCGTTGCGGTAGGCGAACTCGGCCAGGCCGTGCAGGTACAACGCGTCGAGCAGGTCGGCGGTGGCGTCGTCCAGCGGGCCTTCTGTCACCTCGATCTGCGGCGGCACGCCGGCCTTGTAGTAGCTCACGCCGGCGACCAGGTGCAGCAGCTTCAGCGCCGCGTCGAAAGCCGGCTGCCGGGCCGCTGGCAGCACCGGGGCCGCGGGAAAGCGGATGCGCTCGACCAGCGGCTCGCCGTCGTCGAAGGCGTAGCTCAGCTCGGCCACGCCGTCGGCGTAGCGGGCATGCAGGAACCGGAACACCTGGGTCAGGCGCGGTTGGATCGGATGGCTCACGTAAATCTCCCTCGCCGGCCGCGGCTCGGCGCAAGCGCAGATTCTAACGGCGCCGCCTCCGCCCTGCCCGTCGCTTCAGGGGCAAGGCGGAGGCAGAACGCCGTCAGTCGAGGATCACTTCCTCCGCGTCCTCACGCAGGTTGTAGGGCGAGGACATCACCTTGCCGTAGGCCCCGGCCTGGGCGATCAGCACCACGTCGCCCTCGCTCGCCTCGGGCATCCGGCGGTCGGTGCCGAGCACGTCGCCGCTTTCGCAGATCGGCCCGACCACCTGGACCAGCGCGGTGGCCGGTTCGTCCAGGCGGGTGAGGTTGACGATCTCGTGCCAGGCGTCGTACAGCGCCGGGCGGATCAGGCTGTTCATGCCGGTGTCCACGCCGAGGTAGCGCAGCGCGCCCTTGCCCTTCTGCTGGGTGACTTTCGCCAGCAGCACGCCGGCGTCGGCCACCAGGTAGCGGCCCGGCTCCATCCACAGCTGGTAGTGCGGATAGGCCGCCTTCACCTCGCGCAGCACCTTGTCCAGCGCGGCGATGTCCAGCCGCGCCTCGCCCGGGTGCGAGGGCACGCCGAGGCCACCGCCGATGTCGAGGAAGGCCACGCTGCCGATGCGCTCGGCCAGGCTGGCCAGCTGGGCGTAGACCTCGCCCCAGTGGCCGGCGTCGAGGATGCCCGAGCCCAGGTGCGCGTGCAGGCCGCGCACCGTGACGCCGTGGCGGTCGGCCAGGCGCAGGAAGGCATCGAGCTGCTCCACCGGCAGGCCAAACTTGCTGCCGCTGCCGCCGGTGCGCACCTTCTCGTGGTGGCCCAGGCCGCGGCCCAGGTCCAGCCGCAGCACGATCTCGCGGCCGCGGAAGGTGTCGCCCCAGTGTTCCAGCGGGTACAGCGAGTCGAGCGACACGGTGGCCCGCGTGGTCAGTGCCCAGGCGTAGTCCTCGCGCGGGGCGAAGTTCGGCGTGAACAGCAGCGGCGCGCTTTCCGGCACCGCCGCGATCACCGCCTTCAGCTCGCCCGGCGAGACGCACTCGAAACCGAAGCCCTCTTCGGCGATGGCCTTCAGGATGGCCGGGTGCGTGTTGGCCTTCACCGCGTAGTGCAGGCGATCCACGGCGGCCAGCGTCTTCAGCTCGCGCGCCTGCGCCCGGACGGTGGGCAGGTGGTAGACGTAGCGCGGCGTGGCCTCGGCAGCGATCGCCAGCAGGCGCTCGCGCTCGGCCTCGCGCCACCAGGCGGAGGCCGCCACCGGCGCCTCGCCGCTGCCGTACAGCGCCTGCCAGCTCGGGCCGAACAACGCGCTGTCGTCGGTGCGCAGCGCGCCGGCAGCGATCAGCAGCTCGTGCAGGTGCGGCAGCAGTTCGTCGACCACGCTCTCGTCGACCACGAAGGTCAGGTTGAGATTGTTCGACGACTGCGAGATCAGGTGCACGCGCAACTGGCCGAACTCGGCCAGCACGCCGGACAGCGTGTGCAGCATCGAGCGCATGCCGCGGCCGACCAGGGTGATCGCCGCGCACGGCGCGATCACCTTGACCCGGCACACCTTGGCCAGATCCGAGGCCAGCGCGGCGACCGCATCGGAGTCGAGCAGGTTCTCGGTCGGATCCAGCGATACGGTGACGTTGGTCTCGGCCGAGCCGATCAGGTCCACCGACAGGCCATGCTGCTTGAACTGCGCGAACACGTCGGCGAGGAAGCCGACCTGCTGCCACATGCCGACCGACTCCATCGACACCAGGGTGATGCCCTTGCGCGCGCTGATCGCCTTCACGCTGGGCGCATGCTCGCGCACTTCCGGGCCGATCACCGTGCCTTCCAGCTCCGGCCGGTTGGTGTCCTTGATCAGCAGCGGCACGCGCGGCTCGCGCAGCGGCGACAGGCAGCGCGGATGCAGCACCTTGGCGCCGGTGGAGGCGATTTCCTGCGCCTCCTCGTAGTCCAGCTTCTGCAGCAGGCGCGCACCCGGCACCTGGCGCGGGTTGGCGGTGAACATGCCGGCCACGTCGGTCCAGATCTCCACCCGCGCCGCCTTCAGCAGGGCGCCGAAGTACGAGGCCGAGGTATCCGATCCGCCGCGGCCGAGCAATACCGTGCGCCGGCGGCTGCCCTCGACGTCGGCCTCGCGGGCGATGAAGCCCTGGGTGATGAACACCTCGCCGCGCCCGGCCAGGCGTGCATTGAGCGCCGGGTCCGGACGGGCATCGACCATCGCCGAGAGCAGCCGGGTGCGCTCGTTCTGGTTGGGCAACGCGATCGCGCTCAGGCATTCGCGTGCGTCGACCCACTCGGTCGGCACGCCGCTGTGGCTGAGGAAGGCCGCGCCCAGTGCGCTGGACATCAGCTCGCCGTGCGCCTGCACCTGCGCCGACCAGGCCAGCTCGCCCAGCTCGGCCGGACCCTTGTCGGCCAGTTCGGCCAGCGTGCGCAGCCGTTCGGCCAGCGTCGGCGGCGTCTCCAGCTGCATGTGCGCCAGCAGGTCATAGTGGCGCTGCGCGATCGCGTCGGCCGCCGCCACCCGTTTCGCCCGGTCGCCCTCGCCGCACAGCTGTTTCAGTGCGTCCGTGATACCGGTCAGCGCGGAGACGACGACCAGCACGCGCGCGCCTTCGGCGCGGCGGCTGGCGACCAGCTCACGGATGTTCTGCCAGCGGGGAAGCGTGGCGACGGAGGTGCCGCCGAACTTCATCACGATCCAGGGGGCGTCCGCGGGAAGCGGCGCGGGGGCGGGCGGGGTCACGGGTGGTTTGGCCAAGTGGCGTGGAAGGTTCGCCAGTGTTGCGCTGCGGCAATCCGATTGCAACCGGGCTTCGATTTTGGACGTTTAGACTGCCAAATACACCGACTCTGTGAATTTCTCTGGATTGCCCGTAGAGACAAATGGGCGAATCGGTGGCGATTTGCGGACATCGCCCGAAGGCGGCAGAGCAACGGCGTTTCGTTCGCCTTCAGCGACCGAGTCACTTTTCTGTGTGTGGCCAGAGAAAAGTAACCAAAAGAGAGGCCACCCCGCTTCCGCGCCCCGCCGGTCTGCGACCGGCGACGTTCGCGGGCGGGCTCCGGGGTTTGTCGACAGCCCATCCATGGACTGACGCCAAACTGGCCGGCATCCATGCCGGCCACCCTTCGGGCTTTTCCTCCGCCCACCCGCCGCTGCAGAGGGGAGGAAAGGTCAAAAGCCACGCGCGAAGCGCGCCGAAGCGTGGCGATCGCTTACGCGATCGCCACCGCTTTTGCCGTTGCTTTTGATCTCCACCTCCCTTGTGAGGCGGTGAGCTGCGGACGAAAGGCCCGCAGGGGCATCGGCATGGATGCCGATGCCTTTTCGTCAGTGCATGGATGCACTGTCGAAAAGCCCGGTCGCGGCTCACGGACTTGCCGGGCTAAGCCCAGCAAGCGCCGAGGAGGGTCGCCTTCTCTTTGGTTACTTTCTCTTGGCGACCCAAGAGAAAGTGACTCGGTCGCCGCAGGCGGACGAAACGCTCTAGCTGTTGATCCGGCCTGGAACAAGAGAGCCACGATCGAAGTGGCTTCCCGCTCTCGCGGGAATGACGACGATGAAGGGAACGGCGTGCGCTGCGCGCACCATTCTTACTCGACAATGACCGGAATCTTCCCGATCCGCGCCTGCCACTCCCGCGGCCCCGTCTTGTGCACCGATGTGCCGGCCGAGTCCACCGCCACCGTCACCGGCATGTCCTTCACCTCGAACTCGTAGATCGCCTCCATGCCGAGGTCGGCAAAGCCCACCACCTTCGACGCCTTGATCGCCTTGGACACCAGGTAGGCCGCGCCACCGACCGCCATCAGATACACCGAGCGGTGCTTCTTGATCGCCTCGATCGCCGCCGGCCCACGCTCGGCCTTGCCGACCATGCCGAGCAATCCCGTCTGCGCCAGCACCTGCTCGGTGAACTTGTCCATCCGCGTGGCCGTGGTGGGGCCGGCCGGGCCGACCACCTCGTCGCGCACCGGGTCGACCGGGCCGACGTAGTAAATGAAGCGGCCGTTGAAATCGACCGGCAGCGGCTCGCCCTTGTTGAGCATGTCGACCATGCGCTTGTGCGCGGCGTCGCGGCCGGTCAGCAGCTTGCCGTTGAGCAGCAGCACTTCGCCCGGCTTGAAGCTGGCGACTTCATCCTGGGTGATGGTGTCCAGGTTCACCCGGCGCGCGTTGGTCGGGTTGTAGGTGAGCTTGGGCCAGTGCTCCAGCGAAGGCGGATCGAGCGCAACCGGGCCGGAGCCGTCGAGGGTGAAGTGCGCGTGGCGGGTGGCGGCGCAGTTGGGGATCAGCGCCACCGGCAGGTTGGCCGCGTGGGTCGGGTAATCCTTGATCTTCACGTCGAGCACGGTGGTCAGGCCGCCCAGGCCCTGCGCGCCGATACCCAGCGCATTGACCTTCTCGTACAGCTCGATGCGCAGCTCCTCGATGCGGTTGGCCGGCCCACGCGCGATCAGCTCCTGGATGTCGATGTGCTCCATCAGCGACTCCTTCGCCAGCAGCATCGCCTTCTCCGCGGTGCCACCGATGCCGATGCCGAGCATGCCCGGCGGGCACCAGCCGGCGCCCATGGTCGGCACAGTCTTGAGCACCCAGTCGACGATCGAGTCGGACGGGTTGAGCATGGCGAATTTGCTCTTCGCCTCCGAGCCACCGCCCTTGGCCGCGACGATCACGTCGAGCTTGCCGCCCGGCACGATCGAGACGTTGATCACCGCCGGCGTGTTGTCCTTCGTGTTGCTGCGCTTGCCGGCCGGGTCGGCCAGCACGCTGGCGCGCAGCTTGTTGTCCGGATCGTTGTAGGCGCGGCGCACGCCCTCGTTGACGGCATCTTCCAGCGAGCCGGTGAAGCCCTCCCAACGCACGTCCATGCCCACCTTGAGAAACACCGTGACGATGCCGGTGTCCTGGCACAGCGGGCGATGGCCCTCGGCAGCCATGCGCGAGTTGATCAGAATCTGCGCCATCGCATCCTTGGCCGCGGGCGACTCCTCGCGCTCGTAGGCGGCGGCCAGATTGGTGATGTAGTCGACCGGGTGGTAGTAGCTGATGTACTGCAGCGCGTCGGCAACGGACTGGATCAGGTCGGATTGCTTGATGGTGGTCATGAGCGGCTCGGGGCGGGGCCCGCCGGGGGGATCTCGGCGGCGCCAGCCGACTATTTTGCCCCAGTGGCCGGACCCGGCCAAACCGCGCAGCGCGAGGCCGCGCGGTTTGGATGCCCGGTCAGTAACGATATTCGAGCTGCACCATCAGCGTGCCGACGTGGCCGCTGACGTCGGCGCCGTTGCTCGACGCCTTCAGATGATAGAAGTCGTAGTGCAGGCCCACGCTGGCACGCTCGCTGATGTCGTAGCCGCCGCCCACGCCCAGGTACCAGCCGTTGCCGCTGGCCGTCGTGCTGGCGGCGGTGGCGTACGAGCCGCTTGCGCTGGCGTGCAGGTCGGTCCAGCTGTGCAGCCAGCCGCCGCGGGTACAGAGATACCAGGGTGCGTCGAAGCGATAGGTGGCGTTGCCGCCCAGCAGGGTGCCGCGGGTGTGCGCCTCGTTCCTCACGTTGGCGAGGTTGACGATGTACTGCTCGGACACCTTGCCCAGATCGACGTAGCCGGTTTCGATGCCCCAGGCGATCGGCCCCTGCCAGATCGCGCCCGCGCGCACGGCCCCGGCCACGTCGCTGCCGTCGCGATGATCGCCCGCATACGGCCCGTCCAGCCGGCCATCGGTGGCGCCGAGTGCGCCGCTGACGAAAAACCGCGCGTCCTGGGCATGTGCCGCCGACGCCCATGCCATGGCGGCGATGCACGCCGCCGCAAGCTTCCTGCTCATGCTTGGATTCCCTGTGATGTTGAATGGCCGCCCGCTAGCCGCATGACTTGCGGGCGGCGCGCACGGTAGCAAGTTCGGCGGCATCGTGTCTGCCGGTCGGTTCCGATATCGACGACTTCGCAGCGATTGCCGGCACGACATCGCGCTGGCAAGGTGCCGAATCCTGCCTTCCGGACATTGCCATGCCCCTGCGCCGATTCATGCAACTGGATGTCTTCGCCGACCGCCCCATGCTCGGCAACCCGCTGGCCGTGGTGATCGACGCCGAAGGGATCGACGACGCCACCATGCAGGCGTTCGCCCGCTGGACCAACCTGTCCGAGACCACCTTCCTGCTGCCGCCGACCACGCCCGGGGCCGACTACCGCGTGCGCATCTTCACCCCGCGCCAGGAGCTGCCGTTCGCCGGCCATCCCAGCGTGGGCAGCGCCTACGCGGCGATCGAGGCCGGCCTGGTCGATGCGGGCAAGCGCGCGCTGGTGCAGGAATGCGCCGCCGGCCTGCTGATGGTGCGGGTGGAAGGCGACGGCGCATCTCGGGTGATCCACGTGCAGGCGCCGCCGGCACGCATCACGGCGCTGGACGCCGCGCTGCGCCAGGGGCTCGCCGCCGCGCTGCCCGCACCGCTGGACGAAGCGGGCACGGCGCTGGTGGACAACGGGCCGCACTGGCTGGTGTGCGATCTGCGCAGCGCCGCCGCCGTGCGCGCGCTGGCACCCGATCTCGCCACCATCGCGGCGCTGTGCGAGCACAACGCCGCCGTCGGCGTGAGCGTGTTCGGTTCGGAGACCGACGGCACCGCCGCGATGGCGGTGCGCGCGTTCTGCCCGGCCGACGGCATCCCGGAGGATCCGGTCACCGGCAGCGCGAATGCCGCGATCATGGCGTTCCTCGCCGCGCGCGGCGACACCCGCTACGGCCCGCGCTACCGCGCCAGCCAGGGCCGCGAGGTCGGTCGCGACGGCCTGGTCGACGTGGCCCGCGACGAGGCCAGCGGGGCCATCACCATCGGCGGTTCGTGTGCGCTGACCATCCGCGGCGAGCTCACGCTGTAACCGCCGCCCGGATTTCACATTCCCTCGCGCTACCAGGGGAGCAAGCTCGGCGGACGACGCAGCCCTCGACAGGGGGAAGGCGGCGGCGTGCAGGGATACACGGGGTCATCCATCCGATGACGCGCTCGACAGCGGGGCTGGAGAACAACGGGCGCGGCTTCGCATCGCCCGCGGAGAGTCCTCCAGCCTCAGCTCGCTCAAGGGAGATCCGCACATGCTCACCACCTTCCGCCACACCACTCTGGCTACCGCACTCACGCTCCTGCTCGCCGGCACTGCACATGCCGCCGACGCGCCACAGCGACTGGACATGGGCGTCGCCCGATCCAGCCGGCCCGTCAACGTCACCCTGATGCTCAAGCTGCACGACGAAGCGGGGCTGGAGCGATTCATCCAGCAGACCGTCACGCCCGGCAGCGCGAACTTCCAGAAGTTTCTCAGCACGGCGGAATTTGCCCGCCGCTACGGCGCCACCGATGCCCAGATCACGCGCGTGCAGCGTTACCTGGCCGCGCGGGGCCTGCGCAGCGAGGTGCTCGCCAATCGCATCACTGTGCGGGTGAGCGGCAGCCTCAGCCAGTTCAGCCGCGCGTTCCGCGCACCGATCCACAACTATCGCTCGCTGGCCACCGGCAAGGTGTTCCATCGCCCGTCCGCCGCGCTGGTGATGCCGACCGAACTGGCCGACTCGGTGATCGCCACGCTCGGCCTCGACAACGAATCGACCTACCTGTCCCACCGCCTCAACACGCCGCGGCTGGCGCAAACCCGGTCGCGGCTCGGCGGCCTGAACGTAACGGGTGCCCTGCGCAGCGCCAGCGCGGCCGGCAATCCCACCGCCAGCGGCCAGCCGGGCGAGTACACCGTGGGCGACGTGGCCAATTTCTACAACATCAACCCGCTCTACCAGCGCGGCATCCGCGGCGCCGGCTCCACCGTGGCCATCGTCACGCTGGCGGATTTCGACCCGGCCGATGCGGAAACCTACTGGAGCGGCATTGGCCTGGTCACCAAGCCGTACCGCATCCAGCGGATCCATGTCGACGGCGGGGCCGGGATCAACGACGGCAGCGGCGAGACGGCACTGGACGTGGAGCAGGCCGGCGGCCTGGCGCCCTTTGCCCGCGTGCTGGTGTACGACGCCCCGAACGGCGCGTCGGGGTTCCTCGACGCATTTGGGCAGGCGGTGTCGGACAACTGTGCCGACAGCATCTCCACCAGCTGGGGCATGCCGGAGGTCTTCAGCTTCGCCGCACTCAACGTGAACGGCGCAAAGGTCAACGACACCACCGACGTGGGCAGCCTGCGCGCGTTCCACCAGATCTTCATGGAGGCCGCGGCACAGGGGCAGTCGGTGTTTGCGGCGAGCGGCGATTCGGGCGCCTACGACACCGTGCGCGGCCTCGGCCGCGGCACGGGCGTGGGTGAATTCACCGCGCCGCTGACGGTGGATTCGCCGGCCTCCGATCCCTACATCACGGCGGCAGGGGGCACCACCACACCGGTCCGCTTCGCCTTCGGCGGCAACCCGGTGGCCTCGATCACGCAGGAAAGCGTGTGGGGCTGGAGCTACCTGCAGCGCTACTTCGACACTTATTTCGGGCCGGGCACGGTCGACCTGTTTTCGGTGGGCGGCGGTGGCGGCGTGAGCAGTTATTGGCGCCGGCCGGCGTACCAGTTCCTGACGCGCGGCGTGCGGGCCACGGAGAACAAGCAGACGCTGGACTACAACGATCCCAGCGCGGGCCCGACCACGCTGCTGAAGCTGCCCAACCATTTCCACGGCCGCAACCTGCCGGACATCTCGCTCAATGCCGATCCGGAAACCGGTTACCTGTTGGTGTCCACCACGGACGGCGGGGTGACCTCGGGCTGGGGCGGCACCAGCTTCGTGGCGCCGCAGCTCAGCGGCATCACCGCCCTGCTGCGGCAGAGCGCGGGGCACCGCATCGGGCTGTGGAATCCGCAGGTGTACTTCCTGCAGAACGTGTTCGGCTACGGCCGCTATTCGCCGTTCAACAGCGTCAACGCCGGCGACAACTGGTTCTACCGGGGCGCGCCGCACTTCACCCCGGGCGCCGGCATCGGCACGCTGGACGTGGAGAACCTCGACCTATTCCTGCGCAGCCGTTACCGCTTCTGATCTTCCGCGCATGACCGGCGTGCCCGCGCACGCCCGGGCCCCACCGGCCGGCCGCGCACCCGTCGCGGCCGGCTTTTTCCTGTCCGGCGCGGGGCTTGCCGCGCCAGGCTCCGGCACGCCATGCTCGCCCGTCCAAAAACTCGAGCCCGAGCATGAGCGATTCCGTCAGCAGCACCGCCCGCTACGTCCGCGCCCTGCGCCCCCTGGATGCGGCGCTGATCGTGATTGGCGGCATCATCGGTGGCGGCATCTTCCTCAATCCGGGCATCGCGGCGCAGCGAACCGAATCGGGGCTGGCGCTGCTGGCGATGTGGGTGGGCGCTGGCGTGCTCACCCTGATCGGCGCGCTCTGCTACGCGGAGCTCGGCGCGCGCCGGCCCAGCGCGGGCGGCATCTACGTCTACCTGCGCGAGGCGTTCGGGCCGCTGGCCGGGTTCCTGTTCGGCTGGACCATGCTGCTAGTGATCTACTCCGGCTCCACCGCGGCGGTGGCCACCATCTTCGCCAGCTACGCCTCGGCGCTGTTCGACCTGCCGCCACGCGCGGCCACCCCGCTGGCCGCCGCCGCGCTGGCTTTCGTGGCGGGCATCAACCTGTTCGGCATCCGCCTGGGCGCCACCATCCAGAACGCCTTCGCCCTGCTCAAGCTGCTGGCGGTGGCGGCGCTGGTGGCCTGCGGGCTGTACCTGGCCGGCATCGGCGCCGGCGCGCACGCGGTGCTCGGCGCGGACGAGACGCGCCGCGGCGTCGGCTTCATGGGCGCGGCGCTGCCGGTGCTGTTCGCCTATTCCGGCTTCACCTACCTCAACAACCTCGCCGGCGAAGTGGACCAGCCGCAGCGCACGCTGCCGCGCGCGCTGTTCCTGGGCATGCTCGGGGTGATCCTGGCCTACGCGCTGGTCAACGTGGCCTACCTCGCAGCGCTCGGCCATGACGGCCTCGCCGCCAGCACCGCGCCGGCGGCGGAAGTGATGCAGCGCGTGTTCGGCACCGTGGGCGCCAAGGTGATCGCGCTGGGTATCGCCATCTCCACGCTGGGCTTCTGCAACATCACCGTGGTGGCCGGTGCGCGCGTGCTGCAGGTGATGGGCGAGGACGGCCTGTTTTTCCGCTCGGTGGCGCGGCTGCACCCGGTGCATCGCACGCCGAATCTGGCGCTGGTGCTGCTGGCGGGGTGGTCGATCGTGCTGGTGCTGTCGGGCAGCTACGGCCAGCTGCTGGACTACGCCACCTTCGCCGACTGGCTGGCCTGCGCGATCGGCGTGGCGACGCTGTTCTGGTATCGCCGCCACGACGGCGGCACGGCCAGCTTTCGCGTGCCGGGCTATCCGCTGCTGCCGCTGGTGTTCATCGGCGTGATCGGCTGGGTGGTGATCGAGACCATGCGCAGCAACCCGATGAACGCGGGCATCGGCGTGCTGATCATGCTGGCCGGCGTGCCGGTGTACTTCGTGTGGCGCCGCTTGTTCAGTGCCGCGCGCCCCTAATCGCATCGCGTGATGCGAAAATGCCGCGTTCGCTGACGGGAGTGCTTTAGATGGCGCAGTTGCAGGGCCAGGATCATCTGGACGTTCCGGAAAACACCATCGTCCCGGAGAAAATCCGCGCCGGCATCGCGCTGCAGATCAACGGCGAGGGCTACCGCCACACCGGCGATCCCGACATGCCTCTGCTGTGGTACCTGCGCGACGTGCTGCAGCTCACCGGCACCAAGTACGCCGATGCGAAAGGCCTGGGCGGCGCCGACCTGGTGCTTATCGACGGCAAGGCGACGTCCGCCATCACCGTGCCGATGGGCAAGCTGGCCGGCCGCCAGGTGACCACGGTAGAGGGCCTGGCCGGCGCCGACGGCGCCCTGCATCCACTGCAGCAGGCCTTTATCGACGAGGACGCGATCGGCTGCGGCTACTGCACCGCCGGCTGGCTGATCGCCGGCGTCGACCTGCTGCGCCGCCACCCGCATCCAAGCGATGCCGACATCGACACCCTGCCCAACCTGTGCCGCTGCGGCTGCCAGAGCCGCGTGCGCAAGGCACTCCAGCGCGCCGGTACCGCCAAGGGAGCGCAGGCATGAGCGGCCGCATCGAGCTCTCGCGCCGCCGCTTCTTGCAGGTGCTGGCCGGCGCCACCGGCGCGCTGGTGGTGGGCATTCCGCTGGTCGACGCCGCCGACGCACCGGTGCCCGCCGGCTGGCTGGGCGACACGCTTTACGGACTTGGCGCCTACGTGCGCATCAACGCCGACGGCAGCGTGCTGATCGGCGCGCGCGACCCGGAAACCGGCACCGGCGCGGCCACCGCGCTGGCGCGCATCATTGCCGACGAACTCGATGCCGACTGGTCCAGCGTGAAGGTGATCGGGCTGGGGCCGGCCACCGAGGACGCCAACGGCAAGCCCCGCTTCGTCTACGGCCACCAGCTCGGCGGCACCGGCAGCTCGGTGCCGGCGGCGTGGAACGACCTGCGCCAGGCTGGCGCCCTGGCCCGCTGGCTGCTCGCCCAGGCCGCCGCGCGCCAGCTCGGCGTGCCGGCCGACCAGCTGCGCTGCGAGGCCGGCCGCGTGATCAGCCGCGACGGCCGCCGCCTGGACTACGGCAGCCTCGCCCAGGCCGCCGCGCGGATCGATCCGCCCAAGGCCCCCGTCGCACTGAAGACGCCCGACCGCTACACGCTGATCGGCCAACCCGCGGGCGACGCCGACGCGCTGGCGCTGGTCACCGGCGCCGCGCGCTTCGCCATCGACCACGCGCCCGGCGATGCGGTGGTTGCGGTGCTGCTGCACTGCCCGTGGCCCGACGGCAGCCTGGACCGCATCGACACCAGCAAGGCGCTCGCCGTGAAGGGCGTGCTGAAGGTGCTGCAACTGGCGCCGGAAGCGGGCCAGTCGGTCGGCGCCACGCCGCGCTCCGCTGCCGTGGCAGTGGTGGCGGAAACCACCTGGGCGGCCCTGCAGGGCCGCGCCGCGCTGGATGTGAAGTGGAAACCGGGCGCCGCCGGCAGCGAATCCACCGCCGCGCTCGAACAGCAGGCGCTCGCACTGCTGGCGGCCGCCGACGCCGCGCCGACCACGCGCGTACGCGACGACGGCGACGTCATCGCCGCCGGCAAGAAGGCCGCCCGCCGCATCGAGGCCACCTACGTGCAGCCGTGGCTGGCGCACGCCACCGCCGAGCCGATGAACTGCACGGTGCGGCTGGAGAAGGACCGCGCCGAACTCGTCATCCCCACCCAGGCGCCGCAGGACGCCTGGACCGTGGTGCAGCGCCTCACCGGCCTCACCGCCGCGCAGATCGACATCCGCGTGCCGCGCGTGGGCGGCGGCTACGGTCGCCGGCTCGACCACGACTTCGTCGCCGAAGCGGTGATGCTGGCGAAGATGCTCGACAAACCCGTGCGTCTGCTGTGGACGCGCGAGGACGACCTCACCCACGACTTCTACCGCTCCGGCAGCGTGCACACGATGCAGGCGGTGATCGATCGCAAGCGCAAGGTGACTGCCTGGAACCAGCGCATCGCCAGCGCGCCCGCGCTGGTCGGCCGCGGCGTGCCGGACGATCGCCTGTGGATGTCCGAGGCCAGCGCCGGCCAGCTGCCGGGCGGGCTGGTGCCCAACTTCCGCAGCGACTGGTATGCCCTGCAGTCCGCCACGCCGCGAGGCCCGATGCGCGGCATGCCCGACGTCGCCAACGCGTTTGCGGTGGAGAGCTTCATCGACGAGATCGCGCACGTGATGCGCGAGAACCCGCTGGACACCCGCCTGCGCCTGCTTGGCGAAGCGCGCCAGCTGCCGCTGCCCAACGGCGGCGCGCTCGACACCGGTCGCCTCGCCAACGTGCTCAAGCTCGCCGCCGAACGCATCGGCTGGGGCGACTGGCTGCACACCGTCAACGGCCTGGGCATCGCCAGCTGGCATCTCGGCGGTGCCTACGTGGCCCACGCGGTCGAGGCCTCCATGAAAGGTGAGCAGCTGACCATCGAGCGCGTCGTCTGCGTCGCCGACGTCGGCCGCGTGATCAACCCCAAGGGCCTGGAAGGCCAGCTCGCCGGCGCCACGCTGGACGCGCTCTCGCAGGCGCTCAACCTCGCCATCACGGTGAAGGACGGCCAGGTGCAGCAGCACGACTGGAAGGCCTACCCGCTGGCCACGATGGCGCAGCTGCCGAACACGGTCGAGGTGATCGTGGTGGCCGACGACGACCGCCCGCCCACCGGCGCCAGCTTCCTCGCCATGCCCACCGCTGCGCCGGCGCTGGCCAACGCGGTGTTCCGCGCCACGGCGGTGCGCGTGCGCCGGCTGCCACTGATGAAGGAACTGCTGCGCCTGCTGTGATTCACGCCGTCCTGCCCCGGACCAGGTCCGGGGCAGACTCGGCCGCGAAGCGCGCGTGGAGAGCGGCCAGGCACGGCCACGGCGAGGCGCGCGGAAGTCGGAGGACAGCGGGCCGGCCGTTAGCCGCACCCGCGCGGTGCGGTCCGCCCACGCTCGCCTGATCCACTGCGCCGCATCCCGACCGCGCTGCCGTCCGTACCTTGGGGCCATGCCCCAAACCGCTCTCATCTGGCTCAAGCGCGACCTGCGCACGGACGACCACGCCCCACTCGCCGCGGCGGCGCAGTTCGACGCGGCCGCCGCCGTGTACGTGATCGAGCCGGCGTGGCTAGCCAGCGCCGAGTGCGACAGCCAGCACGTCGCCTTCGCGCTGGAGGGTCTGGGCGAACTGCGCCGCACGCTGGCCGCACGCGGCCTGCCACTGCTGGTGCGGGTGGGCGAGGTGCGTGCCGTGTTCGACGCGCTGCGCGCAGCGTTTGCGTTCACCCATCTGCTCAGCCACGAGGAAACCGGCCCGGGCTGGAGCTTCGAGCGCGACCGCGCCGTCGCCGCCTGGTGTCGCGAACGCGGTGTGCGATGGCAGGAATGGGCGCAGACCGGCGTGGTGCGACGCCTGCGCACGCGCGACGGCTGGGCACGCCGCTGGCAGGCGCGGATGGGCGCCGTGCCGGTCGACATGCCGGCCCGCTGGCGCGGCGCCGCCGCGCTGGTGAACGACGACGTGCCGGACCTGCGCGCACTGGGCCTTCCCGCCCACGGCAGGACGCTGCAGCGCTCCGGCGAAGCGGCCGCGCAGGCCACGCTGACGAGCTTCCTCGACCACCGCTATCTGAAGGCGATCTCCAGCCCGCTCAGCGCCGAAACCGGCGGCAGCCGGCTGAGTCCCTACCTCGCCTTCGGCATGCTCTCGCTGCGTCGGGTGCATCACGCCACCGAGGCGGCGATCGCGCGCAGCGACGATGCGTTCGTGCGCCGCGCACTGCGCGGCTTCGCGGGTCGGCTGCGCTGGCACTGCCACTTCATGCAGAAGCTGGAGACGCAGCCGTCCATGGAGTTCCGCAACCTCGCGCGCAGCGCGGACGGGCTGCGCGAGGGCGCGTTCGACCGCGCCCGCCTCGAGGCGTGGTGCGCCGGGCAGACCGGCTATCCGATGGTCGACGCCTGCATGCGCGCGATGCTGGTGAGCTTCGCCGCCTACCACCTGTGGCTGCACTGGCGCGAGCCGGGGCTGTTCCTGGGGCGCCAGTTCCTCGACTTCGAGGCCGGCATCCACTGGAGCCAGATGCAGATGCAGAGCGGCACCACCGGCATCAACACGCTGCGCGTGTACTCGCCGACCAAGCAGGCGCGCGAGCAGGACCCGGACGGCGTGTTCATCCGCCGCTGGGTACCGGAGCTCGCGCGCGTGCCGCTGCCGCTGCTGGCCGAGCCGTGGCGCATGGCGCCCTCGCAGCAGCGCAGCGCTGGCTGCGTGCTGGGCAGCGACTACCCGCTGCCGGTGGTCGACGAGCGCCTGGCCGTGGCCGAGGCGAAACGGCGCCTGTACGCGATCCGGCGCGAGCCGCAGGCGCGCGACGAGGCGCAGGCGATCCAGGCCCGGCACGGTTCGCGCCGCAGCGGCCTGCCGCCCACCACCCGGCGTCGACGCGGTTCCGGCGACGCCGCTCCCTCCCCGCAAGCCGACCTGTTCGCATGAGCACGCCTTTCTTTCCCGCCTCACGCGAAGCCGCGCTCGCCCGGCTCGCCGCCGTGCGCCCGGCCGACTACGCGCGCAGCCGCAATGCGATCGAGGGCGCGGTGACGCGGCTGTCGCCCTACCTCAGCCACGGCGTGCTGACCCTGCCCGACGTGCACGCCGACATTGCCGCACGCTTCGCGCTGGCTCCGCAGCACAAGCTGGTCTACGAGTTCGGCTGGCGCGAGTATTTCCACCACGTGTGGCGCCACCGCGGCGACGCCATCTTCGCTTCGCTGCACGACGGCCCGCTGCCGGAGACGGCCTACGCGCGCGAGCTGCCGCCGGACCTCCGCGAAGGCCGCACCGGCGTGCCGGCGGTCGACCGCGCGGTGGCCGAGCTGTACGCCACCGGTTACCTGCACAACCACGGGCGCATGTGGCTGGCCAGCTACGTGGTGCACCTGCGCAAGGTGCACTGGCGTGCGGGCGCCGACTGGCTCTACGGCCACCTGCTCGACGGCGACCTGGCCAGCAATCACCTCAGCTGGCAGTGGGTGGCCGGCACCGGCAGCCACAAGCCGTATCTGTTCAATGCCGAGAATGTGGCCAGGTACGCGCCGCGCGACTGGCACAGCCCCGGCACGGTGGTCGACCGCAGCTACGAGGCGTTGGACCGCATGGCGCGGCATCCCGATGCCGCCGCTGCCGCGGGCATCCGCCTGACCGATCCCGCGCTGGACGAACCGCCGCTGCTGCACGCGCCGCCCGCGCACGCTGGCTACGCCGCACCCGATGCACGGGCTGTCGCCGGCCGCGACGTGTGGCTGATTCACCCCTGGGCGCTGCGCGCGCCGCCGGCCGATCTGCCCGAAGGCACGGTGACGGTGGCCATCGCCGTGGCCGAATGGCACGCGCGCTGGCCGTGGTCACCGGGGCGCTGGGCGTTTGTGGCCGGGCTGCAGGACTCGCTTGCGGCGCACTGCTGGTACGGCGACGTGGCGTCGCTGCACGTGGCGCTGGCCGGCGCGCGCAGCGTGCATGGCGTGGACGATCCGCACCTGGGTAGCGAACTACGCCAGCTTCGCGCCGACGGCGCGCTGCGCCCCACCCCGCGCCTGTTCGCGCCGGTGGAGCGCGCCTGCGCCAGCTTCTCGCAGTGGTGGCACCGCACTCGGCTCGACGCCTGAGGCGAGGCAGCGTCACAGGGTGAGCACATTACATTGCACACAATTCAATTGCTTGAAACATGACTAGCCAGCCCCATCCCTGAGCGAGCACCGACGCGGTGCCGTCCGGTTTCCCGGTCGCTGCGCCCGCACCCTCCGAACCATCCCCCAAAAGGAGTTTCCATGACCGATCACGCCGCTTCGGCCGACGTCGACGTCCTGTTCCAGCCGATCACCGTGGGCGAGCTGAAGCTGCCCAATCGCATCGTGATGGCCCCGCTCACCCGCAACCGCGCGGGCGAGGGCAACACCGTGGGCGACCTGCAGGCCACCTACTACAGCCAGCGCGCCAGCGCCGGGCTGATCATCGCCGAGGCTACCCAGGTGGTGCCGGAAGGCCAGGGCTACATCGCCACCCCGGGCATCCATTCGCCCGGGCAGATAAAGAGCTGGAAGGAAGTGACCGACGCCGTGCACGCCGCCGGCGGGCGCATCGTGCTGCAGCTGTGGCACGTGGGCCGCATCTCGCATACCTCGCTGCAGCCCGGCGGCAAGGCGCCGGTGGCGCCGTCGGCGATCCGTGCCGAGGCCAAGGTGTTCACCGCGGAGGGCTTCAGCGACGTCTCCATGCCGCGTGCGCTGGAACTCGACGAAATTCCCGCGCTGGTCGACAGCTACCGCCAGGCCGCGCGCCACGCCATCGAGGCCGGCTTCGACGGGGTCGAGGTGCACGCCGCCAACGGCTACCTGATCGACCAGTTCCTGCGCGACAAGTCCAACCAGCGCACCGACGCCTACGGCGGCAGCATCGAGAACCGCACCCGGCTGCTGTTTGAAGTGTGCGAGGCGGTGGCGAAGGAAATCGGGGCCGGCCGCACCGGCGTGCGGCTGTCGCCGCTGACCTCGTTCGGCGACATCGCCGACAGCGATCCGCAGGCGCTGTTCAATCGCGCGGTGGAACGTCTGGCCACACTTGATCTCGCCTTCATCCACGTGATCGAGGGCGAGACCGGAGGCGACCGCGCGCCGCAGCCGTTCGACTACGCCGCCATGCGCAAGCCGTTCAGGGGCGCGTGGATCGTCAACAACGGCTACGACCGCGCCATGGCGATCGACGCGGTGGCCAGCGGCAAGGCCGACCTGGTGGCGTTTGGCCGTCCGTTCATCAGCAATCCCGACCTGTCGCACCGGCTGCGCCAGAACGCGCCGCTGAACGCGCTGGACGCCGACACGCTGTACGGCGGCGGCGCCAAGGGCTACACCGACTACCCGGCGCTGGCCTGACCCACCGCGCGGCGCGGGCGGGCCATCCGATGGCTTGTCCGCGCCGCGCGCGTGCTGCACCCTCGCGCCATGAGCCGCTCCCTTTCCAAACCTCCCACCTCTACCCCGCCCGACGACGACGCCTCGCCGCTGTGCCTCAAGCGCCAGCTGTGCTTCGCGCTGTACGCAGCCAGCAACCGGGTCACCCGGCTGGCGCGGCCCGCGCTCGATGCGCTCGGCCTCACCTATTCGCAATACCTGGTGCTGCTGGTGCTGTGGGAACACGCGCCGTGCACCGTGGGCGAGATCGGCCAGGCGCTGATGCTCGACTCCGGCACGCTCACGCCACTGCTCAAGCGGATGGAAGCCAACGGCCTGCTCACCCGCACGCGCGACCCGGCCGACGAGCGCTGCGTGCGCATCGCGCTGTCGCCGCAGGGACGCGCGCTCAAGCGTCGCGCCGGCCAGATCCCCGCCGGCATGCGTTGCCAGATCGCCCTGCCCGCGGGCGACATCGAATCGCTGCGCGAACAGCTGCACGCCCTGCTGCGGGCGATCGAGCCGCCGGCGGACGAGCGCTGACCGCCGTGCTCGACACCACCGCGATCAACCGGCGCATGACCCGCTTCGACGACCACGACACCGTGTGGCTGTTCGGCTACGGCTCGCTGATCTACAAGACCGATTTCGCCTTTCTGGAGCGCCGGCCGGCCCGTTTGCGCGGCTGGACGCGCCGCTTCTGGCAGGGCTCGCACGACCATCGCGGCACGCCCGATGCGCCCGGCCGCGTGGTCACCCTGGTGCCGCGCGAGAGCGCCATCTGCGCCGGCGTGGCCTACCGCATCACGCCCGCCATCTTCGCCCCGCTCGACCACCGCGAGAAGAACGGCTACCTGCGCCTCGCCACCGCACTCACGCTGGACGACGGCCGCGACGTGGAAGGCGTGGTCTACATCGCCACCGCCGACAACGCGGCTTTCCTCGGCCCCGCGAGCAAGCAGGCCATCGCCCGGCAGATCGCCGCCTCGCACGGCCCCAGCGGACCCAACCGCGACTACCTGCTGCACCTGGCCGACGCCCTGCGCGAACTCGGCGCCGACGACCCGCACGTGTTCGCGATCGAGCGCGAACTGCTTGCACTGGTGCAGCGCACGCTGGCTTGAGACAGACCCGCGGCATCGCGCATCTTCCGGAGAAAGGCGTCGCGGCTGAAGCCGCTCCCACAGATACCGCAGCCTTTCGGGATGTCGGGAGGAGGCTCTGCCCGGACCACTCGCGATGCGCTGGCGCCTGCCGAAACTGTGGGAGGGGCTTCAGCCCCGACAGCCAGCCACTGCGATGCGCACGAATCCCAGGGGAAACCTCACGCGCCCATGCGCCGCGCGTATCGACGCCCCCTCACTGGAACTGGTCGCTCGCCGGCACCCACGAGCTGGACGCGCGGGCCGGAGCGATCGGCGGCTTCGGCGGCGCGTTCGCGGCGCTGGCGCAGCCGGGCGGCAGCGGGCCACCGGCGACGCGGGCGTTGGCGCATTGCACGGTGTTGTCCAGCAGGATCGGCACCGCCGGCTTCGGCACGCTGGCCGCCGGTGCGGGCGGTGGCGGCGCGAGCGGGGCCGACGGCAGGTTGAGCCGCTGGTAGAGCTCCGGCTCCACCGCCTTGGCAATGGGGTCGGGGTTGTGGCAGCCGAACAGCGCCATCGGGAACAGCGGCATCGCCCCGCATTCGATGCGCACGCCGCGCGGCAGGTGGAAGGTGTGCTTCACCGTGGTCTTTTCCACCGCGTGGCGCAGCGCGGTGTCGATCGAGCTCTCCCCTTCGGGCGCCCAATCCTGCTCGAAGCGGGTGGGCTTGTAGCCGAGGTTGGGGGCGCGGTGCTCCATGATCTGCACGTCGCCGTGCGGCTTGAGCTGGATGTAGTCGCCGGGCTGCCCGCTGCTGGCGCCGGTGGCTGCGTTGCCCGCGGTGCTGCCGGCATGCTCCCTGCCAGTGCCCTGCCCCGGCGCGGGCAAGACGAGGCTGCCGTCCTTGCCGATCACCGGCGCGGACTGCTCTTTGCCGGTGGGCGAGCCGGGCGTGGCGTTGTCGCTGCCCTGCGGCGTGGCGTCGGGCGCGGTGCTGACGTCACGCTCGCCCGCGGCAGCGCTGGGCTGATCGGCGGCGCGCGCTTCGGCGGCATCCGGCGCGCTGGCGGGCGCCTGGTTCGCTGCGCTTTTTTCAGTGGCCGGCGCCGCGCTGGCCGCCTGCGCCGTCGCGGGCTCAGCGGGCGTCGGCGCCACGGCGGCAGGCGCCCGGGCGATCGCCGGACGCGCCACCGCGATCGCCGCCACCGGCGGCGCGGGCACGTCCAACTTCGGCGCTGCTGGCGCCGGTGCGCGCGGCTGTTCGATCAGGCTTGGCGCCAGCGGCGCGACCGGCACGGCCTCCAGCTGCGGCTCGGCGGCGGCCACGGTTATTGCGGGCGCCTGCACCTGCGGCCGCTCGGTGGCGACGACGATCGGCGCGGGCGCGCTGATCTGCGGCTGCAGGTTGACCTGGGGCGCGGCCTGCGCGGGCAATGGCACCGGCTGCAGATCGGGGACCGGCGGCGCGGCAGCCGCCGCCACTTGCGGGCGCGCCAGCACCACGCTGGTCGGCGCCACGGCTGGCGGCACACGCGTGTCCAGCGCCACGGTCGGCGGCGCGAGTGTCGGCACCGCCTGTGCGGGCAACTCGGGCATCGCCAGCGAGGCCGGTGGCGGGATCGGGCGGTTGCCTTCGAGCTGCGGCTTGCGCGGCGGCTCGGGCTGGAACGCCGGCGGCACGGGCTTGGCTGCAGGCGGCGTATCCAGCGTGATGGTCGGTGGCTCGGCGGCCAGCGGCACCGGGGCGAGATCCGGCGTGGGTGCGGGCGTGGGCAGGCTCAGCGGCGGGGGCGGCGCGGCCACGGCCTGCTGCGCCACCGGCACGCTGGTGCGCTTGGCCACGTCGATCACCGGCGGCTGCAACGTGGGCACCGGGATCGGTTCGGCGGCGGGCACGGCGGGAAGCTCGGGCGTGGTCGCGTCGGTCCGGGCCGTGCGCACGGCCACGCGCGCAGCGCCGCCGCGGTGCACCGGACCGCGCTCTTTCGGCGGCGTGCCGCGCACCGGAGGCGGGGGCGGCGGCTCTTCCTTCTTCTTCTCGATCAGGCGCACCTGCAGCGCGTCGCCGGGGTGCTCCGGTGGCGGGGGCGGCACGTAGGCGGGACCGAGCACCGCGCCGACCAGCACGGCGAAGTGCAGCAGCAGGCTGCCGATCAGCGCCACCGCGCGCAGCCAGCGGTCGCGCGGCTTTTGCCGCGTGCCGCGCCGGTAGACACGCGCCCGCTCGGCCGCCTCGCGGGGCGATTCCAGCATCACGACGGGGTGGCGGACCGGGCGGTCCGAAGGCGGCAGCGGCATGCGGGCGAGTGTAACGGCGTGCGCCGTCCAACGATGCCGCGGCGGCGGCGATTCAGCGCTTGCCGTCCGGCAGCGCGTTCTTTGGCAGCGCGTCCTTCGCCTGCGCGCGCCGGACGGTGTCGGCCGGGCACCACGTGGGCAGGCGTTTGCCGGCGCGGAACAGCGCGATGCACTGACGCACTTCCTCGTCGACCGCGCGGGCCGGCGTGTCCACCGGGCAGCCGTAGGGCAGCGGCCCTTCGCTGCGCCACGCCGCAATGCAGGTTTGCAGCGAAGGCGGCACGGGCGGATGCGGATCCTTCGCCAGCGGCGCGGCCGGCGCCATGCTCAGGCGCTCGTCGCCGTCGTTGGGCGGCGGTGGTGCGGGCGGATCGGAGCAACCGCCGAGCAGGCTGCACTTGAGGTGCACGCCGCGCGGCAGGTTCACCGCATGCTGCTTGAACAGCGGCGCCACCACCTTGCGCAGCCCGGCCTGGGCCGCGTTCTCGCCCGGCGGCGGAAAATACTGTTCGAAGCGCGTGGCCTTGTACGGCAGCGGCGAGGTGTGATCCATCACCTGCATGTCGCCGGTCGGCTTGCGCTGCACGTAGCCCGGCACCGGCGCGGCCGTGCTGGCGGATACGGCGGGCAACTGCGCCACGCCGTTGCGATCGAACAGCTGCGGCGCGGGCGACACGCTGCTGGACGCCGCGGGCGCCGGCCCGGGCACCTCGACGCGCATCGCGTCCGGCCGCGGCGGCTCGCGCACCGGCTTCGGCCGCGGCGGCGGACGCGGCAGCGCGGGCGGCGGAGCGACGCGGGTCGCGGCCAACTCGGCACGCGGAATGAAGCGCACCTGCAACACCGGCTCGCTCGACGTCGCGGCGCTGGTCGCGAACGCGCGCGGCGGACCCGGCTGCGTCTCGCGCCACAGCACCACCGCGAAGAACGCATGCAGGACCACCACCAGCATCCAGGCCAGCAGGCGCGACCGGCGTTCGACACGCGAAGGCCGACGATCACGCAGCGTGCGTAGCAGCTCGCGCGTGGCGGGATCCAGCGGCACCAGCCCGGGCGCGGGCGTCCAGCGATGCGGGTCGAGCGGCGGCGTGCGTTCGATGATCGGCCTCGGCGGGGTTGGCGGGGAATGCGGACTCGCCAGCATGCGAGCCCGTCGCAAACGCCGCGTGAATCGCGCGTTGCACAGACCGTGGGCGCCGCGCGGGGTTCCCGCTGCCAGCCGCAGTGCAGCTTGACCGCGTGCGGGGATGGGAGAACCCTCTGCGCGCGGCCTTCGCCGCCTCTCCGCCATGACCGCCCCGACGCCCACGCGCCGCGGACAGCCATGACGGCCCGCCAACGTCTGCCGCGCCACGCGGCCTCGTGCGGCGCCGTTCATGCCGGCACGGGACCCGCGCTTGCGCCAGGGAGGGTTCTGTCATGTCCGTATCGAGGAGCACCCCGCTCGCCAACCACGTTCGCCGGTCGCCGCGCCGCGCGCGGTGGGCCGGCTTCCGTACCGCTCGCGTGCTGAAGCATCGGAGGTCGTCATGAACGCCCACGGCCATCGCACGGAGCAGATCCGCAACATCGCCCTGGCCGGGCACGCCGGCAGCGGCAAGACCACGTTGCTCGAGGCGCTGCTGTTTGCCGGCGGCGCGATCCAGGCCACCGGCTCGGTGGAGCGCGGCAACACGTTCTCCGACACCGATGCGCAGGAGAAGGCGCGCGGGCATTCGATCGACAGCTGCCTGGCCGCGGTGACGCGCGGCGACTGCCGCATCCAGCTGATCGACACCCCCGGCTACGCCGACTTCCGCGGACCGGCGCTGGCCGCACTGGCGGCGGTGGACACGGTGGCGGTGGTGGTGAACGCGGCCAACGGCATCGAGCACGGCACCCGGCGCATGGTGGAGCACGCGCGCCAACGCGGCCTGGCCTGCGTGCTGGTGATCAACCGCATCGACAGCGAAGGCGCACGGCTGCCCGCGCTGGTAGACGAACTGCGCGAGGCGTTCGGCCCCGAGTGCCTGCCGGTGAACCTGCCGGCCGACGGCGGCGCGCGCGTGCTCGACGCGTTCTTCCACCGCGAGGGTGTCACCGACTTCTCCTCGCTGACCGAGGCGCACCAGCGCATCCTCGACCAGGTGGTGGAGATCAACGAGACGGTGATGGGCGCGTATCTCGATACCGGCGAGGAAGCGATCACGCCGGCGCAGTTGCACGATGCGTTCGAGCAGTGCCTGCGCGAAGGGCATCTGCTGCCGATCTGCTTCGTCAGTGCGCGCACCGGCGCCGGCGCAGCCGAGCTGCTGGAACTGGCCGAGCGGCTGCTGCCGCATCCGGGTGAGGCGAATCCGCCGCCGTTCCTCGATGCGCGCCACCAGCCGGTGGAGGTGCGCGCCGATCCGGCGCGCCACGTGGTCGCCGACGTGTTCAAGATCGTCAACGATCCGTTCGTGGGCAAGCTCGGCATCTTCCGCGTGTGGCAGGGCACGGTGCGCCGCGACAGCCAGCTGTTCGTCGACGATGGCCGCAAGCCGTTCAAGGTCGGCCACCTGCTGCGCATCGAGGGCAATCGCCACGTGGAGATCGAGCAGGCGGTGCCGGGCGACATCGCCGCGATGGCGAAAGTGGACGACATCCACTTCGACGCCGTGCTGCACGACTCGCACGACGAAGACCGCATCCAGCTCGCACCGATGGCGTTTCCGCAACCGATGGCCGGGCTGGCGCTGGAGCCCAAGCACAAGGGCCAGGAGCAGAAGCTGGCGCAGGCGCTGGCGCGGCTGGCCGAGGAAGATCCCTGCCTGCGCGTGGAGCACCGGCGCGAGCTCAACGAAACGGTGCTGCGCGGCCTGTCCGAACTGCACCTGGCGATCACCCTCGAACGCATGCGCGAGCGCTACGGCGTGGAGGTGCTCAGCCATCCGCCGCGCATCGCCTACCGCGAGACGATCGCCGCAACGGCCGAAGGCCACCATCGGCACAAGAAGCAGACCGGCGGCGCCGGCCAGTTCGGCGAAGTGCTGCTGAAGGTGGAGCCGCTGGCGCGGGGCGACGGCTTCGAGTTCGTCGACGCGGTGAAGGGCGGCGCGATCCCCGGCCAGTTCCTGCCGGCGATCGAGAAGGGCGTGCGCCAGGCGATGGACCACGGCGCGCTGGCCGGCTTCCCGCTGCAGGACGTGCGCGTGACGGTGCTGGACGGCAAGCATCACGCGGTCGACTCCAAGGAAGTCGCCTTCATCAGCGCCGGCCGCAAGGCCTTCCTCGACGCGGTGGGCAAGGCGCGGCCGATCGTGCTCGAACCGATCGTGGACGTGGAGGTGGCGATTCCCGAGCAGCACGTGGGCGACATCACCGGCGGCCTGGCGGGCAAGCGAGCGCGCATCCTCGGCACCGACCTGCAGCGTGGCGGCGAGCTGCTGATCCGCGCGCAGGCGCCGCTGGCCGAGCTGGGCGACTACGCCACCGAGCTGCGCGCGGTCACCGGCGGGCGCGGCCGCTACAGCATGGAGCTGAGCCACTACGAACCGGTGCCGCCGCCGGTGCAGAAGCAGCTGAGCGAATCGTGGAAGCCGCATCCGGACGAGGACTGAGGCGCGCCAGCGCCATGAAACTGCCGCGGCTTCGGCGTAGAGTGCGTCGAGGCCGCCATGCGGGCGCGACGCAACCGTCGCGCGGGGGATGCATGCCGGACGGCCCGCGAAAGCAGCGCTGCACGTGGAACGATCTCGTTCGTCCAACGCCTTTACTCAAGGAACGGCAGGCATCGCCATGATCAAACGTCTTCTGCTCGGGTTCGTCGCACTCCTCGTCCTCGCCGTCATCGGCCTGTTCGCGCTGGCGTGGCGCCGCACGATCGATCCCATCGCGCCACCGCAGGCCAACAGCTTCGCCACCGACCTGGTCTCGCGCGGCGAAATGCTCGCCGGTGCCGGCTACTGCGCCAGCTGCCACACCGCCCGCGCCGACCAGCCCTATGCCGGTGGCTACGCCATGGCGACGCCATTCGGCACGCTCTACTCCAGCAACATCACGCCCGATCCGGACACCGGTATCGGCCGCTGGTCGGAAGCCGCTTTCGTGCGCGCCATGCGCAAGGGCGTGGCGCGCGACGGCTCGCATCTGTTCCCGGCCTTCCCCTACCAGCACTTCAATCTCGTCACCGACGAAGACCTGCATGCGCTCTACGCCTTCCTGATGACGCGCGCGCCGGTGAAGGCGGCCACGCCGGCGCCGGACATCCCGTTCCCGCTCAACGTGCGCGCGCTGCAGGCGGGCTGGAAGCTGCTGTTCTTCCGCGATCGCGCGTTCGCGCCGGACGGCAGCAAGGGCGCCGAGTGGGATCGCGGCGCGTATCTCGCCGAAGGCCTCTCGCACTGCTCGGCCTGCCACAGCCCGCGCAACCAGCTCGGCGCGGAAAAGATGGGCGACCAGCGCTACGCCGGCGCCGTGGTCGACCACTGGTACGCGCCCGCGCTCACCGCCGCCAATCCCGCGCCGCTGGCTTGGACCACGGCGGAGATCGAAACCTACCTGCGTCAGGGCGGCACCGCGCTGCACGGCGTGGCGGCCGGCTCGATGTCGCAGGTGATCCACCAGGGCCTTTCCCGATTGCCGGACAGCGACATCCACGCGATCGCGGTGTATGTCGCCGATCGCATGGGCGGCGATGCCAAGCGCACCGGCAACGACGCCGCGCTGGCCCAGGCGATGACGCGCGCCGGTGTGCCGGTGAACGCGGACATCGATCCGGGCGCGCACCTGTACGCAGCCGCCTGCGCCTCGTGCCACTACAACCGCGGCCCGATGCCGGCGGCGGTGCGGCCCGAGCTGGGCCTCAACAGCGCGCTGACCAGCCCCGATCCGTCGACGCTGATCCAGGTGATCCTGCACGGCATGGGCACCGACGAAGGCCTGCCCGGCCTGGCCATGCCCGCCTACGCGCACGCGCTGAACGATCAGGAGATCGCCCAGCTCGCCGCCTGGCTGCGCCGCACGCAGACCGACGAGCCGCCGTGGACCGATCTTCCGAGCAAAGTCTCTGCGCTGCGCACGCCGGACGGCGGCGCCAGCGGCCAGCACTGAATCCCTTCCACGCACTATCCAGCGGAGCCTCGATCCATGAGCCAGTTCCAACTCAACGGGCAAGCGGTCACGGTGGACGTCGATGACGACACGCCCCTGCTGTGGGCGATCCGCGACACGCTCAAGCTCAAGGGCACCAAGTTCGGCTGCGGCATCGGCATGTGCGGCGCCTGCACGGTGCACTTGAACGGCCGCGCGATCCGCTCGTGCGTGACGCCGGTGCGTGCCGCCTACGGGCAAACCGTCACCACCATCGAAGGGCTTTCGCCCAGCGGCGACCACCCGCTGCAGAAGGCGTGGATCGCCACCCAGGCACCGCAGTGCGGCTACTGCCAGAGCGGGCAGATCATGCAGGCGGCCACGCTGCTGCGCGATTTCCCCACGCCCACGGACGCGGACATCGACCAGGTGATGGGCGGCAATCTCTGCCGCTGCATGGCCTACCCGCGCATCCGCGAGGCGATCAAGCAGGCCGCTGCCGAGATCCAGGGAGCGAGCCATGAATAAGTTCCTTCGCCACGATCCGGGCACCGATGCGCCCGCCTCGCCGTCGCGGCGCAGCTTCCTGATCGGCGCCGCCGCGGCCGGTGGCGGCCTGATGATGGCGTTCGCCCACGCCTCGGTGCTGCTGCCGGGACAGTCACCCGCCCAGGCATTGGCCAGCGGCGGCTACGACCCCAATCTGTGGGTGCACATCGCGCCGGACGGCACCATCACGGTGAACGTGATCCGCGCCGAGATGGGCCAGCACGTGGGGACCGCGCTCGCGCGCATCCTCGCCGACGAACTGGAGGCGGACTGGTCGCAGGTGCGCATCAACCACGTCGACACCGACCCGAAGTGGGGCACGATGGTTACCGGCGGCAGCTGGTCGGTGTGGCAGAGCTTTCCGCAACTCAGCCAGGCCGGTGCGGCCGGGCGCATCGCGATGATCGAGGAAGGCGCCCGCCTGCTCGGCGCCAAACCCGCCGCCTGCACCGCGCGCAACAGCGCCGTGCATGCGGGCAGCCGCTCGGTGAGCTACGCGCAGATCGTGCAGGCCGGCAAGCTCGCGCGCACGTTCTCGGCCGATGAATTGAAGGCCATGCCGATCAAGCCGCCGTCCGAACGGCGCCTGGTCGGCGTCGACACCGCCGCGCTCGACGTGCCCGGCAAGACCAACGGCAGCGCCGTGTACGGCATCGATGCCGAAGTCGATGGCATGCTCTACGGCGCGCCGAAGATCCCGCCCACCCGCAACGGCTCCAAAGTCGTCGCGGTGGACGACAGCGACGCCAAGTCGGTGAAGGGCTACCTGCGCTCGATCACGCTGGAGGATCCTTCGAACACCGTGCCCGGCTGGGTGGTGGTGCTGGCCGATTCCACCTGGGCGGCGATGCAGGCGGCCGCCAAGGTCAAGGTGACCTGGCAGAACGACGACACCGCCAGCGTCTCGGACAAGGAGCTGGAGGACGAATCCAACCGCCTCATCGCCGACCCCAAGGCCGGCTCCACCGTGGTGGACGACGAGGGCGTGGACGCGGCGTTCGCCAACGCCGCCTCGGCGCTGGAGCAGCGCTACACCACCGCCGCCGTGAGCCACTTTCAGCTGGAGCCGGTGAACGCATTGGCGCTGGAGAAGGACGGCATCTGGGAGATCCACACCGGCAACCAGTGGCAGTCGCTGATCCTGCCCACCCTGGCCAAGGCGCTGGGCGTGGACGAGAAGCAGGTGGTGATGCGCACCTACCTGCTCGGTGGCGGCTTCGGTCGCCGGCTCAACGGCGACTACTCGGTGCCGGCAGCGCTGGCCGCCAAGGCCGTGGGCAAGCCGGTGAAGCTCACCCTGACCCGCGCCGACGACATGCGCTTCGACTCCTTCCGCTCGCCCTCGGTACAGCGCCTGCGCATGGCGTTCGACAAGGACGGCCACGTGGTCGCCATGCAGCATGACGCGGCCGCCGGCTGGCCGACCAAGGTGCTGGTTCCGGGCTTCATGCCCAAGGGCAAGAACGGCGAGCCGTACGATCCGTTCTCCATTTCCGGCGCCGACCACTGGTACTCCGTGGGCAAGCACCGCGTGCGCGCGCTGTCGAACGATCTGGCCAACCGCGCGTTCCGCCCCGGCTGGCTGCGCTCGGTGGGCCCCGGCTGGACCAACTGGGCGCTGGAGAGCTTCATGGACGAGGCCGCGCACAAGGTCGGCGCCGACCCGGTGCAGTTCCGCCTCAAGCTGCTCGACGCCACCGGCAAGAACGCCGGCAACGCGCCCAACGCGGTGGGCGGCGCGGCGCGGCAGGCGGCGGTGGTGAGGCACGTGGCCGAGATGGCCGGATGGGGCCGGGGCCTGCCGGCCGACACCGGGCTGGGCGTTGCCACCAGCTTCGGCCAGGAACGCGACATGCCGACCTGGGTGGCCTGCGCCGCGCGGGTGAAGGTGGACCGCGCCACGGGCAAGGTGACGGTGGAAAAACTCTTCCTCGCCGTGGACGCCGGCACCGTGGTGCATCCCGACAGTGCACTGGCGCAGGTGCAGGGCGCTTCGCTGTGGGGCCTGAGCATGGCGCTGCACGAGGGCAACGCGTTCGACAGCGGACAGATCCGCGACACCAACCTCGACCGCTACACCCCGCTGCGCACGATGGACGTGCCGGCGCTGGCGATCGAGTTCCTGCCCAGCACCGAGGTCCCGGTCGGGCTCGGCGAACCGGCCACCACGGTGGTCGGCCCGGCGATCGGCAATGCGATCTTCGCTGCCACCGGCGCACGGCTGCGGCACATTCCGATCCGCCCGGAGGATGTGCTCAAGGCGCTGAAGCAGAAGGCCTGAAAAGCATCGGCAGGCGCAGACCCTGTAGGAGCGCACCCTGTGCGCTCCTACGGTGGATGTCAGGCGGCGAGTTTTTCGATCAGCGCGTGGGCGAACGCCGGAATGTCACCCGGCTTGCGGCTGGTGATCAGCTGGCCGTCGGCCACCACTTCGCGGTCGTGCCACTGCGCGCCGGCGTTCTCCAGGTCCTGGCGCAGCGACGGCCACGAGGTGACCTTGCGGCCCATCACCAGGCCGGCGTCAATCAAGGTCCACGGGCCGTGGCAGATCGCCGCCACCGGCTTGCCCGCGTCGCCGAACGCGCGGATGAAATCGATCGCCTCCGGCTTCAGCCGCAGCTTGTCCGGATTGATCACGCCGCCGGGCAGCAGCAGCGCGTCGAAATCGCCGGCCGTCGCCTTGCCCAGCGCCAGGTCCACCTTCACCGAGCCGGCCCAGTCGCCGCCGGTCCAGCCCTTGATCTGTGCGCTGTCGCCCGGGGCGATCACGGTGACCTCGGCGCCGGCTTTTTCCAGCAGGCGCTTGGGCTCAGTCAGCTCGGAATGCTCGAAGCCGTCGGTGGCTAGAACGGCGACGCGGCGGCCTTTCAGGTTCGACTTGCTCATGGATGGCGTTCCTCGGGGTGGGAAAGAAGCGACAGCATGGCGGGCCCGGCATGGCGCTCGTGTCGCCGGGGCGTGACCCTGCCGTGAGCGCCACGCTTGCCGCGGCGCGCCGTGCTGTTGCCATGCACGTGCTCCACACTGCACGCCAACGCAGTCGGGAAAACGCCGTGATGGACGCGCAGTACATCCTCGCCATCGACCAGGGCACCACCAGCTCGCGAGCGATCCTGTTCGACCGCGCCGGCCGCATCGTGGGGATGGCACAACGCGAGTTCGCCCAGCTGTTCCCACAGCCGGGCTGGGTGGAGCACAACCCGCGCGAGATCATGACCAGCGTGCTCACCACCGTCACCGAGGTGATGAACAACACGCAGGTGCCCGCCTCGGCGATTGCCGGCATCGGCATCACCAACCAGCGCGAGACCACCGTGGTTTGGGACCGGGCCACCGGCCAGCCGATCCACCACGCCATCGTGTGGCAATCGCGGCAGACCCGCGACATCTGCGACGCGCTGAAGGCCGCGGGCCACGAGCCGATGGTGCGCGCGAAGACCGGCCTGCTGATCGACGCGTATTTCTCCGGCACCAAGGTGAAATGGATCCTCGACCACGTCGACGGGGCACGCGAGCGCGCCCGCCGCAGCGAGCTGGCGTTCGGCACGGTCGACAGCTGGCTGATCTGGAACCTCACCGGTGGCAAGGTGCACGTCACCGACGTGAGCAACGCCTCGCGCACGTTGATGTTCAATATCCACACGCAGGACTGGGATGACGAGCTGCTGGCGATGCTCGACGTGCCGCGGGCAATGCTGCCCGCGGTGCGGTCCTCCAGCGAGGTCTACGGCCACACCACGCCGGAGACCTTTTTCGGACACGCGGTGCCGATCGCCGGCGTGGCGGGCGACCAGCAGGCGGCGCTGTTCGGCCAGGCCTGTTTCGAGCCGGGCATGGCAAAGAACACCTACGGCACCGGCTGCTTCATGCTGATGAATACCGGCGACAAGGCGGTGGCTTCCGCCAACGGGTTGCTGACCACCATCGCCTGGGGCATCGACGGCAAGGTGGAATATGCGCTCGAGGGGGCGATCTTCGTCGCCGGTTCGGTGGTGCAATGGCTGCGCGACGGGTTGCGCATGCTGGGCAAGTCCAGCGACTCGCAGGCCTATGCCGAACGCGTCGGCGACAACGATGGCGTGTATATCGTGCCGGCGTTCGTCGGGCTGGGCGCGCCTTACTGGCGCAGCGACGTGCGCGGCGCGGTGTTTGGCCTGTCGCGCGGCACGCGCAAGGAGCATTTCGTGCGCGCCGCGCTGGAATCGATGGCCTACCAGACCCGCGACGTGCTCGCCGCGATGCAGGCCGATGCCGGCATCGAGCTGAAGGAACTGCGCGCCGACGGCGGCGCCATCGCCAACGACTTCCTCGCCCAGTTCCAGAGCGACATCCTCGGCGTGCCGGTGCTGCGGCCGGACGTGGCCGAGACCACCGCGCTGGGCGCGGCGTATCTCGCCGGGCTGGCCACGGGCTTCTGGAGCAGTCGCGAGGAAATCGCGCAGCAGTGGGCGCTCAACCGCCGCTTCTCGCCGTCGATGCCGAAAGAGCGACGCGAGGCGCTCTATGCGGGATGGAGCATGGCGGTGCAGGCGACGCTGGGGTTCCGGGTCTAGCCTGAAAAGACGCCCGCGCGCCGGTTCTGCGGTGGGCAACTGCTTTGGCCGCCTTGCGCCGTCTCGGCGCGATGTTCCCGATACGCAGGAACCTCCGAAGCCGTCATTCCCGCGAAGAGCTTTTCAACAGCCGCAGGCTGGTCAAGCGGGAGGCGCTTTTCAACGGCGAATGCCGGTCATCCACTGAGCTCTGATGCAGGAAGTCAAAAATGGATTCCCGCTTCCGCGGGAATGACGCCGAGGTGGAATGAGGGTCCGCGAAGGACAACCGGCTTCGATCAGGACCGCCCCAGGGGAACGCCGCCGATGCGCTCCTGCGCGAGCCCCCTGAACGTCGAACGGACCGTCAGCGCTTGGGCTGCAGCAACGTGCCCGTGCAATTGGGCGCGCCGCACAGGCACTGCCACAGCTTCTTCAGCCGCGCGGTGTACGGCACGTCGAGCACGATGCCGTAGTTGTAGGTGAGCTCCTCGCCCGGCTTGATCGTGCGGATCGCCTCGATCAGCACCTTGTCCTTGCGCGGATCGCCGCTGGCGCTCTCTTCGATCACCGCGCGGCAGTTCGGGTTGCAGCTGTGGTTGATCCAGCGCGCCGTGTTGCCCTTGCGGTTGGCGTCGATGATGTAGTCGTCGTTGAGCGTGAACAGGAACGTGTGCCCGGTCTCGCCGCCGTCGCCGTACATCTCGTCCGCCTCGGCGTGGGTCATCAACGTGCCCTTGTACTGGACGACTTCCTCGCCCTTGCGGATGACCTCGGTGGCGAACACGCCGTTGCCGTGGATGGGCGAGCGACGGGCGATGAAACGTGCGGGCATGCGGACGATCCAGTGATGGGTAAACGCCGATGATGCCCGTTCGACGTGATCGTTGAAACCGCGGCGCGACGCGCGCCGGCGCCTCGATCGCGGCTGCGACATCCCGCGCACGCCCGCGGCGGTTTCGGCCGCCACGCAAAGATGGTTAGAATCTAGCATTCAAACGATCGTTTGGAGAAGCCGTGATGCGTCTGCTGCGCTGGATCGTCCCCGCCGTGCTTGCCCTGGGCCTGATCGCCTGCGGGCCGCCGCGCAAGAGCGTGTTTCCGCCAGCGCTGAGCATCCAGCAACTGCAGGTGCAGCCCAGCGGCACCTGGCACCTCACCGTGCGCATCCAGAACAACAGCTACGGCGAGATGGACTTCACCGCGATCGAAGGCACGCTGCAGGTGGCCGAGCTGGTGCCGGTGCGCCTGCACGGCACGTTCAAGCGCGACATTCCTGCCCTGTCCGGCGACATCGTCGAACTCGACGTGCTGCCCACGCCGGACATGAGCAAGGCGCTCGCCGCCACCGCGGCCAAGGGCAGCGGCGGTTCGCTCGCCTACCGCGTCAGCGGCAGCGCCACCGCCAAACCCGAACAGGAAAAGCAGCCGCGCAACTTCGACTTCAGCGGCAACGACTGGCTCTCGCCGGTCCCCGGCATCCCCGGCACATTCCGCTGATCCCCCTCCGCTTCCACGCATTCCACCGAAGGACATCGCCATGACGCTTTACAAGGCCCCGCTCGACGACCAGCGCTTCGCCCTTTTCGACGTACTCGGCGCCGAAGCCGTGCTGACCGGCCTGGAAGGCGGCGAAGGCCATACCCGCGACCTGCTCGATGCCGTACTCGAAGAAGCCGGCAAGCTCTCCGAACAGGTGCTGGCACCGACCAACTGGCCAGGCGACGTCGAAGGCTGCCACTACGACAAGGCCACCCGCACGGTCACCACGCCGAAGGGTTTCAAGGAGGCGTTCAAGGCCTTCGCCGAGGGCGGCTGGGCCGGCCTCACCATGCCCGAGGCCTACGGCGGCCAGGCACTGCCGGTAGTGATGGGCACCGCCACCACCGAGCTGTTCCAGTCGGGCAACCTGTCGTGGAGCCTGTACCCGCTGCTGTCGGAAGGTTCCTGCCACGCCATGGAGCTGCACGGCGAGGAGTGGCATCGCCAGCTCTACATGCAGCCGATCGTGGAAGGCCGCTGGACCGGCACCATGTGCCTCACCGAGCCGCAGGCCGGTTCCGACCTCGGCCTCTTGAAGACCCGCGCCGAGCCCGCCGGCAAGGGCCTCAACGATGCCGACCTGTACAAGATCACCGGTACCAAGATCTTCATCAGCGCGGGCGAACACGACCTCACCGAGAACATCGTGCACCTGGTGCTGGCGCGCCTGCCCGACGCCCCGGCCGGCAGCCGCGGCATCTCGATGTTCATCGTGCCGAAGTTCAAGGTGAATGCCGACGGCTCGCTGGGCGAGCGCAACAACGCGTTCGCCGGCGCCATCGAGCACAAGATGGGCATCAAGGGTTCGGCCACCTGCGTGATGAACTTCGACGGCGCCGAGGGCTACCTGATCGGCAAGCCGCACAAGGGCCTGATGGCCATGTTCACCATGATGAATGCCGCGCGCCTCGCGGTGGGCGTGCAGGGCCTGGCGCTGGCCGAACGCGCGCTGCAGAACAGCCTCAACTACGCGCGCGAGCGCCTGCAGTCGCGCGCGCTGTCGGGTGCCAAATTCCCCGACAAGCCGGCCGACAACCTGCTGGTGCAGCCGGACGTGCGCCGCATGCTGCTGACCCAGCGAGCCTTCGTCGAAGGCTCGCGCTTGCTGGTGCTGTACAACGCGCTGCAGGTGGACATCGAGGCGCGTGCCAAGGACGAGGCCACCCGCCAGAAGGCCAGCGAGCTGGTGGCGTTCCTGATCCCGATCTCCAAGGGCCTGGTCACCGAGCTGTCGATCGAGTGTACCAAGGAGGCGCTGCAGATCTACGGTGGCCACGGCTACATCGGCGAGAACGGCATGGAGCAGTTCGCCCGCGATGCGCGCATCACCACGCTGTACGAAGGCACCACCGGCATCCAGGCCGCCGACCTGCTGGGGCGCAAGATCCTCCAGCTGCAGGGCGTGGGCTTCAGGCACTTCCTGGAGGAGATCAGCGGCTTCTGCCAGCAGCACAGCGCCGACGAGTCGCTGCGCGCGCTGATCGGCCCGCTCGCCGTCTACGCCAAGCAGTGGGGCGACATGACCATGAAGCTGGCCCAGCGCGCGCAGACCAACCCGGAAGAACTCGGCGCCGCCGCCACCGACTACCTGTACTACTCCGGCTACATCACCCTCGCCTACCTGTGGGCCAGGAGCGTGGCCGCGGCCGACAAGAGCAGCCAGCCGGCCGCGTTCAAGCAGGCCAAGCGCGACACCGCCAGCTTCTACTTCAGCCGCATCCTGCCGCGCTGCCTGGTGCACCAGGCCGGCATCGAAGCGGGCGTGGCGACGCTGCCCGAGATTGCGTAAGCAGCCGCCGCACGCACCTGAAACGCCCGGCATCGCCGGGCGTTTTTTCTTGCGCCATGAACGAGCACTTCGCCCCTTGTTGCGCAGCCGAAGCGATTGCTAGGCTGCCGCAAATCAAAGGGGAAATGCCCATGCGTCGGATGGCCGTGCTGTTCGCCTGCCTGCTCACCTGCACCGGCGCCCTGGCGACGTCGACGCTGCAACCGGGCGACACGCCGCCCGACGCGCTGGGCGTCACGCGCGACGGCACGCACCTGACGCTGTCCTCGATGCGCGGCAAGGTGGTGGTGGTGAGTTTCTGGGCCACCTGGTGCGGCTACTGCATGAAGGAGCTGCCGACCCTCGCCAACATCCAGCAGGTGGCGACCCAACGGCACCTGCCACTGCAGATCGTGGCGGTGAACCACATGGAAAGCGTGCGCACCTTCGCCACCGTCGCGCGCAACATGCACCGCATCCTGCCCGACCTGCTGATGAGCCGGGACGGCGACGGCTCCGTCGGCAGGCCTTACGGCAGCGACGACGGCATCCCGGTGATGGCGATGTTCCAGCGTGACGGCACCCTCGTGCACCTGCACGTGGGGTACGACGAGAGCGATCTGGACGGGATCCTGGCGGAGATCAACGCGCTCGTCGCGCAGCAGCCGGCGGCACCCGGCGCGACGCAGGCTCCCGCCTCGCCCTGAAGCCAGCGATAGGTCGGCAGCGGCTTCTTGTCACAGGCCGGCGGGTTGCCGCGCCGTGCGATCATCCCGCGCCGTCGAATCACTGAAGCGCTGATCCTTGTCCATCCTGCGTCGCCCACGTCGCCCGATCGCCTGGCTTGCCATCGTCGCCCTGTGGCTGACGATCGTGGCACCCGTGGTGTCGCAGACGCTGGCCAGTCCGCTGGATGCGCTGGTGAGCATCGGCTGGTGCGGCCCGCATCACGATGACGGCACGCAGTCGCCGCCGGCCGGCCACCTGCTGGAGAAGTGCGGCTACTGCGGGCTGTTGTCCGGCCACTCGATCCTGCCCGATTCACCGCCGCTCCTGTCGGCCGGGCCGTCGCTGTCCGGCCTGTGGCTGGCGATGCCCGAGCCGCCTGCGCGAAGCAGCATCGTTCTGCTGGCCGCCGAGCCGCGCGGGCCACCACTGGCAGTCGCGCACGTCTGAGCCACGCACCGCCGGCGACTGATCGCCGCTGCCAGCCTGCGCGGGCCAGCGGGCGCAGCACGCCAGCCCTCTCGTGACCGTTCGGCGGACCGGGCCTGTGCCCGGCATCCGCACGCTGCCGACTCCAGGATTTCCATGACTCATGCACCGCTAGCCGGGCGCGCGTCCGCGCGCCTGCACTCTCTTCGTCGCCTGCGCCCGCTGGGCGCGCTGATCGCCACCGCGCTCGTCGGCCCGGCACTTGCCGCCGATGCCGTGCCCGCTCAACAGATGGCCCCGGTGGTGGTCACCGCGCCAATGCAGGACAGCCCACTCACCGTCGTCACCGACCCGAAGGCGCCGCGCCAGCCGGTACCGGCCAGCGACGGCGCCGACCTGCTCAAGAGCATTCCCGGCTTCTCCACCATCCGCAAAGGCGGCAGCAACGGCGATCCGGTGCTGCGCGGCATGAGCGGCTCGCGGCTCGGTATCCAGATCGACGGCGGCCTGATCGGCGGCGGCTGCCCCTCGCGCATGGACCCGCCGACCGCCTACATCGCGCCGGAACTCTACGACCGCGTCACCGTGATCAAGGGGCCGGAGACGGTGCTCTACGGCCCCGGCAACTCCGCCGGCGTGGTGCGTTTCGACCGCAACTTCAGCCGCTACGCCGAGCCCCGCTACAGCGTGGACGCCAGCGTGCTCGGCGGCTCGTGGGGCCGCAACGACCAGAACCTGGACCTTCGCGCCGGCGCGCCGTCAGGCTACCTCGGCGTGAGCGCCAACCACACTCACTCGCAGGACTACGAGGACGGCGACGGCCAGCGCGTGCACTCGCGCTACGACCGCTGGAACGTCGATACCACGCTGGGCTGGACGCCGACCGACGACAGCCGGCTGGAGCTGGCAGTGGGCAAGGGCGACGGCCAGGCCGCCTACGCCTTCAGCGCCATGGACGGCTCGCAGTTCCTGCGCGAGAGCGCGGCGCTGACGTGGACCCAGCAGCACCTCACCACGCACTGGGACGAGCTCGAAGTGCAGGCGTACACCAATTACGCCGACCACGTGATGGACAACTACACGCTGCGCCAGCCCGACCCGGCCAGCATGATGCCGATGGCGATGGCCTCCAACGTGGCCCGCCGTGCCAACGGCGGACGCATAGCCGGCACCTGGCGTTGGGACGATGTGGCCCTGGTGGCGGGGCTGGACGGCTCGGCCAACGTGCACACCGCGCGCCTCGGTGGCAAACCGGGAAGCATGCACGACTACCGCGAGCTGCCGCGCCATCGCGATGCACGCATGGCGGATCTGGGCGCATTCGGCGAACTGCGTTGGGCCGTCGCACCGCGCCAGCGCCTGATCACCGGCGCGCGGCTGGACCGAGCCCAGGCGCGCGGCTACGACCTGTCGACGGCGGCCCGCAGCGGGGGCATGGGCGGCATGGCCGCAGCCACCGTGGATGCCGACCGCTCCTCCACCCTGCCCGCCGGTTTCGTGCGCTACGAGCGCGACCTCGCCTCGTCGCCGACCACGTTGTACGCCGGCATCGGCCACGTCGAGCGCTTCCCCGACTACTGGGAACTGTTCGGCCGGCATGTGGACGTGTCGCTGCCGGGCTTTCGCCGGCTCGCTCCGGAAAAGACCACCCAGTTCGACATCGGCGTGCAGTATCGCGATGCGCGGCTGAAAGCCTGGGTCTCCGGCTACGCCGGCGTGGTGCAGGACTTCATCCTGATGCACTACCCGATGAGCGCGATGGGCAGCGGCACCGCCAGCAACGTGCGTGCGCGCATCGCCGGCGGCGAAGCGGGCGTGAACTACGCCTTCGACGCGCACTGGAGCGGCGACGCCACGCTCAGCACCGCCTGGGGCGAGAACCGCAGCGAGCACCGGCCGCTGCCGCAGATGCCACCGCTGGAAGCGCGCTTGGGCCTCACCTACGCGCGCGACGCGTGGTCGATCGGTGGCCTGTGGCGACTGGCCACCGCGCAGCATCGCGTGGCGGTGGGCGAAGGCAACATCGTCGGCCAGGATCTCGGCCCCAGCGCCGGCTTCGGCGTGCTTTCGCTCAACGGCAGCTACCGGCTCGGCCAGCACCTCACGCTGAGCGCCGGCATCGACAACCTGCTGGACAAGGCGTACGCCGAGCACCTCAACGCGGCGCCGCAGGGCCTGGTCGGCTACGTCAACACGGTGCGCGTGAACGAACCCGGCCGCACCGGCTGGCTCAAGCTCGCCATCCATCTCTGATCGAGATCGGCCTGATCGAGATCGGTCTGATCGACATCCGTCTGATCGACATCAGAAACCGGGCACGCCGCGCGGCGTAGCGTGCCCGCATCCATCGAGGAATCGCCATGCTTCGCCCGTCCCGCACCCTTGTTTCCACGGCCATCGTGACGCTGGCCATCCTGCCGGGCCTTGCCGGCGCCTGCTCCACCTGCGGCTGCTCGCTCAATTCCGACTGGGCGAGCCAGGGCTACGCCACGTCCAGCGGCTTTCACCTGAGCCTGCGCGAGGACTACTTCAACCAGTCGCGGCTGATCGAAGGATCACACCGCATCGCCGTGGGCAGCATCGCCCTGCCCAGCGATGAAGAACTGCAGCGCAAGACGATCAACCGCAACACCCTGCTGGGCATCGACTACAGCTTCAATCGCGCCTGGGGGTTGTCGGTGCAGCTGCCGTGGTTCAGCCGTTACCACGAGACGTGGCCGGAAGGCGAAACCACACTGTCGTCGTCGGACGGGCGGGGCATCGGCGACGTGCGCGTGCTGGCCCGCTACCAGGGCTTCAGCCCGGATGCGGGCGTGGGCCTGCAGTTCGGCGTGAAGCTGCCCACCGGCACGTTCAAGCAGCCGTTCAATGCCGGCACCGCCGCGGGCGAGCTGCTCGACCGCGGCCTGCAGCGCGGCACCGGAACCACCGATGCGCTGCTCGGCGTGTACAAGTTCGGCTACCTCGGCGAGTCGGTGGGCTACTTCGCCCAGGCGATGGCGCAGGTGGCGCTGAACGCGCGCGGCGGCTTCCGCCCCGGCAACTCGCTCAACGTGAACCTCGGCCTGCGCTACCTCGACGCCGGCATCGTCACCCCGCAGCTGCAGCTCAACCTGCACGGCGAGCAGCGCGAGAGCGGCGCGCTCGCCGACCGCGCCAACAGCGGCGCGACGCTGGCCTACCTCAGCCCGGGGCTGGGGTTGAAGCTCGGGCGCCGGCTGGAGGCGTTCGTGTTCCTGCAGTTGCCGATCCACGAGCACGTGAATGGCGTGCAGATCGAACCGGGCCGGCTGTGGTCGGCCGGCCTGCAATACCGGCTGTAGCCCGCGCGCAGGGGGACCGCCGGCGCGGATGCCGGAATCCCTCGCCGCCCCAAGGCGCCGTCAATCGAGACGACCGTTTGCGTGCCGGCGGTCGCGCCGCATCGGGCTAGCCGGTCTTGGGCACCGGCACGATGACGCGCAGTTCGATGATGACCGGCTCGGTGGGCTCGCCGTCGGGCCGATCATCGTCGTCGTGCGGACCCTTGGGCGGATGCCGCGGATCGGCGCGCAGCGGCGCCGGGGGTTCGGGCCGGGTGGGTTTGGTCGCCATGTCACTCTCCTGGTGGGGGCCCGTCGCGAGCGCTCGGGGCGGTTGAAGCGGGCTTCGGCAGCGCCTTGGCCGGCGAGGACGACAGCAGGCCCAGGCGGCGGAACGTGAGGTTGCTGGTGATTTGTATGTCCGGGATGCCGGCGGCGCGTGCGCGGCTCAGGCGCTGGCGCGCTTGCGGCAGATCGCCCAGCACGGCCAGCGTCTGGGCATTGAGCAGCGCCACTTGGCCGGGATCGCTGGCCAGCGCTTCGGACCGCCGCACCATCGAGCGCGCGCCGGACGCCTCGCCGAGGATCGCCTGGTACAGGCCGAGCGAGGCCCAGCCGGCCGCGTCGTTCGGCTTCAGCGCCAGGTATTGCGCGGCGTAGTCGGCGGCCTTGCGGTAGGCGGCGCGCGCCGCGGCGGCGCTGCGCGGATCCGCCTGCAACGCTTCGCCCAAGTTGCCCCACACCAGATAATCCTGTGGCGCCAGTTCGGTGGCGCGGCGGCGCAGGTCGATGGCGGCGGCATAGTCGCCCGCTTGGTACTTGATCAAGCCCAAGTTGCTCAGCGTGGCGGCGTCCGGCGCAATGCCGATGGCCCGTTGCAGCGCCTGCTCGCTCGCGGCGCTGTCGCCCGCTTCGAGATAGAGCGCGCCGAGGATGCTCCAGCCTTCCGCATTACCCGGGCGCAGGGCCACCACCTTGCGATAAGACTCCAGCGCATGCGCGATGTCGCCGCTGGCGTATTGCTGATAGCCGATCTGCGCGTAGACGCTGGCGTCGCCGGGACTGAGTTCCAGCGCCGTGCCGAACTCCCTGATCGCCTGGGCCGACTTGCCCTGGGCCACGTAGACCTTGGCCATGCCGATGTGGGCGAGGGCCCGCGTGGAGGGGGAGCTCATGCTGTCGCGGTAGTACTGCAGGGCGCGATCCAGGTCGCCGTGCGCGCGATACAGGTCGCCCACGGCCAGGTTTACATCGGCCAGCGTCGGGTCCATCTGCGCCGCGCGCCGGCAGGCCTCCATGGCGCGCTCGAATGCCGCGGCGTTGCGCGCGTTTTCGAACTGCCAGATCTCGCTGCGGCAGATCTTCGCCTGCGCCTTGGCAAAGTCGTGGTCGCTGGCCAGCGCCTGGCTGAAGCGCTCGACCGCGCGGTCGGCATCCTCGGGCTTGGCCGCCTGGTGCAGCAGATGCAGGCCCTGCAGGTAGGCGTCGAAGGCGGCCTCGTTGCTGGTGGGCTCCAGCCGCTTCTTCAGGCGGGCATCCTCGGCCGGCATGGCGCCGAGCAGCGCCTGCACCACCTCACGGGCAATCTCGGTCTGCGTGTCGAAGATGCCGGCCAGCTCCTGGTCGTAGGTGTGGCTCCAGAGGGTGAAGCCGGTGGCGGTGTCCGACAGGTGTGCGGTGATGCGCAGCTGCTGCCCGTCGCGACGCACGCTGGCCTCCAGGATCGCGGCCACGCCCAGCCGCTGGCCCCATGCCTTGGCGTCGAGCACCTGGTCTCGCGCCCCGGGCGACATCGGGGCGGCCACCTTCAGCCCTTTCACGCCGGCGAGCGCGTCGCGCATCTCCTCGGTCAGCCCGTCCACGAAATAGTCGTCGCGGTGATCCGGACTCAGGTTGGTGAAAGGCATGACGGCGATCGACGCCGCCGCAGGCCTGGTCGCTGGCGGCGCCCGATCACTCATCCACCATCCCGCCGCGGCCAGCCCCAGCGCGACGGCGGCGACGCCGGCCCACCAGCGCAGCTTGCCCGGATGCCGTCGATGGGTCGGCGCAGCGCCGGCAGGGCGGACGGCCTGAGGCGGATCGACAAGCGCGGATGCGTCCAGCCGGGTGGATCCGGAGGCGGGCGGCTCGATGACGGCGGCTTCGGTGGACCCCACGATGTCATGCCGGGCGTCGGGCGCGACGTCGGCAAGGGGCGCCGCCGGGCTGGCCGGCCCAGCGGCAGATCCAGCCGCAGGCTCATCAGCGAGCGGGAGCGGGTCGGAGGCGCGCAGCTCCCCGATGAAGGAATAGCCCAGCGCGTGGCGGGTCTGGATGTAGCGGGGGTGGTGGGAATCGTCCTCGAGCGCATGGCGGAGCTGGGCGATGGCCCGGGTGAGCACGCCCGGGGTGACGTGGCGATGGCCCCACACGAGGTCGAGCAGCTCGTCGCGCCCCACCAGCTCGCCGCGACGCTGTAACAGCAGGATGAGCACGGCAAATGTCTTGGGCTCGATCGGCTGCTCGATGCCGCCCCGCACGAGCGTATGAGCAGCCGGGTCCACCACGATGTCGTCGAACAGATACGGCTGCGTCCCCTGACCGCCAGCGCCCGATTCGAGCGGATTCATCGGCAAGTCCTCGTGCGATCACACAAACCTCGGCGTTCGCTCCCGGAAACCTCGTCTTTCCGTCATGACCCGAGCGTCACATCGGTGGAGCCTGTATCCACGCCGCATCCCGCGGTGTGCCATCGGAGATTTCGCCATGTATGCCCAGATCGCTTCCCTGCCCCCGCTGTCGCCGGCCCTGCTCAATCCGCCGTCCGGTGCCGCCGACCATCCCGCACGCCGCCGTCGGGTGGGCAATTTCCCGCTGGACGCCGCCGCGCTGGACCACTTCAACGATCTGCTGATGCGCCTCCATCATGTGCCGCTGCTCGGCGACCAGCTCGCCACGGCCGCGCGCGAGCTGGTCCGGCAGCCCGTCACGGACAATCACGCCGCCGCCATCGCCCACCGCATGCGTCTGGCACACACGGTGAGCCAGATGCTGGCGGACCCCGAATGGCAGCCCGCCGGGGAATCGGTGGAGCCGGCGCAGCTGGTAGTCAACTACACGCATGGCGACCATCGTTTGATCCCCGACAACTTGCCGGTGATTGGCGGACTGGACGATGCGGTGGTGGTCGACGCCGCGTGGCCGCAGCTGGCGGGCGAGGTGGACAGCTACCTCGACTACTGCCGACTGCGCGCGATCGAGGCCGATCTGCGCCATTGCCGGGCGTTCGAGTTCCATTTCAGCCGGCAGGACTGGCAGGAAGCGCGTCGGGCGGAAGCCGCGCTGATCGAACACTGCCGGCGGGTCGGCGAGAGCAGCTACGTGCCGCCGTCGACCGCCGGAGGCTTCCGTGTCTGCTGAGTGCCGCGCCAGCACCCTTTTCGCCCCGCCACGCGACCCGCGCCCGAAATCGGGCCGGGTCGCCGGGGGTTCCCCACGGCGGCCGCGCGGGTGTAGAACCACAGCCTGGTTCCGCAATGACTGCAGGCTCATGAGCGACCGCCATTTCCTAATCCGCCTGGCCGAGGACGACGACGACTTCATCCTCGGCCTGGTGCCCCGCTTCGTGGATTTCACCCTGCCGGCCTGGCGCAAGCGGCACGAGTGCATCGAGGGGATCCGCGCCGACCTCGTCCATCACCTGGACGACCAGCCGCCCAACAGTTTCCTGTTCGTCGCCGAGGACGAGGACGGCCAGCCGGTGGGCTTCATGCATCTGCAGAAGACGCAGGATTTCTTCAACGGCCGTACCAACTGCCACATCTCGGACCTGGCGGTGGCGCCGGGGCACGAAGGCCAGGGCGTGGGCCGCGCGCTGCTGGCGCATGCGGAGCAATGGGCGCGCGAGCATCGCTGCGCGCTGATGACGCTGGCGGTGTTTCCCGGCAACGAGCGCGCACGCACGCTGTACGAATCGAACGGCTACGACGCCGACCTGCTGCGCCTGGCCAAGCCGCTGCGCTGAGCACGGACACAAAAAACCCGCGGCTGCCGGGGGCGGCCGCGGGTTTTTTCGACTACAGCAGCGCGATCAGTTGACCGTGGTGCTGCCGGTGGTGCCGACCTCGGCCTGCTCGCGCTCGTTCAGGCGCAGCGACACGCGGTCGATGTTGGCCAGCGACAGCAGGTGGGCGTAGATCCAGCCGAGCACGCCTTCCTTGAGGAACTCGTGGGCGACCTTCTCGTCGAGCTGGCGAAGCTTTTCCTCGCTGACCACGAACAGGCCGTTGAGGTTGATCGACTTGCCGTCCTTTTCCAGACGGATGTTCCGCGGTTCCAGCAGGTCGTGCTTGCGCAGCTGGTCCATGAACCAGTGGGTGCGCGCCACGTGCTGCTGGAACTCGCCGAGGAAGTTGACCGCGTTGGTCAGCATCTCGGTGTCGGTACCGTCGTCCTTGAACAGACGCTCGCCTTCCTCGGTGTTGAAGCCGGTGTAGGCCTCATCGAGGAACACGGTGAAATCGTCGCCGGGCTGGCCTTCCGGCTTCTCGGCGAGGATGAACGGATAGCGGCGGATGAAGGCCGGCACGTAGGTGTTCGGCGCCCACTGGCCGTCGGCGTCGACGAACAGGTTCTCGTTCTGGCGCAGGCCGAGCAGGGCCATCGGACCGGCGTCCTTCATGTCGGCACCGGCGAACAGGATCGGCACGTCGCGCGCCGCGGCGGGGAACTCCACGCCGGTCAGCGGCACGGAATGCACGTTTGCCGCAAACTTCAGGCTCGGCACGGCCTTCAGGCGCAGATCCTTGTGGGCGGTACGGTTGAGCGGCACGGGACGCTCGTAGAAAAAGACTTCAGCCACGTTACTTACCTCTGCCCAGCCGCGCCGGGGTTGCCACCGTTGGCTCCCCCTCCCAAACCCGGCCCGGGTCTCAAGACGAACGCCCACTATAGCAGCGGCCCCGGCCCGCCGCGAACCGCCACCGGCGCCGCCTATGTGTTTGCCGCGTCAGGGTTTTGCATGCGAATCGCAACACAGTTGGGCTATGCTCGGACGCAGTCACAACTGTTGCATCGCGATGCGTTTCCCCAGGCCCTGACCGAAGGATGGACTGCATGCTGATGGAAGTGCCGCTCCGGGCGGATCTGCGTTCGACCCGGGTGCTCTCGCTGGATGCCAGCGGCCGGATCCTCGACTGGATCAGCTGGCAGGATGCTGCTTGCCTGTACGTGCGCGACGCGGTCGCCTGGACCCTGGGCGAACCCTGCCTCACCGTGCACGGCGGCATGAACCGCGAGCGCGGCGAGCAGAGCATGCTGGAGCTGCACCCGATCATCGCCAGCACCGGCCACTGCCGCGACCATGCGCTGGATCCGGCCCCCGCGCTCACCAACACCGCCCTGTTCGCGCGCGACCGCCACCTGTGCCTCTACTGCGGCAACCACTACAACCGCGGCGAGCTGACCCGCGATCACGTGCAGCCAGTGTCCAAGGGCGGTCGCGACGAGTGGGAGAACGTGGTCAGCGCCTGTCTGGCCTGCAACCTGCGCAAGGCCAACCGCACCCCGCAGCAGGCGCACATGCCGCTGCTGGCGGTGCCGTACCGGCCGAGCTGGGTGGAGCACCTGATCCTGTCCAACCGCAACATCCTGGCCGACCAGATGGAGTTCCTGGTCAACCACCTGCCGCGCGACCGCCGCGCCGCGCACGCCTGAGGCCCACGGGCGGTCAGTCGCCCGGGTCCTCCGACACATCGCGCTCCACGTCCTTCAGCTCGCTACGGCCGCGTTCGGCCAGCTCGCGATACTGGCGACGGATGGCCTCCAGCGCATCGGCATCCAGATCCTCGATGCTCAACAGGGCGTTACGCGCCTCGCTGATGCGGATCAGCTCGTCCAGCTTGATCTGCACGGCGGCCGAATCGCGGTTCTGCGTGTTCTGGATCAGGAACACCATGAGAAACGTGATGATGGTCGTGCTGGTGTTGATCACCAGTTGCCAGGTGTCCCCGAAGCCGAACAGCGGCCCGGTGGCAGCCCAGACCACGATGCCGAGCGCGGCGATGATGAAGGCCAAGGGGCGTCCGGCCGCGCTGGAGGCCTTGGCCGCAAACTGGCGGAACAGGTTGGAAGCGCTCATCGGCATACCCTGTGCGGAATCCCGGCAGCGATCCTGCGGGCCGTACCGTGTGGCGCGCGTGCAGGCTGGCTGAACGAACGCTGCCCCGTTCAGGACGCCGCACCGCCCTTGCCCCGCCCTGCCGCTGGGCCAACAATACGCGGATGATCGACCTCTCCCGCTATCCCCACCTGGCGCCGATCGAGACGCCGGCCGACCTGCGCCGCGTGCCCGACGAGCAGTTGCCTGCCGTGGCAGACGAGCTGCGCCAGTACCTGATCGAGGCGGTGGCCAGCTCCGGCGGCCACTTCGGCGCGGGGCTGGGCGTGGTCGAGCTCACCGTGGCGCTGCACCATGTGTTCGACACGCCGCACGACCGGCTGGTGTGGGACGTGGGCCACCAGTGCTATCCGCACAAGATCCTCACCGGCCGCCGCGAGCGCATCACCACGATCAAGAAGAAGGACGGCCTGGCGCCGTTCCCGCGCCGCGAGGAGAGCGAGTACGACACGTTCGGCGTCGGTCACTCGTCCACCTCGATCTCGGCCGCGCTGGGCATGGCCATCGCCAACCAGCGCCGAGGCGACATGCGCAAGGTGGTGGCGGTGATCGGCGACGGCGCGATGACCGCCGGCATGGCATTCGAGGCGCTCAACCACGGCGGTGACGTGGAACCGAACATGCTGGTGGTGTTCAACGACAACGGCATGTCGATCAGCGAGAACGTGGGCGCGCTGACCAAGATGATGGCCCGCGCCATGGCCAGCCGCACGCTCAACGTGTGGCGCGAGCGCGCCAAGAAGGCGATTCCCAAGCAGTCGCTGTTCGGCCGCTTCTTCAAACGCTGGGAAGAGCACGCCAAGGGCATGTTCGTGCCCTCCACGCTGTTCGAGGAGTTGGGCTTCCACTACACCGGCCCGATCGACGGCCACAACCTGCCGCAGCTGCTGCATGCGCTGCGCACGGTGAAGGAGCTGCCCGGCCCGCAGCTGCTGCACGTGATTACCACCAAGGGCAAGGGCTACGCGCCGGCCGAGGAAGCGCAGATCGACTACCACGCGGTCGGCCCGTTCGACCCGCAGGCCGGCCTGGTGAAAAAGAGCGCCCCGGCCAAGCCGACCTACACCGACGTGTTCAGCGACTGGCTGTGCGACCAGGCGGCTGCCGATGAACGCCTGCTGGCGATCACCCCCGCCATGCGCGAAGGCTCGGGGCTGGTGCGCTTCTCCAAGGAATATCCGCAGCGCTATTTCGACGTGGCGATCGCCGAGCAGCACGCGGTGACGCTGGCGGCGGGCATGGCCTGCGAGGGTGCCAAGCCGGTGGTGGCGATCTATTCCACCTTCCTGCAGCGCGCGTACGACCAGGCGATCCACGACGTGGCGCTGCAGAACCTCGACGTCACCTTCGCCATCGACCGCGCCGGCGTGGTCGGCCCGGATGGCGCCACCCACTCGGGCAGCTTCGACCTGAGCTTCATGCGCTGCCTGCCGAACATGGTGATCATGGCGCCGGCCGACGAAAACGAGTGCCGCATGATGCTCAGCACTGGCTTTGCCTACGCCGGCCCGGCCGCGGTGCGCTATCCGCGCGGCACCGGCCCCGGCACGCCGCTGCGCAAGGAGCTGGACACGCTGCCGATCGGCAAGGCCGAGTTGCGCCGGCGCGGTCGCGGGCTCGCCCTGCTGAGCTTTGGCGCCATGCTGGCCCCCGCTGCGGTAATGGCCGCCGAGCTCGGCGCCACGCTGGTCAACATGCGCTTCGTCAAGCCGCTCGACGAAGCGCTGCTGGTGGAACTTGCGAAGAGCCACGACGCCTTCGTCACGCTGGAAGACAACGCCATCGCCGGCGGCGCCGGCTCGGCCGTGGCCGAGTGCCTGGCGACGCACGGCATCACCCTGCCGATCCTGCATCTGGGCCTTCCGGACGTCTATCTGGAACACGGCAGCCGCGAGGAAGTGCTCAGCATGGCCGGCCTGGACCTGCCCTCGATCCGCCATGCGATCCGCGCGCGGTTTCCGCAGCTGGTGGCGGCGAGCGCCAGCGCGGGTTGAGCTTGGCCTAAAGACGCTGGGTCGTCGGTTTCGCGCTCGCGAAACGTCGGCCGTCCGGGCCGCTGGAATAGCGGCCCGGAATGTTCAGTGTGGCTGCCGCCCGCCGCTGACCCGGTCGCGCTTCTCCAGATCCTGCGCGCTGAACACCTCGCCGTAGCCGGCCGCCTGCAGCAGCGCGCGGCACGCCTCGCCCTGGTTCCAGCCGTGCTCGAACAGCAGCCAGCCGCCGGGCAGCAGATGATGGCGGGCGTCGACGACAATGCGGCGGATGTCGTTCAGCCCGTCGCGACCGGACGCCAGCGCGCTGGCCGGCTCGAAGCGCAGGTCACCCCGCGCCAGGTGCGGATCGTCTGCTTCGATGTAGGGCGGGTTGGACACGATCAGGTCGACGCGCGCCTCGCCCAGCGGCGCCAGCCAGTCGCCTTGCACGAACTGCACGTTGGGAATGCACAGCCGTCGCGCGTTCCGTCGGGCGACCTCCAGCGCCTCGGCGCTGGCGTCGGTGGCAAGGATCTTCGCGCGCGGCCGTTCGGTACCGATCGACAGCGCGATGGCGCCGCTGCCGGTGCCCAGATCGACCACGCGGGCAGGCGCGTCCTCGGCGAGGCGATCGATCGCCAGTTCCACCAGCCGCTCGGTCTCCGGCCGCGGGATCAGCGTGGCCGGGGTCACCTCCAGCTCCAGCGACCAGAAGCCGCGTCGGCCGGTGATGTAGGCCACCGGCTCGCCGAGCTGGCGTCGTCGCACCAGTTCGGCGAAGGCGCGCTCGTCGGCCAGTGAGAGCACGTCGTCGGCGTGCGCCATCAGCCAGCTGGCCGGCCGACGCAGCACGTGCTGCAGCAGCACCTCGGCATCGACGCGGTCGCCGAGGCGACGCGTGGCGTCACCGAGGGCGTGGCGTACTTCAGTCATGCGGAGCGGAATCCTTGGATGAGGTCGGTGGCAGTTCCGGCGGTGTCGCCGGGGCGGCGTGCTTGCGCCAGTAGCCGCCTTCGCTCCACGCACCGAAGGCCCAGCGTAGCCAACCGATCAGTGCATTGGCCAGCCACAGCGCCCACGCGAGCATGGCGAGCTTGTAGACCCACAGCGACACGCTGAACACGCCGGCGTGTGGCAGCACGCCGCTGCTCTGGTCGGCGAACCAGCGCAGCTGCCAGGCGGTGGAGCCGTTGCCGGCCACGTGCATGTCCGGCAGGCCAAGCAGGCCGCGCGGCACGGCGCCGATCAACGCCAGCAGGGCCAGCGCGGTCAGCACCGCCAGCGCGACCTGCACGAGATTGAACGCGACATCGCCCAGCCGCACGCCGCGCGCGCGCCACCCCAGCGCGATCAGCCACGCCACCACCAGCGCATAGGCACTCCACGCGAACGCGGAGAATCCCAGCCCCAGCAGCAGCCAGTGATGGAAGCGCAGCGGCGTGGGCGCGTAGCGCGCCAGCAGCCACGCGGCCAGCAGCAGCACCACCAGCTGGGACCAGTACAGCACCGCCGGGCCCATCGACGGGCCCCAGGTCCACAGCACCCAGCGATCCTGCGGCAAGTGCAGGTCGAGCGCGATGTTGGCGACCGGCGCGCGCAGGTCCAAGGTCGAGGTGACGGTGCGCATCGTCACGCCGCGGGGTTCGCGCAGCAGCACCTCGTAGCGGTGCGCGCCGGGCAGCAGCGGCAGGCCGAGCTGGCCGTTGCGCACGGCGAGGTTGAGCGGCTCGCCGTCGCGACGGGCCTGCAGCAGCTCGGCGCCGCTCGGCAGCGTGATCGCGTGCTCGCCGCCGCGGGTGCTGCGCGCGGTGACCACAAGCGTGGTCTCGCTGGCACGCTCGCCCGCGGCGGTCGACACCTGCACGCGATCGAACGCGATGCTGCTGCCGGCCACCGCCTTCGGCTCGCTCAACGCCAGCGTGAGCGTCTCGCCGGGCAGCGGCTGGAAGCGCAGGCCGTGCGAGGTCGCGCTGGTGGGCACGCCGGCGGCGTCCACGTGCCACATCGGCGCAGCATCGATCTGCCAGACCTCGGCGCGCTCGCCCAGCGGTGGGGCCTTCAGCGTGAGCGTGGGCGCGTGATCGAGGCGGCTGGTCCACATCATCACCGGATCGTTGGCGCTGAAGCTCACCTGGATGGCGCCATCGCGCACCAGCGCGCCGTCGCCCTGCGGATGCTCGCCGGGCAGCAGCGGCAGGCTGACGCTGAAGCCACCGTCCTGTGGCGCCAGGCGTTCCACCGTGGTCTGCACCGTCCAGTCCACGCCGAAGCTCAGCTGGCGGGTGACCCGCACGTACGCGGGCAGGCTCTGCGTGATCGCCAGGGCGCTGCCGTCGGCGGCCGCGCGCACGCGGCTCAGCGCCACGCTGTCGCCAAGCAGGCGGTCGTTGTCCAGACCACTGGCGCTCCAGCCGTTGCCGATGAAGCCCACGTGCCCGGGCTGAAGAGGAAAGCGCAGGTTGGCGCTGTCGGCACCGGCGGCGAGGCGGTAGTGCAGCGTCACGCGATGCACGCCGCGATCCAGCCGCAGCATCAGCGCGCCATCGCGGCTCGCCAACGCAGCCGGCTGGCCGTCCAGCCGCGCATCGAGCAGGGCGAGCGCGTCGTCGCCCTGCGGCAGCGGCAGCCCGACGTCCGCGCCGGCATGCGCTTCAAGCGCGATGTCGAGCGTGTCGCCAGCGGCCTGCAGCTGGGCGTCAGCGATCGCGGCGCAGTCGGGCGCGCACTTGGGCGCCTCGGTAAGACGTGCGCGCAGCTGGTCGAGCAGCGCCTGGTCCGGGATCGGCGACGCGGGCGTCTGCTGCGCGTGAACCGCATGCGGGCCGAGCAGCGCCAGCATCAGCACGGCGGCACTCGCCGCACCGCGTCGCCAGTCGTTCCAGTGCCCGCGCAGCGGCGTGACCAGCGGAGGCACCATGCGTCCGAGCAGCACGCCGAGCAGGGCCACCATCAGCACGCGCAGCAGACGCACCAGCCACGCCGGTGCGATCACCAGACGCGTGGTCTGCTCCGCCGTGACGGGGCCGGACCAGCTGAGCCGATAGTTGTTGCCGGTGTTCCATTCGGGCTCGCCGGCACCGGCCTGCACCACGCTGCGACTGTCCAGCGGCGCGCTGGCGGCGGCAATGGCCAACTGACGGACGCCCTCGCGATCCGACGGCGCGTTGGTGGTGGCTTCGTCCAGCGCCGGCGGTGGCGGCAGCGGCGCGGCCATCGCTGACGGAGGCGCGGGCGGTGCGGGAGGCGGCGGCAGAGCCGACTTGTCCATCTGCACGCGGCGCTGCTGCTCCGCTACCCGAGCCGGCTCCATCATCTGCGTCTGCACCACCCGCGACGATGTGCGCTGCGCGATGCCCCCCTCCAACTGCGGATGCAACGCGTACTGCAATTGCGTGGCGGCAAACGGCAGCGTCCACAGCGCCGCCAGCGCGAACGCGGCCAGCGCCACGAAACGCGCCGCAGCACGCAGGCGACCGTCCGGCAGCGCGCGCAGCAGCAGCACGAGCGCCAGCGCCACCGCCAGCGTCCAGCGCGGGGCGCCGCTCTCGTGCTGGGCCAGCGCGAGGAATACGGCGGCCAGCGCGGCCCACGGCCAGCCGAGCGCGCGGCCGGCGAGCAGGGCGATCAGCGCCACGACGAACAGGTCCAGCAGGGTCCACTGCGCGATCCACGAATCCGGCGAACGGTCCGCACCACCCGCGCCGATGAGGCGATAGCCCGGCGGCAGATGCAGCGTGGCGTCAATGCCTTCCAGCGGGATCTGCCAGCCGCCGCTGGGCAGGCTCCCGCCGTGCTGCGGCACGCGCAGGCCGGCGCGCAGGTCCAACGCCTGCTGGCGCAGCTCGACGCCGCTGCGTCCGCCCTTGCCCTGGCTGATCAGCAGCGGCTGCCCGGCCTGCTCAGCCCGCTGCAGTTGCCACGGCGCGCCGACGTCGAGCCGCTGGTGATGACGCAGCGTGCCAGTGAGGTGATCGACCGCGCTGAGGCCGCGGCCGTCGAAGTCCAGCCACAGCTCGCGCTGCAGCTGCAGCTGGTCGCCCTGCCCGCCTTGGTCGCCGCGGTTGCCTTCTGCAACGGCGAGCCCGTGGCTGGCGTCCACCGCGAAGGCGGGGAAGCTGAGCCAGTCGGCGGGCACGCCGGCGCGAGTGGCATCCACGCCCTGCCCCTCGACGCGCGTGCCGCGCAGGTCGGTGTTGTCGGCGTAGCTCCAGATTTCCTGCGCCGGCCACGGCGCACCCGGCGGCTTCCACGTCACGCCGGCCAGCGGCGCGGTAGCCCGCGCATCCAGCGTGATCGTCCACTGGCCGGGACGCAGCTGCACGCGCAGCCGGCCGTCGCTCTCCAGCCGCGCCGGCAGATCGCCCGAGAGGGCCGTGGCGACGAAGCCGGCCGGCAGCGCCGGGCCCAGCAGTTGTTCGCGCGCGGTGCCGGCGACGTTGATCTGCAGCCGCGTTTCCAGCGTGGGCGGCAGGCCGTCGGCGAGCTGGCGATAGACGCGCAGCGACAGCGCATCGGCGGCGCGCGCCGCGGCGGCGGCCTCGCCCAGGGTGAGTCGATCGTCGTTGCGCTCGATGCGCTCCACCGGCACGCCATCGATCGACAGATCGACCAGCGCGATCGACGGCGGCAGCGCCAGCGTCGACGGCCGCGCCGTCCACGCGATGACGCCGTCCAGCCGATGACTGCCGGCGCCCAGCCACAGCGACGGCTCGTCGCCGTGGTTGAGCACCGGCTGCGGCTGGCCGTCCACGCGCACCTGCTGCGGCCAGTCGTGCGTGTCGCCGGGCAGCGCCACCCAGCCGGGAGCATCCAGCCGCACCTGCAGGGTGAACCGCGCACCGGCGGCGTCAGCCTGCAGCGCGAGGTGTCCGGGCCAGACGCACTGACGACGGCTGCGGTCGGCGTCGGGACTGTTCAGCAGGGGACAGACCTGCTCGGGCACGTCGTGCAGCACCCAGCCCTGCCAGTCGCGCAGCGCGGGCGGAATGTCCTGCGCGCGCAGCGGCGCGGCGATCAGCGATGCCAACAGCGCGAGGCCCAGCCACGCGTTGCGCGAACGACGTTCCATGGTCTTCCCCTTCGTGAGCGCAGGCAGTGTAGGCGATGCCGTGACGCCCGCGACGGCCACGCTGCATCCCGGGCCGCCGTCCGGTCGTATGGAAGGGGGCACCCAAGGATGAAACGCCGCCCGGCGTGATCCGGGGTTACGCCCTCGCCGCGCCTTCCCCCGCAGACGCCGCGCGCCGCCCCCAGCGCCAGAGATCAACGATGCCCCAGCCCAACCGCACCCGCTCCGACCATGCCCGCGCCACCCGCGACCGTTCCGATGCCGCGCGCGTGATCCCGCTGCGCCCGCGCCGCCGACGCGGCTTTGCCGCACTGCTGATGACCGTCGCTGCCGGCCTGCTCACCGGCTGCCAGGCCACGCTGTTCGCCGGCCTCAACGCCACCGCGCGCGATCAGGGGATTACTGCCACGCGCGACGTCGTGTTCGACGCACGCCATCAGCTGGCGCTGGACGTCTACCGCCCGGCCGATGCGCACGGCGCGCCGGTGGTGGTGTTCTTCTACGGCGGTAGCTGGAAATCCGGCAAGCGGCAGTGGTATCGCTGGGCCGGCGAGGCGCTGGCGCGGCGCGGGCTGGTGGTGGTGATTCCCGACTACCGCAAGTGGCCGCAGGTGCGCATGGGCGGCTTCATGCAGGACGCCGCGCGCGCCGTGGAGTGGTCGCGCGAGCATGCCGGCGAATACGGCGGCGATGCGGATGCGCTGTTCGTGATGGGCCACTCGGCCGGCGCGCACATCGGCGCGCTGCTGGCCACCGACGATCGATGGCTGCAGGGCGTGGGCATGAAGCCGAGCCAGCTGCGCGGCTTCATCGGGCTGGCAGGTCCGTACGACTTCCTGCCGCTGACCGATCCCGACTTCGTCGACATGTTCGGCCCCACCCACGCGGCGCAGCTGAATTCGCAGCCGGTGCATTTCGTCAACGGCGACGAGCCGCCGATGCTGCTGATGCAGGGCACCACCGACAGGATCGTGTGGCCGCGCAACGCGCGTTCGCTGGGCGCCACCCTGGAGAAAGCCGGCGAGTCGGCGCAGGTGACGCTGTATCCGGACATCGGCCATTTCGCGATCCTGCTCGCGATGTCTCGCCCGCTGCGCGGCAAGGCGCCGGTGCTGAAGGACACGCTGGACTTCATCCGCGAGCACGCAGGGGTGCAGGCCGCCGCGGCGCTGGCGGCGGAGCGGGTGGTGAGCGCGCCCTGAGGTCGCACCAATGAAAGCGCCGGGCGGCGAGCCGTCCGGCGTTTCGCTTCTGCGGAGCCCCTCCCCTTTTCGTCATTCCCGCGAAGAGCTTTTCAACAGCCGCAGGCTGGTCAAGCGGGAATCCATTTGGAACTTGCACAACAGCACGATGGATTCCCGCTTTCGCGGGAATGACGTCGGGAGATTTTGGAGATTTCTGGGACGTCTCTTTCGAGGCACTTCGAGGTCGCGTGCTGACGCAGGGCGCGCTCAGCGCGGACGATGGCTGGAACCTGACGTCACGTCCGCCCTGGATGACAGGGCGGGCGTGACCATCACCTCAGCGCAGGATCGCCGCCGCGTCCTGCTTCTGCTTCAGCGCCGAACACAGCAAGGTGGACTCGGTGGTCTGCGCCAGGCCGCGGGCGGCGCCCGGTGCCTGGTTCACCCGATCCTTGAAGAACGCCTGCAGGCGATCGGCTTCGGCCTTGGAGCAGCCGCCGCCGCCCATCAGGCCGGGCAGGCGGCCGCCAGCGAAGCTGCCGGTGCGCGCCAGGATCTGGTCGTAGTGCGCCACGGCCCACTTCCACATGCCATCACGCTCGGCCCGGGTATCGCGACCGCCGCGGAACAGCGCGGCCATCTCGCCGACCTTGACGTCCTTGCTGAGCGCGAAGTTGCGGATGCGCTCGACCTGGGTGACGTCGTCCACGCTGCCCAGCCCGCCGAGGATCGCGTTGCGCAGGGCGGGATCGCTGGTCTTGGGCAGTTCGGCGATCAGCGCATCGACCACCGGCTTGCCGTGCTCCTGCGCGGCCACGCCCAGCGCCACGCCGAGCAGGTCGGGATCGGCGGCGGCGAGGTCGAGACGGCCGTCGGCCTTGGGCTTGAGCGCGGCATCACCCTGCTTGAGCAGCTCGGCGCGCACCGCCGGCAGCTTGACGTCCATGCCCAGGAATTCGGCCAGCGTGCGGCGCATCAGAGAATCGCCGTCGGCTTCACCAGCCTTGCGGCGGTAGCCGAGGGACTCCAGCCGCGGCAGGTAGGCGTCCTTCGCCCAGGCGGTGAGCTTGGCGCGCTGTGCGTCGGTGCTGGCGAGGTTGCTCCAGATCCAACCGAAGGTGCCCAGCGGGGCGGTGGCGACCTCGTTGGTCTTGGACGCTGCCAGCGGCTTGAGCGCGGCGAGCGCGTCGCCGGCATCGATGTCGCCGTGGCGGAAGCTGGCGCTCACCGCATCGGCATAGGCCAGCTGCTCGGTGTCGGCCAGCGAGCCGATCTGCTTGCCCAGCGAGGCGAGGTCGGCCTTGGTCATGCCGAAGCGGTAGTAGCCCTGCGCACCGGCGTTGGGCATCACCCAGGTCGGGTTGCTGGCACCGGCCAGCACCATCGAACCCTGCGCCTTGTCGAGCATTTCGCAGCTCACCTTGCTGCCATCGGCGGTGCCGTAGCGCACGCACACCGGCACGCCCCACACGCGCGCACTGTCGCCGGTGGAACCGACCGGCAGGTAGCGGCTCTGGCTCAGGTGCAGGATGGTCTGGCCGTCCTTCTGCTCCAGCTTCGTCTGCACGTACGGCACGCCGGACTGGTTGAGGAAGCTCTTGAACGCGTTCTTGAAATCCGCGCCCTTGTCGGCGGCCTGGGCGATCGAGTCGACTAGGTCGTCGGCGGTGGCGTTGCCGAACTTGTGCGCCTGGATGTACGCGCGCATGCCCTGCTGGAACACCGCCGGCGTCACGTAGTTCTCGAACATGCCCAGCACCGCCGCACCCTTCTGGTAGGTGATGCCGTCGAATGCGGTCATGATGTCGCCGTTGCCGGTGATCTCCTGGCGGATCTTGCGCGCGCTGACCAGGCTGTCGTTGTTCATCGCGCCCTGCGCGCCGCGGATGCGGTCGAGGTCGGCGCGGTATTCCGGATGCACCTTCATCGTCACCTTCTGCTGCATCCAGGTGGCGAAGGCCTCGTTGAGCCAGATGTCGTTCCACCACGCGGTGGTCACCGTGTCGCCGGTCCACTGGTGGGCCAGCTCATGCGCGGTGACGTTGAACGAGCCGCGCACGTACTGCGCCGGCGAATCCGGGTCGAGCAGCAGCAGCCAGTCGCGGAAGGTGACCAGGCCCGGGTTCTCCATCGCACCGGCGGAGAAATCCGGCGCGGCGAGCAGGTCGAGCTTGTCCCACGGATAGCCGAAGCCGTAGTAGTCCTCCAGCGCGTGGATGATGCTCGGCGTCTCGCTGAGCACATGCTGCATGCGGTGGCCCTCGCCCTTGGCGGCCACGCCGCGCAGCGGCAGCACGGTGGTGCGGTAGTCGTCCGGCTTGATGTCCGGGCCGTTGACGATGTCCCACGGGCCCACGCCGAACGCCACCAGGTAGGTCGGCAGCGGCTTGGTCTGCGAGAAGGTGAGCGTCTTCCAGCCGTTGCCGTCGTCCACTTCCTTCACCTGCGCGGTGTTGGCCACCGCGTTCTCGTCCTTCGGCACGGTCAGCGTGAGGTCGAACGGCGTCTTGATGCCGGGCTCGTCGAAGCCGGGGAAGGCGTAGCGCGCGCTGATCGGCTCCATCTGCGTCATCGCGTAGGGCTGGCCTTCGTGGCTGACCTTGTACAGGCCCTGCAGCTGCTGGTTGAGCGGTGCGCTGTAGTCGATGGCCAGCGTGATCGTCTGCGGCTTGAGCGTGCGACCGAAGTCGATGCGCGCCACGCCTTCCTGCGGCGCCACGGCGACGTACTTGCCCGCCGCGTGCTTGCCGGCGGCGTCGGTCACGACCACCTTCGACACCTTCAGGTCGCTGCCGTGCAGCCACACATGGTCGGAGGCCTGCGCCAGCTTCACGCTGATCACGGTGCGGCCGGAGAAATCGGCCTGGCGCGGATCGACCTTGAAGGCAAGCTGGTAGGACTGCGGCACCGCCCAGCCGGGCAGGCGGCCGTGGGGCACCGGGTCGGCTCCGGCCGCCAGCGCGGTAGCGCAGCAGGCGGCCAAGGCAGTGAGCAGGAGCGGGCGGACGAGGCGCATGACGGGGATTCCTGAAACGAGGGAACCCCGAACGCTAGGCGGCGCATGACTTCCGACACAGTGCCAGAAGGCATGGCCGGTGGGTGCCCCCGCGTGCGCGGGATCACGCAAAAAAAACCGGCGACGAAGGGGGCTTCGTCGCCGGCGGGCCCGGACATCGGCGCGGGAGGGGAAGGCCGGTGTCGATCGGGCGGGCGGACTGCCGCGGAGGCGGGGAGGCCGGGCGTCGGAGGGGATGAGGCCCGCCGCAGCAGTCACGAGCGGAACGATACGTGCTGCTCTTGCATCGCACAAATTGATTGTTACCATCGAATCCATAGCCATGAGCTATGTACTGGACCGAACTGCGCCATGAACCTGCGAGACCTGCATTATCTCGTCGCCCTCGCCGAGCACCGCCACTTCGGCCGCGCCGCCGAGGCCTGTTTCGTCAGCCAGCCCACCCTGTCTACCCAGATCAAGAAGCTGGAAGAGGAACTGGGCGTGGCACTGGTGGAGCGCACCCCGCGCAAGGTGCTGCTCACCGAGGTGGGTCGCGAGATCGCCGATCGCGCACGCGAGGTGCTCAACGAAGTCGAGCAGATCCGCGCGGTGGCGCGGCGCACGCGCGATCCGGAATCGGGCACGGTGCGGCTGGGCATCTTCCCCACCCTGGGCCCCTACCTGCTGCCGCATTCCGTGCCGATGGTGCGCGAGGCGTTTCCCCGGCTGGAACTGCTGCTGGTGGAGGAGAAGACCGAGGTGATCGTGCGCCTGCTGCGCGAGGGCAAGCTCGATGCCGGCATCCTCGCCCTGCCGCTGCACGAGGACAGCCTACACGTGGAGTACCTGTTCGAGGAACCGTTCGTGCTGGCCGTGCCGCTGTCGCATCACCTGGCGCACAAGCAGGGGCAGCTGAAACTGGCCGACCTCTCGCACGAGAGCCTGCTGCTGCTGGAAGACGGCCACTGCCTGCGCGATCAGGCGCTGGAGGTGTGCCACCTGGCCGGCGCCGGTGAACGCAACGGCTTTCGCGCCACCAGCCTGGAGACGCTACGCCAGATGGTCTCGGCCGAGGTCGGCATCACCCTGCTGCCCACGCTGGCGGTGAAGCCGCCGGTGGCGGCGTCGGGCAACCTGCACCTGATCGAGTTCAAGCATCCGGCGCCCAGCCGCCGGCTGGCGATGGTGTGGCGCAAGAGCTCGGCGATGGATGGCTTCCTGCAGAAACTGGCCGCGGTGTTCAAGCGCCTGCCGCCGGAGCTGCTCGACCCCCGCTCCATCGCCACGCCCACGCGCCCCGGCAAGCCGGCCGGCGCGAAGGCCAAGGCCCCGCACGCATGAGCGGATCGTGCAGAAACGTTCACGCGAGGGAGCGGCGCGCATGACTGGCCGCCAACTCGCCCTCGCCGCCGTCGGCGTGCTGGTGCTTTGGGGCGCGGTGCATTCCTGGAGCCGTCGCCCGCTGCACGCCGCGCCCGGCGTGCTCGCCGCAGACGTGCCGGAGCAGGTTGACCTCGATACCCCGGCGCAGCTGCAGCGCGACGACGTCACGCTCGTCACGCGGGCGCACTTCGACGCCACCGCGCGCGTGCTCTCCCGCGAGGACTACCGCTTCGACGCCGGCGCCTCATTGGCGCCGACCGACCTGGCGCTCGGCTGGGGCCGCATGTCCGACAGCCAGGTGCTGGACCGCATCGAGATCAGCCAGTCCGGCCGCTTCTACTACTGGCGCGTGAAGGATTACCCGATTCCCCGGCGCGAGATCGAAGAGTCCAGCGCCAACATGCACCTGATTCCCGCCGACGCCGGCGTGCGCGCGATGCTCGATCGCGTGCGCCCCGGTGAGGTGGTGCGCATCGAGGGTTTCCTGGTCGACGCCAGCCGCCCGGACGGCTGGCACTGGAACAGCTCGCTGACCCGCGAGGACACCGGCAACGGCGCCTGCGAACTGGTGTACGTGGAGTCGCTCACTATCGAGCGCTAAGCGGTAGCGGAGGCGCCAAAACAAGCATCCCGCGAAGCGCACGAGGCGCATCGCGGGATGCTTGATCGCCGATCGGGAGCGCGAGGGCGTCAGAGACCAGCCATGCGCATCGCCTGGGCAGGGCGCTCGATCAGATGCGGCCGAGCAGCCACAGCACCACGAGGATCACCAGGATCACGCCGACGATGCCGGACGGCCCGTAGCCCCAGCTGCGCGAGTAGCCCCAGGTGGGCAGGCCGCCGATCAGGGCGAGGATGAGCAGCACGATCAGAATGGTGACGAGCATGGACGGTTCCTCCGTTGCGGTGGACGCGCCGCGACCAGCAGCGGCACGTAGCCGCGGCAACACGCCGCGCATGCCGTGACAGTCGTCCTAGTCCGGTGTCCGAGCCGTCAACGAATGGCGAAGGCGGTCCATGCAGACCCCGCGTCTCCGCTCCGAACGCTGCGAAGGCGCTCCCGCTTCGACTCAGTAATGCAGCAGGCTGTGCAACGGCGCATCACCGGTCCAGCGCAGCCTTCCGCCCAGCGCATCGAGCTCGATCAGCACCACCGCGCCGGCCAGCCGTGCGCCGAGCTGCTCCACCAGCGCCCGCGCGGCCAGCAAGGTGCCACCGGTGGCCAGCACGTCGTCGACGATCAGCGCGCGTTCGCCGGGCTTGAGCGCATCAACGCGCGCTTCCAGCCGGTCGCTGCCGTATTCGAGCTGGTAGTCCACGCCGGTGACCGGCGGCGGCAGCTTGCCCGGCTTGCGCAGCGGCACGAAGCCGGCGTTGAGCTTCTGCGCCAGCGCCGCACCGAAGATGAAGCCGCGCGATTCGATCCCGCACACCGCCTGCACGCCCTGCCCCAGCCACGGCTCGGCCAGCGCGTCGATGCAGCGGGCGAAAGTGCCGGCGTCGGCCAGCAGCGGGGTGATGTCGCGAAACACGATGCCCGGGCCCGGAAAATCGGGCACGGCGCGAACCAGCGAAGCGAACGAGGACATGGACGATCCTGTCGATGGAAGGGAGATCAGGCGCGCTGGCGCGGTCGCCACGTGCCGAGCAGGATGCCGGCCAGCGCCAGCGCCAGGCCGCACCAGTCCAGCAGCACCGTCGGGCGGCCGAACAGCAGCACGTCCAGCACGAAGGCCAGCGCCGGCTGCAGCAGCAACAGCAGGCCGACCAGCGAGGCCGGCAGCCGTGGCATCGAGCGCACGATCAGCAACCAGGCGACCACCTGGCCGAGCAGGCCCAGCGCCAGCAGCGAAGTCCAGCCGCGCAGCGTGGTCAGCGCCAGCGACTCGCGCTCCACCACGCACCACGCGCCCAGCGCCGCCGCGCACAGCAGGCTCATCAGGCCGAGGAACTGCGCCGGCGCCAGCGCGGCGCGCCCGGACAGCGCACGGCGAAAACTCAGCAGGTACACGGTGTAGGCCAGGCAGCTGGCCAGGCCAAACCACACGCCGAGGCGATGCGCCGCGTCGAACAGCGACCAGTGCGCGCCGACCAGCAGCCACAGCCCGCCCAGCGCCAGCGCCATGCCCGGCCAGATGCCCGGCGCCAGCCGTTCGCGATAGGCCGCCACGCCCACCAGCGCGAGCAGGAACACCTGGAAATTGGTCAGCAGGGTGGCCACGCCCGGCCCCACCCACAGGATCGAGCGATGCCACAGCAGCAGGTCGCCGGCCAGCCCCAGCGCCGGCAGCAGGGCAAGCAGCGCGTCGCGACGGGTGATCGGCCGCCAGCGTCCGGTGACGACCACCCAACCCAGCAGCGCCACGCCACCGAACAGCATGCGGTAGAACGCCGAAACCGCCGGCCCCACCTGCGCCAGCACCACGAAGATGCTGGTGCACGACAGCAGCGCCGCGCCGGCCACCATCGCCAGCACGTCGGCGCGATGCGGCAGCGCAGTCACTCCCGGCAGCGCCGGATCGGTCGAGGAAGCGGCCATCGGCGGACTCAGGCGATGAGCGGGCCGGACAGGTCCGGATCGGCATCCCAGCCGGCCGATGCTGCGCGCGATTCGGCCAGCACCTGCGCCACCTCGGCCACTACGCGGGCAGCCGCCTCGCGCGCGGACTCCGGCACCATCACCGCCACGTAATCCATCGCCGGCAGCTGGCCTACGCCGCCGGTGAGGTATTCGCCGGTGACGAAGGCAGGGATCTCGGCGCGCTCCAGCGCGTCCTTCACCAGGTGGGCATCGATCAGGGTTTCGGCGCGGTAGGCGATGTGCATGCCCTGCAAGCTAGTGCGGATGCGGCACCCCGGCAAGCGCGCCGCGCCGGGCGTGCGGGTGGCCGGCAACGTGCGACCGGGTAAACTCGGCAGCTTTCCGCCTACGCGTCGCGAGCTGAAGTCCCCGATGTCCAACGAAATCCCCAGCGCCCCGTCCAGCCCCGCGTCCGACGCGCCGCGCGACTTCATCCGCCAGATCATTCGCGACGACCTGGCCAACGGCAAGCACGCCAGTACCCGCACGCGCTTTCCGCCGGAGCCGAACGGCTATCTGCACATCGGCCACGCCAAGGCGATCTGCCTGAACTTCGGCATCGCCCAGGAGTTCCCCGGCGGCTGGTGCAACCTGCGTCTGGACGACACCAACCCGGGCAAGGAAGACCCCGAGTTCGTCGAGGGCATCAAGGACGACGTGCGCTGGCTCGGCTACGACTGGCACGAGCTGCGCCATGCGTCGGACTACTTCGAGGTGTTCTACCGCTCGGCGCTCAAGCTGATCGAGGACGGCAAGGCCTACGTGGACGACCTCTCGCCTGACGAGGTACGCGCCTACCGCGGCACGCTGACCGAGCCGGGCCGCAACTCGCCTTTCCGCGAGCGCTCGGTGGAAGAAAACCTCGACTTGTTCAAGCGTATGCGCGCGGGCGAGTTCGCCGACGGCAGCAAGACGCTGCGCGCGAAGATCGACATGGCCGCCGGCAACATCAACATGCGCGATCCGGCGATCTACCGCGTGCGCAAGGTCACCCACCAGAACACCGGCGACGCGTGGCCGATCTATCCGATGTACGACTACGCGCACTGCCTGTCCGACGCGCTGGAGTCGATCACCCACTCGCTGTGCACGCTGGAGTTCGAGGATCACCGTCCGCTGTACGACTGGTTCGTCGACCACGTCGACCTGCCCAACCATCCCGAGCTGTGGCAGCCGCTGGTCGATGCCGGGCTGGAGACCAGGCCGAGCAAGCCGCGCCAGATCGAGTTCTCGCGCCTCAACCTCAGCTACTCGATCACCTCCAAGCGCAAGCTCGCCCAGCTGGTGAACGAGGGTCACGTGGACGGCTGGGACGACCCGCGCATGAACACCCTGCGCGGCCTGCGCCGGCGCGGCTTCACCGCGGCGAGCATCCGCCTGCTGGTCGAGCGCCTGGGCGTGTCCAAGCAGAACAGCGTGATCGACTACGCCGTGTTCGAAGGCTGCGTGCGCGAGGATCTCGACGCCACCGCACCGCGCCGCATGGCCGTGCTCGATCCGCTGAAGCTGGTGATCACCAACCTGCCGGAAGGCCACGAGGAAATCCTCACCTTCGCCAACCACCCCAAGGACGAGAGCTTCGGCAGCCGCACCGTGCCGTTCGCGCGCGAGGTGTGGATCGAGCGCGAGGACTTCGCCGAAGTGCCGCCGAAGGGTTTCCATCGCCTCAAGCCCGAGGGCGAGGTGCGCCTGCGCGGCGTGGGCATCGTTAAGTGCGAGGAGATCGTCAAGGACGCCGACGGCAACGTGACCGAGGTGCGCTGCACGCTCGATCCGGAGTCGCGCCACGGCCTGCCCGGCGCCGATCGCAAGGTGAAGGGCACCATCCACTGGGTCAGCGCCGTGCATGGCGTGGCCGCCGAGGTGCGCCTGTACGACCGCCTGTTCAGCGTGGCCGCGCCGGACGACGAAAGCGACGGCAAGCCCTGGATCGAACACATCAACCCCGAGGCCAAACGCGTGGTCACCGCGTGGGTGGAACGCGCCGCGTCGCTTGCCGAGCCGGAGCAGCGATTCCAGTTCGAGCGGCTGGGCTACTTCGTCGCCGACCGCCTCGATCATCACGGCCACGCGCCAGTGTTCAATCGCGTGGTGACCCTGCGCGACACCTGGGCGAGCAAGGCCTGAGTCCGGTGGCGATGCTTCCGATCCAGATCCACCTCACCCTGCCGCCGTGGCTGGGCGACGTGGCCGACACCACGCGCCGTTACCTCACCGACGAGGAGCGCGTGGGGCTGGCGATCGAGCTGTCGCGCCACAACGTGGCCAACGGCAGCGGCGGCCCGTTCGGCGCGGCCGTGTTCGACGGCGAGGGACGCCTGATCGCCGCCGGCGTGAACCGGGTGATCCCGCAGAACTGCTCGGTGGCGCACGCCGAGATGATGGCCTACATGGGCGCGCAGCAGCGACTGCAGCGCTACCGCCTCAACGAAGATGGAGGCCGCTACGTGCTGGCCTCCAGCGCGCAGCCGTGCTGCCAGTGCTATGGCGCCACCGTGTGGGCCGGCATCGACGAACTGCTGATCGGCGCACGCGCCGAGGACGTCGAGGCCCTCACCGAGTTCGACGAAGGCCCGCTGCCGGCCGACTGGACCGGCGAGCTGGAGCGTCGCGGCATCGCCGTGCGTCGCGACATCCTGCGCGAGCAGGCGCGCACCGTGCTGGCCGCCTACGGCGCATCCGGGCCGGGCTATTGAGCCGGCTGCGCGCCGCGCTGCCGCTGATCCTGCTGGTGCTCGCCGGCATCGCGCTGTATGCGTCCGGCACGCTCGCGCAGTTCAGCCCGGAGTATCTGGTGGCGCACCAGGAGCGGCTGCGCGCGGAGATCGCCGCCGCGCCGTGGCTGTCGCGGCTGGCCTACATCGGCCTGCTGACGCTGGGCATGGCCACCGGCATTCCCGGCACCATCCTGATCATCCTCGCCGGCGGCTTCGCTTTCGGCGTGGTGGAGGGCACGATCTATTCCTCGATCGCGCTCACGCTGGGTTCGCTGATCCTGTTCCTGGCCAGCCGCTATGCGTTCGGCGCCGGGCGCAAGCATCCGCCCGCGCTGGTCGAGCGATTGCGCCACGGCTTTGCCCATCACCCGGTGAGCTACACGCTGTTCCTGCGCTTCGTGCCGGTGCTGCCGTTCGGTGCGGTGACCGTGTGCCTGGCCTGGCTGCGCTGCGGGCTGTGGCTGTTCCTCGGCGCCACCTGGCTGGGCGGCACGGTGACGCTGGTGTTCGAGAACCTGGTCGGCGCCGGACTCGGCGATGCGCTCAGCCAGAGCGACCACATCGGACTGGGCCTGCTGTTTCATCGCAGCGTGCTGCTGCCGCTGGGCGGCATCGCCCTGATCTCGCTGCTGCCGCTGCTGGCCGAGCGGTTCACCCGCCACCGCCGCATGCCGCCCCCGCAGCCACCCGAAGGGTGAGCGCTCGCGCCATCGGCGCCGGCCTTCTAGAATGCTGGGTTCGCGGCCCGCTGGCCGCGCCCGTCAGCCCCATCCTCGGACGCCATGCGCCTCTACCTGCAAACCCCGCCCGCCGCGACCGAAGCGCCGCGCTACGTCCAGATCGTGCTCGAGCAGGACCTGCTCGGCGGCTGGACGCTGTACCGCGAAACCGGCACGCAGGGCGGCAAGGCCACGCTCAAGCGCGAGCAGTACCTGGAGCGCGACGAGGCCATCGCCGCGTTCGAGAAGGCGCGCGACGCCCAGCTCAAGCGCGGCTACCGCGTGATGTTCAGCCAGGGCCTCGACGGCCCGCACGGCCGGTGACCGCCATGAATGCTCCGCTCAAAAACGACCGCTTCCTGCGCGCCCTGCGCCGCGAGCCCACCGACACCACGCCGATCTGGGTGATGCGCCAGGCCGGTCGCTACCTACCCGAATACCGCGCCACCCGCGCCCGCGCCGGCAGCTTCATGGGGCTGGCGCAGAACCCCGAGTTCGCCTGCGAGGTCACGCTGCAGCCGCTGGCGCGTTTCGAGCTGGACGCGGCGATCCTGTTCTCCGACATCCTCACCATCCCCGACGCGATGGGCCTGGGCCTGTCCTTTGCGCACGGCGAGGGCCCGCAGTTCGCCCATCCCGTGCGCGATGCCGCGGCGATCAACAAACTGGCCGTGCCGGACATGGACGGCGAGCTCCGCTACGTGATGGATGCGGTGCGGCTGATCCGCCGCGAGCTGGACGGGCGGGTGCCGCTGATCGGCTTTTCCGGCAGCCCGTGGACGCTGGCCTGCTACATGGTCGAGGGCCAGGGCTCGAAGGATTTCGCCACGCTCAAGGCGATGTGCTGGAACGAGCCCGCCCTCGCCCACCAGTTGCTCGACACGCTGGCGCGTGCGGTGGCCGCCTACCTGATCGCCCAGGCCCACGCCGGCGCGCAGGCGCTGATGGTGTTCGACACCTGGGGCGGCCTGCTCGGCCCGGCGCCGTTCCGCGAGTTCTCGCTGCGCTACATGCAGCGCGTGGTGGAGGCGCTGAAGGCCGATGCGGTGGCCAGCACGCTGCCCGTGATCCTGTTCTCCAAGGGCGCCGGCGCCCATCTGGCGGAGATGGCCGACACCGGCTGCGCCGCGCTGGGCGTGGACTGGACCATCGACCTGGCCGACGCGCGCCGCGCCGTGGCCGGCAAGGTCGCGCTGCAGGGCAATCTCGATCCGGCGATCCTGCGCGCCTCGCCCGAGGTGATCCGCCGCGAGGCGCGCGCCGTGCTGGACAGCTACGGCAACCACCCCGGCCACGTGTTCAACCTCGGCCACGGCATCACGCCGGAAGTCGACCCGGAACACGTGAAGGTGCTGGTGGACGAGGTGCACTCGTACGGCCGCGCGCTGCGCTCGGCGTAAAGCCGCAATGACGGCCGGCAGTATCGGCCGGAAAATTCACGGTGGGCCGATGCGCGTCCACACCGCCACGTAATCCACCACCATCGGGTGGCCCGGCTCGGTCGCCGGCACCGGCGTGTCGCGACCGCCGGAGATCGCATAGGCGAAGTCGCCGCCCATCGCCACGTCCAGCAGCAGGAAGTAGCCGCGCTGGCCGGTGATCTCCTGCCAGGTGACCGGCGGCAGGCGGTCGCGGGTGATCACGCCGTAGAGCTGGCCGTCGAGGTACCAGCGCAGCGCCTCGGGCGCCACGCTGCGGTCCCATTCGAAGGTGTAGGTGTGGAAGCCGCCCTGACAGGTCGTGGGGGCGCAAGGGCTGTGCTGGCCGATGCCGTTGGGCTCGCCGCAGGGGCCGCCCGGCTGCACGCCGCAATGCAGGGTGCCCCACACCAGGTTGAGCCCGTTGACGTTTTCCATGATGTCGAACTCGCCCGCCTGCGGCCAGTTGCCCAGCCGCCGGAAGCTCTCGCCCAGCGCCCAGAACGCGGGCCAGTAGCCGAGCGCGGCATCGCCGCTGACATCGGGCATGCGCAGCCGCGCTTCCATCCGCAGCACGCCGCCTTCGGGCGGGCGGAAATCGTCGCGCTGCGTCTCGATCCGCGCCGAGGACCACTCGCCCGCTGCGTCGCGCCGGGGCGTGATGCGCAGGTGGCCGCGGCCGTCCAGGCTCACGTTGGCCGGATCGGCGGTGTAGCGCTGCACCTCGTGCGTGCCCCAGTTCGCGGGACCGCCGGGGTAGCCGTGGCCGATGTCGAAGCGCCAGCGTTCGGCCGAGGGCAGCTGTCCCGCCGCGCCGTCGAAGTCGTCGCTGAACTGCAGCGTCCAGCCTGCCGGCTGGGGTACTTCGGCATGTACGGCGTCCGTGGCCATCGTTGCCAGCAGCGCCAGGCCGAGCCCCCATGACCAGGCTCGGCGCCCCCACACCTGCTGCGCGACCCCGACCGCGCCCTCGTTGATTGCTCGCACGTACTGAAAGCCCTGCTGCCCGCGGTTGTCCCGCGTCCGGCGATTCTCGCATTCCGGGCCAAGCGCGGAACCCACGCTGCGTCATGCGAGCGCGCACTCGCCGGTGCGCTCGCCGATCCCGCTTTTGGCAGCCCCGGGCGCGGCCCGTACAATGGCCGCTTTACGCCTGATCACGACGCGCCTGCACGGGCCGCGTTACTAGCGAGTCCCCATGGAAAAGAGCTTCGAACCCGCCCAGATCGAATCCACCTGGTATGCCCGCTGGGAGGCCAGCGGCGTGTTCAAGCCGTCCGGCGCCGGCGACCAGGGCAAGGGTGATCCGTACTGCATCCTGCTGCCGCCGCCCAACGTCACCGGCACGCTGCATATGGGTCATGCGTTCCAGCAGACCGTGATGGACATGCTGATCCGCTACCAGCGCATGCGCGGCATGAACACGCTGTGGCAGGTGGGCACCGACCACGCCGGCATCGCCACGCAGAAGATCGTGGAGAACCAGCTCGCCGCCGAGGGCAAGACGCGCCACGACCTGGGCCGCGAGCCGTTCGTCGAGCGCGTGTGGCAGTGGAAGGAGGAATCCGGCTCCACCATCACCAACCAGATGCGCCGGCTCGGCGTGGCGGCGGACTGGTCGCGCGAGCGCTTCACCATGGACGAGGGCCTCTCGGCCGCCGTGCGCAAGGTGTTCGTGCAGTGGTACCGCGACGGCCTGATCTACCGCGGCAACCGGTTGGTGAACTGGGATCCGGCGCTGGGCACGGCCGTGTCCGACCTGGAAGTGGACAACGTCGAGCGCGACGGCTCGATGTGGTCGATCCGCTACATGACCACCGATGGTGCGGAAAGCGTGGTGGTGGCCACCACCCGTCCAGAGACCATGCTGGGCGACGCAGCTGTCGCGGTTCATCCCAAGGATGAACGCTACGCCCACCTCATCGGACAACGGCTGCACCTGCCGCTGACCGGGCGCACCATTCCGGTGATCGCCGACGACTACGTCGACCGCGAGTTCGGCACCGGCTGCGTGAAGATCACACCGGCGCATGACTTCAACGACTATGCGATGGGGCAGCGACACGCACTCCCACAATTCAACATCTTCACGCTGGACGGAAAAGTAATCGGAGATCGCGATTGGCCCGAAAAGGGCTCCAAGGTCGGCGCATCGCGGGGCGTCAAGAGCAACTACTTCGATACCGCTACGGATATCGGAATTCCGGCGAAGTACCAAGGCCTGGATCGATTCGATGCCCGCAAGGCCGTCCTCGCCGACCTCGAAGCCGCCGGCCTGCTGGTGGAAACCAAGCCGCACAAGCTCAAGGTGCCGGTGAGCCAGCGCTCGGGCGCGGTGATCGAGCCGATGCTGACCGACCAGTGGTTTGTCGACCTCACCTCCGAGACGCTGCGCGACGGCCGCCCCGGCGGGCGCAAGGCGATCACCGAGCCGGCGCTGCAGGCGGTGACCTCCGGCGCGATCAAGTTCGTGCCGGAGAACTGGAGCACCACCTACACGCAGTGGCTGGAGAACATCCAGGACTGGTGCATCAGCCGCCAGCTCTGGTGGGGCCACCGCATCCCGGCGTGGTACGACGAGCAGGGCAACATCTTCGTCGGCGAGGACGAGGCCGACGCGCGCGCCAACGCCGTGCAGCCGCCGGTGGGCGCCCTTCGCCAGGACGAGGACGTGCTCGACACCTGGTTCTCCTCCGCGCTGTGGCCGTTTTCCACGCTGGGCTGGCCGATGGACGGCCCGGTGAAGAACGAGCGCGGCGAAGTGGTCGCGAACTGGGAAAACGACAAGATCTTCCTGCCCAGCGCGGTGCTGGTCACCGGCTTCGACATCATCTTTTTCTGGGTCGCCCGCATGGTGATGGCGACCAAGTACTTCACCGGCCAGGTGCCGTTCCGCGAGGTGTACATCAACGCCATCGTGCGCGACGCCGAAGGGCAGAAGATGTCCAAGTCCAAGGGCAACACACTGGACCCGCTGGACCTGATCGACGGCATCGCGCTGGAACCGCTGGTGGCCAAGTCGACCAGGAGCCTGCTGCTGCCGCAGGAGCGCGAGAAGGTCGAGAAGCGCGTGCGCAAGGACTACCCCGCCGGCATCACCGCGATCGGCACCGACGCGCTGCGCTTCACCTTCGCCGCGCTGGCCAGCTACAGCCGCACGATCAACTTCGACATCAAGCGCGCCGAGGGCTACAAGGCGTTCTGCAACAAGCTGTGGAACGCGGCGCGCTTCGTGTTGATGAATCTGCCCGAAGGCCGCATCGAGGCCCCGGCCGGCGGCCCGGCGACTGAGGCCGAACGCTGGATCCTGACCCGGCTCAAGTACACGCTTGAATACGTCGAGCAGCATTTCGCCACTTACCGCTTCGACCAATTGGCCCAGGCGCTGTACGAATTCGTCTGGAACGAGTACTGCGACTGGTTCCTGGAGCTGTCCAAGCCTGCACTCAACGGCGACGCCGCGGACGCCGCGGCCTCCACTCGCCACACCCTGCTGGTGGTGCTGGAAACGGTGCTGCGCGCGCTGCATCCGATCATCCCGTTCATCACGGAGGAAATCTGGCAATCGGTGGGGCCGAAGCTGGGCCTCACCGAGGCCGAGCTGATTCTGCGCGCCTACCCGCAGGCCGCCGACTTCGCGGCCGACGAGACGGCCACCGCCGAGATCGAATGGTTCAAGGCAGTGCTCTCCGGCGTGCGCAAGATCCGCGCTGAGATGAACATCGCCCCGGGCAAAACCATCCCGCTGCTGCTCGCCGACGGCGACGCCAGCGATCACGCCCGCGCCGCCAAGTTCGCCGCCCAGATCAGCTTCCTCGCCCGCGTGGAAACCCCGCAGTGGATCGAAGCGGGCGCCGACGAACCGGCCGCCGCGGCCGCCGTAGTCGGCTCGCTGCGCGTGCTGATTCCGCTGGAAGGCCTGATCGACCTCGGCGCCGAGAAAACGCGCCTGGCCAAGGAAATCGCCCGCATCGAGGGCGAGATCAAGAAGTGCGAAGGCAAGCTCGGCAACGCCAACTTCGTCGCCAACGCGCCGACCGAAGTGGTGGCGCAGGAGCGCCAGCGCATCGTCGACTGGAACACCACGTTGACGGCACTGCGCGAGCAGGCGGGGAAGCTCGAGAAGTGAGGAACTAGAAGTGAGAAGTGAGAGAAGACAACGGCTCGCAGCTTGTCGCTCTCTCTCTCACTTCTCACTCCTCTTCACTCACTCCTCGCCCTTCAGCACGAGCTCCATCACGATCGCGTCCTCGCGCCCGTCGCGCGCGGGGTAGTACCGCGGGCGCCGCCCGATCTCGTTGAAGCCGATCGAGGCGTACAGCTTCTGCGCCACCGGGTTGGAGGGGCGCACTTCGAGGAACACGCGGTCGGCGCCGCTCCAGCGGATCACGTCGAGCAGGCGCAGCAGCAGGCGGCGGCCCAGCCCCAGCCCGCGCCAGTCCCGGCCGATGCAGAGGTTGAGGACATGCGCCTCGCCCGCGGCGATCGACAGGATGCCGTAGCCGGCGATCTCGCCGCGTACCCACAGCACCCAGCACGGATGCCCGGCGCGCAGGCAGTCGGCGAAGATGCCGCGACTCCAGGGAAATTCGTACGAGTCGGCCTCCATCGCGGCGACCGCGTCGAGGTCCTGCGTGCGCAGGGCGCGGATTTCGCTGTCGGGCCGGCTCACCGCGACCATCGCGCTAGCCCCCGGCGCGGCCAAGAGCGCGGCGGGCCTGGCGCAACGCCGCCCACAGGCGCCGCTTGCCCTCCGCGCCGAACAGCAGCGGACCGGGCTCGTCGACCAGTGCGATATGCGCATCGCTCATCACCGCCGCCGGCAGTTCGCGCCCCAGCGCATGCGCCTGGGCCTGGCCGAACACAAGATAGACGGGCGCATGCGGCACGGCGTCGGAGAGCTGGCCGTCGGCCACGCGGATGCGGCCGGCGCGGGCGATCTCCGCGCCGCAGGCGGTCAGCGCGCGGCCGAGCAGATCCAGCGCGCGGGCGTCGGCGCCGGCCGGCAGCAGCACCACGCAGCGCCCGCTGGGCTGTGCCCCGCGCACGAGAGTCGCGGCTTGTTCGATCGCCACCGGCTGTGTCTGCGCCTGCGCGCGCTCGCGCATCACCCACGGCGTGATGCCCATGGCCTGCAGCGCGGCGCGGCGGCGGCTGTCCAGCGGCACGGCTGCCATCACCCCGCGTTCCGCCGGGCGCGCCGATGGGTGGCGCGACCCCACACGGTGAGCGCCGGCCCGGACAGCAGGTAGAGCGAGAACACCGCCAGCAGCAGGCGCGGCGGATCGATCGCCAGCAGCACCAGGATCAGCACCAGCATCACCATCCACACGAATGGAACGCGCTCGCCCTGCCCCATCGGCAGCGACTTGAAACTGAAGTAGCGGAAGTTGCTCACCATCAGCAGGCCCACGACCACCGCCAGCACCGGCGTGACGAAGCACAGCGTGCTGCCGGCGATGCCGACCTTCTCCATGGTCCACACGAAGGACATGCACACCGCCGCCGCCGCCGGACTGGCCAGGCCCTGGAAATAGCGCTTGTCGATCACCGCCACCTGGGTGTTGAAGCGGGCCAGCCGCAGCGCGCCGCAGGCGGCGTAGATGAAGGCCGCGGCCCAGCCTACCTTGCCCCACATCGTTCCGTAGTCGCGCAGCGAGGACAGTGACCAGGTGTAGAGCACCAGCGCCGGCGCCAGCCCGAAGCTCACCAGGTCCGACAGCGAGTCATACTGCACGCCAAACTCGGTCTGGGTGCCGGTGAGGCGAGCCACGCGGCCGTCCAGACCGTCCAGCAGGGCCGCCACGAACACGGCGATTGCGGCCTCGGCATAGCGCCCGCCGATGCTCGCCACGATGGCGTAGAAGCCCGAGAACATCGCCGCGGTCGTGAACAGGTTCGGCAGCAGGTAGATGCCGCGGTGGCGCGGTCGTCGGACTGGCGTGTCGTCGCTCATGAACCCATCCAGTGAAGGCTGGCGCGCATTGTAGAACACCGGCGCTTGAGTCCGGCCCGCGCCGGTGCTACCAAGAGCGCCTGAGCCCCGGCCCCTTCTGGAGAACCCCATGCTTCGTCCCGCGCTGTTCGCCCTTCTCCTGCTGGCCGCCGGCGCCGCCGAGGCCCAGGCCTACAAGTGGACCGATGCGCAGGGCACCGTGCACTACTCCGAGTCGGCGCCGCCGGTCGGCACCAAGTACAGCCGCGTCACGCTCAGCGGCAGCGTGGAGCCGATCGCCGCCCCGGCACCGGCCACCGAGCCGGGCTCCGAGGAAAGCCAGGCAGCCACCGAGCCAGCCAGGCCGATGGAAGACACGCCGGAGAACCGCAGCAAGCTCTGCGCCTCGCTCAAGAGCAACCTGGACACGCTCAGGGGCGGCGGCCCGGTGGTGATGGAACAGGGCGGCCAGCCCAAGGCCCTCAGCGACGCCGAGCGCAAGCAGCAGCTGGACGCCGCGCAGGCCCAGTACAGCCAGTATTGCCAGGACCAGTAAGGCCGCGGGCGGGGCAAACCCCGCCCACCGGTATCCGGCAACGGCTGGCATAATCGACGCCTTTACCCTGCCCGTCGGATCCCCATCGCATGCGCCTCAGCCAATTCCACCTGGCCACCGTCAAGGAAGTCCCCGCCGAAGCCGAGCTGGTCAGCCACAAGCTCATGCTGCGCGCCGGCATGATCCGCAAGCTCGCCGCCGGCCTGTACACCTGGAGCCCGCTGGGCCTGCGCGTGCTGCGCAAGGTGGAGACGGTCGTGCGCGAGGAGATGGACCGCGCCGGCGCCATCGAGATGCTGATGCCGACCATCCAGCCGCGCGAGCTGTGGGAGGAAACCGGCCGCTGGGAGAAATTCGGCGGCCAGCTGTTGAAGATCGCCGACCGCAAGGCGCAGGAATTCTGCTACGCGCCCACCGCCGAGGAAGTGATCACCGACTTCGCGCGGCAGGAGCTGAAGAGCTACAAGCAGCTGCCGGTCAACTTCTACCAGATCCAGACCAAGTTCCGTGACGAGATCCGCCCGCGCTTCGGCGTGATGCGCGCACGCGAGTTCCTGATGAAGGACGCCTACTCCTTCCACCTCGGCCAGGAGTCGCTGGCGCAGACCTACCAGGCGATGTACGACGCCTACGGACGCATCTTCACCCGGCTGGGCCTGAAGTTCCGCGCCGTGCAGGCCGACACCGGCGCCATCGGCGGCAACGCCAGCCACGAGTTCCAGGTGATCGCCGAGTCCGGCGAGGATGCAATCGCGTTCTCCGACGGCTCCGATTACGCCGCCAACGTGGAAAAGGCCGAGGCGCTGGCCCCAACCGTCGCCCGTCCGGCGCCGTCCATTCCCCTGGTCCGGGTCGATACGCCCAGGCAGAAGACCATCGACGACGTGTCCGCCTTCCTCAAGGTGTCGCCGCAGCAGTGCGTGAAGACCCTGCTGCTGAAGGGTCGCGAGGGACTGGTCGCGCTGTGCCTGCGCGGCGACCACGAGATCAACGAGGTTAAGGCCGGCAAGCTGGCCGAGCTGCCCGGCGAATCGGTGCTGGCCAGCGAGGAGGAGATCCTCGCCGCCGTCGGCGCCCGCCCCGGCTCGCTCGGCCCGGTCGGCCTGCCGGACCACATCCCGGTGATCGTCGACCGCAGCGCCGCCGTGCTGGCGGATTTCGTCTGCGGCGGCAACCTCGACGGCACCCACTACACCGGCGCCAACTGGGAGCGCGACGCGCGCGTCACCCGCATCGAGGACATCCGCCAGGTGGTCGCCGGTGATCCCTCGCCGGACGGCCGCGGCACCCTGCAGCTCGCCCGCGGCATCGAGGTCGGCCACGTGTTCCAGCTCGGCGCCAAGTACGCCGAGGCGCTCAATGCCACCGTGCTCGACGACCAGGGCAAGGCGCAGGTGATGCTGATGGGCTGCTACGGCATCGGCGTCAGCCGCATCGTCGCTGCGGCCATCGAGCAGCGTCACGATGACGCCGGCATCCGCTGGCCCGAGGCGATGGCGCCCTGGCGCGTCGCCGTGTGCATGATCAATCCCAAGGGCCTGCCCGAGGTCACCGCCGCGGCCGAAGCGCTGTATGCACAGCTGGCCGAACGCGGCATCGAGGTGGTGTTCGACGATCGCGGCCTGCGCCCGGGCTCCATGTTTGCCGACATGGAGCTGATCGGCATTCCGCACCGCGTGGTGGTGAGCGAACGCGGCGTCGCCGCCGGCACGCTGGAATATCGCGCCCGCGACGAAGCCGACAGCCGACAGCTCGGCATCGACGAGCTGTTTGCCCTGCTCGCCTGATCGCTTTTTTCAGGGTCTTGAAAGAGCCGCCTCCGGGCGGCTTTTTCATGGGCGCCTTCCAGCGGCTTCGCACCCGGCCGGTCGACGCACATAACGGGCGCATTAATCGCGCACGCTCCGGACCAGCGCCATCACGGAAGCACGCACAGGGTCGAAGTCGAAGGGTGTCGCGATGCAGGTGCCTCGATGGCAATAACCATCGATTTCTCGACGACGCGTACTCGCCCGGAGCGCTACACGGACTTGATCCGGCAGTGAATGGCGCCGGGTATCCGCAATGGCCACTAATCAGACCGACTCATTTAATGGACACGGCAGGTGAGTAAATAGATGTGACGCATTCATCACATGTCGACGGTTATTTTGCAAAAACACTGGGGTTACGCCAGAATCTCTCCCGCATCAGGATGGCGCACTCGCCGCAATGGCGACTTAAACACCCAGTCATTAGAAAACCAACGCGGAGTTACCATGGCCGTTGATATCAAGAACCTCAATCACAACCAGCTCAATGACCTGATCGCCAAGGCCCAGATCCGGCAGGATGAACTGCGCAAGGAAAAGGTCGCCAAGCTGCGCGAAAAAGTCCACGCCCTGATCAAGGCCGAAGGCTATTCGTTCGACGACATCTTCGGCGGCGCCCGCGGCGCCAAGACCCGTCGCGTCAAGACTCCCGTGGCGCCCAAGTACCGCAATCCGGCCAACCCGGAGCAGACCTGGTCCGGCCGCGGCAAGCGCCCGCGCTGGTTCAACGATGCGCTGAAGGCCGGCAAGAAGGAAAAGGATCTGGCGATCTGATCGCCGGCTCTTGTGATTGCGTACTGATCGTTCCATCCGGATGATCGCGTACCGATAGTCGCGCCATGCAAACGCCGGCCTCGCGCCGGCGTCTTGCTTTCAGAGCGATCGACGCGGCGACACCAGCAAATCACCGAAAAGCAGGCCGGCCACCAGCGAGATAAGCAGGGTAATGAGCAGGATGCCGCTGTCCATGCCCAGCGTGGTGTCGCGCTCGAACAGATACGACACACTGCGGAAACCCACGCTGCCGGGCACCAGCAGGATAATCCCCGGCTCGCGGATCACCGCGCCCGGGCGACGCACGAAGCGCGCATAAAGATTGGCCAGCGCACCGAGCAGGAATCCGCCCAGGAACACGCCGAACGGCGCACCCGGAATGGCGCCGGAAATCAGCCCGCCCCAGCGCGTCGCCAGATAACCCACGATCACCGCGCCCATCACCACCGGCCAGTCGCGCCGCGCCGCGCGGAACAGGATCGCGAAACCGAATGCGCCCAGCAGCAGCGATGGGTAATCCACCCAGGTCGGCAAGGGCGGCAAGGCATAGGTGCCCGGATCGATGCCCAATGCCGCGCACAACTGGGTTGCGGCCACCGTACCGAAGGTGAGCTTGAGCAACGTGGAGACCGCACCGCCCACGCGCGCCACGCCGGACACCAGATGCTGGCTGGAGATCTCCCGCACGGCGGTGGTCAGCGACATGCCGGGCATCAGCACGATAAGCCCGGCCAGCACCACCGACTTGACCGCCAGCGGCACAACGAACGCGCTGATCGCGATGGCGATCGTGGTCGCCACCAGCGCACAGATCGCGTCGCTGGCTGCGGCCAGGCGCGGGCGGGCAGCGGCGCGAATCGTGATGGCGCCGATGACCAGCCCGATCAGGCCCGACACCAGCAGATCCGCCCACGAGCTGTGCAGCAGCAGGCCCACGACGCAGGCAGCCGACAAACCATAGCTGGCGATCACGCTGGCCTGCGCGCGACGCGTGTCCGGCAGGCCGAGCAGGCGCAGCAGGCGGAACCCTTCGCGCAGCTCGATTTCGCCGGCGATCACCCGGTCGGCGATGGCATCGGCTTCGCACAATCGCGCCAGGTTGACGTCACCCGGCGGCAGACGCATCACCTGGGTGACCTGGGCCAGGCCCTCGTCGCCCTGTGCCAGGTCGGAGAAGGAAATGATGATCGCGGTGGGACTGGACCACACGTCGGCGGCCAGGCCCATCTGCTGGGCCGCCCGCGCCACGGCAATTTCCAGCCGCGGCGCCGAAGTGCCGTACTGGTGGAGCCGGCGCGCCAGCTCCACCAGGAAGCCGATGCGCGTGTTGAGCGCAGCGGTGGAGAAATCCGCAGACACGACCGCCGGCGCTGCAGCACTCATGCGGCGGCGCGCACCTGCAACGTGGTGCCGTCCACCGCGACCACTTCCACCGTGCTGCCCAATGGCAGCTCCGGCCCGGCCACCAGCCATTCGCCGTCACCCACGCGCGCCTTGCCGCGACCGTTGACGATGGACTCGGTGAGCACGTAGCGCTGGCCGATCATCTGCTCGGCGCGACGGTTCAGCCGCTCGCTGCCGGGCGTGCTGCGCTCGATGCGCGGGCGCAGCGTGCGCGCATAGATCACGCAGGCGGCCAGTGCCAGCGCGGCGAACAGCACCGCCTGCAGCAGCAGGCTCATGCCCGGCACCAGCCACAGCAGCACGCCCATCGCCGCGGCGGCCAGGCCGATCCACAGCATGAAGTAGCCCGGCAGCAGCACCTCGCCCGCGATCAGCAGCAGGGCGAGGATCCACCACAGGTAGTGCGTCGAAAGATCCCACATGGCCTGTCTCCCGGTGCGCTCAGCGCGACGGCGGCTGGATGACGGCGGGCTTGGCCTGCTGGCCCAGCGACTCCTTCGCCAGCTCGGCGATGCCGGCCAGCGAGCCGAGGATGCCGGTGGCCTCGATCGGCAGCAGCAGCATCTTCTGGTTGGGCGACTTGGCCATTTCCTTCAGCGCCTCGACGTAGTTGTTGGCAACGAAATAGTTCAGCGCGTTGACGTTGCCGTTGGCGATCGAGTCGGAGACCATCTGGGTCGCCTTGGCCTCGGCCTCGGCCGAGCGCTCGCGCGCCTCGGCGGCGCGGAACGCGGCCTCCTTCTCGCCCTCGGCGGCCAGGATCACCGACTGCTTCTCACCCTCCGCCTTGAGGATCGCCGCCTGGCGGAAGCCTTCGGCGTCGAGGATGTTGGCGCGCTTCTCGCGCTCGGCCTTCATCTGCCGCGCCATCGCGTCGATCAGGTCGCGCGGCGGGGCGATGTCCTTGATCTCGATGCGGTTGACCTTGACGCCCCACGGGTGGGTCGCCTCGTCCACCACGCGCAGCAGCTTTGCGTTGATCGCGTCGCGCTGGCTCAGGCTCTCGTCCAGGTCGAGCGAGCCGAGCACGGTGCGGATGTTGGTCATCACCAGCGCCAGCGAGGCCTGCTCGAGGTTGGATACCTCGTACGCGGCCTTGGACGCGTCCAGCACCTGGTAGAACACCACCCCGTCCACGCGCACCACCGCGTTGTCCTTGGTGATCACGTCCTGGCTGGGCACGTCCAGCACCTGCTCCATCATGTTGATCTTGCGGCCGACGGCCTGGTAGATCGGAATCAGGAAGTGCAACCCCGGCGAGAGCGTGCGCGTGTACTTGCCGAAGGTTTCCACCGTCCACTCGAAACCCTGCGGCACGATGCGAACGAGCTTGGCGATGCCGATCACCACCACGATGACGATGACCAGCGCAAGAATCTGTCCCATGACTACCCCCTCTTCCCAAGAAGACCGGAGTATAGGCGAGCGCCATGGCGGTCAACCGTCCCGCGGCGCCCCCAGCGGCAGCAGCAGGCTGACCTGCAGGCCGCCGCCCTCGCGATTGGCCAGTGCGATGCGCCCACCATGCGCCTCGGCGATCTCGCGCGCCAGCGCCAGGCCCAGCCCGGTGCCTGCGCGCTTGGTGGAGTAGAACGGGAGCAGCGCCTGCGCCAGCACGGTTTCGCTCATGCCCGGGCCGCGGTCGGCCACCTCGATGCGCAGGTCGCGGCCGAGCACCTGCAGCGCCAGGGTCACTTCGTCCTCCGGCCCGCCGGCCTCGTGCGCGTTCTTGATCAGGTTGATCAGCACCTGCTCCACCTGGGCCGCGTCGAACCAGCCCGGCTGCTCCGGCGCCGCGCCGACCAGGCGGAAGCGGCAGTGCAACGCCAGCCCTTCCAGGAACGGCGCCCAGACGATCGACGCCTTGCGCGGCGCCGGCAGCTTGGCAAAGCTGGCGTAGCCGGCGATGAATCCGTGCAGGTGGCGCGCCCGCTCGCCGATGGTGGCGAACACGCCGGGCAGCCGCTCGGTCTCGCCGCGACGAGCCAGCTCGGCGCCCGAATGCGCCAGCGAAGAGATCGGCGCCAGCGAGTTGTTGAGCTCGTGGCTGATCACCCGGATCACCCGCTTCCAGCTCGCTACTTCCTGCCGCGACAGCTCGCGCGTCATGCGCCGGAACAATCGCAGCTGGTGCGGCCGCCCCTGCAGGCGGAACGCGCGCTGGGAGATATGGAAAGTTTCCTCGCTGTTGTCCATCTCTACCGTGAGCAGCGCGTCCTCGCCATGCTCGACCGCTTCGCGCATGACCTTCGGCGCGTTCGCCAGCACGTCGGCAAACACCAGGCCGTGCAGGCTGCGTCCCTCGTTGAACAGGTGCCGCGCGGCGATGTTGGCGTAGGCCACGTGATCGCCGGCGTCGGTAAGCACCAGCGCCACCGGCGTGTTCTGCACCACCGTGTCCAGCAGCAGCTCGCGCTGCACCAGGTGCTGGCGCTGGTCACGCAGGGTCTGCCCCAGCGCGTTGTGCATGGTGATCAGCTCGCCGAGCTCGTCGCGGCGATCCACCACCAGCGAGATGCTGAAATCACCGTCGCGGTAGCTCGCCACCGAGCCTTCCAGCGCACGCAGCAGACGGCTCACCGGGGACATCACCACCGCCGCCATCCACAGCGCCACCGGCACCAGCACCGCCATGGAGATCACCAGCCCCACCACGAAACCCATCTGCAGCGGCGGCGCCTCGCCCACCTTCAGATCGTTGTGCAGCCAGGCCAGCGCCTGCGGCAGCGGCCACTCGGTGACGCCGGCGTAGATCAGCACGCCGACCAGGCCGGCGAGCAGCAGCAGCAGGCTCAGCCGGCCTTCCAGCGAATGCATGCGGCGACTCATCCGCGAACGACGCCGTCGAGGATTAGCGGCATGCGGGGTCCATCGGCGTCCGCGCGCAACTCACGGTGGGGCGGCCGTCGCGGCCCATCTCGTTGCCACCCATCACCGGCGCCTTGCCGGAGGCTTCCAGCGCGGCGTTGGGCTGCGGGTGCGCATCGCGCCTTTCCTTGAACTTGAAGTGGCTGCCGTCATTGCCGGAAGACTCGCGCAACCCCGAGCCGTTGCCGTAGGACGACTGGGCCGCGGCCGAGCTGGCCGATGCGGGGCGACTCCAGCTGTCGCTGGCCACCGGCGCGTTCTGGGCAAAGGCATGCTCGCCCGCCGAGGCGGCTACCAGCAGCAACAGGGAAGCGAACAACGGGCGTATCGACATGGCGTAACTCCTTGGGTGTGACGTCGCACGATCGGCGACGCTCCTTTTACGCCATCGGGTGGCACGGCCACCACTGCCGGAAGGCGGCCGCATGATGGCGATCAGCCGTTCACCGCCAGCCCGTAGCGTTCGATCCGTCGATACAGCGCCTGGCGCGACAGACCCAACGCCTGCGCGGCCCGGCTGACCACGCCATCGGCCCGCGCCAGCGCCGCCTCCACCGTCTCGCGGCTGGGCTCGTCCAGGTTGCGTGCCGCGCTGGGCGTCACCGCCGGCAGGTTGAGCAGCTCCGGCGTGATCGGACGGCCGCCGGAGAGCAGCGCGGCCCGCTCGATCGCGTTCTTCAGCTCGCGCACGTTGCCCGGCCACGGATAGGACAGCAGCGCCTCGCGCGCTGCATCGCCCAGCTCGGCGCGACCGTCGAGGAAGTGCTCGGCCAGCGGCAGGATGTCGTCGGTGCGATCGGCCAGCGGCGGCAGGTTCACATCTATCACGTTGAGGCGGTAATAGAGATCCTCACGGAAGGTGCCGGCCTTGATCATCGCCTTGAGGTCGGCGTTGGTGGCGCTGAGCACGCGCACCTTGGCGTGGCGCGTGCGGCCGGAGCCGAGCCGCTCGAACTGGCCGGTTTCCAGCACGCGCAGCAGCTTCATCTGGCCGGGCAGCGGCAGGTTGCCGATCTCGTCCAGGAACAGCGTGCCGCCGTCGGCCAGCTCGAAGCGGCCCTCGCGCGCCTTGTTGGCGCCGGTGTAGGCGCCGGCCTCGGCGCCGAACAGCTCGGCTTCGATCAGCTCACCCGGCAGTGCGCCGCAGTTCACCGCCACGAACGGCCCGCGCTTCACCGCCGAGTTGGCGTGGATGATCGCCGCGATGCGCTCCTTGCCCGCGCCGTTCGGCCCGGTGATCAGCACCGGCACCTCGGAGCGGGCGATCTGGCAGGCCAGCTCCAGCGTCTGCGCCATGGCGTCAGAGGCGAACACCAGGTTGTCCAGGTCGTAGCGACTGCGCAAGCTCTCGCGGCGGCGCCGACGCTCGTTGCGCGAACGCGCCACCTCGCGGGTGGACTCGGACAGCTCCAGCAGGTTCTCCACCGTGGCGAGGAGCTTGGCGTCGTCCCACGGCTTGGCCAGGTAATCCGCGGCGCCCGCCTTCACCAGCTCCACCGCGGTTTCCAGATGCGTCCACGCGGTGAGCAGGATCACCGGCAGATCCGGATGCTGCTCGCGGATCGCGCGGAACAGCGCCACGCCCTCCTCACCCGAGGTGGTGTCGGCGGTGAAATTCATGTCCTGGATCACCACGTCCACGCTCTCGCGCGCGAGCATCGCCAGCCCCTCGTCGGGAGTGAATGCCACCAGCGGGCGGATCTCGTGCAGCGACAGCGCCAGCGAGAGCGCCTCGCCCACGGAGGGGTTGTCGTCGATGATCAGTACGGTGCGCATCTTTCGTCTACACATGCGGGCATGGATGCCGCTCCACGCGAAAAGGTTGCGTCATGCGCCTGCATCGGCCATGCAGGAGAGTGAGCATCCACTCCAAGCCTCACGCTTTGACCCCCTCTCCCCCCACGGCGTCCGGGGAGAGGGCTACTGCGCTTGCCGCCTCTTCCCCAACAACGTTGAAGCAGAGGACTGGGGTGAGGGTGGCTCTCGTTTCCCGTTTCGCGCGTGCCTTCGCGAAAAGATCAAGAGCCTCCCCCTCACCCAACCCTCTCCCCCGGCAGAGCCAGGGGAGAGGGCTCACCACATTTGCTCCCCCTCCCCCGACAACGTTGGGGAGAGGGCTTACGGCCAAACATCAAGCCTTGGCCTTCTGCGCCGCGATCCACGCATCGATGCGCGTTTCCAGCACGTCCAGCGGCAGCGCGCCGCCGTCGAGCACGGCGTCGTGGAAGGCGCGGATGTCGAATTTGTCGCCCAGTTCCTGCTTCGCCTTGGTGCGCAGCGCCAGGATCTTCAGCTCGCCCATCTTGTACGCCAGCGCCTGGCCCGGCCAGGTGATGTAGCGGTCGGTTTCGGCCTGCACGTCCGGCTCGTCCTCGCTGGAGTGGGCGTGGAAGAAGTCGACCATCTGCTGGCGCGTCCAGTGCTTGTAGTGCACACCGGTATCGAGCACGAGGCGGTCGGCGCGCAGCAGCTCGTCGCTGAGGCGGCCGTAGTCCGACAGCGGGTCCTTGTAGAAACCGATGTCCTTGCCCAGCTGCTCGGCGTACAGCGCCCAGCCTTCCACGTAGGCGGTGTAGCCGCCCTGCTGGCGGAACGGCGGCAGCTTCGGCAGCGTCTGCGCAATCGAGATCTGCATGTGATGGCCGGGAATGCCCTCGTGGTAAGCGGTCGACTCGATGGTCAGCACGCTGCGGTTGGCGAAGTCGCCGGTGTTGACGAAGATCTGCCCCGGCCGCGAGCCGTCCGGGGTGCCCTGGTGGTACTCGGCGGCGGCCGCCTCCTTCTCGCGGAATGCCTCCACCGGCTTCACCACCACATCGGTCTTGGGCAGCAGGCCGAACAGCTTGGGCAGCTCCGGCTGCATCTGCGCCAGATAACCGCGATAGCGGTTGAGGATGTCCTCGCGCGAGGTGGCGTGCGTCTTGGGGTTGCTCTTCAGCGAGGCGCGGAAGCTGGCCAGGTCCTTGAAGCCCTGCGCCTTCGCGATCCTGGTCATCTCGCCTTCGATACGCGCCACCTCGTCCAGCCCGAGCTGGTGGATCTCGGCCGGGGTCTTGTCGGTGGTGGTCATCTGCTTGACGTCGAAGCGGTAGATCGCCTCGCCGTTGGGCAGATCCCACACGCCGGGCTGGGCACGGCCGTGCGGTGCGTAGTCGGTGGCGACGAAGTTCTTGAGCTTGCCGTAGGCCGGGCGCACGTCTTGGTCGATCGCGGCCAGGATCGCGGTCTTCAGCCGCGCCTGATCGGCCGCCGACACCGACGCCGGAAAATGCTTCAGCGGTTCGGCGAACACGCTGTCCATGGCCTCCGGCGTGCCGATCGCGCCGATCTGCTTGACCACCGCTTCCAGCAGGTACTTCGGCGGCATCATGCCGTCGCGCAGGCCCTGCTTCGCCACGCCGATCACCTGGTCGAAGGCGGCCGGCACCGCCTTCAGGCGCGTCAGGTAATCCTCGTACTGCCTGGTGTTGTCGAACGGGATCGAGCTGATGAAGCCGGCAAGCTGCAGGTGGATGCCGCTCATCTGGTCGATCGGCATCTCGTCCAGCTTCAGCTCGTGCGCCTTGCGGCCATCCTGCAGCTGGCGAACCATCAGCTCGTGGTTAAGCTTGTCGCTGTCGGAAAAGCCGGCGGTGTCGATCGCCTGGAAGCGGCGCAGGAAGCTGCCCGCCCACTCGTACTCGGCCTTGGCATGCGCCAGCGAAAGATCGCTCCAGCGATCGTTGTAGCGCAGGTCGCCCAGGATGGTGGCGAATTCCGGCGAATTCTTCAGCGTGTGCTGCCACTGCTCGTCCAGCAGCGCGTTCTGCGCGGCCACCCGGCTGGCCACGTCGGTCGACGCGGCAGCGGCCCACGCCGTCTGCGGCGCCATCGCACCCGCGGCGGAGAGGCCAAGGGCAATCATCAACGGCAGCATCTTCATCGCTTCACTCTCCCTGGAAAGAACCCCGATTCTGCCCGAACGCCGGAGACACGGGATAGGCCGGAACTCACACGCTCCGCGTGGCCACCACCGGCGGTACGCGCGAGGCGCGCAGCGCCGGGCCCAGCGCAGCGAGCTGGCCGATCAGCCACAGCACCAGCGCACCGATCGGCAGCACCGCCAGCGACATGCGCGGCAGCTCGTAGTGCGCCATCAGCCACAGGTTGAGGGCCACCGCACCGAACGAACCGAGCACGATGCCCGCCGTGACGATCAGGAGATTTTCGGTCTGGAAGTAGACGAGGATGTCGCGCCGGGTGGCGCCGATGGCACGGCGGATGCCGATCTGCCGCGTGCGCTGCTGCACCCAGAAGCTGGACAGCCCCACCACGCCCAGCGCGGTGAGCGCGAGCAGGCAGCCGATCACCGCCAGCAGCAGCCAGATCAACGCGCGGTCGTCGTGAAAGTGCTCGTCGATGGTCTCGCTCAACGTGTGCACCTCAGTGATGATGCGCTGGTCGTCGACGCGGTCGAGTACCTTGGGCACCTCTCGCAGCGTAACGTCACGCATCGCGGGCGAAGTACGGATGACGTAGAGGCCTCCCTGCACCGAGGTGTAAGGCAGCATGATGTTCGTCTCGTCATCGGAGAACTTGTCGAGGCCGGCGTTCAGCAAATGCGCCAGCACACCGACCACGTGGGTGACGTCCTTGCCCTTCTCGCCCAGATAGATCGGCTTGCCGATGGGATCGACACCTGGCCACATCTTGTCGGCGAACTGGCGCGTGACGATCACCGCCGGCGGTGGCGGATCGTCACTGAAAATCCTGCCGCCGCTGTACTCCTGGGGCAGGAAATCCCGGCCCTCCACGAGCTGCAGGCCCAGCGTACGCACCAAGCCAGGCGTCGCCACGTAGATGGATACGTTGTCCACGATTGATCGCTCATCGCCCGACTTGCCATAAACCGCCCAGCGCCACACCGAACCGCTCAACGGCAGGCTGTTGGCCATTGAGACATCCTTCACTCCGGGCATCGCACGCAGAGCCGCAAGGTCCGCTGCAGCCAGGCTGGCGCGACCGGCGGGCGTGAGGTCATCGCGCAGCCCGCTGCTGCGGAGCCATACCAGCTCACGGTCGGCCACGCCGGTGGTGACCTGCATGGCCCGCAGGTGGGTCGCAATGACGAACAGCGCATTGGTCACGATGGCACCGGCCAGCGCCACTTCGAGCACCATCAGAATGACGGCGGTGCGGTGATGTTTCAGTGCCGAAATGATCGGATGCATGACTGTCCTCACCGGATCTTGAGCGCGCGAGCGGGAGGCAGGCGGCAGGCGCGCCAGGCCGGAAATACCGCCGCCAACAACGTGGCAACCAGTGCGAGTGCAAGCGTATTGGCGAGCATCTGGCTATCGAGCTGCGCCAGCGATGCGTACTGCGCCGGCTGCTGTCGGACGATCCACAAGCCACCCAGTGCAAGCAGCAGCCCGAGCACGCCACCACCCAGACCGATCATCGACGCTTCGATCAGCAACTGCGCGAACACCGATTGGCGCGACGCACCCATGGCCCGTCGTACGCTCAGCTCGCCGCCACGACGCAGGAACTTCACCAGAAGCAGGGCCACCGTGTTCACCAGGCACACGAGGAGAAAGCCGAGAGCCAGCAGCGCCTGCAGCTGCACGCCACCGGGCACGACGTGATTGGCGGCCAGCCAACCCATCACGTCGTGCAGGGCCGCGTTTGGCGGACGCTGGAACCGGCCCAGGCTCTTCTGCTCCTGCGAGTAATGGATAAGGAAGTCGCGGTAATCGGCGGCGGCCCGGGGCGTATCAAGCTGCACCCAGAACTGCAGCCAGGCGCAGGTATCGACCAGACGCTTGTCGCTCGGCATCGAGCCCATACTCCCCCAACAGTACATGCTGCCCTGCGTGCCGAACTTCAGACCCATCGCCGTCTCCAGCGGCAGGAAGACCTCTTCGGAATGCGCATACGCACCGTGACTCAGGTCGTAGTAATGGGGCACGGGATTCCAGCGATCGATCACTCCGATCACGCGGAACGCCTCCTTGCCCAGATGCAGCGTCTGCCCGACTGCCCGCTCGGCACCGAACAGCTTGTCGGCAAGTTTTCTCTCCAGCACTACCACGCGGGCCTGCTTGCCGTCATCGCTGGATGACCAGCCGTGGCCATAGGCGAACGGCACGTTGAACATCGTGAAGAAGTCGGCACTGGCATAGCGCGCCGTGGCAAAGAACGCCCGACCTTCGCCCTGCGGCGGACGCACCGTCACCCGCCCGCCCGTCATGGCTACCTGCGCGCTGCCGCGCCGGGCGTGGAGCAGATTCAGCGCATCGATCCAGGTCAGCTGATCGAGCGGCTCTTGACCCGGCTTGTAGCCTTGGCTGTCACGCGGATCCAACTGTGGGTAAAACAACCGTGCGCTTTTGCCGGGCACCGGATCGGCCGTCATCACATGCAGCACCGTGAGCATGGTCATCGAGGCGCCGATACCCAGCCCGATCGCCAGCACCATCAGCGCGGTGAGCACCGGGCTGCGCCTCAGGCTGCGCAGTGCGAGTTCCGTGTAGTAGCCGAACATTCCCTTCCTCCTTTCCCTGGACCTCACCGGTAGGAGCCCGCTCGCGGGCGATGCCCTGGCTCCTGCTCCACATCGAAAGCCAGGAGCATCGCCCGCGAGCGGGCTCCTGCATGTGTGTTGCGCTTACACCGACCGCGTCGCCACCACTGGCGGCACGGCCGCAGCGCGCAGCGCGGGGCCCAGCACCGCCAGTTGGCCAAGCAGCCACAGGGCCAACGCGCCGGCCGGCAAGTAGAGCAGCGGCAGTCGCGGCAGTTCGTAGATCCGCATCAAGGCGAGGTTGAGGCCGAACGCCAGCGCCATGCCCAGCGCGATGCCGCCGGTGACGATGAGGAAGTTCTCGGTCTGGAAGTAATGCAGGATGTCGCTGCGGGTGGCACCCAGCGCGCGACGCACGCCGATCTGCCGGCGGCGCTGCTGCACCCAGAAACTGGCCAAGCCGATGATGCCGAGCGCGGTAACCAGCAGCAGCGCGGCAATCACCCCGACCATCATCCCGGCCATCGTGCGATCAGCTCGGAAATAGCGCTGACGCAGGTCGCTGATGGTCTGGCTGGCGTCATGGTCGAGCACCACGTCGGGGGCGATGGTCGCCACGGCCGCCTTGGCGTCGCGCAGCACGCGCGGCAGGTCATGGGGATCGGCGCGCAGCAGATAGGTGCCCGCCAGGTTCGGCCCGGGTAGCGCAGGGACGAACACGGACCACTCGATGGTGCCCGTGCCTCCCTCGCCCGCGCCGGTACGCGCCATGTGCGCCACCACGCCCATCACGCGGAAGTGGTACTTGTCGATCCAGAACTCCTTGCCCAGCGCTTTCTGGCCGGGCCAAAGGTGTTCGGCCAGGGTGCGGCTCACGATCACCTGCGCATCGCTGGGCACGAAGGTGGCCAGCGGCTGGAAGTCGTCGGGCGTGGGCGCGCGGCCTTCGACCAGCGTCAGGCCCAGCGCCTCGAAGCTGCCGGGGCCGTCGTTGTAGAAGCCGAGCACGCCACCAAAATGCTTGCCGGCCCGGTCCAGCTTGACGCCGGCGTTGATGGACTGGCTGCCGAACGGCACGCCGCTCACCACGCTTACCGACTGCATGCCGGTGATGGCGCGCAGGCCCGCCACCATGCGCGCATTGAGGTCGCCCGACTGGCCGGCCTCGAACCCACTTACCTGCAGCACGGCCAGGGCGCTTTCGTCGACGCCGCTGTCCACCCGCGAGAGCTGGATCCGGTGGGCGATCATGAAACAGGCGTTGCACAGCACGGCACAGGCCAGCGCGATCTCCATCATGATCAGCACGGTGGCGAGGCGATGCTTGCGCAGCGCGGCGAGGATGGGCTGGATCTGCATGGTCTTCGTCCTCACAGCGTCTTCAGTTGCAGCGCGGGGGCGACGCGGCTGGCGCGCAGGGCCGGCAGCGCACCGGCGAGCAGGCTCACCGCCACCGACAGCGCGAAGGTGGTGAGGAACATCGCCGCATCCAGATGCACCAGGTCGGCGTACTCCACCGGTTGCCGGCGCACCAGCCACAGGCCGAGCAGCGACAGCAGCCAGCCGCCAACGCCGCCGATCAGCCCGATCAGACCCGCCTCCACCAGGCACTGCGCGAAGACCGCGCGGCGCGTGGCGCCCAGCGCACGGCGTACGCCGATCTCGCCACTGCGACGCAGGAATTTCGCCAGCAGCAATCCCACCATGTTGAACAGGCAGATCGAGAGAAAGGCAAAGGCCAGCCAGGTCTGCAGGCGCACGTCGCTGGGCACCACGTGGTTGAAGTCCAGCCACTGCATCAGGCTCATCATCCGGGCGCCGTCGGCGTTGCCGATGCGCCCGAGCCGCTGCTGTTCGGCGGCATAACCGGCCAGGAAGCTGCGGTAGTCGCGCTGTTTCGCCGCGCTGTCCAGTTGCACCCAGAGCGACACCCACACGCAGGGCGCGTTCTGCAGCGGCTTGCTGCCGAGGTCCCAGTTCCCCCAGCAGGTGAAGGGCTGCGAATCATTGGGCGCGATGTCCTGGCCGGTGCCGAACGGCACGAACACGTCCTCGGGTCGGCTGTAGAAGCTGGCGGTATCGCCGTTGGAGAAGCGGCCACCGCGCACATCATAGAACACCGGCGACGGCCGCCACGGTGCCAGCACGCCGATGATGCGCACATCGGTGTCCTTCAGCCGCAGGATGCGGCCCACGCTGTCGGCGCCTCCAAACAGCTTGCGGTTGAGATCGTCCGAGATCACCGCCACGCGGGTGTGCTTCGCATCGTCGTCTGCGCTCCAGCCATGCCCCTGCCGGAACGGCACGCCGAACATCGGGAAGAAGTCGCTGGTGGTCTGGAGCGTCGGCGCCATCAGCGGCGGCTGGTTCACGTCGGGCGCACGCAACTTGAGGGTGGCATTGGCGATGAGCACTTGTCGGTCGGCGCGATGCGCGCTCCACAGGTCCATCGCCGAGCGATAGTCCATCACGTCCCACGGCCGGTGCTGCGCATCCGGCGTCGGCGAAGGATCGACCTGCGGATAGAAGATTTCCCCGCTGCGCCCGGGCAGCGGGTCGCCAGACAGCAGATGCATCACCGTCAACGTGGTCATGCTTGCGCCGATGCCCACAGCGATCGCCAGCACCATCAGCGCGGTGAGTATCTTGTTGCGCTTGAGGCTGCGCAGGGCCAGGTCGATGTAATAGCCGAACATGGTGTTACTCCCCGTCCTCGATCGTCATCGATCGTCCGGTAGGAACCCGCTCGCGGGCGATGCTCCTTGCTGTGAATGCGCATCCAGGAGCAGAAGCATCGCCCGCGGGCAGGCTCCTGCCCCGGCGGTGTGGCGTCGTGATGCTCATACCGACCGCGTCGCCACCACCGGCGGCACGGCCGCGGCGCGCAGCGCCGGGCCGAGCACGGCGGCCTGGCCGATCAGCCACAGCGCGATGGCGCCGACCGGCAGGTAGATCGCCGGCAGGCGGGGCAGCTCGTAGTGATGCATCAGGAACAGGTTGATGCCGTAGGCCAGCGCCATGCCCAGCGCGATGCCCAGCGTGGCGAGCAGGAAGTTCTCGGTCTGGAAGTAGTGCAGGATGTTGCCGCGCGTGGCGCCCAGCGCACGGCGCACGCCGATCTGTCGGCGCCGCTGCGCCACCCAGAAGCTGCCCAACCCCACGATGCCCAGCGCGGTCACCACCAGCAGCGCCACGCACACGCCGGCAAGCAGCGTGGCCATGGCGCGGTCCTCGCGGAAGAAGTCGCGGCGCATGTCGCTCATCAGGTGCTTGTTGATCACCACGCGGTGCGGGTCGGTTTTCTTCAGCGCCGCGATGGCCGCCTGCAGCACGCGCTCGCGATCGCCGGGGGCGGTGCGGATGGCGAACTGGCTGTTGAAAACGCGCACGGGCAGCATGCCCGAGTACTGCGCCATCGAGTCGTCCCAGATCGACGGACGCACCAGCCCCTTGACCACGCCGACCACCTGCAACGGCACCTCGCTGCCCAGGTAAATCTGCTTGCCGAGCGGGTTCTGGCCCGGCCACAGCCGTTCGGCCAGCGCCTGGGTGATCACGATGGTGCTGGGCAGCTGCTTGAGATCGCCGGCCTGCGCGGCGCGCACCACGGCATCGAAGTCGCGATAGTCCTCCGGCTGCAGCAGGCGTCCGGCTACCAGTTGCAGGCCGAAGGTCTGGATCAGGTTCTCGCCGAAGTAGGTGGTCATGTTCAGCGTGGGCAACTTCTGCTGCGGGTCGAGCTTGATGCCGCTGTTGTTGGACGAGTTGCCAAACGGCACCTGGTTGACCGAGGCCACGTCGGTGACGCCCGGCACCTGGCGCAGCGCGGCGAGGTCTTCGGCGGTGCGGGCTTTCTCATCGGTCGCTCGACCGATGTCGGCCAGCTCCAGGTGCAGCAGCTCGCGCTCGGCGATGCCACTTGGCATGTCCATGCGCTGCAGGCGCTGGGTGATCAGGAACACCGCGTTGCACACGATGGCGCAGGTGAGCGCGATCTGCAGGATCAGCAGCGCGGCGGTGATCTTGTGCCGGCGCAGGGTGGCGAGGATGGGCAGGATTTCCATCGAATGCTCCGGTCTCAGTTGCTTTTCAGTTGCAGGGCGGGCGTGACCTGGCAGGCGCGCCAGGCGGGCAGCAGGCCGGCCAGCAGGCTGGCACCCACGGCGAGCGCGAAGGTGGTGAGCAGCATCGCCGGATCGAGCTGGGCGAGCTTGGCGTAGTCGGACGGCTGATGCCGCACCGCCCACAGGCCGAGCAGTGCGAGACCGAGCCCGCCGATGCCGCCGGCCAGGCCGATCACCCCGGACTCGACCAGCAGCTGCGCGAACACGTTGCGGCGCGACGCGCCCAGCGCGCGGCGCACGCCCAGCTCGCCGGCGCGGCGCATGAACTTGGCCAGCATCAACCCCACGGTGTTCACCAGGCACACCAGGAGGAAGCCGAACGCGAGATACACCTGCAGCCGCACGTCGCTCGGCACCACCTTGTTGAAGTCCAGCCACTCCATCAGGCTGCGCAGCCTCACGTTGGGCGGACGCTGGAAGCGGCCCAGCGACTGCTGCTCCTGCGAGTAGTGGGTGAGGTAATCCTTGTAAGCCGCCACCTGCGAGGCGCCATCGAGCTGCACCCAGAACTGCAGCCACACGCAGGTGGCGGTTTCCAGATGCTCGTCGTCGCCGCCGCCGCGGCCCCAGCAGTCCATCGAGCCGTTGCGGTCCAGCCGCAGGTCGCGGAAGGTGGTGAGCGGCAGGAACACGTCTTCCAGCGCGCGATAGCCGCCCATGTTGAGGTCGTAGAAGTGCGGGTTCGGCCGCCAGCTGTCGAGCACGCCCACCACGCGGAAGCCGGTGTCCTTGATGCGCAGCGTCTGGCCGGTGCTGTCCTTGCCGCCGAACAGCTTGTCGTTGAGCTCGCGGGTGATCACCACCACGCGCGCCTTGGCATCGTCGTCCGCCGCATTCCAGCCGTGGCCGTAGAGAAACGGCGCCTTGAACATCGCGAAGAAATCCGCCGTGGTGTAGCGCGCGTCGCTGAAGAACGGGTCCATGCCCGACTGCGCCGGCTGCACCGGCACCGCGCCGCCGGCCATCAGCGCCTGGCGCGTGCCGCGGTGCGCCTTGAGCAGGTTCATGCCGTCGATCCAGGTAACCTGCGCGGGCGGCTCCTTGCCCGGCTCGTAGCCGTCCTTGTCCTGGGGATCGAGCTGCGGATAGAACAGCGTGCCGCTTGAGCCGGGAATCGGATCGCCCGAGAGCACGTGGAACACGGTCAGCGTAGTCATGCTGGCGCCGATGCCCAGCGCCACGGCAAACACCATCAACGCGGTGAGCGCCTTGTTGCGCCTGAGGCTGCGCAGGGCCAGGTCGAGGTAGTACTGGAACATCGTCGTCACTCCGCACGCATCGTCAAATTTCCGGTAGGAGCCCGCCCGCGGGCGATGCCTTTCGCGCTGTAGCCACAGCAAAGCCAATTGCATCGCCCGTGAGCGGGCTCCTACGAGTGGGCTTTTTCATCGGGATCGTCATGCCGACCTCGTGGCCGCGATCGGTGGCAATCGTGAGGCGCGGCGGGCCGGCACGAACACCGCGGCCTGCCCGATCAGGAGCAGTGCCGCCGCACCGCTGAGCACATAGATCATCGGGATTCGCGGCGCCGCCACGTGCAGCATCAGCCAGAGGTTCAACCCGAGCGCGAACAACGCCCCAAGCACCACGCCAACACTGGCCATCAGGAGGTTCTCCGCCTGGAAGTAGCGCAGGATGTCGATCCGGCGTGCACCGAGCGCGCGGCGGATGCCGATCTGCCGCTGACGCTGACCTACCCAGAAACTGGTGAGTCCGACGATGCCGGCGGCGGTGACACCGAGCAGGATCAGGCAGACCGTCGCCAGCAGCATCACCGTGCCGCGATCGCCCCGATAAGCCTTGCCACGAATCTCGCGCATGCTTTGCGCGCCCCAGGTATCGGGCATCTCGCGCATCGGATCGAGCGCGAACAGCGCCTCGCGCGCGGCACGCATGACGGCTTGCTCACGGCTCGGTCGCACGCGTAGCGCGTAGCTCGCGGTGGGGCCGTCCAGCCGCACGGGCACCAGCACGGAGTCGTACGCCCAGCTATTCCCCCACGCCGCAACGGTGGGTGTCTGCAAGCGCTCGACGATGCCTACGATGGTGGCCGGCCGCACATCCAAGTAGATCGTCTTGCCCAACGCATCGCCGCGAGGGAACAGCGCGTCGGCCACCGATTGCGTCACGATCACGACCGATGCGGCGCGCGGACTGCGAATGGTGTGATGGTCGATTTCGGCAGCGGTGAAGTTGCGGCCCGCAACCAGCTTCAGGCCAAGCGTGGGCAGCAGGCGCTCGTCGCCGTAGTAGAGCGCGGCCTGGCCGGCGGGCTGCTTCTGCTCGGGCGCGGTGCGCAGCCCCGCGCTCCACATCGATCCCTGCAACGGCAGGCTTTCGCTGGCAGCGACATCGATCACGTCGGGCAGCCGGCGCAGTACATCGAGGTCGGCACGCTGCATCGCGTCCAGTCGCTCCGTGGCCGCGTCGTCCTCCGTATCGGGCGCATCCAGCCAGGTTTGTGAGATACGTACCAAGCCTTCCTCCTGCACACCGGTCGGCCGGTTCAGCCGCTCGATCCGCTGGCCGATGATGAACACCGCGTTGCACACGATCGCCAGCGTCAACGCGATCTGCAGCACGATCAGCAGTACGCCGGCCTTGTGCCGTCGCAGCGCGCGGATGAGCGGGTGCAGGGTCATGGCGGTCAATCCGACTTGAGCTGCCACGCAGGCTGTACCTGCGCCGCGCGATAGGTGGGATACAGCGCGGCCAGCATGGTGCACAGCACCGCCAAGGTGAGCGTGGAGAACAGCAGCCGGAGGTCGATCTGCGCCAACGCGGCTAGCCGTGGTGGCAGCACGGCGCCGATCGCCAGTACGCCAAGACCCGTCAGCGCGAGCCCCAGCGCGCCGCCGACGAGGCCGATCACGCCGGCCTCCGTGAGGAACTGCGCGTAGATCGCCCCACGCGCTGCGCCCAGCGCACGGCGCACACCGATCTCGCCGCTGCGGCGCAGGAACTTCGCCAGCAGCAGACCTACCGTATTGACCAGGCACACGATCAGCAGGCCCAGCGCCACCAGGAATGACACCCGCGTGTCGCCCGGTACGACGCGCTCCGCTTCGAGGAACGCGGGAAGATCGCGCAGGCGGTTATTGGGCTCGCCCTGGAAACGTCCAGCACGGCGCTGCTCGGCAGCGTAGTCGTCCAGATAGCGGCGATACGCGGCGACCTGTGCAGGCGTGTCCAACTGGGCGAGAAAGGTGATCCACACGCAACTGGACTGCTGCAGGCCGGCGAAGCCCGGGCGGGTGGGATCCTGGTCGCAGGCGGTGCGGCCATTGACCAGGTTGGCGGCGATGGCTCGCGTGAATGGCATGAACACCGCCGGCCCCTCGCGGCTGTAGCCGTCGGTGCCGAACACGTCATAGAACACCGGTTGCGGGTTCCAGTCATCGAGCACGCCGACCACGCGATAGTCACGCCCGGCCACATTCAACGTCTGGCCCACGCTATCGGCACCGCCGAAGGCGCGGTCGTTGAGCGCGCGACCGATCACCACCACCGATGCAGCGGCTGCATCCTCTTGCGTGCTCCATCCCTGTCCGAACAGGAAGGGTGCGTCGACCATGGAAAAAAAATCGCCGTACACCGCGTATCCGCCCACGGTCGACGGATGCTGCCCCGCCCGCTCCGGGAACACCGCCGGCCCAATGCCGTAAATGGCCGACTGCTTCACCGCGCGGTGATCACGCATTAGGGCCAGCGCGTCGACGTAGCTGAGCGCATCGGGCGGCTCGCCGTTGGCGCTGCGCCCGGATGCGCCCCATATCTCCAGCTGTGGCACGAACAGGTGCGACGATTTCCACGGGATCGGATCGCCGGACGCTGCCCGGAACACCGACCAGGTAGTCATGCACGCACCCACACCGAAACCGACCGCCAGCACCATTAGCGCTGTCAGCCCGGGGCTGCGGCGCAAACTGCGCCAAGCCAGATCGATGTAGTAGCCGAACATTGCGTGAAGTGCCCTAGTGACGAGGAAATGGCGTGGCGGCTGAAGATCTTGTTTGGTCCGGTGTCACACGCTGCGTGTCGCCTCCACCGGCGGCACGCGCGAGGCGCGCAGCGCCGGGGCGAGCACGGCGGCCTGTCCCAGCAGCAGCAGCGCGACGACGCCGACGCCCACGTAGGCCATCGACATGGGATCCATGGCGAAACGGGTCACCGTCCACAGGTTGAAGATGATCGCGAGCACGGTCCCGAGCGCCACGCCTGCCGCGCTGATGAGGAAGTTCTCGGTGAGGAAGTACGCGAGGATGTCGCGCTGCCGTGCGCCCAGCGCGCGGCGCACGCCGATCTGCTTGCGGCGCTGGCCCACCCAGAAGCTGGTGAGGCCCACGATGCCCGCCGCAGTGACCGCCAGCAGCACCACGCAGATGATGCCCATGAGCACGGCCATGCCGCGGTCGCTATCGAAAACCTTCTGGCGGATGGTGGCGTAGTCCTGGATGCCGTCCTTCGGATCAATGATGCGCATGCGGCTTTGCACGTACAGCGCCTTGGGCGCCTCGCGCATCGCAGCGGCAAGCTGGCCAGGTTTGGCGCGCACGATGTAGTAAATACCTTTCGAATCATCCGCCCGTAACGGCCAAATCAGCGCCTGCCCGGCGTAGCTGTTACTCGACGAATCCACGCCTTGCCGATGCAACGGATCGACGATGCCGATGATGGTGCTGGGGGTGGTGCCCATCGCATAGAAGCTCTTGCCCAGCGCATTGCCATCGGGGAACAGGCGATCGGCCAGCGCCTTGCTTACGATCGCCGTCGACGGGGTGATCGCCTGCTGGGTGCCCATCACCATCACCTCGTCGGGACGGAAGTTGCGCCCCGCGACCAGCTTCAGGCCCAGCGTGTCGATGAAATGCTCGTCGCCGGTGTATACCGCCGCATCCGTGGTCGGCTTGACCTGATCGGGCGTCATGGTGACGAAATTGTCCCAGCCGCCGCCCCGCAGCGGGTAACCGCTGGCGGGCGCGGCGTCGAGCACGGCGGGCAATTGCCGGAGCGCGGTCAGATCGGCGCGTACTTGCGCATCGACCTGCTCTGTCGAGCGATTCATGTCGGCCCACATGTTGGCGATGACAAACACGTTTGCTTCGTCCACGCCGCTGGCCTGAGACAAATTGGCCAGTCGCTGGTGGATGATGAAAAACGCATTGCACACGATGGCGAGTGTCAGCGCGATCTGCAGCGCGATCAGCAGGGTGCCTGCCTTGTGCCGGCGCAGCGCGACGAGGATGGGCCTGATTTGAATATTCATGGCTTGCTCCTCAGTTCGATTTCAATTGCCAGGCCGGCTGCACGTGCGCCGCACGCCACGCCGGGTAGAACGCCGCCATCACGGTGGCGGCGATGGCCACGGCAAACGTGAGTGCCACCAGCGACGGATCGAGCCTGGCCAGCTTCGCGATTTCCGGCCGGAACAACACGCCCACGCCCCCTACGCCCGCCGCCGTGAGCAGCAACCCCACCAGGCCGCCGGCCAGGCCCACCGTGCCGGCCTCGACCAGGTATTGCGCATAGATCTCGCCGCGCGTCGCGCCCAGGGCGCGGCGCACGCCGATCTCGCCGGCACGCCGCATGAATTTCGCCAGCAGCAGGCCGATGGTGTTGACCAGGCAAATCAGGAAGAAACCCAGCGCCACTGCCAGCGAGATGCGACTCTCCGGCGGCACCACCTGTTCGTAGTCCATCCACTGCATCACGTCGCGCAATCGCACGTTCGGCACCCAGTTGAAGCGGCCCGCGTGCTGTTGCTCGGTGGCATAGTTGGTGAGGAAGCGACGATAGCCGGCGATCTCGGCCGGGCTGTCCAGCTCCACCCACGGCGTGATCCACACGCAGTTGCTCTGCAGGTACTCCTGCCAAGTGGTGAAGCTGAGCGAACCGCGGCAACTGTTGCGGCCGCCGGTGCGCATCTGCAAATCCAGCGCGCGGTTGAACACCATGTAGATGTCCGGTTCGTCGGCAAAGCCGCTGGTGCTGAACAGGTCGTAGAAGCGTGGGCGCGGGTTCCAGTGCCTGGCAACGCCCACGATACGGTAATCGTGACCGCCAAGGTTGAGCGTGCGCCCCACACTGTCGGCACCGCCGAACAGCTTTTGATCGAGCACGTCACTGATGACGACATCAGCGGCGCGCGCGGCGTCGTCCTGTTCGCTCCAGCCGCTGCCGTAGCGGAACGGCACCTCAAACATGGCAAAGAAATCGCTGGTAACCGCATAGCCGTTGGCGTTCAAGGGCAGATCGCGATTGCCACCCGGTATCACCGAGAGTTGCACCGGGTACAGCAGCGTCTGGCGCTTCGCCCGGTGCGCATGCATCAGCGCCATGGCATCGATGAAGCCAAGGGCCTCCGCCGGCTCGCCGCCCTTCAGGTTTTGCTGTGGGCCCCAGGCATCGACCTGCGGCGTGAACAGCCGCGCCGACTTGTCGGGAATGGGGTTGCCCGACACCGCGCGGAACACCGAGTAGGTGATCATCGATGCGGCCACGCCGAAGCCGATCGCCATGACCATCAACGCGGTGAGCATCGGGTTGCGCCGCAGGCTGTGCCATGCAAGGTCGATGTAGTAGCCGAACATCGCGTGATGTGTCCTTGGCGGGAGTGAGGGTACGGACGGAATCGGGTCAGGCGGGCAAACGTCCGGTTACACGCTGCGGGTGGCCTCCACCGGCGGCACGCGCGAGGCGCGCAGCGCAGGAGCGAGCACGGCGCCCTGGCCGATCAGCAGCAGCGCGACGACGCCGACGGCGACATAGACCATGGAGAGGCGATGCATCTCGAAGTGGGTAACCATCCACAGGTTCAGACCTATCGCCATGGCCGTGCCCACCACCACACCGGCCACGCCGATCAGCAGATTCTCGGTGAGGAAGTAGCTGAGGATGTCGTTGCGGGTGGCGCCCAGCGCGCGGCGAACGCCGATCTGCTTGCGGCGCTGGCCGACCCAGAAGCTGGTGAGGCCCACGATGCCCGCCGCGGTGATCGCCAGCAGCACCACGCATACCACGCTCATCAGCAGGGCCATGCCGCGATCGGTCTTGTAGGCGTTCTCGCGCACCTGGGCGAAGGTGCGCACACCGGTCTCATCGCGCAGCACGCGCATGCGGTTGGTCTTGAACAGCAGTGCGGGAACCGACTTCGTCATGGCGTCGAGGCGACCGGGCTCGGTGCGGATCAGGTAGCTGCCGAACGAGCCGGTGAGCTGCAGCGGCAGCAGCACGGAGTGCTCCATGAAGCTGTCGGCAAAGGTGCCGTTCCACGGCGTCTGCAGGCGCTCGACGATGCCGATGATGGTGCTGGGCTTGGGCGTGCCCATGATGTAGACGTTCTTGCCCAGCGCCGAGCCGTCCGGGAAGACCTTGTCGGCCAGCGCCTTGCTGGCGATGATCTGCGCCGGCGCCTCGACTTCCTTGGCATCCTTCCAGCTGATTTCGTCGGAGCGGAAGTTGCGCCCGGCGACGAGCTTCAGGCCCATCGTGGCGAGCGCGTGGTCGTCGGCGAAATACAGCGTGCTGGCGGTGATCGGCTTCTTCGCATCGGGATCGAGCTGCACGCCCATCGACCAGCCGCCGCCGCGCAGCGGGTACGAGTTGATGGCGGTGGCGTCTACCACGCCGGGCATCTGGCGCAGCGCGGCGAGATCGGCCTTCACCAGCGGCTCGCTGCTCTTGGTCTCGTTGCCGACAAAGCGGTTCTGGATCGCCAGCAGGTTGGTTTCCACCATGCCGGTAGGACGCGCCACGCGCGCCAGTCGCTCGCGGATGATGAAGGTGGCGTTGCACACGATGGCCAGGGTGAGCGCGATCTGCATCGCGATCAGCAGCGTGCCGGCCTTGTGCCGCTTGAGCGCGGCGAGGATGGGTTGGATCTGCAGGTTCATCGTCGGCTCCGGATCAGTTCGACTTGAGCTGCCACGCCGGCTGCACCTGGGCGGCGCGCCACGTGGGATAGAAGGCGGCCAGCACGGTGGCCGCGATCGCCACCAGCACGGTCAGCGCCACCAGCGACAGGTCCACGGTGGCCAGCCGGGCAATCTGCTTGTCGAACACCAGGCCCACGCCGAAAACGCCCAGCGCCGTGAGCAGCAGGCCGAGCAGCCCCCCGGCCAGGCCCACCGCGCCGGCCTCGATCAGGAACTGCGCGTACACCGTGCCGCGCGAGGCACCCAGCGCGCGGCGCACGCCGATCTCCGGTGCGCGGCGCATGAATTTGGCCAGCAGCAGGCCCACCGTGTTGACCAGGCAGATCAGCAGGAAGCCCAGCGACACCAGCAGCGAGATCTTGCTTTCCGGCGGCACCACGTGCTGGAAGTCCAGCCACTCGGTGACGTTGCGCAGCTTCACGTTGGGTGCCCAGCTGAAGCGGCCGGCACGCTGCTGCTCGGCGGCATAGCCGTTGAGAAAGCTGCGGTAGGTATCCACGTCGGCGGCGGTGGGCAGCTCGGCCCAGTAGGCGATCCAGATGCACTCCGAGCGCAGCCAGCCGTCCCAGCCGTTGCCCGCCGGCGCGTTGCAGTTGTTGTTGCCGGCCGTGCCGATCTGCAGATCCACCGCGCGGGTGAACGGCATGAACAGGTCGACCGGATCGCCGAAGCCCTGGGTATTGACCGGATCGAAGAACAGCGGCTGCGGATTCCAGCTGTCCATCACGCCGGTGACGCGATAGTTGTGTCCATCAAGGTTGACCTCGCGCCCGATGCTGTTGATACCGCCGAACAGCTTGTCGTTGAGCGCCTTGCTGATGACCACCACGGCGCCGCGCGCCTCGTCCTGGTTGTGACTCCAGCCGCTGCCGTAGAGGAACGGGATGTCGAACATCGCGAACACGTCGCCATACGCCGCATAGGCGTTGGCATTGAACGGCAGCTTGCTGGCATCGGCCGGAATCACCGACGGCGCTACCGGATACAGCGCGGTTTCGCGCAGCGCCTTGTGGGCGCGCGAGAGGTTGTTGGCGTCGGTGTAGCTGAGCGCATTCGGCGGTTCGCCCTTGTCCAGGTCCGACGGCTTCCAGTTGGCGATCTGCACCGCGAACAGCTGCGAGGATTTCTGCGGAATCGGGTTGTTGGAGGTGGCGCGGAACACTGCGTAGGTCGTCATCGATGCGGCCACGCCAAAGCCGATGGCCATGATCATCAGCGCCGTGAGCATCGGGTTGCGACGCAGGCTGCGCAGGCCGAGCTGGAAGTAGTAGGCAAACATGGTGCGAATCCCGAGTTGGATGGCGACGGCGTGATGCGGCGCCCTCTCCCCACGTGTGCCCGGGGAAGAGAGCCTTGAAGCGTCGGTATCGCGGGGTGGTTGTGCCCACCGCGCGCCGCTTTGGCTCCCTCTCTGCTGACGGCTTTCCCGTCATCGGAGAGGGCTGGGGTGAGGGGCGCTTTGCCCGGCTTCCACGGCCTGGGACCAAGAGCAGAGCGCCCCCCTCACCCCACCCTCGCCCCCGGCTGCGCCGGGGGAGAGGGCTTTCAGGCGTCAGGCGTCGATGGCGCGGGCGGCGTGCGCATGGAAGCGCGGGTCTTCCGCCAGGTCGACCACCTGGCCATCGATGATGTGCACGTTGCGCTGGGCGCGTGCGGCGAGCTCTGGATCGTGCGTCACCATCACGATGGTGGCGCCTTCGCGGTGGATCTCCTCCAGGAGCTCCATCACGCCACGGGCCATCTGGGTATCCAGGTTGCCGGTCGGTTCGTCCGCCAGCAGCAGGCGCGGCGAGCCAGCCAGCGCGCGGGCGATCGCCACGCGCTGCTGCTGGCCGCCGGAGAGTTCGGCCGGGTAGTGCTTGGCGCGCGAGGCGAGGCCCACGCGCTCCAGCGCGCCCATGATGCGTTCCTTGCGCTCGGCCGACTTCATGCCGCGGTAGCGCAGCGGCACCTCGACGTTGTCGAACACGTTGAGGTCGGGGATCAGGTTGAACGCCTGGAAGATGAAGCCGATCTTCTCGTTGCGGATCTTCGAGCGCGCGTTGTCGTCGAGCTGGCTCACCTCGATGTTGTCCAGGTGATAGGTGCCGCCGGTGAAGGTCTCCAGCAGGCCCGCGATGGTCAGGAAGGTGGTCTTGCCCGAGCCGGACGGGCCGGTGACGGCGACGAACTCGCCTTCCTTCACGTCGATGTTGAAATCGCGCAGGGCGTAGGTCTCCACCACTTCGGTGCGGTAGACCTTGGACAGGTGGGTCATCTTGAGCATGGGGTTTCCTTCCTCGGTGGTGGTGGAACGGTGTGCAAAGGGACGGGGGACGGGGAGCATCGATGTGGGGAGAGCACCGTCCGATGAGGCCGTGCAAAGGTCACGGCACCGTTGCGATGGCTGCACGTTTCAAGCGCAGGCTCCCCGTCCCTCGTGTTCTTCAACTGCTGATGGCGACGCGCGGCGCGCTCTTGAAGCTGTCGGTACCGGAGATCACGATCTTGTCGCCTTCCTTCAGGCCATCAAGGATCTCCACCTTGTCGATGCTGCTGGCGCCGACGCGGATCGGCGTCTTGGTGGCGATGCCGTCACGTACGACGTAGGCGTAGTTGCCGCCCGATTCGTCCACGAACGAGCCGCGCTGCACGGTGAGCACGTTGTCGCGCTTGTCCAGCAGCACGCGCACCGACAGGCGCTGGCTCTGGCGCAACTGCTTGGGCGTGGCGCCATCGAAGGCGAGCCGCGCGGCCACTTCGCCGTTGACCACTTCGGGCGAGATCGCGCTGACCTTGCCGTGCCACGTGGTGCCGTTGCCGCTGATCTCGCCCGGCATGCCGATGCCCAGATCGCGGGCGAAGCTTTCCGGCACCTGCATTTCCACCTGCAGCGCGCTGAGGTCGATCACGCTGAGCAGCTGGGCGTCCTTCGCCACGGTGGCGCGCTCGGCGATGAACAGCTGACCGACCTGGCCGTCCACCGGCGACTTCACGTTGAGGTCGTCGACCTGGCGCTGCAGATCCTGCACCAGCAGCACCTGGCGATCGTGGGCGAGTTTCTTGGCCTCGATGTCGAAGCTGAGGCTGTCGTTGTCCATACCGAGGTTGGCCTTGGCGTGGCGCTCGGCGATCTCGGCTTTCTGCAGGGTGTCGTTGGCGGTGTCGACGTCGCTCTTGGCCACCGCCCCCTTGGCAAACGCGGCGGTGTTGCGCTCCAGCGTGCGGCGCGCGGCCTGCGCGTCGATCTGCGCGTTGTCGAACGCCTGCTGCAGTTCGGCGCGCTTCTTCTGCGCGTCGATCTGCGCGCGCTTGTATTCGACTTCCATCGCGTCGGCGTTGGACTGCTCCTGCGCCAGCTTGTTGGTGAGCTCTGGGCTGACGATGGTAGCCAGCACCTGGCCCTGCTTCACCGTGTCGCCGGCGTGCACCTTCAACGTCACCGCGCCGCCGGAGGTGGCGTACAGCGTGGGGCTCACCGCCGCGACCACCTTGCCCTCGGCAGCGATGTCGCGCACGAAGGGGCCGCGACCCACGGTGGCAAACGCCAGTCGCGAAGCGCTTACCGAGGCGTCGGCGGAGAACAGTCGCAGCACGCCGGGCATCGCGAACGCCAGCACGGCGATCACGCCGACGCCCGCACCGAGCAACAGCGCACGACGCTTGCGGTTGGGTTTGACCTCGACCATCCGGTCTTGGGCGGAGGTGTCACGAATCATTGCGGTCCCCACGGCTGCGGACAGGTGCAGCCACGAAGACACTTCAGCAAGCGCCGTGCCAGCTATCGCAAACCGCGCCAGGGCGCGCCATCGCTGGGTTTGTTCTGCGCGTGCCGCCGCTGTGGACAGTGTCCGCGGACACCGGCACGGACAGGCGGACAGGGCGCGGGCGTCCGATCCGTTACGCGCTCAGTCGCACGCCCTCGGCCTGAGCCAGCTGCTGCGCGGTGCGCCAGCTGAGCGCGCTGGCGGCACCGGCCGCGCGCACGCACAACAGTTCACACGGCCCAAGCCGCTGCGTGACAAAGCGCAACCGCCGCGCGCGATCCACCCGCCCGGCAGGCGTCGCATCGGGCGCGGGCAGGTCGCGCGCGTCCGCCACCAGCGCGTCCCAGGCGAGGTAGTCGGTGTCCGGCAGCAGATGCAGGCGCACGCGGGCGATGCCGGCGTCATCGCAGAGGCTGATCGATTCGCGCGGGCCGTCTGGGGTGACCGCGCAGGTGTGGCACAGGCATGAGGGACGGGCGAGCGCGTGGAGATCGGGCGCGGCGGCAGGCGTGCTGCCCCAGCCATCCGCCCACAGGCACAGCACCGGGCCGAGCGAGACCAAGCCGGCGGAAAATCGTTCCGGGTCGACCGCCAGCCAACGCCGATCTGCGCCATCGGCAGGCGACCGGCGCCATCGGCGCGCCATCAGCCATCGGGTCATGCAATACCTCCGCAGGAGGCCCGGCTGATCGTCGGTGACGACGCTGGCGATAGGCCATGAACAGCGAACGGCGGCGGCGATGCCGCGGCCGGATCACTTGGTGAGAATGAGCTTGTCGTTGCGGGTAAGGCGCAGGAAGTACTCGCCGCCCTGATGGCGTATCACCAGCTCGCGCCCGCCGGCGAGCAACTCGTCACTGGAAAGCGTGCGCACCGGCAGTGACACCGGCTTGAGCGCCAGGGTACCGGCCGGCCGGGCCGTGGCATCGGCGTTCGTCATCACCAGAGGACGATTCATGAGTGCTTTCTCCACAATGGGTTACGCATCTGATGATAAGCATTCTCATTTAAGAGTCAATCCACCGCGGACTCCCGGAGCGCGCCCTGACGAAGCGCCGAGACACGAAACGTCCTCGGCACAAGGATGGCTGCGCGGCGATTCAAACCCGTGGCGACTGCAGGATCGGACACCGGCATGAAACCGGATCGCCCCAAGGACGGTGCGCGCGGATGAAATCCGTCCGCCCGCGAGGGTTCAGCCGCGCAGCGCCCAGCGTTCGATCACCCGGTGGATCGCATCGAGCCCGTCGAACAGCGCCGCGGGACCGGGCTGCAGGATGATCGGCGACTTGATCTCGTGCAGCTCGCCGTCGCGCACGGCGGGAATCGTGTCCCAGCCGGGCCGCGCGGCCACCTTCTCCGGCCGGAAGCGCTTGCCGCACCACGAGCCGAGGATGATGTCCGGCGCGCGCGCGATCACCGGGGCGCCGTCGGCGAGGATGCGCTGCTTCGCCAGCGGCTCGCGTGCCAGCTCGGGGAAGATGTCGTCGCCGCCGGCGAGGTTGACCAGCTCGGCCACCCAGCGGATGCCGGTGATCAGCGGCTCGTCCCATTCCTCGAAGTACACCTTCGGCCGTCGTGGCAGCGCGGCGGCCGCGGCGCGCACGGCGGCGAGATGGGCCTCGGCGCGCTGCGCATAGGCCTCGGCCCTCTCGTGCGCGCCGACCATCGCACCGAGCCGGCGGATATAGGCGAGGATGCCCTCCACACTGCGATGGTTGGAGATCCACACCTCCACGCCGGCCTTGATCAGCTCGCGCGCGATGTCGGCCTGGATGTCGGAGAAGCCGATCGCCAGATCGGGCTCAAGCGCGAGGATCTCGCCGATCTTCGCGCTGGTGAAGGCCGATACCTTGGGCTTCTCCTTGCGCGCCCGCGGCGGTCGCACGGTGAAGCCGGAGATGCCCACGATGCGATGCTCCTCGCCCAGTGCGTAGAGCAGCTCGGTAGGTTCTTCGGTGAGGCAGACGATGCGCTGGGGAAAGGCGTCGGTCATGGCGGGCGATCGCGGGGAATAAGGACCGCCCATGGTAACGGGGCGTTCAACCGCCGCCGATCACCGTCACCGTGACCTTGCGCTGGTGCGCGTCGGTGCGGTGCTCCCACAGGTACAGTCCCTGCCACGTGCCCAGCGCGAGACGCCCGGCGTGCACCGGCACAGTGAGGCTCACTCCGGTGAGAATGCTGCGCACGTGCGCCGGCATGTCATCCGGGCCTTCGGCATCGTGCCGGAACAGTGGATCGCCATCGGGCACCGCGCGCGCGAACCAGCGCTCCAGGTCGGCACGCACGGTGGGATCGGCGTTCTCGCTGATCAGCAGCGAGCAGCTGGTGTGCGCGGTGAAAACATTCGCCAGCCCGGTCTGCACGCCGCTGGCGGCGACTGCGTTGGCCACCTCGTCGGTGATCTCGCTGAAGCCGCGCCCACGCGTGTGTACGGTGAAAGCAGCTTGCGCAACGTGGTCGGCGGAGTGGCGGCGCATGGGCTTGATCGACGCGTCAGGGGTACAGCATCCGCTGCGTCCAGGTCTGGCCGTGGCGGCTCCAGCGCACGCGCTCGTGCAGGCGGAACTCGGCGCCGTACCAGAACTCGACCATGTCCGGCTCCACCACGAACCCGCCCCAGTGCGGCGGGCGCGGCACGTCGCGGCCCTCGAACTCCTGCTCGTAGCGGGCCACGCGCTGATCGAAGGTGTCGCGGTCGGGCAGGTTCTGCGACTGCAGCGAGGCCCAGGCGCCGATCTGGCTGCCGCGCGGGCGCGTGGTGAAATAGGCGTCCGACTCCTCGGCGACCAACTTGCGCGCCAGGCCCTCCACGCGCACCTGGATGCCGTCGCGCACGCCCTTCCAGTGGAAGTTGAGCGCCACCTGCGGATGTGCCTCCAGCTGCTCGCCCTTGTCGCTCTGGTAATTGGTGAAGAAGCGGAATCCGCGTTCGTCCACGCCCTTGAGCAGCACGATGCGCGAACTGATGCGGCCGGCCGCGTCGGCGGTGGCCAGGTTCATCGCCGTCGGCTCGCGGTCTCCCCCTGCCTTGGCCTCGTCGAGCAGCTGCACGAAGGTGTCCAGAATCTCGCGATTGAGCATAAGGTCTTGAATCGTGGCCGGTGCGCGTCATCATGGCGCGGATGAACAACGATCCTAGCACGCAGAATCTGGCCCTGGCCGTGCATCTGCTCGACCACTACGCCGGTCGCATCGCGCGCGCGCGGCGACCCTATCTGATGGGCCTCTCCGGCCTGCAGGGCAGCGGCAAAAGCACGCTCGCCCGCGTCATCAAGTCACAGGCCGAGTCACGCGGCATCCCCACCGAGGTGCTGTCGCTGGACGACTTCTACTACTCGCGCGCCGAGCGCGAGATGCTGGCCAAGGAGATCCACCCGCTGCTGCGCACGCGCGGCGTGCCGGGCACCCACGAGATCGAGCTGCTGCTCTCGGTGCTGGCCGCCCTGCCCAAGGCGTCGGAGAAGCTGCCGGTGCCCTACCCGCGCTTCGACAAGGGGCGCGACACGCGGCTGCCCCCGTCGCGCTGGCCGCGGGTGACGCGCCCGCCGAAGCTGGTCATCCTGGAGGGCTGGGCCCTGGGCATCCGTCCACAGAACGCCGCGGCCCTCAACTCGCCGGTGAACGAGCTCGAACGCAAGGAAGATCCCGACGGCGCCTGGCGTCGCTGGGTCAACAAGCAGCTGCGCACCTACCAGCCGCTGTGGCGCAAGCTCGACGCGCTGATCGTGCTGCAGGCACCGAACTGGGACGTGGTGCGCCGCTGGCGCAGCGAGCAGGAAGAAGCTCTGATCGCCCGCCACGCGCCACTGGCGATGGACGCCAAGGCGATGGAGCGCTTTCTCGCGCACTTCGAGCGACTCAGCCGCCACGCGCTGGCCACGCTGCCACAGCTGGCCGACAGCTGGGTGGAATACGACACCGAGCGCCACGTCACCGGACTCAACCACAGCTGAAGCCAGCGTGCGGCCGAGTGGGGCGGCGCGCGCCCGGCGACGCTCACTCCACGACGAAATTGACGCGCATGTTCACGCGCCACTCGGTCACCTTGCCCTTGGCATCGGTGACCACCTTGATCTCGTTGAGCCAGGCGCCCTTGATGTGCTTCACCGACTCGGAGGTCTTGGTGAGCCCGTGCTGCACGGCATCCTCGATGCCCTTGCTGGAGGAGGCGCTGATTTCGATGACCTTGGCGACAGACATGGCATGACCCTCTGCAACGCCGCCACGAGCGGTGCGGCACGCCCCCTGTCCCGCCGAGTGTGTGCCCCTCGCCGCGTCGCGGCACGCCGCAGCGCGGCATGGCTCAGGCGCCCGGCTCCACCTGCACGGCGGTGCCGTAGGCGAGCACTTCAGTCACGCCTTCGGCCACCTCGTTGGCGTCGTAGCGCATGCCCACCACGGCGTTGGCGCCCATCGCCGCCGCATGCCGCAGCATCAGGTCGAACGCCTCGCCGCGGGCCTTCTCGCACAGTTCGGTGTAGATCGTGATGTTGCCGCCGACCAGCGTCTGCAACGCCGCGCCGAGGTTGCCCACGATGCTGCGCGAACGCACGGTGATGCCGCGCACCACGCCCATCGGGCGCACGATGCGGTAGCCGGGAATATCGTTGGTGGTGCTGACCAGTGCCGCTGCAACCGCTGCTGCCATGACACGCTCCTTGCTCGATGAAGACTTGCGGGACGAACCGCCGATGGTGGCGGCCGTGGCGATCGATGATGCGCGGCGGACGACACCCCACAGATCGATCGAACCGCTCAGCCGGAGCGATCGGTCGGATGCATCAGCGCCGCGTAGCCCTCGCGCGCGTCCGGCCACTGCGGCACCCAGCCGCTGGCGCGCAGGCGCGCGTTGCGCAGCCGCTTGCTGCCGATACCCGCCGGTCCCGGGCCATCGGCCGGCGGCGGGGCGCCGGCCAGAGCCGCGAGATGGTCATACAGCACGTCGATCGGCAGCGGCATATCGTCCACGCCGAGGTAGACCGGTTGCGGATCGTCCAGCGCGAGCAGGTGCGCGATCGCCGCGGCGGCATCCTCGACGTGGATGCGGTTGGCCCAGTGCGTCTGCGTGCGCGGCACCCGTGCCAGGCCGGCGCGCAGGCGATCAATCAGCTGCAGCCGGCCCGGTCCGTAGAGGCCGGCCAGCCGCAGCGCGATGCCGGCGACCGGCTGCGCGGCGAGCCAACGCTCGGCCTCCAGCAGCACGGCGCCATTGAAACCGGGTGGATCGGGCGGCGTGTCCTCGTCCACCCCGCCGCCGCCGTTTTCGCTGTAGACCGCACTGGACGACACGAACAGCACCTGCTTCAGCGATGCCGGCTCGAGTGCCGCCATCACGTGGCGCAGGCCATCGACGAACACGGCGCGATAGGCGGCCTCGTCGCGTGCGCCGGGTGTGGGCAGATGTACCAGCTGCGTGATGTCCGGTGGCATCGGCGGCAGCCGGTCCGCCTGCGTCATGTCGCCGGCCAGCCAGGTGATGCCGTCGATGGAGTGGGCCGGCGGATGGCGGCGCAGGGCGAACACCGCATCCCCGCGCGCGAGCAGCCGCCGCGCTACCCGCTCGCCCAGGTCGCCGCAACCGGCCAGCAGGACGCGTTCGCTCATGGCGTGATGGTCCCGCTCGGCTGCGTGGTGCGCCCTGCTAGCATTTGTGCATGAATCCGTCGTGCAACCTGTTCATCGTCGGCCCCACCGGCGCCGGCAAGACCTCGATCGGTCGGCGCCTCGCCGCGCATTATGGCCTGCCGTTCGTCGATCTCGACCAGGAGATCGAGCGCCACTGCGGCGTGCCGGTGAGCACCGTGTTCGAGATCGAGGGCGAGGCCGGGTTTCGTCAGCGCGAGAGTCAGCTGCTGGACGAGTGCAGCCGGCGCGACGGCGTGCTGCTGGCCACCGGCGGCGGAGCGGTACTCGATCCCGCCAACCGCCGCCATCTCGCCGAGCGCGGTTACGTGGTGTGGCTGCAGGCCACCATCGAGCAGCAGCTCGAACGCCTCGCGCGCGACACCAAGCGCCCGCTGCTCGCCGGCGAGGATCGCCGCGGCAAGCTCGATGCCATGCGCGAAACGCGCGCACCGCTGTATCGCGAGATCGCCGACCTCACCGTCAGCGGCGAGCACGAAAACGTCGCCGCCGCCACCGAGCGCTGCATCGCGCTGATCGACACCCACTGGAACCGCACGCAGGCCGCATGAACGCCCCCGCCACGCACACCATCGACGTCCCCCTCGGCGCACGCAGCTACGCCGTGCACATCGGCAGCGGCCTGCTGGACGATCACGCGCGCTGGCGCCAGGCGATCCGCGGACGCCACGTGCTGGTGATCAGCAACACCACGGTGGCGCCGCTGTATCTCGATCGCGTGGCCAAGGGCCTCGACGGCCTGCAGTGGGACAGCTTCCTGCTCGACGACGGCGAGGCGCACAAGACCTTCGCCAATGTCGAGCGCGCGCTGGCCGCGCTGGCGAAGCTCGGCGCCACCCGCGACGCCTGCATCATCGCGCTGGGCGGTGGCGTGGTCGGCGACCTGGCCGGCTTCACCGCGGCGTGCTGGATGCGTGGCATCGACTTCATCCAGCTGCCCACCACGCTGCTGGCGATGGTCGACTCCTCGGTCGGCGGCAAGACCGGCGTGAACCTGCCCGCCGGCAAGAACCTGGTCGGGGCGTTCCACCAGCCCCGCGGCGTGTTCGCCGACATCGGCACGCTGGCCACCCTGCCCGAGCGCGAATTCCGTGCCGGGCTGGCCGAGGTGGTGAAGGGCGCGGCGATCGGCGATGCGGAATTTTTTGCCTGGCTGGAAACGCGTGCCGATGCGCTGGCCAAGCGCGATCCGGCCGCCGTCGCCGAAGCGATCGCGCGCAAGGTTGCCTACAAGGCCGGCGTGGTCGCCCGCGACGAAACCGAACAGGGCGAGCGCGCCCTGCTCAACCTCGGCCACACCTTCGGCCACGCGCTGGAGACCGCCGGCCGCTACGCCACGCTGCTGCACGGCGAAGCGGTGGCCGTGGGCATGGTGCTGGCCGCGCAGCTCTCGCAGCAGCTGGGCATGGGCACGCTGGACGACACCCTGCGCCTGCAGCGCCTGCTCGACACCCTGGGCCTGCCCACCGACGTGCCGCCCGGCATGGACCCGCAGCAACTGCTCGCGCTGATGCGACTGGACAAGAAGAACACCGCCGGCACGTTGCGGCTGATCCTGTGGCGCGGCATCGGGCGCGCGCAGATCGTCAGCGGCGTGGCGGAAGACGCGGTGCTGGGCGTACTCGACGCCGCGATCTGAGGCGACGGAGTCTGACGATGAGCTACCTGTCCATCCAGACGCCGACCGGGAGCGTCATAGGCGATGTCGAGCAGGTGCTCCGAGAGGCCGGATGCGGTGTGCTGGAGAGCGCGATGCTGTTCGAGATGATGCTGGAATCCACAGCGCCGGTCCGATTCAAGCTGAAGACCTTGCGCGCGGCAGGCGTCGAACCCTTGGCCCTCGCAGAAGCGCTGCGCGCGGCGGGCATGATCGTGGAGGTGCGCGGGGTTACCACGCAGGGCGGCTGAACTACACCTCGTGATGGATCGCCTCGGCCGGCATCTCGGCCGCGGCGCGCGCGTTGCGACGCGGCGCCAGCTCCACCAGGTACATCGCCGCCAGCACCAGCGCGCCGCCAGCAAGCATGCGCCAGGTCAGCGACTCACCGCCGAAGGCCACGGCGAAGCCGGCGGCAAACACCGGCTCCAGCGTCATCACGATCGCCGCGCGCGTGGCCGGCATGTGCGCCTGCGCCCAGGTCTGCACCAGCATGGCGCCGGCGCCGGCGGCCAGCGCCATGTAGATCAGCGCGAACCACACGTCGCGATCCGGCGGCAGCTTCGGCCCGTGCGGCAGCGTCGCCAGCAGGCACACCACGGCGATCGCCAGCATCTGCACGGTGGACAGCGCGAAGGCATCGCCCGGGCGCGACCACTGACCCAATCCCACGATATGCAGGCCATAAAGCAGTGCGGAAATCAGCACCAGCACCACGCCGCGATTCACGCTGAAACCCTGCAGCGACAGCAGCGCCAGGCCACCGGTGGCCAGCAGCACGGCGATCCAGGTGACCGACGGCATGCGCTGGCGCAGCAGCACGGTGCCGAGCAGCGGGGTGAACACCACATACATGCCGGTGACGAAGCCGCTGACGCTGGCCGAGGCGTAGATCTGCCCGGTGGTCTGCAGCAGCTGCGCCACGCCGTACACCACGCCCAGCGCCAGCGCCTGCAGCCACTGCCGGCGCGGCAGGCGCATCAGCGGACGGGCGAACATCAGCACCATGGCCGCCGCGGCCAGCACGAAGCGCACGGCGAGGAAGTCCGCCACCGCCACGCGCTGCACCACGTCCTTGATCAGGAAGAAGGTGGAACCCCACACCGCCGTCACCACGATCAGCGCGACGGTGGCCAGCGCCGCGCCGCGCCCTTGCGTTGCGCTCATGCGGCGGCGCCCTCGGCCGCCGAGCGCGCGCTGGACCGGCGCGCCAGCTGCCCCGGCAGCTTGAGCGCGAAATGCGCCCAGATGCCCAGCCAGACGATCGCCGCGAGGTGCGGCTTGCGCGCATCGGGATCGAAGCTGCGAAACCAGCGCCACATGCCGCGGTGCTTGTGCCAGCTGACGAACACCGGCCGATGCCGGCTGGAGCCGCCCTTGCCGTGCAGCACGCGCACGTCGCCGGCCAGCATTACGCGATAGCCGGCGTCGCGCACGCGGCGGCACAGGTCCAGATCCTCGCAGTGCAGGAAGTAGCGCTCGTCGAAGCCGTCGAGGTAATCGAACACGCGGCGCGACAGCAGCATCAGCGCGCCGGATACCGCCTCGGCCTCGACCGTGTGGTCCGGCATCGGCCCCTCGACGTGGATGCCCTCGCCGGGGCGCTTGAACAGGGTGGTGAGCGTGCGCGCCAGCAGCGGATCGCGGCGGAGCGAGGCGGGGTCCGGCACGCCGTGCGCGTCGCACACCACGGCGCCGACCAGGCCGGTGCGCGGCTGCGCGTCGAACGCGGCGAGCAGGCGCGCCACGGTATCGGGTTCGAGCAGGCAATCCGGATTGAGCACCAGCAGGCGCGAGCCGCTGGAGCGCTTGGCCGCGCGATTCACCGCCGGACCGAAGCCGAGGTTGGCGTGGTTGAAGATCACGGTGAGCCGCAGATCCTGTTCGTGCGCGCGGGCGACTGCTTCGGGCACGCCGTCGCGCGAGCCGTTGTCGATCAGCAGCACTTCACGCACGGCGGGACAGGCCAGCGCGCGGCGCACGCACTCGTGCAGCCCTGGGCCGCTGTCGGCCGAGACCACGATGACGCTGACGTCCGGCACAGCCGCCGGGCGCGTGGGAGAGAAATCGGGGGAGATGATCACAGCGCAAGTATGCGCGCGGCCGGACGAATCGAAAACGCCTCAGCGCGGGCGTTCGCGACCCAGCGCGTCGCGCAGCGGCAGCGGCATGCCGGCGTCGCTGCCCTGCAGCCACGGGGATTCGTCGTGCCAGCCGCACAGCCGGCGCCGGCGCAGGCGATGGCGTTGCTGCAGATCGCGGTCCCACAGCAGCACGCCGGGCTGCGCCTCCAGCGCCAGCCAGCGCCCGCGCGGACTCACGCACAATCGCCCCGGCGGGGCTTCGACGCGCGAGCCGTCGTCGAACACATAGCCGGCGAAGCCCGGTTCGCGCCGGTAGCGCACGCGACCGCCGCGGCCGTCGTCCAGCGAATCATTCGCCGCCTCGTCCAGCGCGTGCCACTGCACCGGCACCAGCTCCACGATGCCGCCGACGCGCAGCGGCGCCAGCGCCAGGTCCGGCCATTCAGCGGTGCGGGGAGCCTCGGCCTCCGCCTGCGCAGCCTCGCGACGTCGCGCGCGATCCAGCCACGACTCGAGTCCGGCCAGCAGGGTGAAACCCACCAGCGCGGCCACCGCGGCAATCGTCCACGCCAGCGCATCGCCGCCCAGCCAGCGCTTGAGTGCCAGCACCACGCCGGGCAGGCCCCAGCGCAGCGTGAGCCGCAGCGTCGAGGCGAACGGCTGCAGTCGCTCGGCGCCGACCAGCAGCGCGGCGGCGATGCCCAGCAGCAGCGGCAGGCCCAGCCACCACGGCAGCAGCGCCAGCGCCACCAGCCACAACGCGAAACCGATCTGCCGGCGCCAGCGCACGTCGCGTGCGCCTCAGCCGCCGCGCCGGGCGGCGGTCAGCCCGCCGGACGCGCTCAGCCGCACCATGCCCGCGCGTTGCGGAACATGCGCATCCAAGGCGAATCCTCGCCCCACTGCTCCGGATGCCAGCTCATCTGCACGCTGCGGAACACGCGCTCGGGATGCGGCATCAGGATCGTCACGCGACCGTCCGCCGCGGTGAAGCCGGCCAGGCCGCCGGGCGAGCCGTTCGGGTTCAGCGGGTAGTTCTCGGTCGGCTTGCCGCGGTTGTCGACGAAGCGCACGGCCGCCTGCGCCTTGGACGGGCTGCACACGTTGGGGAAGTGCACGCGGCCTTCGCCATGCGCCACCGCCACCGGGATGCGCGAGCCGGTCATGCCCTTGAAGAACAGGCTGGGCGAATCGAGGATTTCCAGCGTCGCCACGCGCGCCTCGTACTGCTCCGAGGCGTTGCGCAGGAACTTCGGCCAGTGCTGCGCGCCGGGGATGATGTCCTTGAGCTGGCTCAGCATCTGGCAGCCGTTGCACACGCCCAGCGCGAACTTCGTCGGATCGGCGAAGAACGCCGCGAACTGTGCGCGCAGCTGCTCGTTGTAGAGGATCGAGGTGGCCCAGCCGCGGCCGGCGCCCAGCACGTCGCCGTAGGAGAAGCCGCCGCACGCGGCAAAGCCGCGGAAGTCGGCCAGCCTGATGCGGCCCGAAGCCAGGTCGGACATGTGCACGTCGACCGCCTCGAAGCCGGCACGCGTGAACGCCGCGGCCATCTCCACCTGGCCGTTGACGCCCTGCTCGCGCAGGATCGCCACCCGAGGACGCGGCGCAGCGCTGGCGATGAACGGCGCGGCGACATCCTTGGCGAGGTCGAAGGTGAGCTTCGGCGTGATGCCCGGGTCGGCGTCGTCCAGCCGCCACTCCAGCTCGGCGTCGGCGCTGAGCGGGTTGTCGCGCAGGCGCTGCATGGCGTGGCTGGTCTCGTTCCACGCCTTGAACAGCGTGACCCACTGCCACTTGAACATCGCCTCGTTGCCGAGATACAGCTTGATGCCGAGCTTTTCCTTCGGCCGGCCGATGCGGTGGCTCATGCCGGCGAGGCCGTGCTTGACCAGGAGCGCCTCGAACGCCTCGCGGTTGGCCTCGGCCACCTGCAGCACGGCGCCCAGTTCCTCGTTGAACAGCGCGCGCAGCGTGGCCTCGGCCCAGCCATCCAGATGGATCTCCAGGCCACAGTGACCGGCAAAGGCCATCTCCAGCAGCGTGGTGATGACGCCACCGTCGGAGCGGTCGTGGTAGGCCAGCAGCAGGCCGGCGCGGTTGGCCTCCTGCACCAGCTCGAACAACCCCTTGAGGCGCTTGACGTCCTCCAGGTCCGGCGGCACGCCGCCGGCGCGGTTGAACACCTGGGTCAGTGCCGAACCGCCGAGGCGGTCGCGGCCGCCGCCGAGGTCGATCAGCCACAGGTCGGACGGGCCGCGATCGAGCTTGAGCTGCGGGGTGAGCGTGCGGCGCACGTCGCTGACGCGGGCGAAACCGGTGATCACCAGCGACACCGGCGCCACGGTGGACTGGCGCTGGCCGTTGTCGGTCCACACCGTCTGCATCGACAGCGAGTCCTTGCCGACCGGAATGGAGATGTCCAGCGCCGGGCACAGTTCCATGCCCACCGCCTTCACCGCATCGAACAGCGCGGCATCCTCGCCCGGGTGGTTCACCGCGGCCATCCAGTTGGCGGACAGGCGGATCTCGCCCAGGTGATCGATCGGCGCGGCGGCCAGGTTGGTGATCGCCTCGCCCACCGCCAGTCGCGCGGCGTCGGCGCTGTTGAGCAGGGCCACCGGGGCGCGCTCGGCCATCGCCATGGCTTCGCCGGTGTAGCCGTCGAAGTCGGTGATGGTGACGGCGCAGTCGGCCACCGGCACCTGCCACGGGCCGACCATCGGGTCGCGGTGGTTGAGGCCGCCCACGGTGCGGTCGCCGATGGTGATGAGGAAGTTCTTCGAACCCACCGTGGGCAGGCGCAGCACGCGCAGCACCGCCTCGTCCATGCCGATGCCGGACAGGTCCGGCACCAGATCGATGCGCGGCTTGATGCGCCGGGCGTCGCGATGCATGCGCGGCGGCTTGCCGAACAGCACGTCCATCGGCAGGTCGATCACGGTGAGCTCGCGGCGCGGATCGACCAGCACCAGCTGACGCTTTTCGGTGGCCGTGCCGACCACCGCGTACGGGCAGCGCTCGCGCACGCAGTAGGCCTCGAACTCGGGCAGATCGTCCGCCGCGATGGCGAGCACGTAGCGCTCCTGCGACTCGTTGCTCCACACCTGCATCGGCGACAGCGAGGGGTCGTCGCAGGGGATCGTCGAGAGGTCGATCTCGCCGCCCACCCCGGCGTCGTTGAGCAGCTCGGGAATCGCGTTGGACAGGCCGCCGGCGCCCACGTCGTGGATGCTGACGATGGGATTGTTGTCGCCGCGCGCCCAGCAGCTGTCGATCACCTGCTGGCAGCGCCGCTCCATCTCCGCGTTGTCGCGCTGCACCGAGGCGAAATCCAGCTCGGCGCTCGATGCGCCGGAGGCGACCGACGAGGCGGCGCCGCCGCCCAGGCCGATCAGCATCGCCGGACCGCCCAGCACGATCACCTTGTGACCGGGCTTGAGCTCGCGCTTCTGCACGTCGCTGGAACGGATATTGGCGAGGCCGCCGGCCAGCATGATCGGCTTGTCGTAGCCGCGCCGCACGCCCGCTTCGCCGGTCTCGTGCTCGTAGCTGCGGAAGTAGCCGCCCAGGCATGGCCGGCCGAATTCGTTGTTGAACGCGGCGGCGCCCAGCGGGCCGTCGCGCATGATCTCGAACGCGCTGGCCATGCGCGGCGGCAGCGGACGCTCCACTTCCCACGGCTGCGGATGGCCGGGAATGCGCAGGTCCGACACCGAGAAACCGGTGAGGCCGGCCTTGGGCTTGGCGCCGCGGCCGGTGGCACCCTCGTCGCGGATCTCGCCGCCGGCGCCGGTGGCCGCACCGGGCCACGGCGCGATGGCGGTGGGGTGGTTGTGCGTCTCCACCTTGATCGCGTAGTCGACGCGCTCGTCGTGCGCCTGCCACACGCCGTCGGCATCGGCAAAGAAGCGCTTGCCGGCCGAACCCTCGATCACCGCCGCGTTGTCCTTGTAGGCCGACAGCGTGTGCGCGGGCGAGCGCTGGTGGGTGTGCTTGATCATGCCGAACAGCGTGGCGTCCTGCGCCTCGCCGTCCACCGTCCAGCTGGCGTTGAACACCTTGTGCCGGCAGTGCTCGGAGTTGGCCTGGGCGAACATGAAGAGCTCGGCGTCGGTCGGGTCGCGGCCGAGCTCGGCATAGCGGTCGGCCAGATACTCGATCTCGTCCTCGGCCAGCGCCAGGCCCAGCCGGGCATTGGCATCGGCCAGCGCGGCCCGCGCATCGTTGCCAAGCGCCACGTGCACCAGATCGCCCGGCGTGCCGGCGAGGAACAGCCCCTGCGCCTGATCCAGATCGGTCAGCACCGACTGGGTCATCGCGTCGCACAGCACGCCCATCACCGCGTCATGGTCGGGCGCACCCGCTTCGGGCAGCCCCACGGCCAGCCAGGCCAGCCCGCGCTCCACCCGGCGTACGTCGAAGCCGGCGCCGTGCAGGATGTCGGTGGCCTTGCTCGACCAAGGCGAGATCGTGCCCAGTCGCGGCACCACCCACAGGCTGGCGTGTTCGGGGGCGGCGTCCTTCGCCTCCAGCACGTCCAGCAGGCGCTGGCGCGCGGCGCCTTCGGGGGCGCGCTCGGCGTCGAGGAAATAGACGAACCACGCCGCCTGGATGCGCGCACCGCGATGCAGGGCATCGAGGCGGGCGTTGAGGCGGTCGAGGCGAAACGGCGAAAGGGCGGTTTGCCCGTCGAAAGCGATCATGCGAGGGGAATGGCGCTGTACGGGAAAACGGCCATTCTACCCGATGCTGCACCACGGCATCGGACTCCCCCGATGCCGTACCGGGCGGTCAGCTGCCGCCGAGCGGGTGCTTGCGCAGGTCGTCCAGCACGTCGGCGGCGGTGACGTAGCCGCCCAGCTGGCGGCCATCGGGGGTGAAGATCGCAGGCGTGCCGTTCACGCCCAGGCGCTCGCCCAGCTCGTACTGCGCCTTGACCGGGTTGTTGCAGGTGGCCGCCTTGGGGGCAGTGCCCTGCTTGGCGGCGGTGAAGGCGCTCTTGCGATCGGCGGCGCACCACACCGACACCATCTCGGTATAGGTCGGGGTGGGACGGCCCGCCGTGGTGGTCACGCCCTCGCGCGGCCAGGCGAGGTATTCGACGGCGATGCCGGCCTTCATGAAGTCGTCGATGTGCTCGTGCAGCTTGCGGCAGAAACCGCAGTTGACGTCGGTGAACACGGTGAGCGTGGTCTTGGGATGCGCCGGCGCGTAGACGATGCGCTGCGCGGCCGGCACGGTGGCCAGCTGGGCCTTGCGGAAGCCGGCCCAGGCGTCGTCATTGAGGCTGTGCCGGCTGGCGATGTCCACCAGATCACCGTTCAGCATGTACTTGCCGTCGGCGCTCACGTAGACCATCTGGCCGGAGGCGATCACCCGGTAGAAGCCGGGAATCGGCGCGGCGGCGATCGACTCGATGTGCACGCCGGGGCCGAACGAGGCAATCGCCGCGCGCACGGTCTTCTCGACCGCGGGCGTCACGGCAGTATCGGCGGCCTGCGCGGCCATCGCGCTTGCACCCAGGCAGAACGCCAGCGCCAGCTTCTTCCACATCGTCATCGACCTCGTGCATGCGCGGCACGGACAGCGCCGCAGAACGCCGGATTCTCGCACAGGCACCTGAACCCGATCGGCGACGGCGCGCGCACTATGCCGACGCGACATCGCGCCGCAGCGCCGCCTCAGCCGCGCGGATGGTGCTGCGCGTGCAGCCGCTTGAGGCCCTCCTTCGCCACCAGCGTGTAGATCTGCGTGGTGCTCAGCGCGCTGTGGCCCAGCAGCATCTGCAACGCGCGCAGGTCGGCGCCGTGGTTGAGCAGGTGGGTGGCGAAGGAGTGCCTGAGCACGTGCGGCGAGATGCGCTTGGGCGTGATGCCCACCTTGATCGCGTAGCGCTTCACCAGCGTCCAGAACATCTGCCGGGTCATGCCCTCGCCGCGCTGGCTGAGAAACAGCGCCGCCGGCTGGCGACCACGCGCCAGCGCCGGGCGCGCCGTCTTCAGATACGCCTCGATGCGCTCCAGCGCCAGCTCGCCCACCGGCACCAGGCGGTCCTTGCCGCCCTTGCCGGTGACGCGCAGCACGCCCTGGCGCAGGTTCAGGCCCGACAGCGGCAGCTCGACCAGCTCGGACACGCGCAGGCCCGAGGCGTACATCAGCTCCAGCATGGCGCGGTCGCGCAGGCCCAGCGTGGTGGTCACGTCCGGCGCGTCGAGCAGCGACTCGATCTCGCGCTCGGCCAGCGCCTTGGGCAGGCTGCGCGGCATCTTCGGCCGCTCGATCAGGCGGGTGGGATCGTCGAAATCCGCCGAGTTGCGGGCGAGGAATCCGTAGTAGCGGCGAAACGAGGACTGCCGCCGCGCCAGCGAGCGCACCGCCACCGGGGCGGCGCCGTGATAGGCCGACAGATCCTCGCGGCGCGCGTTTTCCAGCGTGCGCCCGCGCGTCGACAACCAGCGTGCGAGACCCTCCAGATCTCGGCGATACGCCTCCAGCGTGCGGTCGGACAAACCGTCCTCCGACCACACCCGTTCGATGAAGGCGGCGATGCTGCGCTGGTCGGCTTGGGCGATACTGGCGGGGTTTTCCTCTTTCATGCGCGCCATGCTGGGCACGGCGCGCGCGCGACGCAAGCGAAGCCATGACCGACGCCACCACCTCCCTGCCCTGCCCACTGTGGCGTCGCCTGCTCGCGCTGATCTACGACCTGCTCGCGGTGGTGGCGATCGTGATGGTGGTGGGCCTGTTGTGCCAGCTCGCCACCGGCGGGCAGCTGATCAGTACCGGCGCGCAGACGACGATCGCCTGGTGGTACCGACCGCTGCAGGCGGTAGTGGTATCGGCGTATTTCGCGGGCTCGTGGCTGCGCGGCGGCCAGACGCTGGGCATGCGTCCGTGGCACCTGCGCGTGACCGCGCGCGACGGCACGCGGCCCACGCTGCGGCAGGCGTTGATCCGCGTGGTCGTGGCCAGCGCGCCGCTGGCGCTGCTCGCGCTGGCGCCGTTGCTGGGCCTGCGCGGCGCGCTGTGGGCGGCGTTGATCGCCTGGGCGGCGTGGTTTGCCGTGGCCCTGTTCGATCCGCGCCGACGTGCACTGCACGACCTGGCCGCCGGTACCGAGGTCCGCCGCCTCGGCTGACCCGTTCACAGACATCCCTTGCGTTCGCCGGCACACTGCCGTGCATGACCGACACCCACGCCCCGACCCGCAGCGAAGCGGAAGTGCTGCACACCAATCGACGCTTCTACGAGGCGCTGTGGTCGGACGCGCGGCTGATCGCACCGGAGCGCTTCAACACCTGGCCGCTGTTCGGTGCGCTGGCGCGTGATGCGCAACGCCGGCTGGAAGTGGCGCCGGGCCTGCGCCCGCGCCTGCCGCTGACGGACACCTGTTTCGTCGACATGAGCCACGCCGCCCTGCGCGGCCTGCGCCGCCAGGGCGCGCGCACCACCCACGCAATGATCGGCGCGCTGCCGTTTCCCGATGCGCGGTTCGACCTGGTGTGCGCGCTGGACATCCTCGAACACGTGGTGGACGACCTGGGTGCGCTAGCCGAATTGGCCCGCGTGGCCACCGCCGACGCCACGCTGCTGCTCTCGGTGCCGCTGGACCCGGCGGCCTGGACCGCGTTCGACGACTTTGTCGGCCACTACCGCCGCTACGAGCCGGCGCAGATTGCCGCGATGCTGGCCGCGTACGGCTGGCGCATCGAGCGCAGCGCGGTCTACGGCATGAAACCCGAATCTTCGCGCCTGCTCGACCTGGGCCAGTGGTTCCTCACCCACCAGCGCGAGCGAGCGATGTGGTGGTACAACCGGGTGTTCATGCCGCTGGGGCTGCGCTTCCAGAAGCCGCTGGCCTGGCGCGACGGCCTGGGCGACACCGCTGGCGTGGACGAACTGCTGCTGGTGTGTCGGCGCGGCCCGGCGCCGCCTTCACCCTGAGCTGCCGCAGGCACTTGCGGCACCGCAACACAAATTCGACCGACTGGTTCTAGAATCAGGCCTTTACGATTCCCCGGTCATCCCCATGCTTTATCAGATCCACGAGTGGCAGCGCGCCTTCCTCGGTCCGCTCAGCCATTTCGCCGAAGCCGGCGCCAAGATGCTCAACGACCCCGCCAGCCCGCTGGCGCAGTGGCCGGGCGTGGAGCGCTGGGCCGCCGGCTACGAGCTGATGCACCGGCTGGGCAAGGATTACGAGAAGCCCGAGTTCAACCTGCACCAGGCGGTGGCGCACGACCACGAGATCGCCATCGTCGAGCGCGTGGCGCTGTCCAGGCCGTTCTGCCAGCTCAAGCGCTTCAAGCGCTTCAGCGACGACCCGGACACCATCGAGAAGATGAAGAACGACCCGGTGGTGCTGGTGGTGGCGCCGCTGTCCGGCCACCACTCCACGCTGCTGCGCGACACCGTGCGCACCCTGCTGCGCGACCACAAGGTGTACATCACCGATTGGGTCGACGCGCGCATGGTGCCGGTGGACCAGGGCACGTTCGGGCTGGATGACTACGTCGCCTACGTGCAGGAGTTCATCCGCCACATCGGTGCCGAATCGCTGCACGTGATCTCGGTGTGCCAGCCGACCGTGCCGGTGCTCGCCGCGATCTCGCTGATGGCCTCGCGCGGCGAGACCACGCCGCGCAGCATGACCATGATGGGCGGCCCGATCGACCCGCGCCGCAGCCCCACCAGCGTCAACAACCTGGCTACGCGCCAGCCGCTGTCGTGGTTCAAGGGCAACGTGATCCACACCGTGCCGAGCAACTACCCGGGCGCGGGCCGCGAGGTGTATCCGGGCTTCCTGCAGCACGCAGGCTTCATCGCCATGAACCCCAGTCGCCACCTCAACTCGCACTGGGATTTCTACCAGGACCTGGTGCGCGGCGACCTCGACGACGCCGAGTCGCACCGCAAGTTCTACGACGAATACAACGCCGTGCTCGACATGCCCGCGCAGTTCTACCTCGACACCATCGCCAAGGTGTTCCAGCAGTTCCTGCTGCCGCGCGGCGTGTGGGACGTGGCGGGCGAGCGCGTCGATCCGTCGGCGATCAAGCGCACTGCCCTGCTCACCGTGGAAGGCGAGCTGGACGACATCTCCGGCTTGGGCCAGACCGAGGCCGCGCACGACCTGTGCACCGGCATCCCGGCCAAGGCGCGCGCGCATCGGGTGATCGAGGGCGCGGGCCACTACGGCATCTTCAGCGGCCGGCGCTGGCGCGAGACGGTCTACCCGCAGGTGCGCGACTTCATTCGCCAGTTCGACCAGCGCAAGGCGTGATGCCGCGTCGTACGCATGCCATGACGCGACGCGCATGAGCACGCCGGATTACCAGCGCATCCTCGACGAGATCCGCGCGGAGCTGCGCCCGCTGCTGGCGCAGGGCGAGGTGGCCAACTACATCCCGCGCCTCGCCAGCGTGCCGCGCGGGAAGTTCGGCATGGCGGTGGTCACGCTGGACGGCCAGCTGTACCGCACCGGCGACGCCGATGAGCCGTTCTCGATCCAGAGCATCTCCAAGGTCTACACGCTCACCCTCGCCCTGCAGGCGGTCGGCGAGCGGCTGTGGGAGCGGGTGGGCCGCGAGCCGTCCGGCAGCGCGTTCAACTCGCTGGTACAGCTGGAAGTCGAACACGGCGTGCCGCGCAATCCCTTCATCAACGCCGGCGCACTGGTGGTGGCCGACGTGGTGCTGGGCAGCCACGCCGACGCGCGTGCCGACCTGCTGGCCACGGTGCGGGGCTGCGCCGCCAATCCCGACCTGCGCGACGACCCCGAGGTGGCCGCGTCGGAGCAGGCGCACGGCTACCGCAACGCGGCGCTGGCCAACTTCATCCGCAGCTTCGACAACCTCGCCCAGCCGATCGACGCGGTGCTGGATTTCTACTTCTACCAGTGCTCGCTGGCGATGAGCTGCGTGGATCTCGCCCGCGGCTTCCTGTTCCTGGCCAACCAGGGCCGCTGCCCGTGGTCGGGCAAGGCGCTGCTGTCGCCGGACCTGGCCAAACGGATCAACGCGCTGATGCTCACCTGCGGCACCTACGACGCCGCCGGCGACTTCGCCTACCACGTGGGCATGCCGGCCAAGAGCGGCGTCGGCGGCGGCATCGTGGCGGTGATCCCCGGCAAGCTGGCGATCGCGGTGTGGTCGCCGGCGCTCAACGCCAAGGGCAACTCGCTGGCCGGCAGCCTGGCGCTGGAGCGCTTCACCAGCAAGACCGGGCTGTCGATCTTCTGATCGCGCTGCGTGATTGACCCCGGCGCTCAGCCGCGCGCGAAGAACGCCTCGAACGCCGCCACCGTGCGCGCCACGCCCTCGTCGTCCACATCCAGGTGGGTCACCAGGCGCAGCGTGGGGGTGTAGCCGATGCCGATGCGGATCTCTCGCGCGCGCAGATGGACGTCCAGATCGCGCAGTCGCTCCACCGGCACGTCGACGTAGACCATGTTGGTGTGCTGGCCGAGCAGCTTCACGTTCGGGATTGCCGCCAGCCCCTCGGCCAGACGCGCGGCGCGGGCGTGATCGTCGGCAAGGCGCTCGACGTGATGATCCAGCGCGTACGTGCAGGCCGCGGCGAGCAGGCCGGCCTGGCGCCAGCCGCCGCCGGCCACCTTGCGCCAGCGCCGCGCCTTGTCGATCAGTGCGGCCGAGCCGACCAGCACCGAACCCACCGGCGCGCCGAGGCCCTTGGACAGGCACACCGACACGCTGTCGAAATGCCGGGTGATCTCGCGCGCCGGCACCTTGCAGGCGACCGCCGCGTTGAACAGCCGCGCGCCGTCCAGGTGCAGGCCAAGGCCGCGCTCGCGGGTGAACACGCGCGCCGCAGCGAGATAGTCCAGCGGCAGCGCGCGACCCCACCAGGTGTTTTCCAGCGCGAGGATCTTGCTGCGCGGGAAGTGCGGGTCGATCGGCTTGATGGCGGCGGCCACCCTGTCCAGCGGCAGCGTGCCGTCGGCGTCCTGCGCAATCGGCTGCGGCTGGATCGAACCGAGCACGGCGGCGCCGCCACCTTCCCAGCGATAGGTGTGCGCGTCGGCGCCCACGATGTACTCGTCGCCGCGCTCGCAGTGCGCCATCAGGCCGATCAGGTTGGACTGGGTGCCGGTGGGCACGAACAGGCCGGCCTCGAAACCCAGATCGTCGGCGAGCCGCTGCTGCAGCGCGTTGACCGTCGGGTCCTCGCCGTAGACATCGTCGCCCACCGCCGCCTCGACCATCGCCGCGCGCATCGCCGCGGTCGGTCGGGTCACTGTGTCACTGCGCAGATCCACCCATGCCACTGACGCACTCCTCATGCCGAAAAGGGAGCGCGCAGCATGACCGCCGCGCTGCGGCCGGACAAGCCGGCCGGCACGCTCAGCTGAGGTGGCGCGAATCGATCGCGTCGCGGTACGGCAGCTTCAGGTGACCGTAGCGCACCACCACCACGGCCACCGCCAGCAGCAGGATCGCCACCGCCGTGCCGAGCAGGTCGAGTGCGGGCAGCTGCTGGTCCACCAGCATGTGCCGCGCCAGCGCCACCATCGCGATGTACAGCGGCATGCGCACGGGCAGCTTGCCGGCCGTCCAGTACACCTCGACCATCGAGACCAGCTCCAGGTACATGAAGAGCAGCAGCAGGTCGCTGACGCCGGCGTGGCCTGCCACGACCATCTGCCGCACCTCGCTGAATCCGGCGAACAGCGTCGCCAGCAGGATCGCCAGCAGGCCGATCTTTTCGATGAAGGAAAACGAGCGACCGATCAACGGCGTCTGCATGGCATGTCCTCGGCATCGGGGCGCGCGACGAGTTGCCGCGCCCGGCCATCATGGTCACGGCCGGCGACGCGCCGCAAGCCGCCCGCGTTGCGCCGGATCGACGCACGCGAGATGCGCGGCGTCCACGGGCCGTCGACGCCGCGGCCAGCATGGTGGCCTTTTTGTCACGAGGATCGCCCATGGCCAGTCGCCCGGCCCGCAGCGCCGCGTCGTCGCACAAGGTGGTGATTGCCGCGCTGTTCGGCAATCTCGCCATCGCGGTGGCGAAGTTCATCGCCGCCGCCGTCTCCGGCAGCTCGGCGATGCTCAGCGAGGGTGTGCATTCGCTGGTCGACACGGTGAACGAGCTGCTGCTCCTGTACGGCCTGCACCGCGCCCGCCAGCCAGCCGACGACAGCCATCCGTTCGGCTACGGCCGCGAGCTGTACTTCTGGAGCTTCATCGTGGCGCTGCTGGTGCTGGCGATGGGCGCCGGCGTGTCGCTGTACGAGGGCATCGCGCACATCCGCCATCCGGTGCAGGTGGAGCATCCGCTGCCCAGCCTGATCGTGCTGGGGGTCTCGGCGCTGTTCGAGGGCGGCTCGTGGTGGGTGGCGCTGCGCGAGTTCCGCCAGCGCAAGGGCCGGCGCGGCTACTTCGAGGCGTTCCGGCAGAGCAAGGATCCCAGCGTGTTCACCGTGCTGCTGGAAGACACTGCGGCGCTGGCCGGCCTGCTGATCGCCAGCGCCGGGCTGGCGGTGGCGCACTGGCTGCAGATGCCGGTGTTCGACGGCATCGCCTCGCTGGGCATTGCCGCGCTGCTGGCCTGCTCGGCACTGCTGCTGGCGCGCGAGACCAAAGGCCTGCTGATCGGCGAGCCGGCCCGGCCCGGCGTGGGCCAGTCGCTGATGCGCATCGCCGCTGCCGACGCGGGCGTGCGCTCGGCCAACGGCGTGATGACGGTGCAGATGGGGCCCGACCGCGTGGTCGCCGCGCTCAGTGCGGAGTTCGAGGACGCGCTCGACACGCCGCAGATCGAAGCGTGCATCGGCCGCATCGAATCGCGCGCCAAGGCCGAGCACCCGGAACTGGCCGCGCTGTTCGTGAAGCCGCAGACGCACGAAACGTGGAAGCAACGCCGCGCCGCACTCGGCCGCGAGGACACCCTCGCGCACTGATCGCCCCGGTCAGCGATGCCGGCGGAAATAGAACCAGGCGGCGATCGCCAGCACGGTGGCCGGCAGCAGGTTGGCCAGCAACGGCGGCACGCCGTAGACGGTGCCGAAGTTGATCATGGCTTGCTGCAGGAAGTACCAGGCGATCGCGATCAGGATGCCAATGAAGATGCGCTTGCCCAGCCCGCCAGAGCGCAGGCTGCCGAACGCGAACGGCATCGCGCACAGCACCAGCACCAGCACGTTGAGCGGATACAGCGCGCGCGTCCAGAACGCCACCGCGTAGACGCCCGGGCTTTGCCCGTTCGCCTCCAGGTAATTCATGTTGCGACGCAGGTCGCGCATCGGCAGGTATTGCGGCTGCACCAGCGACTGCTCCAGCACGCGCGGGTTGAGCTGCGCATTCCACGGCATGCTGGCCACCTGCGTGGTGTGCGTGCCCTTGTCATCCAGCGTGGTGCTGCGCACATGCGATAGCGTCCAGTGGCGGCCATCGTGCTGCGCGCTTTGCGCCCAGTCGAGACGGGTGAGTTGGCCGTCGTCGGTGAAGGTGAACACGCGCACGTCGGCCAGCTCCACCTGGTTGTGCCCGTTCACTTCCTTCAGCAGGCTGGCCTTGGCGTTGATGATGCGCTGGCCGTCGCGCGCCCACAGGCCGGTGGAGCCGGCCAGGCCGATCGCGCCGCCGCGCTGGCGCAGCTGCATCGCCTGCGCTTTCTGGTCGCCCCACGGCGCGGCCGTCTCGCCGAGGATCACCACGCCCACGATGAGCAGCGCCACCACGCCGGCCGCCGACGCCGCGATGCGTAGCTGCGACATGCCCGCGGCGCGCAGTGCGGTGAGCTCGCCGCTGCCGGCCAGGCTGCCCAGCCCGAGCAGGCCGCCGATCACCGTGGCGTAGCCGAAGTTCTCGTAGAGCCGGCGCGGGAAGGTCACCAGCACGTACAGCGCGGCGTCGGCGAGGGTGAAGCCATTCTTGCCGACATGACCAAGCTGGCGCAGGAACTGCAGCAGTGCATCCAGCCCGGCGATCATCAGCCACACGGTGAGCAACGAGGCCAGCACGGTGGTGCCGATCAGCCAGTCCACCCGGCGCACCCGCAGGCGGATCATGCGCTCACCTGCGGCGTCCGCGCCGCGCGCACGCGGCGCGGCTGGTACTGGTTGCGGAACAGCCAGGCGCCGATCGCGAAGGCCAGCGTGCTGACCACCCACATCGGAATCGAGCTTTGCCAGTGGCCCTTGCTGATCTGGCCGTTACACAGCGCCATCAGATTCTGGTAGAGAAAAAACGCGAGCACTGCCAGCAGCAGGCGGCCGTAGCGCGCCTCGCGCGGATTCTGCTTCGCCAGCGGCAGCGACAGCATCATCAGCACCAGCGCCATCACCGGCGAACCGATGCGCCACGCCAGCTCCGCGCGCGCCTCATTGGACTCGGTGCGCGCCAGAACACGCGTGGCCACGCCGTGGATCGGGTTGCTGTCACTGTCACCCTGCACATTCGAGAGCGACGCGTCGTTGCGCTCGTAGCGGATGCGCCGCCAGTTGTCCGTGCCCAGCGGCAGCTCGTACTGCCAGCCGTCCTTGAGGCCGAGGAAGCGGCCGTTGCCGTCGCTCTCCTGGTAGAGCTGGCCACTGGCACCGGTGATCAGGCGCAGGCGGCTGACGCCGTCGCTGCCCTTGCGCTCGGTGGCGATGAAGGTCTTGCCGAGCTGGCTGCCGTCGCGGCTGAGCGTGTCGACGAAGATCACGCCGTCCTTGCCCGGCAACTCGGTGAAGCGGCCGGCATCGAGGCCGGCTGCAATGACCGAGCGATTCGCCGCGTCGATCAGCGCCGCCGACGAACGCGAAGCCCACGGCCCCAGCCACAGCGACACCAGCCCCACCGCCAGGGCGATCACCACCGCGAGCATCGCCACCGGCCGCAACAGCCCGCGTGCCCCCATGCCGGAGGAGGCCAGCACGTGCATCTCGCTCTCGCGATACATCCGCCCCATCGCCCACAGCGCACCGACGTAGCCGGACAGCGGCAGCAGGTTGGAGAGACCGTCGAGCATATTCAGCCCCAGCACCTGGAACATCACGCTGGCCGGAAAGCTGCCGTTGGCCACCTGCTGCAGCACGTGGGCAAAGCTGCTGCCGGCGAGCACCGTCACCAGCACGATCGCGGTGGCCGCCATGGTCTGGCCCAGCTCGCGCAGGAAGTAACGGTCGAGGATGCTCAGCATGCGATAGAATCAGGGGCTTGCGCCGCGCCCGCGAGGGCGCTGGCAAACCGCAAGTCTAGCCTGTCCGGCCGCGCCGGCGCCTACCGCAGGACCCTTCCATGACGCTTCAGTTCAGTCTCGCCTCCGCCGCTCCCGAAACCGTCGACACCCCCTGCGTGGTGGTGGGCGTGTACGAAGGCGGCGTGCTCTCCAGCGCGGCGGCGCGCATCGACAGCGCGGCCGAGGGGGCGATCAAGCGCCAGGTGGAAAGCGGCGACATCACCGGCAAGGGCGGCAGTGCCCACATGCTGTTCGCCCCGGCAGGCATCGGCGCCCGGCGCGTGCTGGTGATGGGGCTGGGCCAGCAGAAGGGTTTCGATGCCGCCCGCTACCAGCGCGTCAACGCCGACGCGGCGCGCGCCCTGGGCAAGCTGCCGATCGACGGCGCGGTGTCCTACCTGACCGAGATCGACGTGCCCGGCCGCGACGCCGCCTGGCGCGTGCGCACCGCCGTGCTGGCCGCCGACCACGCCAGCTATCGCTACACCGCCACCTTCAAGCCGCGCGAGAAGAGCGCGCAGCCGGAGCTGGCCAGCGTGGCCTTTGCCGGCGGCGCCGATGCGCAGCCCGGCCTGGACCAGGGCATCGCCATCGCCGAGGGCGTGCGCTTCGCCCGCGAGCTGGCCAACCTGCCGCCGAACATCTGCAACCCCGTCTACATCGCAAGCCAGGCGCAGGCCTTTGCCGCCGCCAGCGGCGACGCGGTGAGCTGCCGCGTGCTCGACCATGAGGAAATGGAAAAGCTCGGCTTCGGCTCGCTGCTCGCCGTGGGCCGTGGCTCGGTCAACAAGCCGCGACTGATCGCGCTGGAATACAAGGGCGGCATCGAGGGTGACGCGCCGTATGCCTTCGTCGGCAAGGGCGTCACCTTCGACTCCGGCGGCATCAGCCTCAAGCCCGGTGCGGGCATGGAGGAGATGAAGTTCGACATGGGTGGCGCCGCCAGCGTACTGGGCGCGTTCGTCGCCGCCGTGAAGATGGGCGTCAAGACCAACCTGGTGTGCGTGGTGCCGGCGGTGGAAAACATGCCCGACGGCGAGAGCTACCGCCCCAGCGACGTGCTCACCAGTCTGTCGGGCCTGACCATCGAGGTGCTCAACACCGACGCCGAGGGTCGATTGATCCTGTGCGACGCGCTGACCTGGACCGCCCAGACCTACAAGCCGCACACCCTCATCGACGCCGCCACGCTCACCGGTGCGTGCGTGATCGCGCTGGGCAAGCACGCCACCGGCCTGATGAGCAAGCACGACGACCTCGCCGCCGAACTGCTCGCCGCCGGCGAGGCCACGCTCGACCGCGCCTGGCGCCTGCCGCTGTGGGACGACTACCAGACCCAGCTCGAATCGGGCTTCGCCGACGTGGCCAACATCGGCGGCAAGAGCGCCGGCGCGATCACCGCCGGTTGCTTCCTCTCGCGCTTCACCGAAGGCCAGCGCTGGGCGCACCTGGACATCGCCGGCACCGCGTGGGACGAGGGCCGCAAAGGCCTGGCCACCGGCCGCCCGGTGCCGCTGCTGGCGCAGTGGCTGCTGGACCGCAGCGAGAAGTGAGTGGAGAGGAGTGAGGAGTGAGAGAACGGCGTAGAGCAGCACGCCAGTCCCACGCCTCACTCCCTTTCGTCGCGCCACGCAGCGAGGCTGCGGACCCAAAGCCCCATGCTCGCCGCACGCTGCTCTTCTCTCACTTCTCACTCCTAGTTACTCACTCCTCGCCCCTATGCCCCGCGCCGACTTCTACCTGATCGACAAGCCGCGCTTCCGCGAGCAGCCGCTGCTGCTGGTATGCGAGCTGGCCAAGCGTGCGTTCGCGTCGCAGCAGCCGACGCTGATCCTGGTGCGCGACTTCGAGCAGGCCGAGGCGGTGGACGAGTTGCTGTGGGCGTTCGACGAGGACGCCTTCATCCCGCACCAGCTGGCCGGCGACGATGACGACGCCGACACCGCGGTGCTGATCGTGCCGCCGGGCATCGACACGGCCGACCGCCCGCTGGTGATCAACCTGCGCGAAGGATGCGCGCCGGGTCGCTTCGACCGCGTGCTGGAGGTGGTGGCCGCCGACCCGGCCGAGCGGGACGGCTCGCGCGCGCGCTGGCGCGAGTACGCCCGGCTCGGTTTCGAGGTGAACAAGTTCGACATGTGAGCCGGCGTCCGCAGCGCCACCGGTCAATGCATCGGCACCCGCGAAAGATCCGGCCACGCAGACAGGCGGTCTGACCGGTCGCGCCCCCCGGACGGACATCGTTTCGCACGCGCTCAACCCGCCTCTTCGGCGGTGTCCTCCTCGCGCGGCGCCTGCACCAGCGCACCCTCGATCGCGTCTGCCAGCTGCGCGCCGGAGATCGGCTTGCGCACGAAGCCGTCCATGCCCGCGGCGCGCGCCTGCGCCTCTTCGTCGCCGCCGGAGCGGGCGGTGATCGCCACGATGGGCAGGCGTTCGCCCGGGCCTTCGCGCTGGCGGATCATCCGCGCCACCTGGAAGCCGTCCACGCCGGGCAGATCCAGATCGAGCAGCATCACGTCGAAGTGCGCGTTGCTCAGTTCGGCCAGCGCGCCGAGGCCGTGCGCGACGTAGGTGGCGCGGTGGCCCTGCGCGTCGAGCAGGCCACGCAGCACCGCCGCCACGATCGCATCGTCCTCCACCAGCAGCACGCGGCACGAGGGCACCTGGCCGCGCTGGGGCGCCGGCGCGGGCGCCGACGTCACGGCGGTGCCGTCGGCCACTTCCGGCAACGGCAGGCGCACGCGGAAGGTGCTGCCGTGGGCGAGCCGCGATTCCAGCTCGATCGAGCCGCCCATCAGGGTCACCAGCTCACGGCAGATCGCCAGACCCAGCCCGCTGCCGGCGCGGCGCTGCGGGCCGTCTTCCTGCTCGAAGCGCTGGAACAGCCGCGACTGGCTCGCTTCGGGAATGCCCGGGCCGGTGTCGCTCACGCTGAACACCACACCGTCGGCCGTGCGCCGCGCCCCCAGCGTCACCTGCCCGCGCTCGGTGAATTTCACCGCGTTGCCGGTGAGGTTGAGCAGGATCTGCTTGATCCGCGTGACGTCGCCAAGCAGCCGCGGTGGCAGCTCCGGCGTGGGCTCCAGCGTGAAACCGATGCGCTTGCCGTGCGCCTGCGCCAGGGTGAGCCGGGTCACGTCCTGCAGCAGCTCGCGCGGGTCGAACGGCGCGGGCTCCAGTTCGAAGCGGCCGGCCTCGATGCGGGCCAGGTCGAGCGCGTCGTTGAGCAGCTTCAGCAGCATCGCGCCGGAGCGCTGCATGGCGTGTGCGTAGTCGTTCTGGTCCGGCCGCAGCGGCGTGGTGAGCAGCAGCTCGGCCATGCCGATCACGCCGGTCATCGGCGTGCGGATCTCGTGGCTGAGCGTGGCGAGGAAGCGCGTCTTGGCGGCGCTGGCCGCTTCCGCCAACTGGCGCTGCTGCTCGGAGAGATCCAGGCGATGCCGCTGGGCCAACCGGCGCTGCCACAGCGCCAGCACGAACATCGCCAGCAGCCCGGCCGTGATGGCGTAGGCCAGCCACGCCCACCAGCGTGCCCACGGCGGCGCGTCGACGTGGATGCGTAGCGGTTGGCCCAGCGTGATCCAGCGGCTGTTGGCTCCCGTGCCCATCACTTCCAGCCGGTAGTCGCCCGCCGCGAGGCCGGCAAATTCGCGCTCGCCGCGATGGTCGACGTCGACCCAGCCCGGGTCCAGCCCGACCATGCGGAAACGGTAGCGGTTGGCCGCCGGATCGATGTAGGAAAACAGCCGCGCCACCACGCTCACCTCGCGGTCGCGCCAGTCGATGGTGAGCGTGCCGTCCGGCGGCAGCTCGTGCAGCTTGCCGTGGCGGCGCACGCGCACGCCGGTGATCGCCAGCGACGGCGTGCTGTCCTGCTCGGTGATGCGGTCGGGGTTGAAGCCCACCACGCCGCCGAAGGTGGGCGCGTAGATGGTGCCGTCTTCCAGACGGCTGTAGCCGCGGAAGAATTCGCCGTTGGCCAGGCCGTCCTGCAGGCCCATCGCACGGAAGCGACCGGTGTCCGGATCGAAACGCCACAGCCCGTCGCTGCCGAAGATCCACACGCGCTTGTGCGCGTCGATGCGCAGGTCGACCACGTTGATCGAGGGCCAGCCCTGGTCGGCGCGCACGCGGCGATCGAGCGTGAGGCCGTCGGGCGCGAGGCGGTAATGCTCCAGCCCGTCGGAGCGCGCCAGCCAGAAGCCGTCGGGCGAGCTGTCGAAGGCGTCGACGGAGCGGTCGTTGGCCACGCCGGGCACCGGCTCGAAATATCCGTGGCCGGGATCGAGCCGATACAGGCCGCCGTCGCTGGCGTACCAGAACACGCCGAAGCGCAGCGTCATCTGGCTGCCCCAGCGTGCGCGCTCGTTGCCGCCCTCGATCGGCACGGGCATCACCGCCAGCGTCTGCGGATCGATGCGGAACAGGCCCTGGTTGAAGGTGCGCACATAGAGCTGGCGTTCCGGTCCGGCCTCCACCTCCAGTGGCGTGAGCAGGATCTGTCGCTGCGGATCGACGCGATCGAGCCGGCCGTCGCGGTACCGGTACAGCGCGCCCTTGGTGGCAATCCACAGGTTGTGGTCGGTGTCCTCGGTCATGCCCTGCACGTCGCCGCGCAGGTCCGACAGCACGTGCTGCACGCGCCCGGTGGACGGTTCGAGCTTGTCCACCCGGCCGCCGCGCTCGCCCACCCACAGCGTGCCGTCGCGCGCACGCGCCATCGCGGTGGCCATCGAGTCGCGCAGGCTGTCGGGGTCGTCGGGGACGTGCGTGTAGCGGCTCATGCCGTGCCAGCCGGGCGCGAGGTAAGCCACGCCGCCGTCGAACAGCGCGAACCACAGCCCGCCCTCGCGATCGACCGTGATCTTCCACACCCAGCTGCCGGGCAGGTTGCCGTACATCACCGGCTTGTCGATCACAGCGATCAGCGGGTCGTGCGGGTGCTCCTGCAGGTACAGGCCCTTCTGCGTGCCGATCCACAGCCGCCCCGCCCGGTCGCGCGCGCTGGTCATGATGTTGGTGTCGGGCAGGCCGGGCGTGTCGAACGGGCGTGCCACGTCGTCATCGCCCACCAGGAACAGGCCGTGAGTGGCGGCAATGCGGATCTCGTCGTCGCCGGCGTTGCCGTCGATCGACCAGGCGTCGATCAGCAGCGTCGGATCGACGCCGCGGATGCGCCGGATGCGGCCGTCCGGATCGCGCCGGAACACCCCGTGCGCGCTGCCGATCCACAGCCGGTCGTGGCGGTCGACAAACAGCGCAGCCACCGCGCCGAAATGGTCGGCCTCGCCGTCGTCGCGCGGCGGGCTGGGCACGTGGTCGAAGTGGCGACCGTCCGCGCGCATGCGGTCCAGGCCCTCCTCGGTGCCCACCCACAGCGTGCCGTCGGCGGTCTGCGCCATCGTCCACACCTTGTCGATCGCCAGGCTGGCCGGATCGGCCGGATCGTGCGCCCAGTGCTCGAAGCCGCCACTGGCCGGGTCGTAGCGGTTCAAGCCCGCTTCCAGGCCGCTGGTCCACAACCGGCCCTGGCGATCCACCAGCAGGCCGCCCACCGTGTTGTGCGGCAGCGACGCGGGATCGCCGGCGACGTGGTGAAACACCTGGAACTGCACGCCGTCGTAGCGCGCCAGACCGCCCTTGGTACCGAACCACATGGCGCCGGCCGGGTCCTGCACCACCGCGTACACGCTGCTGCTGGGCAGGCCCTCGGCGGTGCCGTAGCGGCGGAACTGCGGCGTCGGCAGCGCGCCACCCGGCGCCGGCATCACCGCGGCGGCGGGCGGCGACGCGGCCGCGGCCGGAGCGCCCGGCCCCGCAGCGGCCAGCAGGCCGATGGCCATTACCAGCGATGGAAACATGCGATCCCCTTGCGCCATCCGAGCCATGGCAGGTCCGATCATGCCAAATCCGCGACGCGGCGGCTTGTCCGGAAGGTCGTGGCTCAGACCGGCAGCGCGGCCGCGGCGATCGCCACGTCCATCGCGCGGGCCAGTTGCTCGCCCGACAGCGGCTTGCGCAGGAAGTGATCCATGCCGGCCTCGCGGCTGCGCTGCTCCTCGTCGCCGCCGGAGCGCGCGGTGATCGCCACGATCGGCAGGCGTTCGCCCTCGCCTTCGCGCTGGCGGATCATCCGCGCCAGCTGGAAGCCGTCCACGCCGGGCAGGTCCAGGTCCAGCAGCAGCAGGTCGAACGGGCCGGCGCCCAGCTCCACCAGTGCGCCGAGGCCGTTGGTGACGTAGGTGACCGCGTGGCCCTGGCGCTCCAGCAGGCCGCGGATCACCGCCGCCACGGTGACGTCGTCCTCCACCAGCAACACGTGCAGCACGCGCAGGCTCATCGCCGGTGGCGCCGCGCTCGGTACGGCGGCAGACAGCTCGCGCAGCGGCAGCCGCACGCGGAAGGTGCTGCCCTGGGCGAGCCGCGATTCCAGTTCGATCGAGCCGCCCATCAGGGTCACCAGTTCGCGGCAGATCGCCAGCCCCAGCCCGCTGCCGGCCCGGCGCTGCGGGCCGGCCTCCTGCTCGAAGCGCTGGAACAATCGCGACTGGCTCGCTTCGGGAATGCCCGGGCCGGTGTCGGCCACGCTGAACATCACGCCGTCGGTGCTGCGCTGCGCGCCCAGCGTGACCTTGCCGCGCTCGGTGAACTTCACCGCGTTGGTCACCAGGTTGAGCAGGATCTGTTCGATGCGCAGCGCGTCGCCGAGCAGCGACGTCGGCAGGTCGGGCGCCAGCTCCAGCGAAAAGGCGATGCCCTTGCTGCGCGCCTGCCCGGCGACCAGTCGGGTCACGTCGTCCAGCAGCTGGCGCGGATCGAACGGCGCGGGCTCCAGCATGAAGCGCCCGGCCTCGATGCGGGCCAGGTCGAGCGCGTCGTTGAGCAGTTTCAGCAGCATCGAGCCGGAGCGCTGCATGGCGTGCGCGTAGTCGCTCTGGTCCGGCCGCAGCGGCGTCGTGAGCAGCAGCTCGGCCATGCCGATCACGCCGGTCATCGGCGTGCGGATCTCGTGGCTGAGCGTGGCCAGGAACTGCGTCTTGGCCGCGTTGGCCTGCTCGGCCAGATGGCGCTGCTGCTCGGCCAACTGGATGCGGTGGCGCTGCGCCACGCGGCGGCGCCATGCCAGCGACAGCGTCGCGGCCAGCGCGGCCGCCACCACGGCATAGGCCAGCCATGCCCACCAGCGGTTCCACGGCGGCGCATCGACGTGGATCGCCAGCGGCGCCGCCAGCGTGCCCCATGCGCCGCCCGGCGCGGCGGCCATCACCCGCAGCGTGTAGTCGCCCGCGCCCAGTCCGGCAAATTCGCGCTCGCCGTGAGGGCCCACGTCTACCCAATCGCTATCGAAGCCGTCGAGCCGGAAGCGGAAACGATTCCCCGCCGGATTGATGAACGATGCCGCCCGCGCCACCACGCGCAAATCGCGGTCGCGCCAGCCCAGCGACAGCGCGCCGCCTTCGACCACCGGCAGCGCGCGCACGGCGCCGTGCCGGCGCACGCTGAGCGCGCTCAGGAATACCGTCGGCGCCACCGCCTTGCGCGATTGCGCCGCCAGCCGCTCGGGACTGAAGCCGACCACACCGCCCTTGGTCGCACCGTAGATCATGCCGTTGGCGAGCATCGCCGTGCGGTCGTTGTTGAACTCGCCGTCGAGCAGGCCGTCCTGCGGCCCGAACCGGGTGAACGCGCCGGAGGCCGGGTCGAAGCGCCACAACCCCTGCGTGGCGAACAGCCACAGCCGATCCTCGCGATCGGTGCGCATGCCGAGGATGTCGCGACTCTGCCACTCGGGCGGCACCGTCACCACGCGGTCGCTCACCGCGCGGCCGTCGGCGTAGCGGTAATGCTCCAGCCCGTTCTCCCACGCCACCCAGAAACCGCTGCGATCGAACGCGACGGCCATGATGAAGCGCTGCGGCACGCCCTCGACGAACATCATGCGGTGGCTCGTGCGATCCAGCCGCATCAGGCCCGCCGCACTGGCGTACCAGGGGTCGCCGTCGCGCGTGGCGAACACCGAGACGTTGCGCGCGGCCGCCACGTCCGGCATCGGCACCGGCTGCACCTGGCGGCTCTGCGTGTCGATCGCGAAGATGCCCTCGCCCCACGCCGCCACGTAGACGTGCCCGTCGTCCGAGTAGACCAGCCGGGTGGGGCGGGTGAGCCCCACCGGCGCGGTGTCCAGCGGCTGCACGCGACCGCCCTCCACCACGTACAGCGCCCCTTGCCCGGCCGCCCACAACCGGTGCTGCGGGTCTTCCACCATCGAGATCACCGACTCAGGCATGCGCGCCACCACGTGCTCGACCTCGCCGGTGGCCGGATCGAGCTTGTCGATGCCGCCGACCTCGCCCACCCACAGCCGGTTGTCGCGGCTGGCCACCACCACTTCGGCCGCGGTGGTGGCTAGGCTGGTGGGGTCGTCCGGCACGTGGGTCATGCGGCTGAAGCCGTCCCAGCCCGGGCCGAGGTAGGCGGCGCCGCCGTCGGCCACGGCAAACCACAGGCCGCCCTCGCGGTCGCGCGTGATCTGCCAGATCGAGTCGGCCGGCAGCCCGCCCGGCAACAGCGAGTGGCCGGTGAACATGCGCCCGCTGCCGTCGCCGTTGTCCAGCCACGCGCCCTGCTGCGTGCCCACCCACAGCCGCCCGCGCGCGTCGCGCACGCTGCTCATGGAACGCACGCCGGCAAGCCACGCCGGACGCGCCACACCGTCGGCACCGATGCGCAGCACACCGTTGCTGGTGGACACACGCACCTCGTCGCCACCGCCCTCGATGCGCCAGATCTTGCTGAGGTCGCCCTTGAACGAAGGGTCGACCGGCACCCGCCGCAGCGCGCCGTCGGGGCTGCGCAGATAGATGCCGCGCTCGCTGCCGATCCACAGCCGGCCGTTGTTCTCGGCCAGCAGCGCGCGCGTGGGCCCCATGCCGCGCGGCGACAGGTCCGGCGGCAGCGTGGTGTCGATCACGTGCTCGAAACCGCGGCCGTCCCGGCGCAGCCGATCGAGCCCGTCCTGCGTGGCCACCCACAGCTGGCCATCGGGCGTCTGCGCGATCGACCACACCTCGTCATGCGCCAGGCTGGCGGGGTTGGCGTCGTCGTGCTGCCACTGGGCGAAGCCACCGCTGGCCGGCTCGTAGCGGCTGAGTCCGCCGGACACGCCGCCGGCCCAGAGCCGCCCGGCGCGATCGACGAACAGCGTGTAGATCTGGTTGTTCGGCAGCGAATGCGGGTCGGCCACGTCGTGGCGAAACACGGTGAAGTCCACGCCGTCGTAGCGGCCGATGCCGCCGGTGGTGCCGAACCACATCGCGCCCTGGTGATCCTGCACCACCGCATAGACCATCGCGCCGGGCAGTCCGTCGGCCAGGCCGTAGCGGCGAAACTGCGGGGTGGCCAGCGGAGCGGCCGCGCTGGCCGATGCCGCGACGGGCGCGGCGCTGCCGCTCGCCACGGGCGTGGCGAAGGCCAACATCAGTCCAAGCACCCACGACACCATGAGCCATCCCCTGCCAGCATGCGCTGCCGATTCCGGCCCGCATCGCGGGCGATTCGCCCGCTGCGAGCTGTGGATCATGCCAAAAATCGCGCGCCGCCGATCTGTCGCAGATTCCTACAGCGCCGGCGCGCCCTGCCGGAGGACGCAACCGTGGACGTGCCCGCCAGGGGTTCGCCGATGGGACAATCTGTTCCACCGGCTGCGCTGGCACGGTCATTCGTCTTCGTCCAGACTCGTCGAATGACGCTGCGACTGCCCGTATTGATCGTTCTCGCCACCCTCGCGCTCACCGGCGCGGCGCCCGCGCGGGCCGCCACCGACAGCTACCGTTTCGACACGGTGCATAGCCAGGTGCTTTTCAACATCACCCACGACGGCTACTCGCGCCCGTGGGGCCGCCTGCACATCGCCAGGGGCTGGCTGCGCTTCGATCCGGATCACTGGGAGAACTCGGCCACCGAGCTGGATATCGACCTCAACAGCCTGGACATGGGCGACGCCGACTGGAACAAGGCGGTGCTCAAGCCCGCCCTGCTCGATGCCGCCGGCCACCGCTACGCGCACTTCGCCAGTACGTCGGTGGAACGCACCGACGACAGCCACGGCGTGATCCACGGCCAGCTCACCCTGCGCGGCGTGAGCAAGGCCGTGGACGTGCCGTTCCAGTTCAACCGCCTCGCCCGCACGGTCTACGGCCTGCATACCGTCGCCGGCTTCTCCGCCACCGCCGCGCTGGACCGCCGCGAGTTCGGCATCACCGCCTTCGCCAACTCCATCGGCGACCAGGTGCTGGTGCAGCTGGAGATCGAGGCCATCCGCGACGCCGGGGCCGCGCCCGCATCCACATCCGCACCCACATCGCAGGACAAGCCATGAGCCTTCGCAGCACCGACCGCCAGTGGGGCAGCGTCGCCAAGTTCTTTCACTGGATCATGGCGCTGGCCATCCTGGTCAACGGCGTGTGGGGTCTGCTGATGACCGACATGACGCCGTCGATGAGCAAGATCAGCGTGTACGCGTGGCACAAGTCGATCGGCCTCACCGTGCTGGCGCTGTTCGCGCTGCGCCTGCTGTGGCGCGCGTTCGACCGCCGCCCCAGGGACGAGCCCGGCCCGCGCTGGCAGCAGCTCGCCGCGCATGCCGTGCACGGCGTGCTGTACCTGATGATCGTGGCGCTGCCGCTCACCGGCTGGTGGTTCAACTCGCTGCGCGGCTTCCCGCTGCAGTACTTCAAGCTGTTCAACCTCCCGGCCATCGCCGCCAAGAACGAGGAGCTGGCCAAGGTCGCGCACGAGGCGCACGAGCTCTTGTTCTGGGCGCTGCTGCTGGTGCTGGTGGCGCACGTGGGCGCGGCCATCAAGCACCACGTGTTCGACAACGACAACGTGCTGCGCCGGATGCTGCCGTTCGGCCGCCCGCGCGACTGATGCTTTCCTTTAAAGGAGATCGACCATGACGCGATTTGCCCTGCTCCTGTGCGCGCTGGCCCTGCCGGGCCTCGCCAGCGCCGCCGACTACACCGTGCAGCCGTCCGGCAGCACGCTGGCTTTCCACGGCAACTTCCAAGGCTCGGGCTTCGACGGCCACTTCGAGAAGTTCGACGCCGCCATCGCCTACGACCCGGCGCATCTCGACGCGTCGAAGTTCGACGTCATCGTCGACCTTGCCAGCGCTAAGACCGGAGACAACGACCGCGATACCGCCCTGCCCGGCAGCGACTTCTTCAACGTTGCCCAATTCCCCAAGGCCCACTTCGTCACCACCGCCTTCCACCAGAGCGGCACCACCGTCATCGCCGACGGCAACCTCACCCTGCACGGCGTCACCAAGCCGGTCAGCCTCACCGTGGACTTCAAGCCGAACGGCAAGAACGCCACGCTCGACGTGAAGGGCACCGTGAAGCGGCTGGATTTCGGCGTGGGCGGCGGGGATTACGCGGATACGTCGGTGATCGCCGATGAGGTGGCGGTGACGGCGCATCTGAATCTGACGGCGAAGTAGGTCACGCGCTGGCCGAAGTCGAGTCCGACATCTCCGAGACTGGACGAGGGGTGGCGTTATTCACTCCCCGCAAGGCTGTCTGGCGCGTCAAGAAATACCCGCACCGCCGCCGCATCGAACGGCCAGTCCAGCTCCCGCCCATCCCGCGTATCCCGAAGCACCGGCACGCGCGTGCCGTAGCGCGCTTCCAGTTCGGCGCTGTCGTCCACCCATTCGCTGTCGAAATCCGGCGCGCGCGCCTCGGCCATCACGGCGAGGGCGGCGTCGCACAGGTGGCAGTAATCGCGCTGGTAGAGGATCAGGTGGCTCATCAACACACGCGGGCGTACAGACGCCGGGCTGGCGGGAGCGCCTAGAATAGCGGGCCTTCCCCACTCCCCCGCAGCGTATCCATGGCCGTCAGCGTCTTCGACCTCTTCAAGATCGGCATCGGGCCGTCCTCGTCGCACACGGTGGGGCCGATGCGCGCGGCGGCGCGTTTCTGCGAGCGCTGGCTGGACGAGAAGGGTGTGCTGGACCGGGTGGCGCGCGTGCGCGCGGAGCTGTTCGGCTCGCTGGCGATGACCGGCCGCGGCCACGGCACCGACAAGGCGGTGTTGCTGGGCCTGGAAGGCGCGCACCCGGACACGGTGGACCCGGACAGCATTCCTGCCACGCTCGCGCGCATCCGCAAGGAGCACCGCATCGTGCTGCTCGGTCGCCACACCATCGTGTTCGACGAGAAGGCCGACCTGGTGTTCAACAAGCGCCAGAAGCTGCCGTTCCACACCAACGGCATGCGCTTTTCCGCCTACGACGCCAACGGCAACGAGTTGGCCACGCGCGACTACTACTCGGTGGGCGGCGGCTTCGTGGTGAATCACGACGAGGCGGCCGAGGACCGCATCGTGGCCGACACCACCGAGCAGCCCTACGCGTTTTCCAGCGGCGACCAGCTCTTGAAGCTGTGCGAGCAGCACGGACTCACCATCGCCCAGCTGATGCTGGCCAACGAGAGCGTGTGGCGGCCGGAAGCGGAAACGCGCGCCGGCCTGCTGACCATCTGGCAGGCGATGCAGGACTGCGTGGCGCGCGGCCTGCGTTCGCCCGGCGTCCTGCCGGGCGGGTTGAAGGTGGCGCGCCGCGCGCCGGCGATGGCCGAGGATCTGCGCCGCCAGCCCGAGGCCGCACTGAAGGACCCGCTCACGATCCTCGACTGGGTGAATCTCTACGCGCTGGCGGTGAACGAGGAGAACGCCGCCGGCGGCCGCGTGGTGACCGCGCCCACCAACGGCGCGGCTGGCATCGTGCCGGCGGTGCTGCAGTACTTCCACCGCTTCTGCCCGCGCTTCGACGAGAACGGCGTGGTCGACTTCCTGCTCACCGCGGGCGCGATCGGCATCCTCTACAAGGAGAACGCCTCGATCTCCGGCGCCGAGGTCGGCTGCCAGGGCGAGGTGGGCGTGGCCTGCTCGATGGCCGCCGGCGGGCTCACCGCCGCACTGGGCGGCAGCATCTGGCAGGTGGAGAACGCCGCCGAGATCGGCATGGAGCACAACCTGGGCCTCACCTGCGACCCGATCGGCGGCCTGGTGCAGATTCCCTGCATCGAGCGCAACGCGATGGGCTCGGTGAAGGCGATCAACGCCAGCCGTATGGCGCTCAAGAGCGACGGCAAGCACCGCGTGTCGTTGGACAAGGTGATCGCCACCATGCGCGCCACCGGCCGCGACATGAAGGACAAGTACAAGGAGACGTCGCGCGGCGGCCTCGCGGTGAACGTGATCGAGTGCTGACAGGAATCACGCCCTCCTTTCACTGATGCCAGCCCTCGGCTTCCCGCAGCCGTCGGTGCCCGCGCCGTATTTCTCGTGCATGGCCTCCCCCTGCGTGGGAAAGAGCGCCGATCGGCATGTCCGGGAGCGCCCCCGAAATAATTCCTTCCGGAAGACCCTGCCGTATCCGCGCAGGGCGCACGCGCCAAGCCATCTCGCATGGATGATGCGCTGGTTCCGGGATGCGCGGATCAGCCGGCACCCGCCGGGCGACGTACACGCGCCCTCGACGTCTCAGGCCGCCGGCTGCAGTCGGCGCTGCGCAATGGCCGCCACCAGCCGGGCCAGCTTCTCGGGATTGCGTTGCACGTGCACGCGGGTGATGCGGTCGCCGTCGCTTTCATAGGACTGGGCAGACTCCAGCTCGCCATCGATATAGCGCAGCACGGCATGCTGGCCGTTGATCATCACCCGCTCGATGCGCAGAGCATCCTTGTGGCGCAGCGTGGCAGCGCAACCACACGTCCTGCACGATGTCCTCGGATTCCGAAACGGAACCGAGCAGGCGGTAGGCGATGCCCTGCAGCCTCGGCCGCAGATCGCGGAAAGTGGCGGTGGCGACGTCCATCGGATGGACCGTGATATCGACCTAACGTCGTCAGCCTACGCCGATTGCCACCCGACGACGCCAAGGCGCGGGAATACGGTCGACACCGCACCGTACGGCCACCCCTCCCAGGAACCCGGCGCCCCGAAGCGGCGCGACGAATGCTCAATGCTCCGGAATCAGCACCGGCTTGTCCTGCTCCTTCAGCAGGAACACCACGAACCGGGCCGGCTCGGTCTTGCTGGCGTTGCGGCCGACGGTATGCACGTCCTCCGGGCCTTCGTAGAAGGTCTGGCCCGGCCCCAGCGTGACCGGCTTGGCGTTGTTCAGGGCCATCGTGATGTGGCCCTCGAGCACGTAGACGAAGGCGTGGGCATAGTGGCGGTGGACCGGATCGACCGAGCCGGGTGGGTAGGTGACCAGGATCATCTCGCCCTCCTTGCCGGGATAGTCCTTGAGTGCCTTGGTCATCAGCTCCGCCACCTTGGCCGTCGGCGCACCCGGGACGGCAATGGCGTGCTCGGTCTGATGGGCCGCCGCCGCGCCGGTGGCGAGCAGCAACAGCAGTCCGAAGGTCTTGAAGCTGCGCATGGAAGTGTCCTCATGAAGGGGCCGTGCCGGTGACGGCGGGCGTGGAGAACGCGATCGGCGCGACAACGCCGCGCCGATCGGGGGATCAGGCCAGGCCGGCCTTGTCCAGCCCGTAGGCCTTGTCGGCGGTACCGGGGACGCTGGTGAAGGCGACATTGATGCGGTTCCAGGCGTTGATCGCCATCACCGCATAGGTGAGCTCGGTGAGCTCCTTTTCGGTGAACTGCTCACGGACCAGCGCATAGATGTCGTCCGGCACGCCGTGCGGCGACAGTTGCGTCAGCACCTCGGTCCACGCCAGCGCCGCGCGCTCGCGCTCGGAGAACAGCGGGGATTCGCGCCACACCGTGAGGTGGTGGATGCGCAGCGGACGCTCGCCGTGAATCATCGCCTGCTTGATGTGCATGTCCACGCAGAAGGCGCAGCCGTTGATCTGCGAGGCGCGGATCTCGACGAGGTGGCCGATGGCCGCCTCGATGCCGCCCTGGGCGGCCTGCATGCTGATGGCGACGAGCTTCTTGAACAGCTCGGGGGCTTGCTGCTGGTAGTCGATACGCTGGGTCATGGTCTGAATCCTCGGTGGGCGTCTGGTCGTCCCTCAGATCGGCTGAGGTAGCTGCTCGCGCTCGATGGCGTGACCGGCTCAGCCTAGGTTCGTGGTGCCGGGTGCGGTAGGTCCGGCGGCGGGCTCCTGGTGTTGCTGCACAGGAAACAATTCGCCGGCGGCGTCACAGATGTCGCCACTGAAACGTCTGTGAGGTACGGACCGGCCCTGGCCGGCGCGGAATGCGCCTCGCGCCGGCGAGCGCAGAGCCTTGACCTCCCCGGACACGACCGATGACCCCCGATTCGCAAGACCGATCCCACTGCGCGAACAGCGACGCCCTCGCTGCGACCTTTTCCGCCAGCTATGCCGGTGTCGTGGCGTTCATCGCCGTGGCGACCGAAGGCAGTTTCGCCCGCGCCGGCGACCGCCTCGGCGTCGGCCGCTCGGCGGTCAGCCGCAGCGTGCAGAAGCTCGAGTCCCAGCTGGGCACGCGGCTGTTCCTGCGCACTACCCGGCACACCACCCTGACCCGCGAGGGCGAACTGTTCTACCGCAACTGCCATCCGGGCGTGGAGCGCATCGTGCAGGCGCTGGAGGACATGCGCGACCTGCGCGAGGGGCCGCCGCGCGGGCAACTGCGGATCAGCGCCATGGGAGGATTCGGACGTCGCATCGTGGCGCCGCTGCTCAACGGTTTTCGCGCCCGTTATCCGGAGATCGCCGTCGACTTGATGCTCGACGATCGCCCCACCGACTTCAGCGCGGACCGGATCGACGTGGCCTTTCGCGACGGGCATCTGGGCGACAGCCAGGTGATCGCCAAGCAGCTGATACCGATGCCGATGCTGGTCTGCGCCTCGCCCGCATACCGGCAGGCGCGGGGATTGCCGCGACAAGTGGAGGACCTGCCCGAGCACTCGTGCGTGAATTTCCGCACGGCATCGGGCCGGATCTCCGAATGGGAGTTCAAGGTCGACGGTCGGGTGCAGAAGTTTCAGCCGTCGTCCACCTGTACGTTCAACGACGACGAGCTGGTGCTGCAGGCCGTGCTCGACGGCCACGGCATCGCGCAGATGCCCGGTTACCAGGTCAGCGAACACCTGCGCGCCGGCCGGCTGGTGGCCTGCCTGGCGCAATATGCGCCGAACGATCGCGGGCACTACCTGTGCTATCTGAGCCGACTGCAGCTGCCGGCGCGCATCCGTGTGTTCATCGACTACATGACCACCGCCGTGCGCGCGCTGGATCTGGAGTGTGCGACCGGGCTCGCTCCCGTGCCGCCGGCAATCTCGCGCGAACCACGGCAAACGTCTGCGGCTGGCCGCGGCTGACCTGGCCGGCTCGCCCGCGGCGCGACGATTGGTGCGTCCAGCGCAACACGGCGAGCCCGCCGACGTGCCTACCGGCCGCCAGCCGCCATGCCTAGGATCGAATCGTCACGCGCCCCTGGCGCCCATGCAGAACGGAGGCTTCCCATGAAAATCGTCGTCATCGGTGGTACCGGGCTCATCGGCAACAAGGTCGTCGAGCGCCTGCGCAAGCGCGGCCACGACGTGGTGGCCGCAGCGCCGTCCTCGGGTGTCAACGCCGTGACCGGCGAAGGCCTGGACGCGGCGATGGCTGGCACCGACGTGGTGGTGGACGTCGCCAACTCGCCCTCGTTCGAGGACAAGGCGGTGCTCGCATTCTTCGAGGCATCGGCCCGCCACCTAGCCGGCGCGGAACAGAAAGCCGGCGTCAAGCATCACGTGGCGCTGTCGGTGGTGGGCACCGGGCGTCCCGCATTTGCGGCGAGCGGCTACATCCGCGCCAAGATGGCCCAGGAAGCACTGATCCGCGCGGCCGGCATCCCGTACACCATCGTCCACTCCACCCAGTTCTTCGAGTTCCTCAACGGCATCGCCGGCGATGCCGGCCAGGGCAAGGAGCTGCGTATTTCGAGCGGGTTGATGCAGCCGATCGCCTCGGACGATGTCGCCGATGCGGTGGTCGATGCTGCGCTCGGTGCCGCGGTCAACGGCACGGTGGAAATCGGCGGTCCCGAGCGGGCGCCGATGGCGGCATGGGTGCAACGCTTCCTCGCCGCCATCGGGGATACCCGCAAGGTGGTAGCGGACCCGCAGGCCCCTTACTTCGGCGCCGTGCTGGAGCCGGGCACGCTGCTGCCCGGCGACGGCGCACGGCTGGGCAAGCAGGATTTCCACGCCTGGTTCGCCCGCTCCGCGTTCGGCAACCACGGGGCGGCGGCGTGAAGCTCTACTTCCTGCCGGGCGCCAGCTCGCTGGCCGCGCATATCGTGCTCGAATGGATCGGTGCGCCGTACGAAACGGTAAGGATGAGCCACGACAGCCTGAAGTCGCCGGCATACCGGGCGCGCAATGCCACTGGTACCGTGCCGATGCTGGAACACGGCGACTTCACGCTTACCGAGAACGTGGCGATTCTCGGCTATCTCGCCGAGGTCCAGCCCGAAACGGGGCTGCTCGGCGACGGGTCGCCGCGCGGGCGCGCCGAGGTGATGCGCTGGCTGGGGTTTCTCAACTCCGACGTGCACAAGGCGTTCCTGCCGCTGCTGCGGGCCTCATGCTTTCTTGAAGAAGAAATCCCGGCGGGAGTGCCGGTGTACGGTGCGCGACGATACCTGCGCACCTGTCTGGAGCGACTCGACACCCGGCTGGCCGGCCGCGACTGGCTGGTCGGGAGACGCTCGGTCGCCGATCCGTATCTGCTGGTGATCCTGCGCTGGGCCGTCGGACTGGACATGGGACTGTACGGCCTTGATCACCTGATGCGCTTCGCCCGTCGCATGGAGGCCGATCCGGGCGTGCAGGCGGCGATACTTGCCGAAGAGGGCGTTCTCGCCTGAGGCCGATCCGGCCCGTCAAGGAGCCGTGCCCGTCATGACCGATCTGCGACCCCCTCCGCTCTCCCTGCTCGACAAGCATCTCGGGGCGGATTTCCTTCCGCTCTACACGGCGACCGTGCGCGTCGACGGCGGCGAATCCCGGCATGGCCGCGCCTCCGGGGTGGCCCGCTCCGACGACGGCGCCCTCGACGTGCGATTGCGTCTGCCCGAGCAGATGGGCGGCCCGGGCGGCGGCACCAATCCAGAGCAGTTGTTCGCCGCCGGCTACGCCGCCTGCTTCCACGGCGCATTGAGCCTGCTCGCGGCGCGAGCGAACGTGGCGATCCCCGACGCCGAGATCGTTGCCCGGGTCAGTTTCGGCCGCGACCCGGTCGATGGCCTGTTCATGCTCGTCGCGGACATCCGCATCCGCCTGCCGGGCGTCGACCGGGCGATTGCCGAGGAACTCGTGCGCAACACCGAGCGCATCTGCCCCTACGCGAAGATGGCCCGGGCAGGCATCGACTGCGTGGTCTCGCTCGATCCGTGATCGCGCCGCGGACGGAACGACGGCGGGCGCGCGTGCTCGCCGTTGCGGGCGCGGCGTGACAGCCCCGGCCCACTTTGCCACTATCGTGGTTTTGAACCGCGGCGATTCCGCCGCGCAGGGGTTCCTCGATGGCAAACCAGAACTCGCTCCGACGTGATGTCGGACCTTTCGCCCTGATGTTCACCGGCCTGGGCTCGATCATCGGCTCGGGCTGGCTGTTTGGCGCGTGGAACGCCGCCAAGCTGGCCGGCCCGGGCGCGATCTGGGCGTGGGTGCTGGGCGCGGTGATCATCCTGTCGATCGCGCTGACCTACGCCGAGCTGGGCGCGATGTTCCCCGAGTCCGGCGGCATGGTGCGCTACGGTCATTACTCGCACGGCTCGCTGGTGGGCTTCATCGCGGCGTGGGCGAACTGGATCGCGATCGTCTCGGTGATCCCGGTGGAGGCCGAGGCCTCGGTGCAGTACATGGCCGGCTGGAAGTGGCAGTGGGCGCAGGATCTCTACCACGCCGCGCCAGGCAAGCACGGCGAACTCAGCCACCTGGGCCTGGGCTTCGCGGCAGTGCTGGTGATCGTGTACTTCCTGCTCAACTTCTGGAGCGTGAAGCTGTTCGCCCGCTCCAACAGCCTGATCACCATCGTCAAGCTGATCATCCCGGCCGCCACCGGCATCGCACTGATCGCCAGCGGCTTCCACAGCGAGAACCTGTCGGTGGGCGCCAGCGGCGGCAGCCACGCGAACGACTTCGCGGCGATCCTCACCGCCGTGGCCACGGCCGGCATCGTGTTCAGCTTCAATGGCTTCCAGAGCCCGGTGAACCTGGCCGGCGAAGCGCGCAACCCGGGGCGCAGCATCCCGTTCGCGATCATCGGCGCCATCGCGCTGGCCACCGTGGTCTACGTGCTGCTGCAGATCGCCTACCTCGGCGCCGTGCCGCCGGACCTGCTGGCCCAGGCCGGCTGGAAGGGCATCAACTTCAGCTCGCCGTTCGCCGAACTGGCGGTGCTGGTCAACCTGAACTGGCTGGCGATCCTGCTGTACGCCGATGCCTTCGTCAGCCCCAGCGGCACCGGCATGACCTACACCGCCACCACCGCCCGCATGATCTACGGCATGGAGCGCAACGGCACGCTGCCGGCGATCTTCGGCCGGATCGATCCGAAGTCGGGCGTGCCGCGCCCGGCGATGTGGCTGAACCTGGTGGTGTCGTTCCTGTTCCTGTTCTTCTTCCGCGGCTGGGATTCGCTCGCCGCGGTGATCTCGGTGGCAACGATCATTTCCTACCTCACCGGCCCGGTCAGCGTGATGACCCTGCGCCGCACCGCGCCGGAGCTGCATCGCCCGTTCCGGCTGGCCGGGCTGCCGATCATCGCCGCGATCGCCTTCATCATGTCGGCCGAGCTGCTGTACTGGGCGAAGTGGCCGCTGACCGGCGAGATCATCCTGCTGATGGTGGTGGCGCTGCCGGTGTACTTCTATTACCAGGCCAAGCACGGCTGGAAGGATTTCGCCTCGCACCTGAGGGGCGCGTGGTGGCTGGTGGCTTACCTGATCACGCTGGCCGCGGTGTCGAAGATGGGCAGCGCCAAGTTCGGTGGCCTCGGCTACATCCCCTACGGTTGGGATCTGGCATTGGTGGCAGTGATCGGCCTGGTGTTCTTCCTGTGGGGCGTGAAGTCCGGCTGGCGCACGCCGTCGATCGAGGCGGAGCGGATGGAGGCCAACCGGCATCCGGACGACCTGCAGATTCCGCCGGACGAGGACGAGGTGGAGCGCGCCACCGGACATCGCTGAGTCCGGCTCACCCGGGTAGCTTCAACGAAAACGCGCGGCTGGTCCGCGCGTTTTCGTTTTTGGCGATTGTCGAAACCGCGGCGCGCGATCCGTCGTCTTTGCACCATCCACCCGAGGACCACCCGATATGCGCCAGCCCGCCCGCCTTCGCCCTGCCGCCACGCTTGCCCTGGCCTTCGGCGTGCTCACCGCCTTTGCCTGCACCAGCGCCGCCGCGGCACCGGTCACCTACCGGATCGACCCGGACCACACCTACCCCAGCTTCGAGGCCGACCACATGGGCGGGCTGTCGGTCTGGCGCGGGAAGTTCAACTCCAGTCGCGGCACGGTGACCCTCGACCGTGCCGCGCAGAGCGGCACCGTCGACGTGACGGTCGACATGGCGAGCGCGGACTTCGGGCAGGACAAGCTCAACGCGATGGCCCAGGGGCCCGAACTGTTCGATACCAGGCAATGGCCGCAGGCCCGTTACTCCGGGCATCTCGCCGGCTTTCGCCAAGGCGCGCCGACGCGCGTGGAGGGAACGCTGACACTGCATGGCGTCAGCCACCCGCTCACGCTCGCCATCCGCAGCTTCAAGTGCATGCCGCATCCGGTGTTCAAGCGCGAGGTCTGCGGTGCGGACGCGCTGGCAATGTTCAAGCGCGACGCTTTCGGCATGTCCGCCGGCAAGGATTACGGCTTCAACATGGACGTGACGCTGCGGATCCAGGTCGAGGCGATCCAGGCCGCCGATTGATGGCAGCGATGCCGGCCACGATGCGGATCGCAGGATCCCCCGTCCTGCTTTTCCGGCAGAAAACGATGCGAGGAGTCTTCCGATGACGGCCAACGCCCCTGCCCGCCACGACTGGCTGGCCTTCTATGTGCTGTGCATGGGCGTGCTGATGATCGTGCTGGACACCACGATCGTGAATGTCGCGCTGCCCTCGATCAAGGCCGACCTCGGCTTCTCCGAGACCGCGCTGGCGTGGGTGGTCAATGCCTACATGCTCACCTACGGCGGCTTCCTGCTGCTGGCGGGTCGACTGGGCGATCTGCTCGGACACCGCCGCGTGTTCCTGATCGGCATCGCCGCCTTCACGCTGGCCTCGCTCGTGTGCGGGCTGGCGACGTCACGTGGCTTGCTGGTAGCGGCGCGTGCGGCGCAGGGTCTGGGCGGTGCAGTGGTCTCGGCCGTGGCGTTGTCGCTGATCATGGACCTGTTCACCGAGGCCGGCGATCGCGCCCGGGCGATGGGTATCTACGGCTTCGTCTGCGCCGGCGGCGGCAGCATCGGCGTACTGCTGGGCGGCCTGCTCACCAGTGCGTTGAGCTGGCACTGGATCTTCCTGGTGAACCTGCCGATCGGCGTGGCAGTGGCACTGGCCACGCTGCGACTGGTGCCCGGCACGCGCAAGCCGTACGAAGGCCGACTGGACCTGGCGGGCGCGATCACCGTGACGCTCGCGCTGACCCTGGCGACCTACGCCACCGTCAACGGCAACGAGGCCGGCTGGACGTCGCCGCACACGCTGGGCGTGCTGGCGGCGGCGCTGGCGATGCTGGCCATCTTCATTACCGTGGAGATGCGGGTCCGCACGCCACTGATCCCGCTGGGCCTGTTCCGCCATCGCAATCTCAGCGTGGCCAGCCTGATCGGTGTGCTGTGGTGCGCGGCGATGTTCGCCTGGTTCTTCCTGTCCGCGCTGTACATGCAGCAGGTGCTCGGCTACGACCCGTTCCGCGTGGGACTGGCCTTCCTTCCCGCAAACCTGGTGATGGCGGCCTGTTCGGTGGGCCTGTCGGCGCGTTTGGTGATGCGTTTCGGCATCCGGCTGCCGCTCACCGCGGGACTGGCGATCGCGGCGGCGGGGCTGGCGTTGTTCGCGCGTGCGCCGCTGGACGGGCGCTTCGTCGTCGACGTGCTGCCGGCGATGACGCTGCTGGGCCTGGGCGCCGGGATCGCCTTCAATCCGGTGCTGCTGGCTGCCATGGGCGATGTCGCGCCGGATCAGTCGGGACTGGCGTCGGGCGTGGTCAACACCGCTTTCATGATGGGTGGCGCGCTGGGGCTGGCGGTGCTGGCCAGCCTCGCCGCCGCCCGGACAGGCACCCTGCAGGCGTCCGGCGGACCTGCGCTGGCCGCGCTCAACGGCGGCTATCACCTGGCCTTCGTGGCGGGCGCCTGCTTTGCGGCGGCGGCGGCGCTGGCCGGCGCCACTGCGCTGCGCCCCCAGCCCGCGGCCCGCGAGGCGACCCTTGGCGCGGGCGAGTGAGTCCGCGGGACGTGTTCAGATCCCGCCCAGCGCCAGCACGTCGCCCAGCAGCGCCTGCGCGGTGACTTCCGGTCCCGCGCCCGGACCCTGGATCACCAGCGGCTGGGTGTTGTAGCGGGTGGTGGTGAGCGCGAACTGGTTGTCGGTGCCGTACAGGCGCGCGGCCGGGTGCGTGGCCGGCACTTCCACCAGGCCCACGCGGGCGTGGCCACGCTGGTTGAGGCGGGCGAGGTAGCGCAGCACGTGGCCGCGCCCACGCGCTTCGGCGGCGCGGGCGGCGAGCGGCGCGTCGAGCTCGACCAGGCGATCGAGGAAGGCCTCGGTGGACAGCGGGCGCAGCGCTTCGGGGACCAGGCTCTCCACCTCCACCTCGTCGGTGTTGAGCGAGAAGCCGGCGTTGCGGGCGAGGATCAGCAGCTTGCGGGCCACGTCGTCGCCGGAGAGATCCGAACGCGGATCGGGCTCGGTATAGCCGAGCCGTCGCGCCTCGCCGAGCAGGGTGGAGAACGGCACGCTGCCGTCGTACTGGTTGAACAGGTAGGACAGCGAGCCGGAGAACACGCCTTCGAGCGTAAGCAGCGCGTCGCCGCAGCCGCGCAGGCGGCGCAGGGTGGAAAGCACCGGCAGGCCGGCGCCCACCGTGGCCGAATCGCCGTAGCGCGCCGCGCCAGCGGTGGCCGCCTGCAGCGCGCGCCAGCCGGTGAGCTCGCCGCCGGCCAGCGCCTTGTTGGCGGTGACGACGTGATAGCCGCGCTCCAGCCATTCGGCATGGCGCGCGGCCAGCGAGGCATTGGCGGTGGCGTCGACGATCACCTTCGTCACCACGCCGCTGGCGTCCAGCGCGGCCAGCAGCGTGGCGTTGTCGCGCGGATCGCCCTGGCTCTTGAGCTGCTCGCGCAACCCGCGACTGGCGAGCTGCGCCGGGTCGGTCTGCTGGCGTTTGGAATTGGCCGCGCCGACCAGCCGGATGCGCGCCGCAGCCGGCGTGCACAGCAGCTTGAGCAGGGCGCCACCGACCACGCCGGTGCCGAGCAGCACGATGGCGATGGCCGGCGCCTCGGTGGGCGCCTTGGGCGATCGCGGCGCGCCGAGCGGTTTGTCCGCCAGCACCGCACTCATGCGCGCACCTTGCGTTTGGAGGCGCCGACGGCGGCGGCACGGTGCAGCGCGGCGTCGAGGTCGCGCAGCAGGTCGTCGCCATCCTCGATGCCGACCGACAGGCGCAGCAGGGTGTCGGCGATGCCGGCGGTGCGGCGCGCTTCCGGCGCCATCGAGGCGTGGGTCATCGAGGCGGGGTGGGCGATCAGGCTCTCCACGCCGCCGAGGGATTCGGCCAGCGAGAAATATTCCAGCCCGTCGACGAAGGCGGCGATCTCTTCCACCTCGCCCTCCAGCTCGAAACTGAGCATGGCGCCGAAGCCCTGCTGCTGGCGCCCGGCCAGCGCGTGGCCGGGATGCTCGGCCAGGCCCGGGTAGTAGACCTTGCGCACGGCGCCGTGGCGGGCCAGGTGTTCGGCCACGCGCGCGGCGTTCTCCTCGTGCTGGCGCAGGCGCACGCCCAGCGTGCGCAGGCCGCGCAGGGTGAGGTAGCTGTCGAACGCGCCGCCGGTGAGGCCGTTGCAGTTGCCCCACCACTTGATCTGCTCGGCCAGCTCCGGCGTGCGCGCGACCACGGCGCCGCCGACCACGTCGCTGTGGCCATTGATGTACTTGGTGGTGGAATGCACCACAAGGTCCGCGCCCAGCGCCAGCGGCTGCTGCAGCGCCGGCGAGAGGAAGGTGTTGTCCACCACCACCAGCGCGCCGACCGCGTGCGCGGCGTGCGCCACGTGGCGGATGTCGGTGATGCGCAGCAGCGGGTTCGAGGGCGTCTCCACCCACACCAGCGCGGGCTTCTTCGCCAGGCCGGCGGCCAGTGCGGCGGGATCGGTGAGGTCGGCGAAGCTCACGCTGAAGCGGCCCTTCTTCGCCCACGCGTCGAGCAGCCGCCAGGTGCCGCCGTAGCAGTCGTGCGCGGCGAGCACGGTGGCGCCGGCCGGCACCAGCTCCAGCGCCAGCGCCACGGCGGACATGCCGCTGGAGGTGACCACCGCACCGGCGCCATGCTCGAGGTCGGCCAGCGCCTCGCCGAGCAGGTCGCGGGTGGGATTGCCGCTGCGCGAGTAGTCGTAGGCGCGCTTGCCGCCGAGCCCCGTGAAGCTGTAGTTGGTCGACAGGTGCAGCGGCGGCACAACGGCGCCGTGCTGGGTGTCCGACTCGATGCCGGCGCGGACGGCGCGGGTGCTGGGGGCCGAGGTGGTCATGGCGTATCCGATTCGGTAAACGTGAGAGACGAGGCGTTCAGCAACACAGCGCCTGGCGCAGCAGGGGGGCGAGCTGGTCGGTTTCCTTGAGGAAGCCGTCATGGCCGTAGGGCGACTCGACCACTTCCAGCGTGGCCGGCCCGGCGAGTCGGCGCTGCAGCTCGCACAGGTCGGCCAGCGGCACCAGCCGGTCGGAGGGAAAGCCGATCAGCGTGGCCGGCGTGGGCACCGACTCGGGCTGCACGTCGTGCAGGTCGATCGACTCGGACAGCGCCAGGAAGCGCTCGGCATCGAAGCGCTCGACGAAGCGGCGGCCGGCCTGGTCGAGGTAGTCCTCCACCGGGAAGTGGAAGCGATCCTCGCGAAACTCCGGAGCGGAGGAGAAGCGGCGGGCGAATTCCTCGCTGCCGCGGTAGGTGGTCATGGCCAGCTGGCGCGCCAGGCTCAGCGCCTCGTCCAGCTGCCCGCTGGACTGGCCCAACCGCACGATGCCGCGCTGCACGCTGCGCAGGGCGGTGGAGATGGGGTGCGCGCGATGCGCGCCGGCCAGCAGCACCAGCCGGTCCAGCTGCCACGGATGCGCCTTGGCGAAGGCCAGGCCCACCATGGCGCCGTAGGACGAACCGACGAAGGCTGCGATGCGGCCGATGCCCAGCGCGTCGATCAAGGCGCTGATCGCGTTGGCCTGGTCGGCACTGGAGATGGCGGTGGCGTCGCCCAGCTCGGCCGGGCTCAGCCAGTCGATCGCCAGCACGCGGTACTGGTTGAGGTCGATCGCCTTGCCCTCGCCCACCAGAGCCTGCCACCAGCCCGGCTGGGCCGCGCCCTCGGCGGCGATCACGTCGCGACTGGCCGAGATGCCGCCCTGCACCACCACGGTCGGCGCATCCGGCGCGCCGCACCACAGGTAGCTCACCTCCACGCCGCAGCGCCCGCCGCCGTAGGTGGGTTCGATGCTGACGCGGCGGCTGCAGCGCTGCGCGGTGAGCGCGGTGCGCGGCGACGGCGCGACGACAGCCAGTTGCGGCTGGGCGGAAGCGGTGGGGAGCTGGGCAAGCTGGGCGGACATCGGACTCTCCTGTGGCATCGCACCTGCGGAGAGTCGAGGGAGTGGCCCGCTGCGGACGCCGAGTAACGCGCCTGAAGCGACACCCCATCTACCGGTTGCGCCAGTGGCGCTCCGCAGGAGTTGGCACCGTTGCAGGATCGCTCCTGCAGGTTGCCCCGGCTTCAAAGGGCCTGTCCCTCAGCCGGTCTCGATGAGTGAGGTGGACTGTAAGGGCGACTTCCCGACCGTGTCAACAGACGTCTAGACGTCTATACGCCCATATGCGAAATATTCATGTGGCAATGGATGCACCTGAAACCATGGCGCGGCCGCTATGCTGGCCCGCCCTCAGCCACGCAACGAGCCCATGACGACACGCCCCGATTTCGCCGCCGCCGTCGGCCAGACCCCGCTGCTGCGCCTGCGCTTCGCCTCCGAAGCCACCGGCTGCGAGATCCTCGCCCGCGCCGAATTCATGAACCCCGGCGGCTCGGTGAAGGACCGCACGGCCCTGGGCCTGCTGCTCGACGCGGAACAGCGCGGCGCGCTGCGCCCGGGCGGCACCATCGTGGAAGGCACCGCCGGCAACACCGGCATCGGCCTGGCCCTGCTCGGCGCCAGCCGCGGCTACCGCACGATCATCGTGATGCCGGCCACGCAGAGCCGCGAGAAGATCGACGCGCTGCGCGTGACCGGCGCCGAGGTGAGGCTGGTGCCCGCGGTGCCGTACAAGGATCCCGGCCATTACGCGCACCAGGCGCGCGCGCTGGCCGCCCAGATGAACGCCGCCGATCCGGGCAGCGCCTGGTTTGCCGACCAGTTCGACAACACCGCCAACCGCGACTGGCACGAAGCCACCACCGGCCCGCAGATCTGGGAAGAAACCGGCGGCGCAGTGGACGGCTTCGTCTGCGCCTGCGGCACAGGCGGCACGCTCGCTGGCGTAGGTCGGGCGCTGAAGGCGCGCAAGGGCAGCGTCACCATCGCGCTGGCCGATCCGGCCGGCTCGGCGCTGGCCAGCTACGTCAACACCGGCGAGCTGGTCGCCAGCGGCAACTCGATCAGCGAGGGCATCGGCTCCTCGCGCATCACCGCCAATTTCGACGGCGCGCCGATCGACCTGGCGTGGTCGATCCCGGACGACGAATCGGTGCCGCTGACGCACCGGCTGCTGCACGAGGAAGGCTGGTGCGTGGGCGGCTCCAGCGGCGTCAACGTGGCCGGGGCGATCCGGCTGGCGCGGTCGCTGGGCCCGGGCCACACCATCGTCACCGTGTTGTGCGACGCGGGCACGCGCTACCAGGCCAAGCTGTTCAACCCGGCCTTCCTGCGCGCGAAGGATCTTCCGGTGCCGCAGTGGCTTGACGAGGCCTTTCCCGCCTGACCGGCGTCCGCCCGCGTCGGGGATGCGCTGATCAACCGGGCGCAGGCGGGATGCGGGGCAGCCGGTCGACAGGGTGTGTCGTGCGGCGCTGGGCGGGCGGCCTGTTGAAACTGCACGGCGCTGCATCACGGGCTCTCGGCATCGTTCTTCCGCCAGCTCATGCAACCGGTGGACGCCGGGTCTGTTGGTCCACCGGACTTCTCCGATCCTCAAGGCCCTGACCATCCGCGGTCGCTCCCCGCGTGCGGTGGGCAGGCTCGACAGACGGCGGGCCGGCCTCTCTCGCTCCACGATGCCGGGCGCAGCCATGCGCCCTCCACGCGTGCTCCGCCGCCCTGAGGCCAGTGGACAGACCGGACCGCTGCCGTCTGCGTCCATTTGGTCAGAGCATTCCCAAAGCCAACTGCTACGCTTTGCGCATGCCTCCCCTCCCCGACTTTTCCGCGCTGGACGATCGCCTGCAGCGCGACGGCTTCGCCTTTCTCACCGCCCGCGTGATGGGCGACCTGCTCGAAGCGCCGACCGCGCTCGCCGACTGGCCGGCCTTCGCCGCCAGCTGGAACGACCTGGCGCCGGATACCTACCTCGCCGCGCAGGGCCGCCACCGCCGCCGCCGGCACGCGACCTTCGCCGTGGGCGACGACGGCCAGCTGGTGCGCGCGCCGCACCAGCCGCACTTCCAGAGCCTGGCGTACAACCCGCTGCAGGGCGACATCCAGCGCTGGTTCGAGCCGATCGAGCCGGCGATCGCCGACGGCGCCACCCTGCGTCGCATCCTCGCCTTCTGCCACGCGCTGTTTGGCACGCTGGCCGCGCATGCGGGCGGCTGGCACATCGAGGTGCACCAGTTCCGCATCGAGGCGAAGCCCGGCGAAGCGGGCGAACCCACGCCCGAGGGCGTGCACCGCGACGGCGTGGACTACGTGCTGGTGCTGATGGTGGACCGCCAGAACATCGAGAGCGGCACCACCACCATCCACACCGCCGACGGCACCGAGCTGGGCAGCTTCACCCTGGTCGATCCGCTGGACGCCGCCCTGGTGGACGACGCCCGCGTGTTCCACGGCGTCACCCCGGTGACCCCGCTCGACCCGGCGCAGCCGGCCCACCGCGACGTGCTGGTGGTGACCTTCCGCCGCACCGGCAGCGCGACCTGATCTCCCGCCTCGACCGCCCGACTTATGACCACCGCCGCCTCCATCGTCATCGCCATCATTGCCCTGCTGCACGGGTGGTTCCTCGTGCTGGAAATGTTCCTGTGGAACCGGCCGTCGGGGCGGCGCGCGTTCGGCCTCACGCCGGAGTTCGCCGAGCAGTCGAAGGTACTGGCCGCGAACCAGGGGCTGTACAACGGCTTCCTCGCGGCAGGGCTGGCGTGGGGGCTTTGGCTGGGCGGCAGCGAGGGGCTGCACGTGAAGGCGTTCTTCCTCGGTTGCGTGCTGGTGGCCGGCGTGTATGGCGGGCTCACCGCCACCCGCAAGGTGCTGTGGATCCAGGCCGCGCCGGCGGCGCTGGGGCTGGCGCTGCTGCTCGTCGGTAACGCATAAATCGCGGTCCGCTCACACGCCGCCGTCAGGCGAGCGGCTACCATCACGACGGTATTCCACCTCAAAGGCTGCGCATGTCCCACGGCTCCATCCAACCTCGGGACGAGGCCCTTCGCTCCGCGCCGCACCCTGGCGAGCGACTCGCCTTCAACGGCGACAACACGTTCCAGCGCGAGCTGCGCCGGCGGGTGGAGGCCGACTTCCGGGAGCGCGGCTGCGCGCAGCGCGACAGCGCGGCGATGTACGCGAAAACCGCGATCATCCTGGCGGTGTTCGCCGCCTCGTATGTCGCGCTGGTGTTCTTCGTGCAGGCGTGGTGGCAGGCGCTGCCGCTGACCCTGCTGCTGGGCACGGCGATGGCCGGCATCGGTTTCAACATCATGCACGACGGTGGACACCAGGCGTATTCGCGGCATCGCTGGGTCAACAAGATCATGGCGTTCACGCTCGATCTGGTCGGCGGCAGCTCGTACATCTGGCAGTGGAAGCACGCGCGCTACCACCACACCTACGTCAACATCGCCCAGCACGACAGCGACATCGACCTGGGCGTGCTCGGCCGGCTCTCGCCCGAGCAGCCGCGGCGGCCGTGGCACCGTTTCCAGCACATCTACCTGTGGGTGCTCTACACGGTGACGGCGATCCGCTGGCACCTGTACGGCGACTTCCGCGACATGATCACCGGCCGCATCGGCGAGCGGCCGTTCGATCGTCCGCGCGGCTGGGATCTCGTCCTGTTCGTGCTGGGCAAGCTCGTTTTCTTCACGCTGGCGTTCGGCCTGCCGCTGGCGTTGCATCCGCTGGGCACGGTGGTGCTGTTCTACGCGGCGGTATCGGCGGTGGCGGGGTTCCTGCTGGCGATCGTGTTCCAGCTGGCGCACGTGGTGGAGGAAGCGGACTTTCCGCAGCCCGACGACGCCAGCGGCCGCATGGAGACGCCCTGGGCGATCCACCAGCTGCAGACCACGGTGGATTTTGCGCGCGACAACCGCGTGCTCAGCTGGCTGATCGGCGGGCTCAACTTCCAGGTGGAGCACCACCTGTTTGTGCGCATCAGCCATGTGCACTACCCGGCCGTGGCGAAAGTGGTGGAAGCGACCTGCCGCGAGTTCGGTGTGCCGTACCACGCGCACCGCACGTTCTTCGCCGGTATCGCCTCGCACTATCGCTGGCTGCGCCGGCTGGGCGCGGCGCCGGTCGTCGCGCCAGCGGCCGACGCCGCGCCGCTGGCCGCCCACTGAGCTGCCGAACCCGCATGGTTGCCGAACCTCGCGAAGCCGTCGGCCGCAAGTTCGACGCCGTCCTGCTGCAGCAGGCGCGCACGCGCAGCTGGGCCGTGCTGCACGACATCCGTGAGCGCATGCGTCCGGGCATCAGCGAGGAGGAGGCCAAGGCGATGGCGGCCGAGGTGTTCGCCGACCACGGCGTGGAGCGCATCTGGCATCCCACGCTGATCCGCATCGGCGCCAACACCACCAAGACCTGGCGCCAGCGCTCGGACCCGACGGTGCGGCTGGGCCAGAACGACAGCTACTTCATCGACCTGGGCCTGGTGTTCAGCCGCCACGAGGGCGATGTGGGCGACACCTTCGTGGTCGGCCACTCGCCCGAGCGGCAGGCCTGTGCCGAGGCTGCCCGCGCGCTGTTCCACGAGGTCGCGGACGCCTGGCGCCAGCGCGGCCTGAACGGCGAGGCGCTGTATGCCTTTGCCGGCGAGCGCGCCGCGGCGATGGGCTGGCGCTTCAACCACGCCACCCGGGGCCACCGCATCGGCGATTACCCGCACGCGGTGCACAAGGGCGGCACGCTCGATGCATTCGACGCCCACCCCGCCGACGGGCGGTGGATCCTGGAAATCCAGATCGCCCATCCCACCGAGCCGTTCGGCGCCTTTTATGAGGACCTGCTGGGCGGGCAAGGCCGTCCCGGGATGGCTGGCTGAACGGGGTTTCCCAAGGCGGCCTGCCGGACAATCGCGCTCGGACCACGGCAGCTGCGCCATCACAAGCACCAAACAATCGGCAGCCGGCGGACCGCGGAGCGCCGCTCCGCCACCGGGCGAAGGCCTTTCCGCGCCTGACCGGTCACCCGCCTGGACCGCCCGCCTGAACGCAGGGCTCTGATTTGCCAAGAAAGCCGGCTATAATCGGCGGTTTGACGCACCTGCGCCCTGACCAGACGGGAGCGGTGCAGGCACCGCAAACCGCAAGCGCACGACATTCCATGGGGCAGCACGAGCGCTGTCCTGCTCACGCTTCCCTTAAAACGCACCTACGGAACTCCGACAGTGGCCCGACAGAAACCCCTCAAGCTCTATCGCAATATCGGCATCATTGCGCACATCGACGCCGGCAAGACGACGACCACCGAGCGCGTCCTGTACTACACCGGCAAGAAGCACCAGATCGTCGACGTCCATGACACCAAGGACGGCAAGGGTTCGACCACGACCGACTATCTGGAGCAGGAGCGCAAGCGCGGCATCACCATCCAGTCGGCCGCCGTGTCGACCGAGTGGAAGGGCCACCAGATCAACGTGATCGACACCCCCGGGCACGTGGACTTCACCATCGAGGTGAACCGCTCGCTGCGCGTGCTGGACGGCGCCGTGGTGGTGTTCGACGGCGTGGCCGGCGTGGAGCCGCAGACCGAGACCAACTGGCGCCTGGCCGACCAGTACAACGTGCCGCGCATGTGCTACGTCAACAAGATGGACCGCATCGGCGCGAACTTCAAACACTGCGTGGACGGCATCCGCAACCGCCTGGGCGCCAACGCCGTGCTGTGCCAGATTCCGCTGGGCAGCCACGACGAGTTCATCGGCATGGCCGACCTGATCGCCGGCGTGGGCTACATCTGGAACAGCGACGACAAGGACAGCACCTGGGAAACCATCCCGCTGGACCAGATCGCCGATCATCCGAAGGTCAAGGCCTTCCAGGCCGCCGGTGACCGCGAGTGGGTGGCCAACCTGGCCTCGCTGCGCGAGCAGAGCATCGAGACGGCGGTGGAGATGGACGACGACGCCATGGACGCCTACCTGTCCAACGGCGACATCCCCTCGCTGGAGAAGCTCAAGGAGTGCATCCGCAAGGGCTGCGTCGCGGGCAAGCTGGTGCCGGTGTTCTGCGGCTCCTCGTACCGCAACAAGGGTGTGCAGCAGCTGCTGGACGGCGTGATCGACTACATGCCGTACCCGGGTGAGAACGGCGGCATCTCGATGGTGGACGAAGACGGCCACATCATCGGCGAGCAGGAAGTGTCCGACGACGCGCCGGTGCGCGCGCTGGCCTTCAAGGTGATCAACGACCAGTTCGGCACGCTCACCTTCACCCGCATCTACTCGGGCGTGATCAAGAAGGGCGATACCCTGCAGAACGTGACCCGCGGCAAGAAGGAGCGCGTGGGCCGTATCGTGGAAGTGCAGGCCAACGCCACCAAGGAAATCGACGAGGTCCGCGCCGGCGACATCTGCGCCTTCGTCTCGATGAAGGAAACCGAGACCGGTGACTCGCTCACCGATCCGGCCCATCCGGTGCTGCTGGAGCGCATGCGCTTCCCCGACCCGGTGATCAGCGTGTCGGTGGAGCCGAAGAGCCGCAACGACATCGACAAGATGTCCACCGCGCTCTACAAGATGGTGAAGGCCGACCCGTCGCTGAAGCTGGAAGTGGACAAGGAAACCGGGCAGACCGTGCTCAAGGGCATGGGCGAACTGCACCTGGAAATCACCATCGACCGCATGCGCACCGAGCTGGGCGTGGACGCGAACATGGGCAAGCCCAAGGTCAGCTTCCGCGAAGCCTTCGGCCAGACCGTCGAGCACACCTACACCCACAAGAAGCAGTCCGGCGGTTCGGGCCAGTTCGCCGAAGTGAAGATGGTGTTCGAGCCGGGCGAGCCGGGTTCGGGCGTGGTGTTTTCCGACGAGATCGTCGGCGGCCGCGTGCCGCGCGAGTACATCCCGGCGGTGCAGCACGCGATCGAGGTCGAGTCGCGCCAGGGCCAGGTGGCCGGCTACGAAGTGCTCGACTTCAAGGCGCGCCTGGTGGACGGCAAGTACCACGACGTCGACTCGTCGGCGCTGGCGTTCGAAATCGCCGGTCGTCAGTGCTTCCGCGAAGCGCAGCGCATGTCCAAGCCCAAGCTGCTCGAGCCGATCATGAGCCTGGAAGTGGTGACCGAGGCCGATTACCTCGGCGACATCATCGGCGACATCAACCGTCGTCGTGGCTCGGTCAGCGACCAGGGCCAGAAGGGTCCGCAGGCCTTCGTGCAGGGCTTCGTGCCGCTGGCGGAGATGTTCGGCTACATCAACTTCCTGCGTTCGGCCACCTCCGGCCGCGGCACCTTCACGATGATCTTCGATCACTACGAGGAAGTGCCGGCCAACCTGGTCGACAAGCTGATGGAGAAGGAAGCGAAGTAAGCCTTCGCTTGCGCAAGCACACTGGCTTCACGGCCGGTGTCCGAGAAAGCCCGGGGAGCGATCCCCGGGCTTTTTTTGTGCCTGCCGCAACTTCATGCGAGGCGCGCAAGTGGCCGCGCGCATCACTTGGTGCATCGCATGGTGACAACGCTGCGTGCGCTCGCCGATGCTCCGCGCCCACCGGTGATGCAGGGATCGCCGCAACCATCCGTTCGTCGACTGACAGGGAGATTCACATGCACATCGGCCACTCACCCGACACCGCAGATGCAATGCGCCCACAACCTCGCCGGCGACGACTCGCACAGGCTTGCCAGGCGGCGCTGCTCGGATTGCTCGCGGCCGGCGTGGTGCAGGCGCAGGACACGCCATCGACGCCCACCGCACAACAGGCCGACCAGAGCACCACCGCGAATCCGTCGACGCCCGCGAAGAAATCCGCCAAGCCCGCCGCCACCACGCTGCAGACGGTGGTGGTCACCGGCATCCGCGGCAGCATCGAGAGTTCGATCAAGGCCAAGCAGAACTCCGATGACATCATCGAGGCGATCTCGGCCGAGGACATCGGCAAGTTGCCCGACGCCAGCATCGCCGAGAGCCTGGCCCGCCTGCCCGGCCTGGCCACGCAGCGGCTGGACGGCCGCGCCAACGTGATCTCGATCCGCGGCCTGTCGCCGGACTTTGCCGGCACCACGCTCAACGGGCGCGAGCAGGCCACCATCGGCGAGAACCGCGGCGTGGAGTACGACCAGTACCCCTCCGAGCTGATCAGCAGCGCAGCGGTCTACAAGACGCCGGACGCCAGCCTGATCGGCCAGGGCCTGTCCGGCACGGTCGACCTGCACACGATCCGCCCGCTTGACCTGCCCCATCGCGCCGTCGTGCTCAACCTGCGCGGCGAGCACACCAGCAACGGCAAGCTCAACCCCGGCTCCGGTGTGGGCGACATGGGGCACCGCGCCAGCTTCTCGTACATCGACCAGTTCTTTAACCACACCCTCGGCGTCGCCGTGGGCTTCGCCCAGCTCGATTCGCCGATCCAGGAAAAGCAGTACCAGGCGTGGTGGTGGAGCGTGGACAACGGTCCGGGCAGCGCCGAGCAGAACTGGGGCGCCCCGCACACGCCGGGCATGCCCGACGGCGTGATCTCGCAGGAAGGCATGCAGCTGCGCGCCAAGTCCGAGCGGCAGAAGCGCAACGGCCTGATGGCGGTGGTCGAGTGGGCGCCCGGCGAGCACTACCACTCCACGCTGGACATGTACTTCTCCACCTTCAACCAGCGCCAGTTCACCAACGGCCTGCAGTGGTCGAGCAGCCCGTGGGACGGCATCTCCTACAGCAACGTCGGCGTCACGCCGTACCAGCCGTATCCGCTGGTCACCTCCGGCACCATCGACGGCATCAAGCCGATCATGCAGAACGAGTTCAACCGCGAGCACGACAAGCTGTTCTCGGTGGGCTGGAACAACCAGTACGACTTCGGCAACGGCTGGCAGGGCACGGCCGACCTGTCCTACTCCACCGCGAAGAAGAAGCTGCGCGACGCCTACCTGTTCACCGGCCTGCCCAACGGCGGCACCACCAGCGTCGACTTCAACACGCCGGTGGGCAACGGCTATCCCGACTTCCGCCCCGGCGTGGATCTGTCCAACCCGGCCAACGTGGTGTTCACCGACCCGGACAACTACGGCTACAACGGCCGCGAGGAGTTCGACCGCCAGAAGGACACGATCAAGGCGGTCCGGCTGGAGGCGACGCATCCGGCCGGCTGGATCTTCTCCGACTTCACGCTCGGCGCGGACTACTCCGAGCGCACCAAGGTGAAGTCCGCGGACGTCTATTTCGCCTGGCTCAACGGCAACGGCTCGGCCAACGGCACCTACAACCACGACTTCGGCACGCCGATCGGCGCCAGCCTGCTCGGCTCGCCCACCTCGCTCGGCTACGGCGGCATTCCCGGCATCGTCTATTACGACGTGCTCGACGCCCTCTCCAGCCAGTTCTACCTCACTGCCCGCAACGGCCTGGCCGACTACAACCGCAACTACACCGTGCGCGAGAAGGTGCCGGTGGCCTACGCCAAGTTCACCATCGACAGCCATCTGGGCGACGTGCCACTGCGCGGCAACGTGGGCGTGCAGTTCGTGCGCACCGACCAGTCGTCGCAGGCGCTGCAGACCAACGGCGACACCCTGGTGGGCCGCATCGCCGACGGCGCGAAGTACAACGAGGTGCTGCCCAGCCTGAACCTGGTGGCCCAGCTCACCGATCGCCAGTACCTGCGCTTCGGCCTGGCCAAGACCATGGCGCGCGGGCGCATCGACGACGAGAAGGTCGCCACCTCCGCCGGCGTGTCCGAAGTGACGAACGGACCGGCCGCCGGCCAGGTGCTGTGGTCGGGCAGCGGCGGCAACCCCAAGCTCAAGCCGTACATCGCGGTGGGCACCGACCTCTCGTGGGAAAACTACTTCGGCACGTCCAGTTACGTCGCCGTGGCCGTGTTCAACAAGAACCTGCTGAACTACATCTACAGGCAAACCACGCTCGACTACGACTTCTCCCACTACACCAACGACAACCCCACGCTCACGCCCACCAGCAATATCGGCTCGTTCACCCGGCCCGAGAACGGCACCGGCGGCAAGATGCAGGGCCTGGAGCTGTCCGGCGCGCTGGAAGGCGGCCTGCTGATGGATGCGCTGGACGGCTTCGGAATACAGGCGAACTACTCGCTGACCAACAGCTACATTCCCAAGAGCTCGATCTCGTCCATCCCCGGTGGGCCGCGCACCCTGCCCGGGCTGTCGCACAAGGTGGCGAACCTGGCGCTGTACTACGAGAAGCACGGCTTCTCCGCGCGCATCGCCGAGCGCTATCGCTCCTCGTTCACCGGCGAGGCGGTGGCGCTGTTCGACCAGCTCGGCTACACCAAGGTGCTGGCCAACAAGCAGACCGACCTGCAGCTCGGCTATGCCTTCGACGAAGGGCGCTGGAACGGCCTGTCGATCCTGCTGCAGGTGAACAACCTCACCAACACGCCCGATACCACCCAGCAGATCGCCGGCCTGCCCGACGGCGTGCAGGTGGCGCGTCCGCTGGAGTACGACACCTGGGGACGCACCGTGATGTTCGGGGTGAACTACAAGCTCTGAACCATGCCACGGCCCGGGCAGCGCCCGGGCCGTGGCCATCCGGTGCAAGCGCCCGCGCGCCCGCGCATACTCCGGAATGTGCAATCACGCACCTCGGGGAGAACTACCGGATGAAAGCAGCATTCGCCTTGCGGCCCCTGGCCGCTGTGCTCGCGCTCGGCCTGACGACCACCACCGCGACGGCCGCGCCGCCGCACGTGCCGATGCAGACCCGTGAACTGGGCGAGGCGATGGCCATGCTGCGCCACGCGATCAGCGTGCCCACCGTGAAGGGCAACCACCAGGTGCCTGCCCTGGCGGCCTACTTCGCCGACAAGTTCAAGGAAGGCGGCTTCGCCGCAGACGACATCCAGATCATCCCGGTCGGCGAGACCGCCGCCATGGCCGTCCGCTACCGCGGCACCGGGCACGGCAAGCCGATCTACCTGTCCGGCCATATGGACGTGGTGGCCGCGAAACGTGCCGACTGGACGCGCGATCCGTTCACCCTGATCCAGGAAAACGGCTACCTCTACGGCCGCGGCACGGCGGACATGAAGACCGCCGCGGTAGTGCTGGTGGAGACCCTGATCCGCCTCAAGCGTGAAGGCTTCACGCCGAGCCGCGACATCGTGCTGCTGCTGTCGGGCGACGAAGAAACCGACATGGCCACCACCCGCGAGCTGGCCAAGCGCTACCACGACGCCGAATTCCTGCTCAACGCCGACGCCGGCGGCGGCACGCTGGACCCGGCCAGCGGCAAGCCGGTGGTCTACCAGATCCAGGCCGCCGAAAAGACCTATGCGGACTTCCGCATCACCCTCACCTCGCCCGGCGGCCACTCCAGCGAACCGACCGCGGACAACGCCATCTACCGCCTGGCCAAGGTGATCGACCGCGTGGGCGGCTACGCCTTCCCGCCGATGATCAACGACATCACCCGCGCCTCGCTGCACGCCACCGGCGCCCACACGCCCGGCCCGCTGGGCGAAGCGATGACGCGTTACGCCGCCCATCCGGACGACGCTGCCGCAGCCGCCACCATCTCCGCCGATCCGGCCTACGTCGGGCAGATCCGCACCACCTGCGTGGCGACCATGCTCGACGGCGGCCACGCGCTCAACGCCCTGCCGCAGAGCGCCAGCGTCAACGTCAACTGCCGCATCTTCCCCGGCACCTCGGTGGCCAGCGTGCGTGACACCCTAACCAAGGTGATCGACGACCCCAGCGCCAGCATCACCGTGCTGCCGCCCCCGCCCGTGGAAAGCCCCGCCTCACCGCTGCGCCCGGACGTGATCGCCGCCGTCACCGACACCGTGCACGCGCGCTTCCCGGGCGTGGAGATCGCCCCCGGCATGTCCGCCGGCGCCTCCGACAGCATGTACTTCCGCAACGCCGGCGTACCCAGCTACGGCGTCGATGCCGCCTTCACCAAACCCGACGACACCTTCGCCCACGGCCTCAACGAAAAGCTGCCCGCCTCTGAAGTGGGCGCGGGGCTGGAGTTCTGGCACCGGGTGTTGATGCAGCTGACGAAATAAGCGGTAGCACGTTCACTATCGGTCGAAATTAATCGGCAGCCCGGAAACGATTTCCTGGCCTTTCAAGCTGTTTGGGGATCGTTTTATCGGCCATTTGCGACACTAACAGACACCGCACGACTGTAAAGAGTGATTGAGGCCACAGGCAAGCATTATGCGTTTCAATCAAATTCTCGTTGTCGATTCAATTCCCACGGGCGAAAGAAACACTGCACGTGAGCTGCATCAGGACGTTTGTCTGCGTGCGCGGTTGTTCGCGCCTGCACCGGAAGTCCTGTACCACCGTCTGGAGAGCCGCGGACAGCTTCTCGCATTACTTTCCGAGTTGGCTGCCGCGGCATCGGCTGCGGGAGATATTCCGGTACTCCACATTGAATGCCACGGAAACAACGATGGCTTGGAATTTGCGGATAAATCGTTCGCTACGTGGGCCGACATTAAAGAGCCACTGACGGCGCTTAATGTCGCAACGGGCATGAACCTGCTTGTAGTTGTTGCCGCATGTAATGGCAGCGCCATTACCAACACGCTTGGCCCCACGGATCGTGCGCCACTTCACGGGCTCATCGGACCAATTCGCTCTGTCTTACCGTCTGAATTGATGAGTGCCTACCTTGCGCTTTACGAGACGCTGCTACGCACACGAAGCGCACGGCTGGCGGTGGACGACATGCGTGCCACATCGCCAGATACGTTCGTCTATCGCCCAGCGCAGTGGTTTTTCCAGCATGTCTGGGATCAATACCAAGCAACACAAGAGACGCCAGAAGCTCGATTGGAGCGCGGACGAAAAATGGCGGCAAATCCCCCGGATGATTACGTTGGCCCACCCGTTCGGCCGGAGCAGTTCGCCCAACTTCTGGCCGACAAAAACCGGGAATTCTTCGATAAGTACCGACGCATTTTCTTCCTTTGTGATCTTTTCCCCGAGCACGAGACCCGGTTTCCGGTGAATTACGTAGTCGCTGAGTGACAGGCCCTACCGAACTGCCATTCACACACCCGGAAAAATGGCGGTCCCAACATGAGCTCTGGCAATTGATTTTTCCGCGAGCGCGCCATCCGGGCGCACCAGGTGCGCGCCAGGATAGCGCGCCGCTCTACCCGGGGCCCCTGTGCGGCGGTGAGGCGGGGTCGACAGGCCCCGAAGGGGGAATCGGCAGGATGCCGATTCCTTTTCGCAAGCACAGGGATGTGCTGTCGAAAAGCCCGGCCCCGGCTCACGGACTTGCCGGGCATGGATGCCCGGCAAGCGCCAAGCGGGGTGGCCTTTCTCTTTGGTTACTTTCTCTTTGGCCACGCAAAGAGAAAGTGACTCGGGGGCCGAAGGGGCACGAAGGCTCTTCCGCTCTTCGCTCTGCGCACACACAGCAAACTGCATAAGAGCGCCCCCTCACCCCAGCCCTCTCCCCCGGCGCTGCCAGGGGAGAGGGAGCTCAGCGCGCTGAGGGAGAGGTGGCGGCATGGGGCCCAACTACCCATCCAAGCTACAATTACCGGTTCGCGCTCAAGCCGACCCGCTCCCCATGTCCACGCACCTCGACGAAACCCGCCGCCGCCGTACCTTCGCCATCGTCAGCCACCCTGACGCGGGCAAGACCACGCTGACCGAGAAGCTGCTGCTGTTCGGCGGCGCGATCCAGATGGCCGGCTCGGTGAAGGGGCGCAAGGCGGCGCGCCACGCCACCTCCGACTGGATGGCGCTGGAGAAGGAGCGCGGCATCTCGGTGACCTCGTCGGTGATGCAGTTCCCGTACGAGGGCAAGATCGTCAACCTGCTCGACACCCCGGGCCACGCGGACTTCTCCGAAGACACCTACCGCGTGCTCACCGCGGTGGACTCGGCGCTGATGGTGATCGACTGCGCCAAGGGCGTGGAGGAGCGCACGATCAAGCTGATGGAGGTGTGCCGCCTGCGCGACACGCCGATCATGACCTTCATCAACAAGCTCGACCGCGAAGGCCGCTCGCCGATCGAGCTGATGGACGAGGTGGAGTCGGTGCTGGGCATCGCCTGCGCCCCGGTGACCTGGCCGATCGGCATGGGCAAGCGCCTGAAGGGCGTGTACCACCTGGTGCTGGACGAAGTGCACGTGTTCGAGCCGGGCAAGAACTTCACCCGGCAGGACTCGACCATCTTCAAGGGCCTCGATGCGCCGGGCCTGGAAGCAGCCGTGGGCGTCGAGGCGCTGGCCGAGCTGCGCGAGGAGCTGGAGCTGGTGCAGGGCGCCGCGCCGTCGTTCGATCTGGGCGACTACCTGGCGGGCAAGCTGACGCCGGTGTTCTTCGGCTCGGCGGTGAACAACTTCGGCGTGCAGCTGCTGCTGGATTTCTTCGTGGAGCACGCGCCCTCGCCGCGCCCGCGCGGCACGCTCACGCGCACCATCGACCCGGAGGAAGAGAAGCTCACCGGTTTCGTGTTCAAGATCCAGGCGAACATGGACCCGGCGCATCGCGACCGCGTGGCGTTCATGCGCGTGTGCTCGGGCACCTACACCGCCGGCATGAAGATGCTGCAGACGCGCACCGGCAAGGAAGTGCGCATCGCCAACGCGCTGACCTTCATGGCCTCCGACCGCGAGATCGTGGAAACCGCCTACCCCGGTGACGTGATCGGGCTGCACAACCACGGCACCATCACCATCGGCGACACCTTCACCGAGGGCGAGCCGGTGAGCTTCACCGGCATCCCCAACTTTGCGCCGGAGCTGTTCCGCCGCGCGCGGCTGCGCGATCCGCTGAAGATGAAGGCGCTGCAGAAGGGCCTGGCGCAGCTGTCCGAGGAAGGCGCCACGCAGTTCTTCCGCCCGCTGATGTCCAACGACCTGATCCTGGGCGCGGTCGGCGTGCTGCAGTTCGACGTGGTGGCCTACCGGCTGAAGGACGAATACAACGTCGACGCGACGTTCGAGCCGGTGAGCGTGGCCACCGCGCGCTGGGTGCACTGCGACGATGAGAAGAAGCTGGCCGAGTTCCGCGAGAAGAACGCGATGAACCTGGCGCTCGATGCCGCCGGCGAGCTGGTCTACATCGCGCCGACGCGGGTCAACCTGCAGCTGGCGCAGGAGCGTTCGCCGCAGGTGCGCTTCTCCGCCACGCGCGAGCACGCGGCCTCGGTCGAGCTCTGATCGCCGGCGGCGGCGCAGCGCGCCGCCGCCGGCCGCCCCGCCTACCGCGGCAGGCGGGCCACCGCTACTCTGGGCATCGCCACCGACCCGCCGGATCGTCCGGACGGGCGACGGCAGGGCTCCCCTCACGGCGCCCGGCGACCTCCCGGACCGTCATGACCGCACCCGCGCAAACCCGCCGCTACTCGTGGCTGGCCCACCAGCCGATCCAGCGCAAGATGCTGCTCGCCATCTCGCTGATGCTGGCCCTGTTCTTGATCGCCAACCTGGCCGGGCTCTATTCGCTGCGCCGGCAGGAGACCACGCGGGCGTGGGCCGCGCACAGCTACGCCGTGATGCTCAAGCTCGACGAAACCCGGCAGGACCTGCAGGCGAGTCAGATCGGCGCCCGCGGCTACCTGATCAACGGCGCGCCCGTCGAACTGCAAATGCACCTCGACGGCAACCGGGATGCCACCCAAAGCCTCGCCGACCTGCGCCGGCTGACCGCCGACAACGCGCTGCAGCAGGGCCGTCTGGACCGTCTGCAGACCCTGATGCAGAGCTGGCAGAGCCAGATCGACACCTGGGTGCTGCATCCGCTCGACAAGCTGAAGTCCCGCGATCCGTCCGAGCGTGCGCTGGCGCGCGTGCAGGCGCAGGACGACTACATGAGCCACCGCACGATCCGGATGGACGAGCTGACCGACCTGATCGACCAGATGGCCGACACCGAACGGCAGCTGCTGGCGCAGCGCGAGCAGGCCCTGCAGAACGTGTTGACGACCACCCGGGTCATCGAGATCGGCTCGGCTTTGCTGAGCCTCTTGCTGGGCCTGGCCACGCTCAGCATCACCGCGCGCATGGTGACCCGCCCGCTGCGCCGCATGACCGACCTGATGACGCGACTGGCCAACCACGACCACACCATCGAAGTGCGGCAGGTGGACCGTCGCGACGAGATCGGCCAGATCGCCAACGCGCTGCACGTGTTCAAGCAGATGGCGATCGACACCGCCGCGCAGACCCGGCTCAAGACGCAGCTGGCCGAGCTGTCGCAGCGGCTGCAGGAAGTGAATGACCATCGCGCTTTCGGCGCGCAGGTCACCAGCGAGCTGGCGCCGCTGATGGGCGCGGGCGTGGCGATGTTCTACGCCTTCGACGAGGGCCGCCAGCGGCTCGACCTGCTCGGCAGCTACGGCCTGCGCCTGGCCGCGCGGCCCAGCGACCGCTTCGTGCCGGGCGAGGGGCTGGCCGGCCAGTGCGCGCTGGAGCGGCGCGCGATCGTGGTGGACCAGGTGCCGGACGACTACGTGCAGATCGATTCGGCCACCGGCGCGGCATCGCCCCGCCACGTGGTGATCCGCCCGGTGATGGCGCACCACACCCTGGTCGGCGTACTGGAGCTGGCCAGCTTCGCGCCGCTCGATGCGCTGCAGACCCAGCTGCTGGACGAGGCGCTGCCGCTGGTGGCGCTCACGCTGGAAAACCTCAACCGCGCCATCAGCACGCAGGACCTGCTGGAGCAGACGCAGGAGCAGGCCGACGAGCTGCGCGCCTCCGAAGAGGCGCTGCGCCGCCAGCAGCAGACCCTGCGCGATACCAACGAGGCGCTGCAGGCCAAGACCGTGGAGCTGGAGGAGCAGTCGCAGCGGCTCACTGCCTCGGAGGAGGAGCTGCGCGTGCAGGCCGAGGAGCTGCAGGCCAGCAACGAGGAGCTGCGCGAGAAAACCGAACACCTCAACCGCCAGCGCGAAGTGCTGGAGGACCTGCAGCGCGACACCGAGCTGAAGGCCGACGAGCTGGCGCGCGCCAGCCAGTACAAGAGCGACTTCCTCGCCAACATGTCGCACGAGCTGCGCACGCCGCTGAACAGCCTGTTGATCCTGTCGCGCAGCCTGGCCGACAACGAGAGCGGCAACCTCGACGAGGAGCAGGTCGAATCGGCACGCATCATCCACGACGCCGGCTCCAACCTGCTGCGGCTGATCAACGACATCCTCGACCTGTCCAAGATCGAGGCCGGCAAGATGGAGCTGATGGTCGACGCGCTGCCGCTGACCAAGCTGGAGCAGATCCTCAAGCGCACCTTCAACCACGTGGCGCAGCAGCGCGGGCTGTCGTTCGACATCACGCTGGCGCCCGACCTGCCGCCGGCGATCCACACCGACGGCGCGCGGCTGGAACAGGTGATCAACAACCTGCTCAGCAATGCGTTCAAGTTCACCGCCAGGGGCGGCGTGAGCGTGGCGATCGGACGGCCGGCCGATCCGGGCGCGGTGCCCGAGGCGCTGCGCGGCCAGTCGGCGATCGCCATTGCCGTGCGCGACAGCGGCATCGGCATTCCCGCGGACAAGCTGCACCGCGTGTTCGCCGCGTTCGAGCAGGTGGACGCCGGCACCAGCCGGCAATACGGCGGCACCGGCCTGGGCCTGGCGATCTCGCGGCGCATGGCCGAGCTGCTGGGCGGCGACCTCACCCTCGCCAGCGTGGCCGGCGACGGCAGCACCTTCACGCTGTGGCTGCCCGAGGCGATCCATGCACCGACGACCACCGGAGCGACGGTCGACCACGACGCCTCGGCGCGACCCGTCGCCACGCCGCGCGAGGCATCGACGGCGGCCAGCCCCGGGCTGCTGCCCAGAAGCATCCCGGACGACCGCGATGCGATCGTCGCGGGCGACACCGTGATCCTGGTGATCGAGGACGACGCCTCGTTCGCGCGCATCCTGGCCGAGATGATCCGACGCAAGGGCCACCGCGTGCTGGCCGCCGGCGACGGCGAATCGGGCCTGCAGCTGGCGCGCCAGCATCGCCCCACCGGCATCCTGCTCGACGTCAGCCTGCCCGGCATGGACGGCTGGAGCGTGATCGAGCGACTGAAGGCCGACGAGGCCACGCGGCAGATCCCGGTGCACTTCATCTCGGCCACCGACGAGGCCTCGCGCGGGCGCGAGCTGGGCGCGGTGGGCTTTCTCACCAAGCCGGTGAGCCGCGAGGCGATCACCGCCGCGTTCGACCGCCTGCTGCACTTTGCCGAAGGCGCCACGCGCCAGCTGCTGATCGTGGACGACGACGCCTCCTCGCGCGCCGCCGTGCGCAGCATGCTGCGCGGCGACAACGTGCAGATCGCCGAAGCCGGCTCGGCGGAGGAGGCATTCGCCCTCACCCGCGACACCCGCTTCGACTGCATCGTGCTGGACCTGGGCCTGCCCGGCATGTCCGGACTGGAACTGCTCGAGCAGCTGGCCGGCTCCGAGGGCGGCGTGCCGCCGGTGGTGATCTATTCCGGACGCGACCTCAGCCGCGAGGAGAACCTCAAGCTGCGCCAGTACACCGACGCCATCGTGGTCAAGGGTGTGCGCTCGCCCGAGCGGCTGCTCGACGAAGTGAGCCTGTTCCTGCACTCGATCCGCCACGCGCCCAGGCGCACCCTGCGCGAGTCGGACAGGGGTGGCGAACTGAAGGGCCGCAAGGTGCTGCTGGTGGACGACGACATGCGCAACCTGTTCGCGCTGTCCAAGGTGCTGCGCGGCTGGGGCCTGGCGGTGACGATGGCGCAGGACGGCTACAAGGCGCTCAAGGCGCTGGAAGACGACCCGGCGCTGGAGCTGGTGCTGATGGACATCATGATGCCGGGCATGGACGGCTACGACACCATGCGCGCGATTCGCGCCCAGCAGGCGTTCTCGAACCTGCCGATCATCGCGCTCACCGCCAAGGCGATGCGCGGCGATCGCGAGAAATGCCTGGACGCCGGCGCCAGCGACTACCTCTCCAAACCCATCGACATCGACCGACTCGCCTCGATGCTGCACGTCTGGCTGCACGACTGACCCCATGGCCGACACCCCTGCCCCCGCCGACGACATCGAACGCATCGAACTGAGCCTGTTCGTGCAGGCCCTGCGCGAGCGCTACGGCTACGACTTCGCCGGCTACGCGCCGGCCTCGCTGGCGCGCCGCGTGCGCCAGCTGGTGCGCGACCACCGTACCGACACGGTGAGCGCGCTCACCGGCCGGCTGCTGCATGAGCCGGACTTCCTGCCGCAGGTGCTGCAGGGCCTGTCGGTGCCGGTGTCGGACATGTTCCGCGACCCGCCGGTGTTCCGCGCGCTGCGCGACCGCGTACTGCCGGTGCTCGCTTCCTACCCGCGCATCAACATCTGGCAGGCCGGCTGCGCGCACGGGCAGGAGGTGTACTCGCTGGCGATCCTGCTGGAGGAAGCCGGCCTGTACGACCGCTGCCAGATCTACGCCACCGACTTCAACGAGCAGGCGCTGGAGCACGCGCGCGAGGGCATCTATGCGGCCAGCGAAGCGCCGCAGTGGTCGCGCAACTACCAGGCCGCCGGCGGCCTGCACTCGCTCACCGACTACACCAGCGCGCGCTACCAGTTCATCAAGCTCGACGACCGGCTGCGCCGCAACGTCACCTTCGCCCAGCACAACCTGGTGGCCGACGGGGTGTTCTGCGAGGCGCACCTGGTGCTGTGCCGCAACGTGCTGATCTATTTTTCCAATGCGCTGCAGAACCGCACGCTGGGCCTGTTCCGCGACAGCCTGGTACGCGACGGCTTCCTCTGCCTGGGCATGCGCGAGAACCTGGACTTCGCGCCCGTCGCGGCGGACTTCATGCCGGTGGATCCGGCGCTGCGGCTGTATCGCCGCGCGCGCGGCGGGTCGACCACCGGCGCATGAGCGCCGTGCAGGCCATCGTGATCGGCGGCTCCGCCGGCGGCTTCAGCGCGCTGCAGCGGCTGCTGGCCGGACTCGATGCGCGGCTGCCCGCGGCTGTGATCGTGTGCTGCCACATCGGCGCCGACAGCGATGCTGCCTTGTTCGCCCAGCTGCTGGGCACGCACTGCAGCCTGCCGGTGACCGCCGCGCGCGAGCGCGCGCCCATCCTCGGCGGTACGGTGCACGTGGCGCCGGGCGGCTATCATCTACTGCTGGAACGCGATCGCCATTTCGCGCTCAGCGTCGATCCGCCGGTGAGCTTCGCCCGCCCTTCGATCGACGTGCTGTTCGACTGCGCCGCCGAGGTCTACGGACCACACGCGATCGGCGTGGTGCTCACCGGAGCGAATGCCGACGGTGCCGAGGGACTGCGCCGGATGCGCGAGCGCGGAGCCACGGCGGTCGTGCAGGATCCGGCCACGGCCGAGGCGGCGCGGATGCCGCAGGCGGCGCTGGATCGCGCCGGAGCCGATCACTGTCTGGCGCTGGACGCGATCCCCGCGCTGCTCAACCGCCTTTGCCTTGCGTGAACACGATGCAGCCGAAAATCCTGGTGGTCGACGACACCTACGCCAACCTGGTGGCCATGCGCCGCCTGCTCGCCCACTGCGGCGCCGAGCTGCACGAGGCGCACAACGGCAACGAGGCGCTGGCGCTGTGCCTGGATCACGAGTTCGCACTGATCCTGCTCGACGTGAACATGCCCGACATGGACGGCTTCGAGGTAGCGGCGCTGCTGGGCGAGACGGAGGAGATGCGCGACACCCCGATCATCTTCGTCACCGCCGCCTATGCCGACGACCTCAACAAGCTCAAAGGCTATCGCTCCGGCGCCGTCGACTACATCGCCAAGCCGATCAACGACGTGATCCTGCAGTCGAAGGTGCGCGTGTTCCTGGAGCTGTACAACGCGCGGATGGAGCTGCAGGCGACGCTGGCCGAGCTGTCCGAGCGCAACCGCCAGCTGCAGGTCGAGGTGGCCGAGCGCCAGCGCGCCGAGGCGCTGGTGCGCCATCAGGCCACTCACGACGTGCTCACCGGACTGCCCAACCGGGCGCTGTTCCACGAGCGGCTGAACGCCGCGATGCGCGGCGCCCGCTCCAGCGACAGGCGCTTCGCGCTGGCGCTGCTGGACATCGACGGCTTCAAGGCGGTGAACGACAGCTGCGGCCATCCGACCGGCGACGCGCTGCTGCAGGCGATCGCTGCGCGCCTCGCCGCCGAGGTGCGCCAGAACGACACCGTCGCCCGCCTTGGCGGCGACGAGTTCGCGCTGATCCTGGAGGACATCGGCAACGACGGCATGCTGCTCGACCGCTGCCGCCAGATCGGCAGCCTGCTGGCGCAGCCTTATCCGCTGCGCGGACGCGACGGCGATGTCGTGGCGAACGTGAGCGCGAGCATCGGCATCGCTCTGCGTGCCGGCGACAGCCAGAGCGACGAGCAGCTGATCCAGGTGGCCGACCGCGCGCTCTACCAGGCCAAGGCGGCCGGCAAGAACCGTTGCGTGCTGGGGCACGCGCCGCACTGAAGCCTCAGGGGCGCGTACGCGGCGATACCCACATCTGTACGGTGGCCTCGAACACCGCTTCGCCGCCCGCATCGACGATGCGCACGGCCACCGGCCACTCGTAACCGCTTGCAGCCTGCGGCGCCGGTGCGATGCTGCTGGCCACGGCATGCAGGGTACCCACGGCCTTCTTCAGGTAAGACACCTGCATGCCCTTGGGAATCCAGCGCATGCCGGGCGCCACGGTGACGTCTGTCATCACGCCTGCGCTCAGCTCGGCCATGTTGCACAGCGCGATCGCGTGCACGGTGCCAAGGTGATTGTGCACGCGCCGATGGTCGCGGATGCGCAGTTCGCAGCGGCCGGGCTCCAGCGCCACGAAGCGCGGCGCGATGGTGGCGAAATATGGCGCCTTCAGGCACACCGCCCGCGAAAACAACCAGTGGCCGAGCGGCCAGCGGGTGATCCGGCGGTACAGCGCAAGCACGTTGGAGGACATGACGATCTCCGGATAAACGAACAGCGGCCGGATGGCCGCTGTTCGATCACTGCGATGGCAACGCTCAGGCCGCGTCGGCCAGACCCTTGGCGACCGGTTCGCCGCGCACCACGGCGGCGCGCAGTTCCTTCGGATCGAAGTCGTCGACCGAGATGAACTCGAAGCTGGCATCGCGCACGCGCTTGAGCAACGCCGCCTCGCTCTCGGTGATGGCGCCGGCCTTCACCGCTTCCAGCAGCTGCGCGTCGTACCCGTGCGAGACGAACTGGCCGGACTTCTGCGCCTTCTGGAACTTGCGCTCCACCGGCTCGGCCGCGATCACCTCCGGCAGCAGCGCGCACATGCGGCCCACCGTGTTGTTGGCCGTGGGAGTGAGATACGTCCACTCGGTGAGGCGATCGCGCGCCTCGCCCGGCGCCGTGATCAGCGCCGCGACGCGACGGCCCAGTCGATCGGACGGCGGCACTTCGCGACGGCCGAACGGAAACACCAGCACGCGCAGCAGCCAGCCCACCGGGCGCACCGGGAAGTTGCGGATCGCGCCGTCCAGCGCCATCTGCATGCGCCACACGCACTCGTGGAAGGCCCAGGCCAGCAGCGGACGATCCGCCTCGGGGCGGCCGGTGTCCTCGTAGCGCTTGAGCATGGCGCTGGCGATGTAGAGGTAGCTGAGCACGTCGCCCAGTCGCGCGGAGAGCTTTTCCTTGAACTTCAGCTTGCCGCCAAGCACGCCCATGAACACGTCCGCGCACAGCGCCAGCGCCGCCGAGTAGCGGTTGAGCTTGCGGTAGTAGCGGCGCGTGTAGGCATCGCCCGCGGCGTCGCCGATGGCCGAACCGGTGATGCCCAGCGTGAAGGCGCGCACCGCATTGGAGAAGCCGAAGCCGATGTGGCCGAACAGCGCGCGGTCGAACGCCTTGAGGCGATCGCCGTAGTCGGGAATCGACAGCGACTGCATTTCCTTCAGCACGTACGGGTGGCAGCGGATCGCGCCCTGGCCGAAGATCATCAGGCTGCGCGTCATGATGTTCGCGCCTTCCACCGTGATCGCGATCGGCACGCCCTGCCAGGCGCGACCGGCGTAGTTCTTCGGACCCAGCTGCACGCCCTTGCCGCCGTGCACGTCCATGCAGTCGCCGGCAATGATGCGACCCCACTCGGTGGCGTGGTACTTGGCGATCGCCGAGGGCACTGCCGGCTTCTCGCCACGATCCACCGCCGCAGCCGTGGCACGCGACAGCGCGGCAGTCGCGTAGGTCAGGCCACCGATACGCGCCAGCGCTTCCTCGACACCCTCGAAGCGGGCGATCGACAGGCCGAACTGCTTGCGCATGCGGGCGTAGGCACCAGTGGCGGCCACCGCCATGCGCACGCCGCCGGTGGCGTTGGACGGCAGCGAGATCGCGCGACCGACCGACAGGCATTCCACCAGCATGCGCCAGCCGTGGCCGGCCATGTGCGGGCCGCCGATCAGCGTGGTGAGCGGCGCGAACACGTTCTTGCCGTGCACCGGGCCGTTCTGGAACGGGATGTTCAGCGGGAAGTGGCGACGACCGATTTCCAGCCCCGGCGTGGAGCGCGGCAGCAGCGCGAGCGTGATGCCGAGATCCTCCTTGTCGCCGAGCAGGTGCTCCGGGTCGTACATGCGGAAGGCTAGGCCGACGACCGTGGCGACGGGCGCCAGCGTGATGTAGCGCTTGTCGAAGGTGAGCTTCACGCCCAGCGTCTCGACCCCGTCGACCACCTGCTTGCAGACGATGCCGTAGTCGGTGAGCGAGGTGGCGTCCGAGCCGGCATACGGACCGGTCAGCGCGAAGCACGGAATCTCCTCGCCGACGGCCAAGCGCGGCAGGTAGTGGTTCTTCTGCTCCTCGCTGCCGTAATGCAGCAGCAGCTCGGCCGGGCCGAGCGAGTTGGGCACCGCCACGGTGGAGGCTACCGTGGCCGACATCGTCGCCAGCTTCTGCAGCACCGCCGAATGCGCCAGCGCGGAGAACTGCAGGCCGCCGTACTGCTTGGGAATGATCATGCCGAAGAATTTGTTCTTCTTGATGAACTCCCACACCGGCGGCGGCAGGTCGGCCAGCTCGTGGGTGATCTGCCAGTCGTCGATCATGCTGCACAGCTCCTCGACCGGGCCGTCGAGGAAGGCCTGCTCCTCCACGCTCAGCTCGGGCTTGGGCTGGCTGAGCAACTGGTGCCAGTCCGGCTTGCCGGAAAACAGCTCACCCTCGAAACCGACCGTGCCCGCTTCCAGCGCAGTCTGTTCGGTATCCGAAAGCTTGGGCGTGACCTTGGCGAAGATCTTCAGGAGCGGCGCGCTGATCTGGCGGCGCCGGAACGCCGGCATCAGCAGCGGCACGGCGATCGCCGCCTCGATGATCAGCAGGATCACCATGGTGACGGGCGCGCCGGCCAGCAGGCCGACTACCAGGGTGGTGACACCGGTGGCGATCGCCCACGTGCGCAGGCCGGTGCGATGGTAGGCGCAGGCGCCGGAGGCGATCAGCGCCGCCAGCAGGGTCAGTATCACGGACATCTCGACACCCTCGTTGCAGGTTTAAGTTGGGGTTCAATTCGCCACGGCGCCGGTGGGGGCGTCATGGCGATCCAGTTCGCCGACAAACGCTGCGATCTCGCGCGTGAACGCGTCGTTCGCATCGCCCGCCAGCATGTGCGTGGCCGCCGGCAGCTCGACGTGCCGCGCATGCGGCACCAGCTGCAGGAATTCGTTCACCGTGTCGCGCGACACCACATCGCTGCGTCCACCGGACAGCAGCAGCACTGGTACGTCGACCTTCGCCGCCGCCGCCATCAGGCGCGGCTGGTAGCGCTCGCTTTCGCTGACCACGCCGGCCAGCAGGGCCGGATCCCAGTGCCAGCGCAGGCGGCCATCGGCGCCCTCGCGCAGCAGCGGGCGCAGCTGGTCCTCGGTCTTGCGCTCGCGGCGCTGCGGCAGGTAGGCCGCAATCGCCTCGGCGGCGTGCGCGTAATCAGCGAAGCCGTCCGGATGCGCCTGCATGAAGGCGAGGATGCGCTCCACTCCGGCCGTCTCCCAGCGCGGCGTGATGTCGACCAGCACCAGCGCGCGAAACGGCGACGGACGCATCTCGCCAGCCACCACCAGGCCGAGCAGGCCGCCCATCGACGCGCCCACGAGTATCGGCAGCCGCGGCTGCGATCGCGCCACGAGCGCCAGATCGGTGGCGAACTGATCCATGTGGTAGTCGCCATTCGCCAGACGGTCGCTTTCGCCATGGCCGCGGCTGTCGAAACTGACACAGCGGCAGCCGATCTCCGCGAGCGCCTGCGCGCTGCCGGCCCAGGCGCCACGCGTCTGGCCGAAGCCGTGCGCGAACAGCAGCACCGGGTCTCCCGCCGCATGGCGCGTCTCCACCGACAGCGCAAGGCCGTCAGCGGTAGGCAGACGCGAGATGTCGAGTGGGCGATTGACCATACGCATGAGTATGGGTTGACCCGGCAGCTGGCGTCAACTCGCGCCGCACCAAGTGGCGCGTGGCGCGCTGCACATTGCAATGAGGGGACCGCCGGCTACCATACGCCGATGAATGCAAACGCCAAACCCGAACGGACCCGCCTCAGCGCCGAGGACTGGGAAGAAGCTGCGCTGCAGCTGATCGCCGAACAGGGCGTCAACGCGGTCGCCGTCGAGGCGCTGGCCCGCCAGCTCGGCGTGACCAAGGGCAGCTTCTACTGGCACTTCCGCACGCGCGAGGCGCTGGTGCAGGCAGCGCTGGAGCGCTGGGAGCTTTACGCCGAGCGCGAGATTATCAGCCAGATCGAGGCGATTCCGGATCCGCGCGTGCGCCTGCCCGAGCTGTTCCGCCGGGTGGCGCACGAGCTGCAGCCGCACCGCGTCTACGCCGCCCTGCTCAAGGCGCTGGATCACCCGCAGGTGGTGCCGGTGATGGCGCGCGTGTCGCAGCGCCGGATGGAGTTCCTGCACACCGCCTATCGCGAGGCCGGCATGGCGCCGACCGAGGCGATCAACCGCGCCCGCCTCACCTACGCCGCCTACGTCGGCTTCCTGCAGCTGAACTTCACGCTGGGCCTGCCGCGGATCAGCCATGAGGAGTTCGACGCCTACGTCGAACACATGATCGCGACATTGATTCCGGCCTGATAGGCGCTCCGCGCAGCCGAAACGGCGCCTCCGGGCGCCGTTTTTGCTGCACCCTTCCTTGCAATGCCAGTGCACGCAAACTACCGTGCGCGCTTCTTTTTCTGGCAAGACCACGGTGAGGAGCACATGGCAAGTTCGCTGCAGGCATTGGAGAGCTGGGTCGACGACACGGCGGCGCGCACGCGCCCGGCTCGGGTTCAGTGGTGTGATGGCTCCGATGCCGAATATGCCGCCCTCGTCGAGCAGATGCTGGCCAGCGGCGACCTGATCGAGCTGAACCAGCAGACCCATCCGGGCTGCTACCTGCACCGTTCCAACCCCTCCGACGTGGCGCGCGTGGAACATCTGACCTTCGTCTGCACGCCCGATGCCGCCGATGCCGGCCCGAACAATCACTGGATGGACCCGGCCGAGGCGCACGCGAAGATGGATGCGCTGTTCGACGGCTGCATGGAAGGTCGCACCATGTACGTGGTGCCCTACTGCATGGGTCCGATCGACTCGCCGCTGTCGCGCTGCGGCGTGGAGATCACCGACAGCCCCTACGTGGTGATTAACATGCGCACGATGACCCGCATGGGCGCCGCAGCGCAGGCGCGCATCGAGCGCGAAGGCCACTTCGTGAAGGGCCTGCACTCCACCGGCGAGCTGGATCCGGAGCGCCGCTTCATCATGCATTTCCCCGACGAGCTGGCGATCAAGTCGTACGGCTCGGGCTACGGCGGCAACGCCCTGCTCGGCAAGAAGTGCCACGCGCTGCGCATCGCCAGCCACCAGGCGCGTCGCGAGGGCTGGCTGGCCGAGCACATGCTGATCGTCGGCATCGAGAACCCGGCCGGCGACACGCACTACATCGCCGCAGCCTTCCCGTCCGCCTGCGGCAAGACCAACCTCGCCATGCTGATCCCGCCCGAAGGCTATCGCCGTGAGGGCTGGAAGGTGTGGACGGTGGGCGACGACATCTGCTGGATGCGTCCGGGCGAGGACGGCCGCCTCTACGCCATCAACCCGGAAGCCGGCTTCTTCGGCGTCGCCCCCGGCACCAGCGCGAACAGCAACCCGAATGCGCTGGCCAGCATCGCCCGCGACACCATCTTCACCAATGTCGCCGTCACCGCCGACAACCAGCCATGGTGGGAAGGCCTGCCCGGCGAACCGGTCACCGACTGGCAGGGGCGCTCGTACGACCCGAGCAACGGCCCGGCCGCGCATCCGAATGCGCGCTTCACCGTCAGCGCGCGGCAGTGCCCCACCTGGTCGGAGAAAGCCGAAGATGCGCGGGGCGTGCCGATCAGCGCCATCGTGTTCGGTGGCCGCCGGCCGTCGCTGCTGCCGCTGGTAATGCAGGCGCGCGACTGGACCCACGGCGTACTGATGGGCGCGGCGATGGGCTCGGAAACCACCGCCGCGGCCACCGGCGCGGTCGGCGTGCTGCGCCGCGACTCGATGGCGATGAAGCCCTTCTGCGGCTACCACTACGGCGACTACTTCGCGCACTGGCTGTCGTTTGACCAGCCGGGTGCGAAGCTGCCGGCGATCTTCCACGTCAACTGGTTCCGCAAGGGTGCCGACGGCCGCTTCCTGTGGCCGGGCTTCGGCGACAACCTGCGCGTGCTGGAATGGATGATCGAGCGCGTCGAAGGTCGTGCCCGCGGCACGACCACGCCGGTGGGCATCCTGCCGCAGCCTGCAGAACTGCGGCTGGAGGGCCTGAGCCTGCCGGCCGCCCATCTCGACGAACTGCTGCGCGTCGACGAGGCCGCCTGGCAGGACGAGCTGGACGCCATCGGCGCCTACCTCGAAGAATTCTCGCCGCGCCTCCCCGCGGCGCTGGCCGGCGAGCAGCAGCGCGTGGTGGAGATGCTGGCCGCACGTGGCGCTCCGACCCGCAACGTCGCCTCGGCCTGACGCCTCGGCGTGCCGGCGGCGCCGCCGGCACGCCCGCTCCAAACCTTTTCGCGCGGCGGCGCATCTGAGCTGGCAAGATGCCTACCGCCTGCCTCGCCACCGGATACCCGATGACGCCTGCGTCGACCGCACCGGCTCCCGACACGGAGGACGTGCGCGCCGCCGCCAGGGGTGACCGCGCCGCGTTCCAGCGGCTGTATCGCCGCCACGTCGATCGCATCCACGGAGCCGTGCTGCGGCTGGCGGGCTACGACCACGCGCGGGCCGAGGACCTCACCCAGGATGCCTTCGTGCGGGCCTGGCAGAAGCTCGCCGAGTTCCGCCACGAGAGCGCCTTCGGCACCTGGCTGTACCGGCTGGCGGTGAACGTGGCACTGATGGACATCCGCTCGCGCCACGCCGATCCGGTCGGCTTCGTCGACGACGAATCGCTGCCCGAACCCGGCGACACGCCGTTCTGCGCCGCCGAGCGCGACGAGCTGGAACGCGCCGTCGCCACGCTGCCGCCGCGCGCGCGGGCGGTGCTGGTACTGCACGACATCGAAGGCTGGAAACACGAGGACATCAGCCGGGAACTGGACATGGCCGTCGGTACATCCAAGGCGCAACTGCACCGCGCCCGCGCGCTGCTGCGCAAGCTGCTGGGAGAAACCGCATGAACGACTTCGAATGGCGCCGCCAGCTGCGCGACCTGCGCCAACCGCACGCGCCGCGCCGAGACCTGTGGGCGGACATCGAGCGCTCGCTTGAGAACACCGTGCCGGCATCCGGCCCGCACGCGCGCATGGCCGCATCGTCGCGCACGGCCTGGCTGTTCGCCGTGGGCCTGGCCGCCGTCACAGTGCTTGCCGTCGGTCTGACGCGGCTGGCTCCGGCGACTGCGCCCGCCTCGGCCGATCTGGCCACCGTACCGGCATGGAAGCCGGACGATCCGCGTCTGGCCGGCGCGGCGATCGAACTCACCGCCGCCCAGTACGAGCTGCGCCAGGCACTCCAGCAATCCCCGAATTCGGCGGCGCTGCAACGCCTGCTCGACCGCACCGAACAGCAAGAATCACGACTGCGCCAGCTCGGCCACGACGCCGGCTGACGCAATGGAGAACACCATGCAAACCGCACTGCGCTACCTTCCGCTCGCCACGCTTCTGTACGCCGGCGTCGCCTGCGCCGACACGCCCCTGGATCTCTCGCATCCCGCCACGCCGAAGGCCCATGTGAGCATCAGCAACATCAAGGGCGAGGTCACCGTCACCGCATGGGACCGCAACGAGGTACACGTTGGCGGCAGCCTGGGCGATGGAGCCCGCCCGCTGGCGATCAGCGGGTCGGACAGCGACCTGGAGATCAAAGTGCAGGCCCAGGGCAAGAGCGGCATGTTCAACTGGGGCAGCGACAATGCCATGGGCTCCACCATGCTCAACGTGCAGGTGCCGCGCGGCGCGTCGCTGGAAGTGCACGTGGTCAGCGCGCCGCTGAGCATCGACGGCACCGACGGCGGCGCGATCGAGGTCAACTCGGTCAGCGGCAAGATACGCATCCACGCCCGCACGCCCTCGCTGCAGGTGGACAGCGTGAGCGGAGGCATCGAACAGTCCGGACGAGCCGACCGTGCGGAACTGCAGACCGTCAGCGGCGACATCCTCGCTCCCGCGCTGGGCGATCAGGCCAAGCTCGAAACGGTGTCCGGCCAGGTGCAGGCCAACGGCGGACCGTGGCGCACTTTCACGCTGAGCACGGTGTCCGGCGACGTGGACGTCGCCGGCGGCCTCGTTTCCAACGGTCGCATGGACATCAACAGCATGAGCGGCGACGTGCAGCTGACGTTGCCCGCCGATGTATCGGCCGCCATCCACGCCAGCAGCTTCAGCGGCGACCTGCGCAGCGCCTTCGGCAAGGCCGAGCGCAAGGAACACGGTCCGGGCAGCGAGCTCAGCGTGCAGCAGGGCAGCGGCAGCGCCCGCGTCGGCATCGAGAGCTTCAGCGGCGACGTGCGGATCCGCCGCCAGGGCGACTGAGTCCGACCCTGCCACAAACGAAAACGCCGTCGCGATGGCGACGGCGTTTTTTTGTTGGGTCGCATGCTTTGCGCCGCGACGCGGGAAATCAAAGATCCTGGTGGTACTGCACGTACGGCGTGCGCGACTGGTCCGGTTCCGGACCGGCAGGCGTATTGGCCGGTGTACCCGACGACCACAGGTTCTGCGCGCCAACGCTCAGCTGACCCTGCCACGGCAGCTTCCAGGTGACGCCGAAATCGATGCTGCTCCAGCGGCGATCCGGACTGTAGGCGCCGGGAAGGCCGGCCGACGGCTGCATCACCCGCCCCACCAGGCTGCCGCTCAACGGACCGCGGTCCACGCCGAAGCTCAGCGCTTTCTGGTCGAGCATGTCCACGCCCAGCAGATTGCCCGGCAGCAGATGGATGCGCCCCACGCTGGCTCCGAGATCGATCCCGCTGCGGCTGTCCAGCGCCACTCGACCACGCGCGTTGAGCTGCGTGCTGCTGCCGAAGGCGGACAGCCCGTTCACGCCCGGCAACGCGCCGGGGAGCACGCGCGGCAGTCGCGCCGCACCGTTGGCGGTATCCGCACCGACGCTGAGGCCGAGGCTGTAGCGCCCGGCGTTGTAGGTGGCTCCCACCTCGCTGCCGAGCACGCGATACGGGGCGTTGCTCCAGGAGTGCTCCACCACGCCCGCATGCGCCTGCAACGAAGGGCCGAGCTGGTACTGCACCTTGCTGGACAGCACGCTGCCCGCGTCGACCACGCTGAACGTGAGCGGGGCATCGGCCGACAAGCTGCCGGCGGGGCGCTCGTCCGCCCGCAGCATCAGCATGCGACCGTCGGCACCGCGCCAGAGCGGCACGGCGACGCCGGGTTGCACCTCGGCCATCTGGTCGGGCTTCTGCGCCAGCAAGCGCGCAGCCATGTCGTGCGAATCGCCCGTCCACGCCTGTGCCGCCGCGGAAAGCGGCAGAAGGGCGGTGATGGCAAGGGCGAGCAGACGGCGCATGGCGGCGAGGAGGCGATCCGAAGGAGTGAACGTGGCGCAATTGTAGCCCGTTTTACGATTTACTAACAGCCCGCAAAGCCGCTCTGGCGCACAAAACCTGCGGGCGGCCGATCTGCTTGGACTCCCGCGCCCGGCGCCGGTTCCCGGGGCCGCGAACCGGCGACAAAGCGCTGCGGGCAAGCTATAAAGGCCGCTCGTTGTTTCTTCATGCCGGGTTCACCCACCTCGATGAGCTTTGCGTCCACCCAGAGCGCGTCCGGAGCCGATCGAAGCGGTAACCGGCCCATCGCGCTGCGCGGTGCCATCGAGCAGCTGTTCGCCGCCGCGGACGCGGCGAGCATGATGGATATCTGCGAGCGCCTGCTGTCCAGCCTGGGCATCCCGGGGCGGCTGCGCTGGCGGCTGCACGGGGACGTCTGGACGCCCGATCCCGGCCTGCGCCAGCTCGACCTGGCCGACGATCCGCAGGGCTTGCGTACGCTCACGCTGGAGTGCCCGATCCCGCCGATGCCGGCCACGGTGGAGGCCGAGCTGGCGTGGCTGGGGCGGATCGTCAGCTCGCGCCTGCGCCAGCTCGCCGAGACGTCGCGGCTGTACGAGGCGATCTCGCGCCTAGCGCTCGCCGAGCGTCTGCAGCGGGCGCTATACGCCATTGCCGAACAGGCCGGCGCCGACCACAACATGCCCGACATGATGCGCGCGCTGCACGGCATCGTCGGCAGTCTGATGTATGCCGAGAACTTCTACATCGTGCTCTACGACGAAGCCTCCGACAGCGTGCGCTTCCCCTACTACGTGGACACGATGGACCCGGAGCCGCCCTCGCCCGACGAGAGCGTGCCGCTGAAGGAGATCGAGTACAGCCTGACCTGGAACCTGCTCAAGGCCGGCCAACCGATCATGGGCTCGATCGAGGAAGTCTCGCAGCTGCTGCAGGGACGGCTGGTGCCGATCGGCCCGAACTGCGAGCACTGGCTTGGGGTGCCGCTGCTGCGCGAAGGACGCGTGGTCGGCGGCATCGTAATGCAGAGCTATCGCGACGACACCCGCTACACCCAGAACGATCGCGAACTTCTGAGCTACGTCGCCCAGCACGTGCAGACCGCGCTCGAGCGGCGTGCCGCCCACGCCGAACTGGAGCGACGCGTCACCGACCGCACGGCAGCGCTGCGCGAGGCCAACCGCGTGCTGCGTCAGCAGGTGCTGCAGCGCCAGCGCGGCGAACGCCTCCAGGCAGCACTGTTCCGCATTGCCGAGATGGCCAGCGCGCCGGAGAGCCTCGAAGGTTTCTACGCCGCGGTGCACCGCATCATCAGCGGCCTGATCTACGCCCGCAATTTCTACATCGCGCTGCTCGACGACGACGGCAAGCAGATCACCTTCCCCTACTCGGTGGACGAGGTGGACAGCGTGCGTCCGCCGCGCAGCCATGGCCGTGGGGCCACCGAATATGTCCTGCGTCACGGCAAGCCGCTGCTGGCCGATCCGGCCGAGGTGGACCGGCTGGTGGCGCTGGGCGAGATCCACCAGTTCGGGGCGCGCTCGGTGTGCTGGCTGGGCGTGCCGCTGGTGTGGAACGAGCGGGTGATGGGCGTGCTGGCCGTGCAGAGCTACACGCCCGAGCACACCTATACCGCGCGCGACCAGGAGCTGCTCACTTTCGTCAGCTATCACATCGCCAACGCGCTGCAGCGCAAGCACACCAACGAGTCTCTAAAGCAGGCCTATGCCAGCCTTGAACGCCGGGTGGACGAGCGCACCCGCGCGCTGGCGCTGGCCAACCGCGACCTGCGCGAGCAGATCGCCGAACGCGAGCGCGTGGAGCGCCGGCTCAAGTACGAAACCCTGCACGACTCGCTCACCGGCCTGCCCAATCGCACGCTGCTGCTGCAGCGCCTCGACCATGCGCTGAACCAGTACAAGGCGGACCCGCAGCGGCTGTTCGCAGTGCTGTTCATCGACCTTGACCGCTTCAAGGTGATCAATGACTCGGTCGGTCATCTGGTCGGCGACGATCTGCTGTTCCAGGTCGGTGGGCGCATCCGCGCGTGCCTGAAGACGCGCGACCTGGTGGCGCGTCTGGGCGGCGACGAGTTCGCCGTGCTGCTCGACGGCATCAACGACGCGGACATGCCGCTGCAGATCGCCGAGCGCATCATTGCCGAGCTGCAGGTGCCGTTCCGGCTTGGCATCAAGGAGATCTTCACCTCCGCCTCGATCGGCATCGCGCTGCCCTCCATGCACTACCAGCAGCCCGAAGAACTGCTGCGTGACGCCGACGCGGCGATGTATAGCGCCAAGGACGACGGCCGCCATCGCGCCGCGCTGTTCGACGACCGGCTGCGCCACGAGGCGCTGTCCCTGCTGGAGATGGAGGGCGACCTGCGCCGCGCACTGTCGCGCAGCGAATTCGTGCCGTACTACCAGCCGGTGGTGGCGATCGAGGACGGCCGCATCGTCGGCTTCGAGGCGCTGCTGCGCTGGAACCATCCCGAGCGCGGCGTGCTGACGCCGGGCGATTTCCTGATCGTGGCCGAGGAAAGCGGCTGCTCGGAAAGCATCGACTGGCAGATCTTCGAGCAGGTCTTCGCACAGACCACCGCGCTGACCCGAGGCGAGGGCTTCATCAGCATCAACGTGTCCGGTCGCCACTTCCGCCTGCCCGACCTCGACGAACGCCTGCTGGCGGCGATGGAACGCCACGGCGTGGCGGCGCACGGCATCCGCATCGAGGTGACCGAGCGCGCCCTGCTGGAGAATCCGCCGCAGGTGAAGCGCATGCTGGAGAACCTGCGCCAGCGCGGCATCCTGATCTCGCTGGACGACTTCGGCACCGGCTACTCCTCGCTCAGCTACCTGCACCAGTACCCGATCCAGACGCTGAAGATCGACCGCTCCTTCATCACCGAGCTGCCGTCGGACCTGGCCGAACTGGACAACAACCAGGGGCTGGCGGTGGTGCGCGGCATCCAGGTGCTGGCCGACTCGCTGCGCATGCAGGTGATCGCCGAAGGCATCGAAGAGGAATACCAGCGCCAGGCGCTGCTGCGCATCGGCACTCGCTACGCGCAGGGCTTCCTGTTCTCCACCGCGCGGCCGGCAGCCGAATGGCTGGGGCAGAACGCTCCCACCCACCTGCTGCCGGCGATCGGCTGAGCGGCGGGCGACGCGGGCCGCGCCGGGCCGAGCGGTTACTGCGCCGTGGTGGGCGCGTCGGGGCTGCCGGTGTCGCGCAGCAGGTGCTCGGCATCGATCGGATCGAAGGTGTAGCGCTGCGCGCAGAACTCGCAGATTACCTCGATCTCGCCGTCACGGGCGGCCAGCGCGGCCTCCACTTCCTCGCGCCCCAGCGCGCGCAGCATCGTCGACACGCGCTCGCGCGTGCAGCTGCAGCCGAACGCCAGCGGGCGGGGCTCGAACAGCCGCACCTCTTCCTCGTGGTACAGCCGGAACAGCAGTTGCTCCGGTGCGGTGGCCAGCATTTCCGCCGCGCCGAGCGTGGCGGTGAGATGCTCGATGCGCGTCCACGCATCGTCGTCCTTCACCGCATCGTGGCCGCCTTCGCCGGGCAGCTGCTGCAGCATGAGGCCGACCACGTGCTCGCCGTCGGCCGCCAGCAGGATGCGCGCCGGCAACTGCTCGGACTGCGCGAAATAGTTTTCCAGCGACGGCGCCAGCTCCGCATGCTGCAGGTCGACCAGGCCCTGGTAGCGTTGGCCGCGTTCGGCCTGGCCGATGGTGATGGCCATCACCGCGCCGGGCAGCTCGGACAGCGCCAGCGGCGCGGGCAGCGGATCGCTCCAGCGCGCCAGCCCGCGCAGGCGGCCGCGGTCGGTGCATTCGGTGAACAGCAGGCGCAGCGCGCCGGCGCTCTTGAGTTCGATCGACAGCGCCCCGTCGAGCTTGATGTTGCCGGTCAGCAGTGCGCTGGCCGCCAGCGACTGGCCGAGCAGGTCACGCAGCGGCGGCGGGTAGTCGGCGCGACCGGCCACCTCGCGCCACGCCGCGCCCAGGCGCACCAGTACGCCGCGCACGCCGGCGCGTTCGAGCAGGAAGCGATGCAACACATCTTCGACCAGGGTGGTTTCCACGGACAACCTCGCGATCAGGGCAGCCCCGCGATGTGGGGGCGACGAGCACGCCGCACAACGGTGGCGCCGCGCATCCCTATACTTGAGATTCTGCCGCCCGCCGTCTGGCCATGCACCTACGCCCCCAACTCGCCCGCCGCCTGCTGCGCTGGACCGGCCTGCTCGCCCTGAGCTGGATCGCACTGAGCTGGCTGTTCGTGCTGGTGCTGCGCTTCGTGCCGCCGTGGACTTCGGCGGTGATGATGGAGCGCCAGCTTGGCGCCTGGGTGCACGGCGAGAAGGACTTCGAGCTGCGGCATCGCTGGGTGCCGTGGTCGCAGGTGTCGCCGTGGGTGCCGCTGGCCATGGTGGCCGGCGAAGACCAGAAATTCCCGTTCCACCACGGCTTTGACTTCGACCAGATCCAGGACGCGCTCGATGCCGCCGACGAGGGCAAGCGCCTGCGTGGCGCCAGCACGATCAGCCAGCAGACGGCGAAGAACCTGTTCCTGTGGAACGGGCGCAGCTTCGTGCGCAAGGGGCTGGAAGCGTATTTCACCGTGCTGCTGGAAATCACCTGGCCGAAGCGGCGCATCCTCGAGGTGTACATGAACATCGCCGAGCTCGGCGACGGCATCTACGGCGTGGGCGCGGCCAGCGATGCCTACTTCCACGTGGCACCGGCCCGCCTCGGCCCCGCGCAGGCGGCGCGACTGGCCGCCGTGCTGCCCAGCCCGCGGCGGCTGCACGCCGACCGGCCCAGCGCCTACGTGATGCGCCGCGCCGACTGGATCCAGCGCCAGATGGCGCGGCTCGGCGGGCCGCCCTACCTCGACAGCGACACCCCGCCGGCCAACACCGGACGTCGCTGAAAGCGCACCGTCAGCCACGCCCGGCATCCTCTGCAGCAGCTCCCCGTCCACTGTGCGATCACACGCCATGCCCCAGCTGACCATCGTCGTTCCCGCCTACAACGAGTCGCGCGTACTCGATGCCTTCCATGCTCGGCTGATGGCCGTGGTCGATGGCCTGACCGTGGACACCCACGTGCTGTACGTGGACGACGGCAGCCAGGACGACACCTGGGCACGGATCAGCGGTTACTGCAGCGACGCGCGCGTGGGCGGCCTGCGGCTGTCGCGCAACTTCGGCAAGGAGGCGGCGCTCACCGCGGGGCTCGACGCGGTCAGCAAGGGCGCGGCCGTGGTGATCGACGCCGACCTGCAGGATCCACCCGAGCTGATCCCCGCGCTGATCGAGCCGTGGCAGGCCGGCTACGACGTGGTCTACGCCACACGCAGCGCACGCGCCGGCGAAAGCGCGCTCAAGCGCCTCACCGCGGCCGCGTTCTACCGCGTGATGGAGCGGCTGTCCGACACGCCGCTGCCGCGCGACACCGGCGACTTCCGCCTACTCTCGCGCCGCGCACTCGACGCCCTCGGCCAGCTGCGCGAGCGCCAGCGCTTCATGAAGGGACTGTTCGCCTGGATCGGCTACCGGCAGACCTCGATCAGCTACCAGCGCGACCCGCGCCTCGCCGGCGACACCAAATGGAACTACTGGCGACTGACCCAGCTGGCGATCGAGGGCATCACCTCGTTCTCCAACGCGCCGCTGCGGCTGGCCACGTGGGTGGGCCTGGGCGCGGCGATGTTCGCGTTCGCGTACGGCCTGTGGGTGTTGGCCAAGGCGCTGCTGTGGGGCGACCCGGTGCGCGGCTATCCCACGCTGATGGTGGTGATCCTGTTCCTCGGCGGCGTGCAGCTGCTGGCGCTGGGCGTGATCGGCGAGTACCTGGGACGCAACTACGCCGAGAGCAAGCAGCGACCGCTGTACTTCATCGCCGAGCGCCATCGCGGCGATTCCTGAGCCGCGACCGATTCACGGCGCGAAAACACTCCCTGGCGAGCCGCGGCGCTAGACTCGCGCGAAGTCCACGTGCCGGAGGCCGCTCATGAATCAGGTCAAGCATCTGCTGGAGATCAAGGGCAGGACGGTGCACGCGGTGGCGCCCGACGCCGCCGTGCTGGACGCCATCCGCCTGATGGCCGAACGCCGTGTCGGCGCGCTGCTGGTGATGCGCGGCGAACAGCTGGTGGGCATCGTTTCGGAGCGCGACTACGCGCGCAAAGTGATCCTGCAGGGGCGATCCTCGGCGGGCACCACGGTCAGCGAGATCATGAGCGCGCCGCCGGTCACCGTGGGGCCGGACACCGAGGTGCTCGAATGCATGCGCCTGTGCACGCACAGCCGCATCCGCCACCTGCCCGTGGTCGAGGGCAACAGCGTGGTGGGGGTGATCTCGATCGGCGACCTGGTGAAGGCGGTGATCGACGAGCAGGCCGAGCAGATCGAGCAGCTGCAGCGCTACATCACCAGCTGAGGCGACCGCGCGGTCTCACGTCGCTTGCGAATCGGCCGGCTCTTCCGGCACGACAGCCGGCGACTCCGGCAGCAGATCCGGCGAAAGGCCGGCGCGACGCGCCACCCAGGTGGCGGCGGCCGACACCAGCACCCCAACGAAGGCCATGCCGCCGACCCCGATCCCCGCGGTGCCCAGCACGCTAACGCCGCTGGTAACCACGAGATCCCCAAAGCGCCACACCGTGGTCTCGACGAAGTTCTTGCCCTTGTAGCGCGTCTCGCGCGGCACCCGGGTGTATAGCGCGTCCGTCGCCGGCTTGGTCATGCCGTAGGCAAATCCGCGGGTCACCGCCAGCATCATCGCCACCAGCGGCAGCGACGCGCCGAGCACCGCCACGCTGCCCTGGCCGCCGATCATCACCACCACCAGCAGCCCCAAGTTCACCAGCGCCGGCAGCACCAGACCCCAGCCGGCGCCCCAACGCGTTAGCAGCCAGCGCGTCGCGGTCAGCTGCAGCAGGGCACCGAGCCCGTTTACCGCCAGATCCAGATGCGCGTAGAACGCCGTGCGCGCCGCGCTGTCCACGAAATGCGACTTCGCGTAGTCGGCCACCAGCGCGTAGGCCAGCGTGCCGATGCCGTCGCCCAGCAGCATCAGGATCGCCATGTAGCGCAGGAACGGCCGCGACCACAGCTCGCGCACACCCGCCCACAGCGATCCGCCGATGGCCTCCTCGGCACGCGAGGCACGCCCCGCGGCATCGTGGGTAGACAGGCGCAGCAACAGGGCCAGCGCAAGCGCCAGCATCAGCGCCGACACCACCAGCAAGGGCGCCACGCCCAGCCATACCACCAGCAGGCTGGTGACCACGGGACCGAACACCGCGCCGGCCATGCCGCCCAGTGCGATCAACGGAAACGAGCGACGCGCCTGCACGCTATCGAAGATGTCGGCCATGAAGCTCCAGAACAGCGACACCACGAAAAGGTTGAACACGCTGACCCAGATGAAGAACACCACGCCCAGCTCGCGCGCACCGATCCGCGCCTGCGCCAGGAAGGCCGGCACGAAGGCGATCAGGCAGGCGATGAAGAAGCAGTAGCTCCAGCCGAGCAGTCGGCGGCGGGGAAACCTCGCCACCATGGCGCCGAACACGGGGGTCAGCACCACCATCGCGACGAACGTGCCGAGGTAGAACAGCGGCAACTGCGACGAGCCGACGGCTCCGCTCAACTGATCACGCACCGGCCGCATGATGTAGTACGAGGTCAGCACGAAAAAAAACGCCGCGGCGGACAGGGCGGTGGCTCGCCGCTCGCTCGCGGCGGCCTTGGGGGATGAAGTCACCGGGGGTGTTCCAGCGTGGGTCCGGCAAAGACTAGCATGCAGTGTGGAGGCGCCTTTCGGTGCCCGGGGGATCGGGATGAACTATGACTACGTCATCGTGGGTGCCGGTTCGGCCGGCTGCGTGCTGGCCAACCGGCTGAGCGCGAATCCGAACACGCGCGTGCTGCTGCTGGAGGCCGGCCCGCGCGACTGGAATCCGCTGATCCACATGCCGGCCGGGCTGGCCCGGCTGGTGAAGGTGCGCAGCGTGAACTGGAACTACGACACCGAGCCGGAACCGCACCTGCTCGGCCGGCGTCTGTGGTGGCCGCGCGGCAAGACGCTGGGCGGCTCCAGCTCGATCAACGCGATGTGCTACATCCGCGGCGTGGCGGGCGACTACGACCGCTGGGCGGAGGTGTGCGGCGACGAGCGCTGGCGCTGGAATCACGTGCTGCCCTGGTTCGTGCGCAGCGAGGACAACAGCCGCGGCGCCAGCGCCTTCCACGGTGCGAGCGGCCCGCTGGGCGTCTCCGACCTGCGTTACCACAACGTGCTGTCGGACACGCTGATCGACGCAGCGGCCAGTGCCGGCTACCCGCACAACGAGGATTTCAACGGCGCCGTGCAGCAGGGCTTCGGCCTGTACCAGGTGACCCAGCGCGACGGCGCGCGCTGCTCCACCGCGGCGGGCTTCCTGCGACCGGTACGCGATCGACCCAATCTGCACGTGCGTACCGGGGTGCTGGTCGAGCGCGTGCTGATCGAGGGCCACCGCGCGGTCGGCGTGCAACTGCGTCGCGGGCATGGCGGCGAGCGCATCGACGCGGGCCAGGTGCTGCTGGCCGCCGGCGCAATCAATTCGCCGCAGCTGCTGATGCTTTCGGGCATCGGCCCGGCCGACCAGCTGCGCGCCCAGGGCATCGCCGTCGCGCTGGACCATCCTGGCGTCGGCGCCAACCTGCAGGACCATCTGGACATCTGCACCCTGGTCGGCAGCACGCAGAAGATCACCTACGACCACCTCAACGAAATCAGCGCAGGCCTGCGCTATGTGACCCGGCGGCAGGGACCGGGCACGTCGAACATCGCCGAGGCCGGCGGCTTCGTGCGCAGCCGGCTGGCCACGGACGAGCGCTGCGACCTGCAGTTCCACTTCGTGCCCGCCCTGCTCGACGACCACGGCCGGCACCGCCTGCCCGGCGACGGCTACACCCTGCACGCGTGCTACCTGCATCCGCGCAGCCGCGGACACCTGCGGTTGCAGTCGCCCGACCCGGCGCGACCGATCGCCATCCACGCCAACTACCTGGGCGATGGCGAAGGGCACGACCTGGCACGGATGATCGAGGCGGCGAAGCTGTCGCGCGAAATCCTGGCGCAGGGCGCGTTCGACGCCTATCGCGGCAAGCCGGTGTTTCCGGAGAGCGAACTGCGCAGCGATGCCGAGTTCGAGGCCTTCATCCGGCGCAAGGCCGAGTCGATCTATCACCCGGTCGGCACCTGCCGCATGGGTCAGGACGCCGGCGCGGTGGTGGACAGCGAACTGCGCGTGCGCGGCGTCGAGGGGTTGCGGGTGATCGATGCCTCGGTGATGCCCAGCCTGCCCACCGGCAACACCAATGCGCCCACGATCATGATCGCCGAGCGGGCCAGCGCGCTGCTGCAGGGCCTGCCGGGCTGACCCGTCACCGGCGGAACCGGCGGCGCCGCACGCGGTCTGAGCGCGACTGCCGTTGCGGTGCCACAGCATGTCCGCCTCGTTGTCGCCGCGGGCGAAGTCGACCACAATCGGCTGATCAGAAGCATGACCGGCCTGCCGGTACTCCCCCATTCTTCGGCCGCGTCACGCCGAGCGCATTCCAGAGCAGCATGCCGTTCCGTCCACTGTCCCTCGCGCTTGCCAGCGCCCTCGTCTTCGCGGCCGCACCCGGCCAGGCCTCGCCCCACCAGGCCACCCCGACCACGGTGGTGTCGAACACACCCTCGGCGCAGTTGCCGCCCGCGCGGGTGAAAGAGGCCCTGGCCGACTACCGCCACTGGCTGGACGAACTCGCGCGCCGCCGCTCGGTGGCCGGCCTGGCCACCGCGGTAGTGGTGAACGACAAGGTGACGTTCGAGTACACGCTTGGCTACGCCAATGCGACGACCAAGGAGCCGATCAAGCCGGAGACCGTGTTTCGGCTGGCATCGCTGTCCAAGGCGTTCGCCACCGGCCTCACCTCGCTGCTGGTGCGCGACGGCAAGCTGAGCTGGGACACGCGGCTGGTCGACGTGTTGCCGTTCTTCAAGCTCAAGGACATGCAGGCGGCGGAGAAGGTGACCGTCGGCGACATCCTCGGCCAGCGCGTGGGCCTGCCGCGCAATACCTACGACAACATGCTCGAGGACGACGTCCCCTACGAGGAGCTGGTGCGCAAGCTCGACGAGGTGGACATGTCCTGTGTTCCCGGGCAGTGCTACGGCTACCAGAACGTCGCCTTCAGCCTGATCGGCGACGTGATCTACGCCAAGACCGGCGACTTCTTCTACCGCCTGGTCGACAAGCGCATCTTCTATCCGCTGGGCATGAAGACGGCCAGCTACGGCCGCGCCGCGCTGGAGGCAAGCCCGAGCTGGGCACACCCCCATCGGGCCATCGGCCACGGCGAATGGCGACCGTTCGAACCCAACGAGGCCTACTACCGCGTTGCGCCGGCGGCCGGCGTCAACGCCAGCCTGCGCGACATGGAGCAGTGGCTGATCGCCCAGATGGGCGGACGACCGGACGTGCTGCCCGCCGAACTGCTCGCCGTGCTGCACGCGCCCGGCGTCTCCACGCCGATCGAAATGCACTCCACCCCCTGGCGCCGCGCGCGCATCACCGCGGCCCACTACGGTCTGGGCTGGCGCGTGTTCACTTACGGCGGCGAGACGATGATCTTCCACGCCGGCGCGGTGGAGGGTTACCGCACCATGATCGGCTTCCTGCCCAAGTACCACACCGGCATCGTGACCATGTGGAACTCGGCTGGCGCCACGCCATCCGGCCTGATGCCGATGATGTTCGACCGCCTGCTGGCGCTGCCGCACGTGGACTGGGCCGGGCTGGAGAGCCCGCCGCCGCGCATCGTCAAGCCGGCGCGCAAGACGCGGAAGATTCGCGCAAGGCATCGCCGCCACCGCTGATCCGGCAGGATGCGCGGCCTGGGTGGGCATGCGGTTCCCAGGTGAAAAAAACGGCCAGCGATCCCGCTGGCCGTTCTTGTTTTCGGATCTACCTGCGTCAGGGCTGGCCGAGGGTGAAGTTGATCCGGTTGGTGAGCGTGCTGTCCACCGGCTCGCCGTTGCGGGTGGCGGGCTTGAATTCCCAGCGCTCGACGGCGTCGATGGCGGCGCGATCGAACACCCGCCGCGGTTGCGCCTCGGTCACCTTGATGTTGGAGGTACGCCCCTCCGACGTCACGGTGAAACTCAGCACCACATAGCCTTCGGTGCGCGCGCGCTGCGCCTGCGTGGGATAGCGCGGGTTGACGCTACGGATCAGCACGGCCGGTGTGGAGGTCGGCGCCGCCTGCACCGGGGCCGGTGCGGCCGCGGTCTCCGCTGCCTGGCTGGATGCCGCATTGCGCGTCGAGCCGGCGGTGGTGCCCTTGGGCGCCGTGGTCGATGCCTGCTGTGCCTCCGCCGCCTTGTCCGCCGCCGCCTTCTCTTCAGCGGCCTTCTGCGCCGCGAGCTGCTGCTGCCGCTCCTGGTCCGACGCCTGCTGCTGCTCCTTGTCCTGCAGCTTGCGCTGCGCGTCGAGCTTGGAGCGCAGGATGGTCAGCGTGAAGTTGGCCGGATCGGCTTTCGCCAGCAGGTCGATCTCGCGCTGTGCCTCGTTGAAATTGCGCGCGTTGATCGCCTGTTCGGCCGAGCTGGCCGCGAACGGGAACGTCTCGCGCAGGGCGTCGGTCGCCACCGCATTGCCGGGCTCGCGCTCAAGCGCCTTGAGGTAGAACTCGAAGGCATTGTTGCCGGCCGGCGCCAGGTAGCGCTGGTCGTTCATCGCCTTGCGCGCTTCGGACAGCAGCTGGTCGGTGCCCATGGCCTCCACGTTGGCCGGCGGCGGCGCGGCGACCGTGCCGGGCGTCACCGGGGTCGAGGGGTGACCGCCGGCGTCCGACAGCACCATCTCCTCATGCGGCTGGATAATCAGAAACCATGACGCAATGGCCAGCATGACAATGACCGCGATGGCGACAAGCGTGACGGGCCGGACGGCTCCGCGCGCGCCGTGGCGCGCCTCGAGTGTGATTCGGGTATCCATGATCTCTCGCTGAGTGGCATCAGATACCCGCGCTTTTTCCCCCCGTAAATCCAGGAGCGACGCCTTCCCCAGGTCAGTCGCGGCGCGGATGTGCAGAAGGTAACTGCATTGCGGTGTGACGGCAAACACGTTGCAGGCCGGCGTGCCGTGGCGAGCGTGGCGCGACTTTTCGCCCCCCTGAAACGAAGCGTCCCGGCACGAGGGCCGGGACGAATCGCTTTCGAAGGGCTTCCCCGCGCTGGGCACCGCGGGGAAACAAATTCGGCAGAACTTTCTTGTTATGGGGTGTGCTTACTTCTTGGCCTTGGCGGTCTTGGTGGCCTTGACCACCTTGGCCGGCGCAGCCTTCTTGGCAGCAGCCTTCTTCGGCGCAGCCTTCTTCACAGCGACCTTCTTGACCGCAGCCTTCTTGGCAGCGGCCGGCTTCTTGGCGACAGCCTTCTTGGCAACCTTCTTCACGGCAGCCTTCTTGGCGGCCGGCTTCTTCGCTACCGGCTTCTTGGCAGCGACCTTCTTCACAGCGGCTTTCTTGGGGGCGGCCTTCTTGGCGGCCGGTTTCTTTGCAGCGGTTTTCTTGGCAGTGGCCATGGTTCGTCTCAGCTCCTCATCAGTTGGCAGTGGTTGCCCAGTAAAAGCGTGAAGGAACGCCTCGACCAGCAAATCGCTGTTGGTGGCGTGCCGAAGATTGTTTACCTGGCGGTGGGTGCGCAGATCAGACAGATGCCTCAGTACGTGCAGTGGAATCGAGACGGTGATCTTGCGTACCGCGCCGGCCTTCTCACCGTGGTCGACATAAGGCTTGACGAACTTCACTGCTGCCATAACACCCGTTCCCCGGAATCTGATGCGAAAGCTATTCCTGAAGATTTCAACTGTCAATTGATTTTCGACCTTCTCCAACACCCTCATTTCCACCACGCCGGCGGCCCGGAAGCCTCGCCACGCAAGGGATTCGAGGGGTGTGGCATTTGATCAAATGGACGTCCAGACGTCCGTACGAAAAACGCGTCGAAAACACCCATGACCCTGAAAGCCGCGCCACACAAGGGTTTGCGCCATTCATCGCGAAAAACAGATGGACATGCAGACCTGATCCTGCGTCGCAGAAAGTCCGCGCCATTGGCGCGCAAGCCGCTGAAAAAATGCATGAATGGGAGACGACCGGGAGACACCCGGGAACAAAAATATTTTTCCCGGCGAGCACCCCGACGGGCGCGACCGACTCGATCGAGGGTGACCGGCACGCCACCGACGCATCATCGCGAGCCGGACAAAAACGACGACGGCCGCTCGCGCGGCCGTCGCAAATCACCTGCAGCGAAGACGCTCAGTGATCTTCGTTTTCGATCTGTTCGGCGTAGGCATCGGCATCGAGCAGTTCGTCCAGCTCGGCGCGATCGCTGGCACGGACCACGAAGATCCAGCCGTCGCCGAACGCATCCTCGTTGATCGTCTCGGGCTTGTCGGCGAGCGCTTCGTTGACCGCGACGATCTCGCCGGACACCGGCGAATAGATGTCGGACGCGGCCTTCACCGACTCCACCACCGCCACGCCGTGACCGGCCTGCACGCTGGCGCCGACTTCCGGCAGCTCCACGTACACCAGGTCGCCGAGTGCGGCCTGTGCGTGGTCGGAGATGCCCACGCGGATCAGGCCGTCGTCTTCGACGCGTGCCCACTCGTGGGACTTGAGAAATTTCAGATCGCCGGGAATCTCGCTCATGATCGGGTCCAGTCGTTGAAGTGGGAGAAAGAGGTGGCGTCGCGGATTCTAGCGCGTCCACCGATGCTGCCGACGATGCGCCGGCGGCACGCCATCAGATGCCCTCGCAGGGCTTGCCGTCGCGCACGAACGGATACTTCACCTGCCGCACCGGCAGCTCGCGGCCGCGGATGTCGACGCGGATCGCGCCCGGATCGCCGGCCGGGATGCGGGCGAAGGCGATCGCCTTCTCCAGCGTCGGCGAGAAACTGCCCGACAGGATCTCGCCCTCGCCCTGCGCGGTGAGCACCTTCTGGCCGTGGCGCAGCACGCCCTTCTCGTCGAGCACCAGACCGACCATCACGCGCTTCACGCCCTCGGCCTTCTGCTGCTCCAGCGCGGCGCGACCGATGAAATCGCGGCCCTCGTCCAGCGCGATGGTCCAGCCCAGGTTCGCTTCCCATGGCGAGACGTCCTCGTCCATGTCCTGGCCGTAGAGGTTCATGCCGGCCTCCAGTCGCAGCGTGTCGCGGGCACCGAGCCCGCAGGGCTTCACGCCCGCCTCGGCCAGCGCGTTCCACAGCGCCGCCGCGTGCTCCTCCGGCACGAGGATCTCGAAGCCGTCCTCGCCCGTGTAGCCGGTGCGGGCGACGAACAGCGGCATGCCGTGCGGCCCCTGCGCCGCTGCCGCGGCGAACTTGCCCAGCTTCTCGATGCGCGGACGATCGCCCTCATGCAGCAGCGCGATGACCTTGGCGCGCGCGTTCGGTCCCTGCACCGCGATCATCGCAAACTCGGGGCGCTCCTTCACCGCGACGTCGAAGGCCTTGGCCTGCGCCTCGATCCACGCCAGATCCTTGGCGCGGGTGGCGGCATTCACCACCAGGCGGTAATGCGCGTCGTCGAAGAAATAGACGATCAGGTCGTCGATCACGCCGCCGCGCTCGTTGAGCATGCACGAGTACAGCGCCTTGCCGCTCACCTTGAGCTTGTCCACGCTGTTGGCCAGCAGGTGGCGCAGGAAGTCGCGCGTGCGCGGGCCGTGCAGGTCGATCACCGTCATGTGGGAGACGTCGAACATGCCGGCGTCGCGGCGCACGGCGTGATGCTCCTCGATCTGCGAGCCGTAGCTGATCGGCATGTCCCAGCCACCGAAGTCGACCATGCGGGCGCCGAGCGCGCGATGGGTGTCGTTGAGTACGGTCTTCGCAGTCATGGGTGGTGGCCTGGGGAAAGAGTGGATTATCGCCGCCCGCCCGTGATCGGGGCAACGGCGCTGCCGGCGTCCGATGCCGGCCCGCGCGTCGGGGCTGAAGCCCCTCCCACAGGAGACCCGAGCTTCCTTGGCACCATGGCTCCTACGACCGGCCAGCCTCAAACCAACGCACAGCTGAAGACGCTGCCACGGAGACACGGGATTTCGCGCGCCTGTGGGAGGGGCTTCAGCCCCGACATGCTGGGCCTGCATTGCCAGCGATGCTGCTCGCGGCGCGAACCGCCGGACGGCTCTATGAAATGTGCCGGAAGGTGAGGTTGATGCGCGGCGCCGCCACCCGCGTCGTGCGCGGCAGCGCGTGCTGATAAAGCTGCTGGGTGTCGCCGGCCATGCGCAGCAGGCTCCCGTGCATCAGGCACAGTTCCGATGCCGCGCGATTGCCGCCGTCATCGCGCTGCCGGGGACGGAAAAGGAATCGCCGCTCCGCCCCCAGGCTCACCGAGGCGATCACCGGACGCGCACCCAGCTCCGGTTCGTCGTCGCTGTGCCAGCCCATCGCGTCGCGGCCATCGCGGTAGAGATTGGCCAGCACGCTGTTGAAGCGCGCGCCGCAGGCCTGCTCCACCCGGGCACGCAGGTCGAGCAGCGCATCCGGCCACGGGTGCGGCTCGAAGCGCGTGCGCGAGTAGACATAGCTGGCGCCCGGATCGCCGATCCAGCAACTCAGCCGCGGCGATGCGACTTCGCGACCGAACATGCGGATGCGGTGGTTCTCCCACGGGATGGAAGCAAGCAGGCGATCCAGCAGCGCATCGGCCTCGGCCGGCGCGAGCCAGCGCTCGATGATCGCCAGCTGCGCGCCGGGTAGCGGCAGCTGCTGCCACGCGGCCTCACACATCATGACCGGCTCAGGCGATCGCCGGATACGCCGGCTCTGCATCGAGCGTGGCGGCAACCACGCTGGCCAGCTCCAGCAGGCGCAGGTCCGAACCGCGCGCGCCCACCAGCTGCATCCCTATCGGCAAGCCGTTCGGCAACGTGCCCATCGGAATGCTCACCGCCGGACAGCCGGCGAGGCTGGCAAAGCTGGTGAGATCGGCGATGGAGTCGGGAGCCGGGCCGTCGAGCGGGAACGCGCCCTGCGGCGTGGTCGGCAGCACCAGCACGTCCACCTGCGAAAACAGGCGACGCATCTTCAGCGTGGCGGCATCCAGCACGCGATCGGCGTTGGCGTAATCGCCAGCGGATTTGCGCGCGGCGTAGTCGAGCATCTGGCGAAAGCGCGGCGAGACCGGATGCGCGGTGTTCGCCAGGTCGGCGGCGAAGGTGCCCAGCATCTCCGCCTCCATCAGCAGCAGGCCGGCGCGCCGCGTGCGGGCGAAATCCCAGTCGCTGAAATCCACCGTGCGCCGCTCGCCCACCTCGCGCGGCAGCTTTTCCATCGCGGCCTCGAACACCGCGTGCACGTCGGGCGACACACCCACGGCAGCCAGATCCGGCAGCAGGCCGGCACGCAGGCGGCCGGGCTCCCAGTCCGGCAGGTCGAACGCCACGCGGCGGCGGCGCGAGCGCGCGTCGTCCGCGTCGTAACCGGCCAGCACCTGCAGCAGCACGGTGAGATCGTCCACGCCGCGCGCGAGCAGGCCCACGGCATCCAGTCGACGCGCCGCCGGCAGCATGCCGCGCGCGGAGATTTCGCCGTGCGTGGGCTTGAGCGCGTACACGCCGCAGTAGCTGGCGGGAATGCGGATCGAGCCGAGGCTGTCCGAACCCACCGCCGCCACCGCCAAGCCCGCCGCCACCGCCGCCGCTGCGCCACCGGACGAGCCGCCCGCGCTGTAGCCGTGGCGGTACGGGTTGTGGGTGGCGCCGAAATGCGGGTTGTCGGTGAGCGCGCCGAGCGCGCCTTCGTCCATGTTGGTCTTGCCGATGAGCAGCGCACCGGAGGCACGCAGTCGGGCCACGACGTGGGCGTCGTCGGCGACGGGCGCACTGCGCCCCGGCAGTCCGGCACGGGTCGGCCAGCCGGCCACGTCGAAGTTGTCCTTGAGCGCGATCGGAATGCCGTCGAGCCGACCCATCACGCCGTCGCGCCGTCGCTTGCCCGCGGTGCGCGCCTGTTCCTGCAGCAGACTGCCGCGCACGTCGACATAGGCGTTGAGCTGCGGGTCGATGCGCTCGATTGCATCGAGATACACGTCCGCCAGCACCTGCGGCTGCACGCGATCGGCGGCCAGCCAGTGCAGCAGCTGGCACAGCGTGGCGCGGCGCATGTCCCGTTCGGCGATCGGCGGCAACGAATTCATGCAGACTCCCTGTAAGTGACTTGCCGGGATTATCACCGCCCGGAACGAAGCGATTGCAAGCGGTGGCGCAGCACGCGTTGCCGCGCGGCACGCGAAACCGGACAATGCGCGTCCTGATCGATACCCGCGCGCACGGTCCGCCCGCGCGCCCGCACGAGACGATGGAGCCAGCGATGAGCGAACGCGAGACGATGGAATACGACGTGATCGTGGTGGGGGCAGGCCCGGCCGGCCTGTCGTTCGCGATCCGCCTCAAGCAGCTCCAGCCCGACACATCTATATGTGTGATCGAGAAGGCCTCGACCATCGGCGCGCAGATCCTCTCCGGCGCCGTCATCGAAACCGGCCCGCTCGATGCGCTGCTGCCGGACTGGCGCAGCAACCCGCCGCCGATCTGCGTGGATGCGACCGAAGACGAGTTCTGGCTGCTCAGCAAGACCGGCGGGCGCAAGCTGCCGGTTCCTCCGGGCATGAACAACCACGGCAACGTGATCGTCTCGCTGGGCGCCATGTGCGCGTGGCTGGCGCCGCAGGCCGAAGCGCTGGGCGTGGACGTGTTCCCCGGCTTCGCCGCCGCCGACACCATCTATAACGAGGACGGTTCGGTCGCCGGCGTGCGCATCGGCGACATGGGCGTGGCGAAGGACGGCTCGCACAAGGCCGGCTACACCCAGGGCATCGACATCAAGGCCAAGGTCACCGTGCTCGCCGAGGGCGCGCGTGGCAGCCTCACCAAGCAGCTGGTCAAGCGCTTCAAGCTGGATGCGGACAGCGACCCGCAGGGCTACTCCATCGGCATCAAGGAGCTGTGGCAGCTGCCGGCCGGGCGCGTCACGCCGGGCAAGATCGTGCACAGCTTCGGCTGGCCGGCCGACACGCGCACCTACGGCGGCAGCTTCCTCTATCACCTGGACGGCGACCGCGTGGCGCTGGGCTACGTCAGCGGCCTGGACTACACCGACCCGAACTATCAGCCGTGGGAAGCCTTCCAGCAGTGGAAGAACCATCCGATGATGAAGCCGCTGCTCGAGGGCGGCACCATTCTCTCGGCTGGCGCGCGCGCCATCGTCACCGGTGGCTACCAGTCGCTGCCCAAGGTGGAGATGCCCGGTGCGCTGCTGATCGGCGACACCGCCGGCCTGCTCAACGTGCCGAAGATCAAGGGCACGCATCAGGCGATCCGGAGCGGCATGCTCGCCGCCGAACACCTGGCGGCCAACGCACTCTCCGCGGCCGGCTTCGACGCCAGGCTGCGCGGCTCGGAGGTGATGGCCGAGCTGAAGAAGGTGCGCAACATCAAGCCCGCCTTCAAGAAAGGCCTGTGGTTCGGCATGCTCAACGCCGCCTGGGAGACCGCCGTCGGCGGCGCCTCGCCGTGGACGCTGAAGAACAAGCCGGACTGGTCCTCGCTGCACAAGCTCGGCGAGCAGGAGGAACCGAAGCGCGACTACGTGCAGCGCGAGCTGCCGCCGCGCGACCGCCTCGCCGGCGTGTACTTCGCCGCCACCGAGCACGAGGAAGACCAGCCGATCCACCTGCACGTGGCCGACACCTCCATCTGCGTGACCAAGTGCGCCGAGGAGTACGGCAACCCGTGCACCCGCTTCTGCCCGGCCAACGTCTACGAGATCGTCAACGACGAGGCGGGCAAGCGCCTGCAGATCAACGCCGCCAACTGCGTGCACTGCAAGACCTGTGACATCAAGGACCCCTACCAGATCATCAACTGGGTCACGCCGGAAGGCGGGTCGGGGCCGAATTACCAGAACATGTGATGCAGGCATCCGGATCACGGCGGTGGGCTGAATATCCACCGCCAGAGCAGACCTCACGCCAGGGGACAGGGCCCAGATTTGCTGCGAAAGCCGTCCCACAGCCCGCGAAGCATGAAGCGAATGTTTCGCGCGCGCGGGCCGATCATCGCGGCAAAAAGGAACAGCTTTACCGCCAACCGGGGCATGTCCTGTGCGACCCAGATCCACGGCGTGTGCGGTAATCGGTAAAGCCTGAACCTATTGCGCATGATGTAGTAGAGCCGCACGGGCCCGTGCACGATGACCTGGCCCAGGCCGAACGGCAGTTGACGACGGGAATCGCCCAGTTGGTGCTGCATCGCCGCGGCGCACACACCGTAGAGCTTGTAACCACGGGCACGCGCCCGGAAGCTCCATTCCAGATCGACATTGTCGATGAAAAGACTTTCATCCATCGACCCGATGTCGTCGATGACAGTCAGCGGAATCAGTGCGCCTGAGCTGATCAGGAAATCGCACTCCAACAGTTGCCCGGGATGGTCGCACCAGCGCTTGTGGTTCAGGGGGAAACCCACTTTTACGAAGGGAGCGTCGCGCGCCTCCAGCACGTCGTGAAAGCGCGGCCCAACAGCCGCGACCCTGGCGGAATCGCCAAGGCGCCGCAGCGCATCCAGCAGTGCGCACACCATGCCATCGTCAGGCGTGCTGTCCTGGTCCAGCAGCAGCACGTAATCAAAGGCGTGCTGTCGGGCCCAGTCGAGCCCCACGTTTTGCGCCTGCGCAAGACCGCCATTGCGACCCTGGCGGATAAGCGTCACGTCGGCATGGCCTGGCGGAAGCTCCATGTCCTCGGCGGAGTTGTCCACCACCACCACGCAACCCACCTGCGCCGATACCGAAGCAAGCAGGCCTTGCAACACCGTGGAATCGGGATAGTGGGTTACCACGACTGCACATACCGCGGCGTGGCGATCGTCAGTCATGGCGCAGAAGATCCCGCAACACAGAGCGCATTCCAGTGCCGTACCGCCGATAGTTGCCCGCACGCGCCTCACGCATTACCAACGGCCACCGCAGCAGGCGGGAACGCCTCCCCAAGGCCACACGGATGCGAAAATGTCCGCTCTTGCGGGCCAACTCCGCAAGCTGCGCCACGGCACCCGAGCGCTCCAACTGTGCCTGAAGCGCAGCGAGACGAACCAATTCAGCCTCGAATTGCGCACGCCGCGGACGGACAAGATCACGCCACTTGTCCAACGCGCCCCGCTTGCGCATGCCGATTTGATTGTGCGTGTGCTGCCGGTACTTGATCCACGATTCCTCAAGCGCATCCATGCGGCCCATGCTTGACGCGACGATCGCCAGCCACTCGTCGTGGATCCAGCCGGGTCCTACGGGCAGTGCACTGGACACCAGCGTCTTGCGCAAGCCGGCCGTCGCTCCGGTCACCATGCTTCGACGAAGCAGCACGCCAAAAGCGCAATTGCCGTGCACCTGCGCCAGCTCCCACGATTTCAGTTCGAGCGCACCGAACAGCGTCACCCCAAGATCCTCGCCGCGCGCTCCGATAAGTTGCGCATCTGTGCAAAGCATCAGCAGGTCCGGATCTTCGTCGAAGCGCTGCTCCATGGTGGCCAACTTGCCTGGCAGCCAAACGTCATCCTGGTCGCACAGAAAAAGGAGATCTCCATTCGCAAGGCGCATTGTTTCCGAGAAGTTTCCTATGAACCCGAGGTTGTGTGATCGGTGGACCAGTTGCACCACAATTCCCAGCTGCTTTGCACGAACCGTGAACGACTCGAGCAGCGCCGGTGTGGCATCGGTGGAGCCGTCATCACCGATCACGACCTCATCAGGCAAGCGTGTCTGCGACAACAGGCTGTCGAGCTGCTCACCGAGGTAGGCCTCTCCGTTGTAGGTACATAGGACCACTGAAACCGTCAAAGTCATCGCCTGCCCAGCGGTCGCTCTTGATAAAGATCCCGAATGATGGCCCGCGGCAAACGCAACGGGAAGGGGCGCGCCGTCGGCCCGCAAGTTTCAAACGCTTCGGGGTTCCGACAGGCGAGACTCAGCCCTTCGCTCCAGCTAAACTGGTGAGTGAAGTAAAAGCTGCCACCGAAGCAGGCAGCCCAAATCAAAGGACTCGTAGATGAAGATTTTGGTCGGCTACAAGCGCGTCGTGGACTACAACGTGCGCATCCAGGTCAAGCCCGACGGCACCGGGGTGGTGACCGATGGCGTGAAGCTCTCCGCCAACCCGTTTGATGACATCGCGCTGGAGGAAGCGCTGCGCCTGCGCGAGAAGGGCATCGCCACCGAAGTGATCGTGGTGGGTATCGGTCCGGCCGACCTCACCGCGCACCTGCGCAACGGTCTGGCCATGGGCGCGAACCGCGCCATCCACGTGGTCACCAGCGAGGCCGTGCAGCCGCTCACCGCAGCGCGTGCTTTCCTCAAGCTGGTCGAGAAGGAGCAGCCGGGCCTGGTGCTGATGGGCAAGCAGGCGATCGACGACGACGCCAACCAGACCGGCCAGATGCTGGCCGCGCTGTGGGACCGTCCGCAGGCCACCTTCGCCAGCAAGCTGGAGATCGCCGACGGCAATGCCACCGTGACCCGTGAAGTGGATGCCGGCCTGGAAGTGATCGAGGCCGAGCTGCCGGCCGTGGTCACCACTGACCTGCGCCTCAACGAACCGCGCTTCATCAAGTTGCCGGACATCATGAAGGCCAAGTCCAAGCCGATCGACACGATCGAGTTCGCCTCGCTGGGCGTGGAAGCGCACGACCACCTCACTACCACCCACTACGCCGCGCCGGCCAAGCGCAGCAAGGGCGTGATGGTCAAGGACGCCGCCGAACTGGTCGCCGCCCTCAAGCAGAAAGGCCTGCTGTAAATCCTTTTCCTGTAGGAGCCCGCCAGCGGGCGATGCTTTAGTTTCGATGCTGATCCAGCGCGAAGGGCCTCGCCCACGCACAGGCTCCTGCAAACAAATCCGGAGACACCCATGAGCAAGATCCTCGTTATCGCCGAGCACCTGCACGGCAAGCTCAACCCGGCCACCGCGCGCGCTGTTAGCGCCGCCGCCGCCGTGAAGCCCGACTCCATCGACGTGCTGGTGCTGGCCGACAGCGTCGACGCCATCGCCGCCGAGGCCGCCGCCATCGAGGGCATCAGCCGCGTGCTCACCGTCGCCCACGCGGAGAACGCGCATGCGCTGGCCGCCGTGCTGGCGCCGCAGGTGGCCAAGGCCGCCGCCGGCTACAGCCACGTGTTCGCGCCTTCCACCACCTTCGGCAAGGATCTCGCTCCACGCGTGGCCGCCCTGCTCGGCGTGGCCCAGGTCAGCGACGTGATGAGCGTGGAAGGCACGCATACCTTCAAGCGCCCGATCTACGCCGGCAACGCCATCGTCACCGTCGAGGCCAACCCGGCGCACGCCGTGGTCGCCACCATCCGCACCGCGTCCTGGCCGGCCGCCGCCAGCGGCGCGAACAAGGCACCGGTTGAAGCGCTGGTGCTGGATGTCGCCCTGCCCTCACACACCCGCTTCGTCGAACTGCAGCAGGGCTCGAGCGACCGTCCCGACCTGCAGAGCGCCAACAAGGTGGTGTCCGGCGGCCGCGGCGTCGGCTCGAAGGAAAACTTCGAGATCATCTACAAGCTCGCAGACAAGATCGGCGCCGCCGTGGGTGCCTCGCGCGCCGCGGTCGACGCCGGCTACGTGCCGAACGAGCTGCAGGTCGGCCAGACTGGCAAGATCATCGCCCCCGAACTGTACATGGCGATCGGCATCTCCGGCGCCATCCAGCACCTCACCGGCATCAAGGACGCGGGTACCATCGTGGCGATCAACAAGGATGGCGAGGCGCCAATCTTCGAGGTCGCCGACTTCGGTCTGGCCGGGGATCTGTTTAAGATCATTCCAGAGCTGGAACAAGCGCTCGCCGGATGATTGCCGGGGATTACCGTTCGACTATTTAAAAGGGGCGCCTCCATTGGATGAAGGCGCCCCATAGCCTCGGGAAAACCCAGGTGTCGCTGAATTAAATAGTTTACTCGTGGAAATCAAAAGCATGGTAACCATGCTTTTTCACCAGCTCGTCTCTTTCAGCTGACCTCAGATCCTCACGCATCATTTCGGCAACCAGCTCCTTGAAGCCGATCTTCGGTTGCCAACCAAGTTTTTCCTTTGCCTTGGAAGCATCGCCCAGCAACGTCTCCACCTCTGCTGGCCGGTAGTAAAGAGGGTCGACTGCGACGATACATTTGCCCGAGGAATCGTACCCCTTCTCAGCGGCACCCTCTCCTTCCCAGCGAACCGTGATTCCGATTTCCGCTGCAGCCGCGTTCACGAACTCACGAACGCTGTACTGAACGCCCGTCGCAATCACGAAGTCTTCAGCCTGCTCCTGCTGGAGCATCAACCACTGCATCTCGACATAGTCTTTCGCATGCCCCCAGTCGCGCAGAGCATCGAGATTGCCTAGATACAGACACGTTTGTAAACCAAGCTTTATGCGCGCCAATGCGCGAGTAATCTTCCTGGTTACGAACGTCTCCCCTCGAACAGGCGATTCGTGATTGAAAAGTATGCCATTGCACGCATACATTCCATAAGCTTCTCGGTAGTTGACCGTAATCCAGTACGCATACATCTTCGCCACAGCATAGGGCGAGCGAGGATAGAATGGAGTCGTTTCCTTCTGGGGAATCTCCTGCACCAGGCCATAAAGTTCGGAAGTCGACGCCTGATAGAAGCGCGTTTTCTTTTCCAGTCCAAGAATTCGGATTGCCTCAAGCACACGCAAGGGACCCAGCGCGTCGGAGTTAGCGGTGTACTCCGGCTCCTGAAATGAAACAGCGACGTGACTTTGAGCCGCCAAATTGTAAATTTCGTCAGGTTGAGTATGCTGAATTATACGAATGAGCGCACTGGAGTCGGTCATGTCGCCATAGTGAAGAATGAACCGCCGATCCTGGTCGTGCGGATCCTGATACAGATGATCAATACGATTCGTATTGAACAGCGAGCTACGGCGCTTGATACCGTGCACGATGTAGCCTTTGTTCAGGAGAAATTCCGCGAGGTACGATCCATCCTGTCCAGTCACACCAGTGATTAAGGCGACTTTACTCATCTATCTATCTTCCTGCCGTTTTTTGTCAATTCTTACGAGAATCTGCGTCGCGAGCCCCGCCGTACAACCTCGATATCTGGCCTGTCTTCGCCTCCCACACGTAGTTAGCGAGACAAACCTTCCGAGCCGCGAGACCCATGTCCTTATTTTCCAGCGGGTACAATAGCAGCCTAATGCAATGTTTGGCGAAGGTTGCAGCATCCCCCGCCAGACAGATACTTAGGCCGTCACGGTAGGCGAGCCCCTTGGCCGCAAGCGTCGCCGCAACACATGGTATTCCGGCGACCGCATATTGGTTGATCTTTCCCCGCAGCCCCGCGCCAGACAAAGCGGGGGCAATCCCGACCCAGGCCCCACTGAGGCAGGGCTCGATACGCTCGACCTCCCCGATCAAATCAACCGACTCCGCCTGCACTTCTTCAGCCGACAGGCCTCTGCCGACAACCTGAAAGCGGTAACCCGGAACGGACTTCAGAACGAGCGGATGGACTTCGCGCAAGTACCAATTCAGGGCATCCCTATTGGTCGCCGACCCGAAAAAGGCGATAAAAACGATGCGCCGAACCTCGTCGAGGTCTCGCCGATGCGACGCTTCTTTCAGACTCTCCCGAAATTCGAACGGAGAAACACCAGTCTCTATCTCAGACACGCCTCCCCACCAGCGAAACCAGCGCAGCACTTTTGCATCTCCTTTGGAGACACATAGCACAGCGTCGGCAGAAAATAGATAGCGGAGCTCCTTCGCAGCGAAGGTGATATTCAGCCACGCCTGCCCAATCTGGGCACGCCTGAGGGCGAAACCCCTAAAGATTGTGCCTAGTGCCCGAACCATAGACTCCATCGGCGAAAAGATGATCTTTTTCGCGCCTGCCTGCCGAAACGCACGAATGAATTTACCGGACTGCAGGTACTGAAGATCAACAACATCGTAATCAATCGATAGAATTCCAACTGACGCAAAGCCTTCAACAGAAAAATCGGAAGGATCCAGAAGTCGAATTTGATCGAACAGCGCAAGAACTTCCGCTTCAGGCGCGTCATCCGGAGCGGACTTTGCGGCAACAAGATCGAGACGGGCGCCTGGAAAGGACTTTCTGATGATCGAATAAAGATCCAGCAGCCGTAGACCGCCTCCATGCCCCCGACAAGGCATGTAGTAGCTTACCAACAGAAACTTTCTTAAACGTACATCCATACTGCGCAGGCCAATGTTGCGAGGAGGAGTAACGACCCCTTCTGAAAAGATCGCTCTACTTTAGAAGTTAACTTTAGCAAGTTCTGACGGTGAAGGTTTCCAGACTTTCAAAATTGGCAATCGAAATGGCAGTTGCTTGCGAGCTCTATCGCCCTTCGCTTTTTGAGTCGGCACTGACATTAATAACACCTCGAAAAACAACTTACAACGCGCGAGCACACTTCTGATCAAGGCGCAGATTACTGTGCGCGCCTTATCTAGAATGAGAAAAGAAGACAAGCGCATCAAAACACCAAATTAGTTCCGCATCCTTACATAGTTAAGACTGATTACCAAACCACCTCGAAAGCCTAGGCCCGAGGCGAGCAAACGCAACATTTAGCAACACCTGTATTCGCACTATCCAAACACTTAAATTGAGAAATAACGGTCAATGTGAATGGTATCTCACACGACATTACGGATCGGGGCCAGCCACCCTAGGAAGCCGGCGGCAACCGCATGCTACATGCATTGTTCACTGAGTTTACTCCGAACCATGCGTTTCCCTCTTGAAGTAGCTCAAAAACCACCCGGTAGTCTCTACCAATATATTGCTGGAAATCGGAGCTGGGTATCTTTAAAACGACGCGCTGAGACTTGCCGGGAGAGAGAAGTAACCCGGACTTGATTCGAAACCCGTTATCCCAGCTCACCACTGCGCCTTCAGAGTCAACGACGTGATAGCCAAGCGTAATCGGATGCGAACCTGCGCCCAGCCTCCAGGCGAAAGTCGAGTTATTTGTCAGTTGCAGAGGAATGTTGGTATAAGGCCCACTAAAATCGCTGACCTTTTGCGAAACACAATCAACATCACCCAGAAGCTTCTTTTGATCAACGTTCTCGACGAAGCCACGAACGATCGTCGAATAAAGCGGAACATCGAGAAGCCCGGGATATTTAGAAAACTCCAACTGCTTTGGCAGCCCACCCTTATAGGATTGCAATATCTCTTTCAAAAGATCGCCATCCACATAGGGAGGAAGCCTTGCATAATCTAGAGGTACGTCTTCGTGCAGAACGAGTCGGTACGGAACCTGAAAATCCTTGTCCATCTGCAAATGAAATCCGTAATCGGGCAGTTTGAAGAACGCCATCCTTGCAGTAGAGTTCTCCGCGGTCTCCCTACCACCGATTGACTTAATCGCATCTCCCACCGCCGCAAACTCGTGATCATTGACGACCCACCGATCAATGAGAACGCCCCGAAATCCATAATCCACCAATTCGTCCATAAGATCCACAGGACCAAGCTTGGCAAGATCGCGATGCCATAAATCAACTGCACTATTCTTAGAGGCGCCATTACTCCATCGAAGAGTATGGGAATGAAGGTAAGATCTCGTTTGTGCCTGTGAACCCATACCATAATACGGACTCGGCGCCATGTATTGCGCATATGGGTATTGGTAGACCATTGCACCTGGCTTCAGCTGACTTTCAACCTCATGTACCAATGTCCTTTCGGCCAGAAAACGCTGTGCGTCGGGCGATGACATGGATCGTGCCAGATTTACGGGAATCTGATCCAGAAGTGCGATCATTGTCACGATGCCCACCAGCAACAACGTCACGGGACTATTTTTCACACGCCTTGAAAGTAAGTTCGTAAGAAATAATGCGGCAGCCAAAAGCGCAACAAATATCAGAAATATAGAGAGTCTCTCATACGCCCTGATAAATGGATAGACAAGGGCTATAAGCGAGCCAACGCCCCCCATAGTCTCAGTCACAAAAATGAATGCGGCAATAAGACCCAGAATATAGATAATCTGTCCCGGATCACCGCTTTCGGGAACTTCAGCGAGATTATTTACAAATCTATTCTCCAAAATCCATCTAGGAAAGCAGAAGACGCTCATTAGGAGCAAGAAACAAATACTTGCAAGACTGGCGAGCTGCCCACTCACCCCATAGCCATACTTTCTAGCAGGCGCGCCAGATTGCCGCATCTTTTCAGCCAGACGAGCGATCCAATGCACGCGGTGATTTAGGTTAGGTGTCAACATTACTTTGAGGGTGCTGGCGTAAACCTCGGCCTCAAATGGATGAATCGTAAGCGCCGGATCTTGCACGCCGCCGGGAAAGAACTCTTCGGGGTGTGCATTCCTATACTGCGTTAACGGAATCATCATTATAAGCGTTATGCTTATAATCAAACCTGCAAAGAACAACGGCACAAGACCATTCAAAAATGGCCGATGTCTTTTCTGAAAAACAACAACCAAGCTGGCAAAACCGAGCAGGAGAGCAGTGAAAAAGGCATAATAACCATCTGAAATCGCCATCAAGAAGACGATTAAAACGGAAAGCCAGAACATTCCCGACGCTTTCAGCTCAAGAACCACCTCCTTAAACGATTTGGCTTCGCCTTTCAGGTATGCACCCTTTGCGCACCAGATAACGACCAAAATGGCCAAGGGCACCATAAAATAGTTACTGATGAACGCGAAATATGGAAAGTTGAGCCGATAGAGGCTCAAGGAAAAGAGAATTCCTACCGACACCGCAAATAGTCGAGACACGCGGAGCATCCGACAGGAAATGTAAGAGGTGAAGGAGATAAGCGGAAAATTGAGAAAGTAGTAGTAATATTGCACCCTCACTGAATCTGAAACAAAAATTCCGATTACCTTCATGATAACGGAGTGAATGGAGCTCGTCTGCGCGGCCGAATTAAAGTAGCCGTTTGCTATTCCAGGGGCGCCAAGATATGGGTTATTCAGAAACCATCCGTTATCAAGCAGTGACTTAGTCAAAATCAGCTGCCAGATGTCGTCATATTTCCCATAAACCATCGGAACACTGAAATCCCAGCCAGCCCCTCCGAACGCGACGAAAGCAATAGCGAAAGGCGCGACTAATACGAGCAGCCAAGTCAATAAATCAACCGCCTTCAAATGCTTCGTGTTAAAGATCGTCGGCATCAGTCCCCCTTCTTGTCTTCAAATGAAGACCGTAAACGTACCATTATGAGCCGTCGTCAATTACGAATACGTTGCATTTTTCGGGAGAAAGAAAACGTTTAGGCTAGGCGTTGTCTCGTTGAATGCGACAAACTTATCACTCGAAACATCGTATGATTTTGCGGTATATTCCAACTCGGTCATAATAGTCTTTGCCGTCGAAAAACTGCGCTGATTGTATTCGATCATCAGCAGAGGCTGCGCCCTTATGATGGTATCCCTCAGACCAGAAATAACCATATCCTCAAAGCCTTCCACATCTATTTTTATGATAGCCGGTTCAAAATTGAGTTCGTCCAGCCTCTTGATAGGGATTCTATTTTCAGAAAACTTCGAATTCTTTCCGATGTTTCTGATGTTCATATGTCTCTCAAGATTCTTCCGTGCAGACTCGGGGTCAAGCGAAGCGTAGTTGGTGAGTGCGAATCCCTTGTAAATAGGAGTATGAAGAACTAACTCTCCGTTCGCCTCCCCAGCACCAATTAGCATGAAGGAAAAATCTTCAATCGACTTTTCTACTCTTAACAACGAAGCCTCGTGATGTGGATTCGGCTCAATACTCACAATGGGCCGATTTGGTACTAATTTACGATACGACCGAGCCGAAATCCCATCATTGGCGCCCACGTCAAGAAATATCCCTCGCCCCCCACCTAACTTCTTGAAAGCATAGAATGAGGAATCATGGGGCAGCAAAAATCCAAATCGCCCCACATTACTTCTTACGAATGCGTAGAGCCTGATATTTGACACTGCCACACGTTGCAGGACCGTCTTTAAATTGCTGTACATTTTTACTCCGATGGAGGCTATCGACCGATTCTAATCGACTCTAAACTTTTTGCCCGAACCGTCAGTTAGAAATTCCTTACAATTTAAGGCGGCGGAAAATTCCCTCAGGGATATGAACAATAACGAGCATGATATAGCGCCAGAACCACGGTAAATACACATTTCCTGACTCGCCATCTAACTTAGCCACAATCCTTCGGCCAATGTAGTAGGGCGACGCTCGCAAGAAAGCCCCCCCCATACCAGCGATCATTCTGGTATCTACGAAGCCGAGCTTTATCGTAAGAACTCTCACCCCGCTGTCAGACAAGCGGTTACGCAAACCGCTAAGGTAAGCCGTCATACCACTTTTCGCAGAACCATAGATATAGTTGCTTTGTCGTCCCCGATCTCCTGCAACCGAAGACAATACCGCAATAATTCCGCTACGTTGGCTTTCCATTATGTTAGCGACTGACGAAAGCAGCGTGGCGATCCCCACAAAGTTGGAGTTTAGAATTTCTCTGATGGCGGGTATCGAACTACGCGCAGCGATCTGATCACCAAGCACACCTGTGCCCACCAGAATAATGTCTAGCGCACCCAAGGTTTGGTGAATCTCTTCTATAAACCGCTGATGGTCACCGAAATCATTAGTGTCAAATAGCCGGGTAATAACTAGCTCTGGTTTTCTTCGTATCTGCAGATCGGAAGCAATACGCGACAATTCAGACGCGTTGCGCGCCGCCAAGCACACGCGATCGCCAGGCCTGACCATTTCCAGCGTCGCCTGCCTACAGATCATTGAGCTGGCCCCTAGGACAACAATGCATCTCGACATTATCTGCACCCCAGATTTAATCTGCGGCCCATATTTGAAGAAAATCGTTGTCCTGGGTCCACTTTCGCACGTACTTTCATCCAATCGTCCCGATTCGGATACATGCGAGAAAACGCAGATGCCGAAAGACGGCCGTCCTTAGCGAGGTAAACACGCCCACCGTGCGCCGCCACAATTTCATCAAGTTCATCCAAAAACTCAAAGAGCCCGACACGAACCGGGAAGTCAAGGAGCAGACTATACCCTTCGATTGGAAATGAAAGCATGCCGATGCCCGCCCGCATGCGTTTTACCGCAGCGAAATATGCCGGAAAGTTGGACCTTTGTCTTGCGACCGCAGATATTAATTCCTCAAACCCACGTTTTGCACCTTCCAGCGGGAAGCAGCATTGATATTCAACAAAACCAGGCTTTCCGTATAAGCGATTCCAGTTTGGGAGCGCATCCCAGGGAAAAAGAAATGATCGCAGATCGATGTCCCCGTGAGGAAATACCCTATGCTTCGCTGCGTACATCAAGTTGAAAGCGCGATTCGATAGCTTATTGAAAAATGGAGCTATTAACCCGAGGGGTTTTCTCTCCATCTCGCCCCACGATAGCTTCCTGTCGGGACAAGCCTCATTAGTAACTACAGAGGAAATCACTATTCCATTAGGATCTCGACCGTTTAGTATATCGAGCCATGCAACGCAGTGGCCGGCTTCGACGGTAGCGTCTTCAAATTTTCGAAACAAGTCGTCTAGACCATCGAACGCATCTGACTTATTCCTTACCAAAGTTCCGGCCAATATCTCGAGCTGAATCTCAATTTCAGCGATTATTCCAGTCAACCCAAGGCCGCCAAGCGTCGCATAGAATAATTCACTATTCGAGGTGCGAGTGCAGTCCACCATCTCCCCACTGGCGAGCATCACGCGCATGGAAAGGACCCAGTCGCCAAAACCGCCACAGCGCCAATGATTCTTACTGTGAACATCAAAAGCGGCGCACCCACCGACGGTGATATCACTTAATCCTGGAGCAACAGCAAGAGTGAGCCCCATGGGAACGGCCATTCGCATGATATCCAACACTCGAACGCCCGCCTCGACTCTAAGCACGCGGGTTTCCGGGTCAAACGCGAGAAAGCGATCAAGGCGACCAACGAATAGCAATGCCCCATTCTCATTCAATGCAGCGTCACCGTAGCTCCTTCCAAGTCCGCGAGGCGCAATTGTTGCTACGTTTGCATTCAGGGCAGGCTTTAGACCATCAAAGCGCTCAGGGCGAATGAAATCTTGCTCAGCACGTCGATAACCGCCGAACCCCGAGCAAGTAACTCGAGGTAAAGGAGCCTGATGAAGATGGCGCTCGTTTTTATCCATGGTAGTTATCGAAATGTCCAAAATTTGTGGCAGAGAAAGTTAAATGCACCTACAAAAACGACATTAATAATACCAATAGTGATGGCGCGAACGCCAAGCGGCGACAGAACCTCGGAAACAGCAATATTCGCTAGGAATGATAGTCCAACTACCACCAGAAATTTCGTCAAGTTTGAACCCGTCATCCGCTTTCGAAAGGCCAAGATGCCAGATCCCAGATAGGAAACCAAAGTCCCAACAAGATAAGCCACAACAATTGACGGCGTATTTCCCCAACCAAAACCCCTTGCCAGAGTGGCGAGTACAGCTAAATATGTGAGACTCGATGAGATTCCTACGAGCGCAAATATCGCCACTTGTCGGTGTCCAGCGCCTGGCCGAAAGATTGCCTTTACGTCTTGAAATACCATAGTCATAGATCTTCGGCCGGACCGCACTTGGTGCCCAATCCCCGTAGCTTTTTTTCGGAAGCCAGCTGTTCTTGAAAATCTTTCCAACTTTTCCCGCGCAGCCGCGCACGAAGCCAACAGTAGGCGATCGTCATTAGGTAAAGCTTGGATTGCTTTAGAACGCCGAATTTGCTCACCCCGGCGTCGCGATCCTTCCATGAATTAGAGACTACGGCGAACCGCGCGCCAGACAATACCGCATTAATAGACATTTCGACGGTAAGATTAAACTGATCAGAACACAAAGGTCTCATAGAATCCACAACGTGTCGTCTGTAGCACTTAAATCCATTCGTGAAATCGCCATAATCTGCCTTGGTAATTGAAGCGATAAGCGCATTGCCTAGCCTGTTAAGCAGTCGCTTGAATAGAGGATATCCGACAACCGAGACACCAGTCTCGAATCGGTTACCGAAAGCGCAATCATACCCATCTTCTATTTTTCGAAAGAATGCCACCACGTCATCCGGATCCTCCGATCCATCGGCCATTACAATGACAACGGCACTTCCGGAGAAAAAATCAAGACCCCATCTCACGGCCACGCCATAGCCCGGGATGGGAGGCGTTGTTATATACAGAACGTCTGGTATTTCGCCTGCCAGCTCTGAGAGAACCTCCTCAGTTCGATCAGAGCTGGCGTTATTCACGCAAATAATTTCGTGCGAGATGCCAGCTTTTCTAAGCGCCACAGAGAGGTTTCTGACTGTATCGCTAATTACTGACTCTTCGTTGTAGCATGGAATTATTACAGACAGTGCTGGTGGCTCTACCCTCTCCGAGATCGTTGAATTAATCATGGGTAGATTGTCCAAGTCCTATATTTTGATAATAGCGTTTAGCAGTGCCTATCGCCCGGGATATCGCAGACAGCGTAGGCTCATCCTTGGCGGTTAACATTTCAATAGATATCACAGAATTTGGTAGCCATTTTCGCAACGCAAGATCTACAGCGGCATGATCGGTACGACCATCTCCAAGGCAAACAAGCTCAGGTTCGCTGATATGAACATGCCCAAATAAATGGGCATATTTTTCAATGGTTGAGCCGACATCTTCACCATTCAGTGTAATCGCCCCGGTATCTAACTGCATCCTAATGGCCGGATGAGCAATTCGTGCTACCACATCGGCAGTTTCAGCGCTGGTGGTCATGAAATTGGCCCCGTAGCACACCGGATTCGGCTCGAGGCAGAACACAACGCCGTAGCTTTCTGCGACGCCCCCAAGGCGACGAAAGAATGTTGCCGCCCGATCGATCGCTTCTTCAGCACTCAAACCGGTGCGATCTCGATTCCTCGGTGAGCCGAATACAAGCCGTTTTGCCCCGAGGCCTGAGGCGATTCGCGCCACCGCAGTCAAGTGCTGCAACATCGCACTTTGAGTATCCGGAGGGCCAAACACATTCAGGCCCGTTGTACCAAACAACAACGCCTGCATACCCGTTATTTCGATGCCACGAGTAGCCCACCAATTTCGGACTCTAGCGATATCATCGTCGCGTACCGCAGTCGGTCCAGGGAAATACTTTCCCGGCGCAATATCAATCGCATCGATACCTAGCCTCGAAAGTGTGGTGGCCACTACTTCATCTTCAACGGTTTCCCACGCAATATTTGAAATAGCCAGCCTCATGGCTTCAACCCCCTGTTGCTTGGATTCTAAGAGGCTCTGATTGTGCGTAAGCCCTAACGCTCTGGATGGTTTCCCGTGCGCTGTATTGGTAGCTACCTGATGAACCGAAGATATTCGCATGAACCGTGCGCATGTCATATTCGGCCGGAGAACTTGCTAAAACATGTTGGAATACCTTCCCAAAACCCTGCTCGGAAATACGAGCGACGCTGATTGGCTCTGCCGTCAAATGGACCAAGCTCAATTTGGCCGATATCGCGATCTGAATGTCATGCCAAAGGTTCACCATTGGGTAGAACTGAAACAAACTTCGACTATCGATCGCCTCGAGTTTATTTTCGTTCAGAAGGTCGAATATGACGTTTTTGCGCAAGCCGGGACCAACGAGCCCGGGCAGGCGGACAATAAGGTGATTGGAAAAGCGACTCTCAACAAATGATTCAAGAAGGCGCCGATTGGTGCCGTAGGGATGGTTTCCTTCCACATCAACAGCGGTTCTCTCGTCAACGCCTATAGGACGTTTAAATACATCCACCGTGCTTATTAACACGAATCTTTTGCAATGAAGAGCGTCCAAGTGGGCTATGAGGCCATCAATATTCTGACGATCTGCGTTAGGCTCCCTATTGGCAATCCACTTTTGTGCCGGTGCACCAGCACAGACAACTGTGTCAAACGATTGCTCACGAATATCGCCAATATTTGTTGAACGGTATAGTGACTCGAATTTCGCTTGCTTAAGAAGCGTACTGCCCACGAAGCCTGAATATCCAATCAATGCATCAGCCACAAAATACTCCAGATGTCATATGAAATTAATGCTACTTCCAACGAAATCTTCAGCATCAAGCTTTTCAAGTACATCATAGATATTGTCGATCTTTCCGCCAAGAATTGAATAACACCCTGGCAAATCATCATGCTTTTCGAACAGAATTGGTCTCCCATCGTCACATTCATTTTTTGTCAAAATTGTTTTCACCTCAAATAGAGAGTCAACATATTTTGCTCGCTGTACTGCCGGGAGATATCTACCTATATCTCTTAGCATGCGGTCAACGCGGGTTTCACTTTGGTCGTATTGGGCAAGCTTTTGGTAAGGGTCTATCCCACGCTCGTCCGTCCAATGCATGTGTGGCGTGTAACGCACATGAGACACGGTATGGAGTCCATTTCGAGCAGGGAATGGCATTAATGAGAAAAAGGGCCCATCCATCACAGTGATACCTAGACCCTCAAGTTCGCCTGGAAGCCGCATTAATGCCATTTCGGTAATTTCTTGCTTAAGACAAGCTCTGGTTCCAGGAAAGTCCCCCTTGAGCTGATTTAATCCACTGTAGGTGCAATTGAAGACGTACCGGCTAGAAATAACCTTCTCGGAGCTTTCGTCCGACCGCACAGTTACATCTAGAGTCCCTCCTGCTCCGCGTGAAATTGCCGTAGCATGAGTCCCCAAGCAAACCTCAACCCCACATGCAATCAATTCTCGCTCCGCCCAAGCCGCCAACTCCGTAGTGTCAAAGGCGTATTCCTCAACAGCAAATACCTTCTCAATGAGGCGAGGTTCAAATAGTTCCCGCAGCACGAGATCCGCGGGTTTAATTATGGCTCCAATCTCGCCACAGAATCGCTCGAACTGTCGGGCGGTAACTTTCGAATTACGACGCGCGATTGCGTAGATCTTAGTAAAGTCCTTCTTCACCGCGCTTGGCCAGTCTCGCAAAAATTTGGGGAGATTGACTCTGCTGCGGTACGCAGTCGTGAAGCTTCTCGGATAATGATAGCCATTATGCACACGCGCCTGATTGTTATATGAGGCTCGCGAGAGGAGCGCTTGCTCTCTCTCTACCAGTTGGACGCGCTTGAACTTGCGGCGACTTGAGAGGTAAATCGCTATAGCCGCGCCATAAAACCCGCCACCCAAAATCACCACATCTTGCTTAGCCTGGTCAGGTTGCATCAGCCCCCCCCTTCTGTTGGGGTATGAGTTGAAATCGATGGATTTTCTTCCGCCGCTTCAATATTCAATCTCTCGCGTCGAGTCATCCGGGCGCTAGTGAATTCCTGCCCGACATGATAGAGCGGGCCTTCATTTGATAGACTAGCCATATGCAATATGTACTCGCCAAGTACAAACAACACCATCGAGAGCAAGAAGAACATGCCTGATTGCTGCAGCGACAAGCTTATCCACCCGGGTGCGATATCAACTTTCCAAAAAGCAATAAACACAACGTACATGCAGTACAAAATGTTTGCTGTGGCTCCAAATAAGGAAAGCGAAGTAACGAGACGCATCGGTACTTGGGTGGTTGAAACCAGCAGCCGCATACCCAAATCAACGCTTTTTCCCAGTCGCCTAGGGCTTACACTCCGCGGCCTCGCGCTATACTTGAGGTTAACGCGTGAAAAACCACCTGTCGCCGGCAGATGGCGATAAGTGGTGGCCGGTTGCCGATGCTGCAAAATGAAACCGATGACATTTTTGCTCAAAATTCGATAGTGGGGTGCTTCTTTGGTCAAATTGATTCCGTTGAGCCACTTATAAAGGCCGTTAAAAACCAATTTTGCAGCCCTGTAGGCAAAGTTTTGAGCTGGCTCCTGATCATTATTCGCAAACACGACGTCGGCTCCAGCCGCCGCCTCGTCAAGCATCTCAGGGAGAAATTTGATGTCGTCGATAAAAGGATCGAGAACGGCAACAAAGTCACCCAACGCGTTTTCTAGCCCTACCCACGATGCAGTGTCAGCATCTACTTCTTTAGTTAATGCATATACCTGCAAGTTGGGTTGCCCGCCTTCATCCGCTAGCCTTTTGAAGACAGAGATGCTGTCATCGTTTGACGCGTTATCTACAACGATGATCTCGTAGTCGCTTACATGCTCGGCGATGACGCTTGCGGCCTCAAGAAGTATTTGTGCAATAGCGCCCGACTGGTTACGCACAACGAAAACAACGGAGAGGAAAATTGGAAAATACTTCATTGAAATCTCTCTAAAAGCATTATCGAAAATGTGGCGAGTGCCTTGGTTCATGCGGGGGACCTGAATTTCGCCCCTCGAAGCGCTCTCTCAGCAAGCGACATCTATTTACGACTCAGCGCTGCTCTTGTCATCTATTGGCGCCAGCCGCAGCGCTTAGGCGATCTGCTTCTCGGTGAACCTCGACTTCTTTATCGCTCCTCCGATCCCTTCCGGTATGCCTCAAAGCGCCCCTACCTCTACTTTTGAATGACTACGAACTTCCAGGACGACGTCAGGACGCCTGACTTAAACCCAACAACCTCCACGAAACCCGGTGCTGTTCAAAGCTCTTAAGTTATTTAGCTCGCTTTGCGGAGGTGAGAAAAACTCACCCAACGCCAGATGCCGCGCAACCTCCTGTATGTAGGTCGCAATCGATCAAGTACGTAGTTAACCCGGATGACTGCCGGATCCACTCCCGGCATACGCGGAAGATCGTGGCCAGAAATGCGGTCAGCTATTGCGACCGCAGCGCCGCACTCGTGAAAGACGTCATAAAGCGCATTGATCTCATGCGTATAGTTACTCATCAGATCGTATTGTAGTGCCCAAAATCCTTTGGTTTCGGCTTCGCTGTGAGCAGCGTGATAGCGGTGGAAGTAGCCATAAAGGACTCGAAGCAACAGGTAACGTGAACGATAGACTCTCACGTCTTTATCAGTCGCCTCTAGCAATATGCTCGTGGAAAGAAGCACATCGAAGCCCGCGAGGCGGGGAAAATCTAGAGCGACCATCGCCTTCTTATTGAAGCAGTACTGCCCAAGTTGATGCTCAGCAATACTGTCCTGCCCCCAACGATACAGGCCCACCGACGCATTGTTACGCAGGATGCCAGCGGGACTGGGTGGAGCGGGAGCAGCGAAATTGTTGACAAAAAAACCCGCTATGTGGACGGCGGCCTGCTCGTCTCGGCCGGAAGCGTCAAACCAAGCAATGGTTTTTTCAAAATAGTCGTAATGCGGATAATCGAACTGCGTGAAAAAGACCGCAAAGTCTCCAGACGAACGCGGTGCGAGGATCGAGACCTTTTCACCCAGTTTCATTGCTCGCCAATCGGCGGCAGTACACGCAGGCGCTTCAAATGCCTTCCACTCGATCTTGACAGGCCCATCGACAGAAACCGGCTCGAATTCAAAACCAGGGCAACTGTAGTGAATGTTGACACGGTACCCCGCAGGAAGCTCCCTGATGGCTCGCAATACATGCGGCAGATTTGGGAATGGGTTCCCATCGTAGACTGCCGGGCCGTACGGGTCGTGGGAAACGAGAAAGATGTCCACCGCGCAGGCGGGCGACGGTGCATCCGCAACGAGGCTCTTTGCCGAGCTTGATGCATACCTTGTGTGCTCCAAGGCTTGCTCCAGGCAAACCTCGAAGGAGTACTCCCGTGCAATCAGCGCCTGCGCTTCAACCACCCTTCGGGCGGCTTCCTGAGGATCGCTCCGGATGCTCTCGAAAGCACGCTGAATCGAGTCCGCACGTTCGTGTTCCGAATTTCCACTGAAGTAATAGATCAAATCCCCAAACTGGTGCCTGATGTGGGGGTTTTCATCGGAAATTACGGGCACACCGGCCGCAAGACCTTCAAAAACGCGCCCTGACGCGGTCTTCGACTTCAGATGCGCGGGGGATGAAACGGCAAGCACTGCCCCATATTCCTGCATGGTGAGGAACATGCTCGCACCGTCGAATGGGATCTCACCCCGATAGGAGGTAAAGCCTTCCCATGGATTGATACCTGCAAGCTCGCGAGGCCCATAGAATTCTGCGAGCTGGCGGTCTTGGAGCACGTCCAGCAACCCTTGCGCGCGACCAGACTTGCCCGAGCCACGCTCCCAGTTCACGCCACAATAGAAAATCTTATCGGGATGTGCTCTCTGCGCATCTGGCCCTCTGGGCGGAAGCATTGCTTTGCTTGAGCACGAACCGATGAAGCGAAGATCCGCATCCGGAAGCTCGCTACCCAGCACGCGTGCAATGTGTCCTTTCAGAAGCTCGGACCCGTTGTAAAGGTATCCATCATAGGCTCGCAAGTGATGGATTAGCGCGGTCCGATAATTTCCTTGAAAATGCATGAATTCCAGCGGGTTGGCCACCCACAGGAAGGTCTTCAAGTTCAGGAACTTCGGCGTGTCGTAATGAAAGGAAATCGCAAAATCGTAGTTGTCTGGCAGGGCCACATCGTTAATACACGCGCCAGTCGCAACATCAAACCCGAGATAGTCGACAACGGTGATCTTGAAACCCGTCTGGCGAATCTTCTCGATCAACTCATATTCGGCGTTCTTGATTTTTGGCCACTGTGAGACCAGCAGGACACGGGGCGAAGTTGATACTGTCATGCGGACATCGGCTCCATGTGGTTCTGATACCAGGCCCAAGTTTGCTCAAGGCCCTGGCGAAGTGTGTAATCACAGGTAAACCCGGTCGATTGAAGCTTCGATAGGTCGTAACCAAGATATTCGCGGCCGTTCGGCTTGCTGGCATCCCAAAGCACGCGACCATGCATGCCCGTGACTTCAGTGAGAATATCGACCACCTGTCTGATCGTGTAAACGTTCCCACTCCCGATATTTACTGGTCCCTCGAGCTGTTGCATTACCGCTGTAGCGGCCTTTGCCGCGTCGTAGACGTAGAGGAAGTCGCGCTGGGCAGTTCCGTCACCCCAAACCACGACTTCAGTGCCAGCAACCTTGGCTTCGTAGAAGCGCTTGATAAGTGAAGGAATGACATGCCCCTGTTCCGAGTCAAACCTGTCTCTGGGGCCAAACAAGTTACAGGAAACAATATAAGTCCACTGCAGCCCGTAGCTCTCGCTGTAAGCGCGCAACATACCGAGCATGGCGCGCTTGGCGTGCGAGTAGGAGTCCTCTGAATGATGAGGTTCGCCCATGAAAATCATTTCTTCGCGAAACGGGAGTCCCGGTGGCGGATACGGATACACCGCGCCCGTTCCCATTACGGCGATCTTTTTTACGCCTGCGCGGTGCGCAGCATCGACGACATTGGTGTTGATCATGACATTGTCATAGAACGACAACGCCTTGTTTTTCATGTTGCCCATGATCCCGTACACGCGACCAGCGGCATGGAAAACGTAATCGGGCGAGTGTTTCGCGAATAAATCCCGGGTCGCCTCGGTATGGGTCAAGTCGCCATCCTCGCGCCCCAAGCCGACTACGTTTTTGTATCCCTGCCGCGTAAGTTGATCGACGAGTGCAGAGCCAAACAAGCCCTTTCCCCCGGTAATCAAAATTTTGTCGCTCTTATTCATCGCGTTATCCATCTGCCAAATAAATTTGTTTCCACCTTTGTTTCAATCGCCAAGTGGATGACGATAGCCGGCCAAGCGTGCGGGGCATCCAGCAAGCTCCAAGACCGTTAGCCCGGAAACTCGTCGGGAGCCCCCTCCGACCCAGACCAACAGGAACAAATCGGCATGTATTGTCACATGCCGAGTTCCGGATCGGCATTGTTTCCGGGTTTCAGGCTGGTCGTTTGCCTGCACCGGGCTGCATCGAAGTCCGTACCCATATCCCGCCAACCACCATGTCGCCATCGCCCGGAGATCACCCACTGACGCCGAGCCCATACGTCCGAGCAGGTTGTCTTTTGGAGCTGCATCACACCGCTCGAAAGGCCAACAAGCCGAGCCATGGACGCCAACAGACAATCGAGGCGCCCGCCCCAGCCATGAGCTGAGGCGAGAGAGCCCTGCGCCCGACCGTCCAGGACGCCCCAATGAACTAGTTGCCCCGACGTACACGTCGCCACATCTTCCTCAAGACTCCCTGCGACAGGCTGACTATTTTTGCATTTGCCGTTTTCAGCAACTCTTCCTTCTCTTCAAGGGACCTGAGGGCAGCCGCGAGCTCTGAGCTGCGTGTGTGGAGCTCGCGATTGGCAAGCACCAGCGCTTCGGCCCCAGAGTTATCCAACGCCGCGTTTGCTTGCTCCAGCCTCGCCGTCCGCTCGTTAAGATCCGTGATGACCCGCTCAAGCGTCCCAGTACGCTCAACCAGCTCTTGCCGCGTCCAAACCAGCTCTTCGGTTTGATTGGCCAATGCCTCATTGGCTTGCTCCAGCATCCTTGTGCGCTCAACGAGATCCAGCCTCGCGCGGACCAACTCATCGCTCCGATCAGCCAGGTCCGATCGTGCACCCACCAGGTCATCTGTGACGCTTTCGAGCGCCACGTTTGCCTGCTCAAGCAGCTTGGTGCGCTCAACGAGATCCAGCCTCGCGCGGACCAACTCATCGCTCCGATCAGCCAGGTCCGATCGTGCACCCACCAAGTCATCTGTGACGCTTTCGAGCGCCACGTTTGCCTGCTCAAGCAGCTTGGTGCGCTCCTCAAGCGCTCGACGTTCCGACTTCAGTTCAAGCGATTGCTCACCAAGCTGGCCACGGCATGACAGCACATCACGAGTTACAACCGAATATTCCGTCTGGAAAGACCCCTGCAGCAGCGACTCATCCACACCACGTCCTTCAGCCAGCAGCGCCAATCCATTTGCACAGCGAGCGATATTGTCCCAGGCGAGGGTGTATTCGCGGACCCCGTCGCCATGATTGAACAAGTTAGGATGCGAGCGGTTGATGAGTATGTCATCCAGAGAAACGCCTAGCAGTTGCTCTCCTATAGCCAGTCCGCGCTCCCAGCACGCTCGCGCCCTGTCTGTTTGCCCCAAGGAAAGAGCAATCCTTCCGCCAACAAAGCTCGCCTCGGTAGTTTTGGTGGCAAGGTGCACCCCAAATGCGCGAACGTCGTGACCAGCGCAATCTTCGTATGCGGACGCTGCCCCTGCGAGGTCTCCGAGAGCTTGCAGGAGCCTTGCCTTTGCAAAAAGGAGCGAAATCCGCCAACGCAACGCCATCTCACTGCCTGGTGATATCGCTACTTCTTCGTCGATAAGAGCGATCACATTCAGCATGTTCCGCGACTGGCGTTCGCGCGGATCCAGGGCGCGGTAGGCCTGCACGCACAACGCGGCCCGGTAGTCATTTGAATGGGCCGCAGCCTTGTCAAGCACAGCGCCACACAGGTCATCCAATTTTTCAACATCTTTGAGACGATGGGTGACATTCACCATCGAATGCATCAACCACGGAATGGAGAAAAATTCGCCGTACCGGATAGACGGATGCCCTGTGTTCGCGATGTTGGAAAATACTCGCTCCGAATAGCCCACGGATGACTCCAGAGGAGACTTCATGCCGACCATCAACCACCACTCACAATCCATGGGCGAAGTTTCAGCAATCTCGACTCTTCGCAACATCCTCCCTCGCCGCTCCCACACATTTGCACCGAGCGCAGGAACTTTGCACTGACTTGCGGTTTGGGCGTAAGCCTCCTCCAGCGTGAAGAACTCACTGATCTCAGTTTTCAGCCTGCCCCAGTCATAGACGTGCAGATGGTAAGGGTTCGGGTCCTCTCCGGACGCGTCGCTCCAATCGTTCGGCACACTTACAAGAATCCGCCCACCCGGCACAAGAATCCGGTGGAACTCGCGCAGTACCGCTACGGGATCCGCGACATGCTCGAGTGTTTCAAATGAGGTGACAAGATCAACCGAGTTATCCTCCAAAGCGGAGAGCGCCTCCGGGAGCATTCCCAATTCATAGCGGACACGATCACCATCTTCCGAAAAGGACATTTTGGCGTAGTCGATCGCATACTTGCTACCATCAATCCCGATTATCCTGTCCGCCCTGGTACTGGCAGCAATAACCCGTCCGCCATAACCGAGGCCACATGCCGCATCAAGGACGCGATCGCCGGGCTTGACATACCCGCTTGCCCAATCGTAACGAATGACATGGGCATCCGATCGCTCCCCAGCATCACGCAGCATATCCATGTGAAGTCCACGCTCCTCGCTGAGGGACTCCAGGGGGAAGGCATTGGCGGCCGCCGCGGGCAGCTTTTCCAGCACAATGCTGATCTGCCAGCCTTCATTGTTGAGGGATTCGTAATTATTTATTTTGTAATAAGCGGGATGCTTCCGGAAACCGGCTTCAAAGCACCGTGCCTCCCACCAAGCCCGCCCCTCAACGGTCAAGTGCCAATGACCGTCCCTGTCTTGGGTAGTCGCGATTTTAAGAAAGACATTCTTCCGCGTAACCCGGAGAATTTCACGAAGCGCAGCCGGCACGTCTTCAGGCGCAAGGTGTTCCATACAATCAGTGGAAACCACGGTCTCAAAAGCATCGTCATCAAACGGCAGCGCGAGAACCGATCCCGGGAAGAAGCGACCAGGTGCGCGGTCATTGCTGCGAGCCACGACCACCTCGGAGACATCCAGTCCGACGGCACTCACGCCGCGGTCGAGCAGCGCACAGACAAGCTCCCCTTCGCCCGAACCAATATCCAGAATCGTTCCACTACCGCAGGTGAGCAATATCTCATTTGCCACTCGCTGAAGGTCCCCGCTGGATTCACCAATACGGTCACTCTGTAACCAGTACAGATTGTATTCGCTGGAGTAATTCATTCTATGTTCCACTCGGCCTTCATTTTCAGATCGACGACGCCACCAAAGAAATATTCATCCTTCCTCATCAGAACCTGAAAAAAAGCTGCCTCGTCCATCCAGTGCAACATTCGCTGAGACATGTAGTCGGGAGTCGCCTCGTACGAAACCGCAGCCTGGACCTCATACAGATTAACTCCTAGGTTGCAGTCGCACTCAAAAATAACTTCCAATTCCCCATTTATTCCCACGCTTTCGGCCCAGAAAACTTTGTCCGAGAGATGGTGTGCCCTGATTTCCATGTCTTGGTTAAGCGTGCCCCAGGAATAAACCTTCACCCCTTCCTTGTTTCGCAGTCGAACAGCCACGTTTAGGTTTTTGCTCTCCATTGCTGACTGGCATACAATTCGTATTTTCAGTTTGTCCCCGGGATAGAAGGCCGAACAGGGACACAAATCACCGTCCAGGGTCTCCACCCTGACTATCCGGATACCACCGTCACCAAACGAGAGCCTTTCCGGCATAGGGACGGGGTCTTCGGCGCTCGAAGATACCTCGCTCAACCGGCCTGAATCAGGAGCCGGATGCACCGGCGGAACGGACATCAAGCTCTGTTCCTGCGCCTTGGCCGACAGCCCCTTCGCTACTGCGCCAAAATAGGCAGCTTCCTCTTCATGAAGAAGCCTGCGGTACTCCAACACGACATCCGACGAAGCGCCCCATTGGACGACATTGCCCCGGTTTAGCAAAACTGCACGTTTGGTGAGCGTGCGAACACTCTCCTGATCATGCGACACGAAAAGCAGTGACGTGCCACGCGACACCAACTGGTCGATTCTCTGGAAGCACCGTTTTTGAAACAGCGCATCGCCCACAGCCAACGCCTCATCGATGATGAGGATGTCCGGCTCGGCTTGCACCTGCACGGCAAACGCCAATCGAACCAACATGCCGCTGGAATACGTTTTTACGGGTTGATCGAGGTGATCTCCAATATCTGCAAAAGCAGCGATCGAATCGAACTTTTCGTCGATCTCTTCGGAGCTAAAGCCGAGCAGAGCACCGTTGAGGTAGACATTTTCCCGGCCACTGAAATCCGGATTGAAACCCGAACCCAGCTCTAGCAGCGCAGCGATTCTTCCCCGCGTATAGACGGATCCTGAGGTCGGCGAAAGCGTCCCAGTTATTATTTGCAAAAGGGTACTCTTGCCACTTCCATTGCGCCCTATGATTCCTACTGACTCGCCTCTTTTTACCTCGAAAGAGACATCCCTCAGCGCCCAGAACTCCTGAAAATATCGCCTCGGCTTCAGCCCAGCGAGTTGCCGCAACCGCGGCAGAACGAACTGCTTCAGCCTGTCCCGTGGCTTTTCGTAAAGCTCATAACGTTTGGAAACGTCAGATATTCTGATTACTGTATCTTCAGAGGACATCGGCAAAGCCCTTTCTTGTCTTCTGAAACCAGACGTACCCCACCCACGCAACTGCGATGCTTATGACCAGCAGCCGAAACCAAGCACCCCATTGAGGCAATTGGCCCAAGGTAAGGGTATTCCGACCGTCTTCTATGATGAGCGTCAGCGGATTGAGCTGAAGCCATCCTTGATACTGAGGCGGCAGTGCGCTTACAGGATAGAAGACGGGCGATATGTACATAAGAACCGTTGTAAGTATCCCGGTAACCTGAGCCACATCCCGAAGATATACGCCAAGAGAGGCGAGAAACCAGGAAAAACCCATGGCCATAAAAATCAACGGAAGGAGAATAAGAGGAAAGAAGATTGCCGTCCATGGTATTTGATGCTGAAACAGAAGCTGAACCAGCAGGAGGACCAGCAGGCTAATTGCCGCATGAAACAGCGCAGACCCGCACGCAACCCAAGGTAATATTTCCAGCGGAAAAATGACTTTCTTTACAAAATTGACGTTCGCAATTACCAATGTCGGCGCCCGATTTATACATTCGGCAAACAACCCATGCACAATCAAGCCAACAAAGGCAAGGATCGCAAAATCGGCTTTCCCGCCGCCAGCTTCGACGCCCCACCGCGCCTTGAATACAATTGTGAACACAAAGGTGTAGATGCTAAGCATGAATAAGGGATTAAAGAAAGACCATGCGAGGCCCATCATTGATCCACGGTATCGCCCGATAACTTCGCGCCGCATCATTTGCAGAGCCAGTTGCCGATTCTTTACCAAGCTAACAAATAGAGCCCAAAGTGACGCGGGCTGAGACTGATGTGGATTCATAATTAGTTTTGTTGACTATTTAGTTTCAGAAGAATCCATTCAACGCTATGTTAATAGCATTCATCACTGGATCGAGCACACCATAAGAGCATTAACTAGCGCGCCGGGATTGGATTTGGAACACAACAAACGTGGATTTGATCCCGGTATTACTCTTCAGGCCAGGGCGCGCTGTAGCTCACCCCTCAGATCCTCAACGTTCTCGACGCCCACGCTCAATCGAACCAGCCCGTCACTGATTCCCAGCCGCTTGCGATTGGCCGCCGGCACCGAGGCATGGGTCATAATGGCGGGATGCTCGATCAGGCTCTCGACGCCGCCGAGCGACTCGGCCAGCGCGAACAACTCGCAACGCTCGAGCATGCGCCTAGCCTTCTTCAGGCCTCCCTTGATTTCGACACTGATGATGCCGCCGAAGCCATCCATCTGGCGCTTGGCCAGTGCGTGCTGCGGGTGACTCTTCAGACCCGGGTAGATCACCCGCTCGATGGCCGGGTGCTTTTCAAGCCACTTCGCCAGCTCTAGCGCGCTTTCACAATGCGCCTTCATGCGTAGATGCAATGTCTTCAAGCCACGCATGGCCAGAAATGCATCGAACGGGCCGGCGATGGCGCCGACCGAGTTCTGCAGGAACCCCATCTGCTCGGCCAGCTCCTTGGCGCCGGCCACCACGATGCCGCCGACCATGTCCGAATGGCCGTTGAGGTACTTGGTGGCTGAATGCAGCACCAGGTCAGCGCCAAACTCCAGCGGGCGCTGCAGCATCGGCGAGCAGAAGGTGTTGTCGACTACCAGGATGAGACCGTGCTTTTTTGCGAACGCAGCCACTTTCGCAAGATCCACCAACTTCAGCATCGGGTTGGTCGGTGTTTCCGCCCAGATCATCCGTGTATTGGGCTTCAGCGCCGCTTTCAGGGCCTGGCCGTCGTTCAGGTCGACGAAGCTGAAATCCAGCCCGGCCGAACGGCGACGCACCCGCTCGAACAAGCGGTAGGTACCGCCGTAGAGGTCGTCCATGGCAATCACGTGGCTGCCCGAGTCGAGCAAGTCCAGCACGGTGGAGGCGGCTGCGAGCCCCGATCCGAACGCGAAGCCGGCCACCCCTCCCTCCAACTCGGCCACGCAACGCTCATAGGCCATGCGGGTGGGGTTCTGCGAGCGGGAGTATTCGTAGCCCTGATGCTTGCCCGGGCTGCGCTGCACGTAAGTGGAGGTCGCGTAGATCGGCGTCATGATGGCGCCGGTGCTGGGGTCGGGATGCTGACCCGCGTGAATGGCGCGGGTACCCAGCCCCAACGGTGGCCGCTTTGTCTGCTTGCTCATGAATTGCTTCCCGGGCCCATCTAACGGGCCATCCTGTGACCGTCGAAACCGGCATCTTAGCTGTGATGGGGACTTTTGCCGATGCACGCGCAGGCGATTCGTTCACGAATTTCTGCAGGAAATTTCAACACTGCGACGCTGTAGCTGAGGATCATCGTGGCGCGTCCGCGAGTTGGACGTAATTCGCCGAACGGGCATCATTGCAGGGTTGCGCATGCCGCCGCACCCTCCGCGGATGGAAGTTAGCCTCAATGGATCCCATTCATGATTGACCGAGTACATCGCTCCCGGACCCTGCTGGTGACCGGTGGAGCCGGCTTTATCGGCGCCAACTTCGTCCTGCAGGCGGTCGCGGATGGCCTGACGGTTGTCAATCTCGACAAGCTCACGTACGCCGGCAATCTCGACACACTCGCATCCCTGCAGGGGAACCCCAGGCATGCTTTCGTTCAGGGAGATATCGGCGACCGCAGCCTGATCGCGCGCCTGCTGGCCGAGCACAAGCCCGATGCGATCGTGAATTTTGCCGCCGAGTCCCACGTCGATCGATCGATCGACGGCCCGGCTGCGTTCGTCGAGACCAACGTGGTCGGCACACTGGGCCTGCTCGAGTGCGCACGGGATTTCTGGCGGTCGCTGGAGGGCGCGGCGCGCGAGGGTTTCCGCTTTCTGCATGTCTCCACCGACGAGGTCTACGGCTCGCTGGGTGACGAGGGCAAGTTCACCGAGCAGACCGCCTATGCGCCCAACTCGCCCTACTCCGCCTCCAAGGCGGCTTCGGACCACTTGGTGCGCGCGTTCCATCACACCTACGGGCTGCCGGTACTCACCACCAACTGCTCGAACAACTACGGCCCCTATCAGTTCCCCGAAAAGCTGATTCCGCTGGTGATCCAGAAGGCGCTCGCCGGCGAGCCGCTGCCGATCTACGGCGACGGCCTGAACATCCGCGACTGGCTGTTCGTGAGCGATCACTGCAGCGCGATCCGCCGGGTGCTGGAAGCCGGCCGCATCGGTGAAACCTACAACGTGGGCGGCAATGCCGAGCGCACTAATCTCACCGTAGTCAAGACGATCTGCACGCTGCTGGATCAGCGCCGCCCGCTGGCGGACGGCCGCGCGCGCGAGTCACTGATGACCCACGTCAAGGACCGCCCCGGCCACGATCGCCGCTACGCCATCGATGCCAGCAAGCTGGAAAGCGAGCTCAGCTGGAAGCCTTCACAGACGTTCGAGAGCGGCATCGCCGCCACAGTCAACTGGTACCTCGAGCACCAGCCGTGGGTGCAGCGTGTGCTCGATGGCAGCTACCGCATGGAGCGCCTGGGATCATGAGTCAGGCCAGTACACCAAAGCGCAAGGGCATCATCCTGGCCGGCGGCTCCGGCACCCGGCTCTACCCAATCACCCAGGCGGTCAGCAAGCAGCTGCTGCCGGTGTACGACAAGCCGATGATCTACTACCCGCTGGCCACGCTGATGCTGGCCGGCATCCGCGACGTACTGATCATCAACACGCCGCACGAGCAGGCGTTGTTCCAGCGTCTGCTCGGCGACGGCTCGCAGTGGGGCCTGAACCTGCAATACGCCGTGCAGCCCTCGCCGGACGGTCTCGCACAGGCGTTCCTGATTGGCCGGGACTTCATCGACGGCGATCCGAGCTGTCTGGTGCTGGGCGACAACATTTTCTACGGCCACGGGCTGACCGAAAGCCTCCAGCGTGCAACAGCGCGCGAACATGGCGCCACCGTGTTCGGCTACTGGGTGAAGGATCCGGAGCGATACGGCGTAGCAGAGTTCGACGCTGCCGGTCGCGTGGTCGGGCTGGAGGAAAAGCCGTCCAAACCCAAGTCGCCCTACGCGGTCACCGGCCTGTATTTCTACGACGAACGCGTGTGCGACTACGCCGCCGCGCTCAAGCCTTCGCCGCGCGGCGAGCTGGAAATCACCGACCTCAACCGCTGCTATCTGGACGATGGCTCGCTGCATCTGGAACAGCTCGGCCGCGGCTTCGCGTGGCTCGACACCGGCACGCACGAATCGCTGATGGAAGCGGGCAACTACATCGAGACGATCGAGAACCGCCAGGGCCTCAAGGTGTGTTGTCCGGAAGAAATTGCCCACCTTCACGGCTGGATTGACGACGCCCAGCTGTTGAAGCTCGCCGAACCGCTGTCCAAGACCGGCTACGGCCAATACCTGCGCAAGCTGGTCGAAGAAGGGCATGCCCGATGAAGGTGATAGAGACTCGCTTGCCGGGCGCGGTGGTCATCGAACCGCAGGTGTTCGGCGACGCGCGCGGCTTCTTCTACGAGAGCTACAACGAGGCGAAGTACCGCGAGGCGGGCATCGACCGGTGTTTCGTGCAATCCAACGTCTCGCGCTCGGCGCGCGGCGTGCTGCGCGGCCTGCATTACCAGTGGCCGAATCCGCAGGGCAAGCTGGTGAGCGTGCTCGAGGGCGAGGTGTTCGACGTGGCCGTGGACATCCGCCGCGGCTCGCCCACCTTCGGTCAGTGGGCCTGCGTCATGCTCACGGCGGAGAACCACCGCCACTTCTGGGTCCCCGAAGGCTTCGCCCACGGCTTCTGCGTGCTCTCCGAATACGCGACCTTCATCTACCAGTGCACGGCGCTCTACGACGCCAGGGCGGATGCGGGAATCGCGTGGAACGATGCTGAGATCGGCATCGACTGGCCAGTGAGCGAGCCGCTGCTCTCGGGCAAGGATGACAAGGCCCCCCTGCTGCGCGACGTGCCTGCCGAGCGCCTTCCGGTACTGGGTGCATGAAGATCCTGTTGCTGGGCGCGAACGGCCAGCTTGGCCGCAGCTTTGTGGAAGACGGTCGCCTGGCTCTGTCAGGTGACCTGCACACGGCGAGCCGTGACGGCCAGCGCTTCGACGGCGTGTCCATCGATACCGCCGACCTGGCGGCGCCGGGCTCGCTCGAATCCCTGCTGGACGCGCGACGCCCCGACGTGATCGTCAACGCCGCGGCGTACACCGCCGTCGACCGCGCCGAGCAGGAGGAGGCATTGGCCACGCGCGTGAACGGCGAGGCGGTGGGAGTCATCGGCCGATGGTCCGCCGCGCACGACGCGCTGGTGATGCATTACTCGACAGACTACGTTTTCGACGGCGGCGCACGGTTGCCCTACCGCACCGACGATCCAACCGGCCCACTCGGTGCCTACGGACGAAGCAAGCTGGCCGGCGAACAGGCCCTGGCTGCCAGCGGAGCGAATCATCTGATTTTTCGCACGGCCTGGGTCTACGCCGCCCACGGCCACAATTTCATGCGCACGATGCTTCGCCTCGGCGGCGAGCGTGACGTGCTGAACGTGGTGGCGGATCAATTCGGCGCCCCCACCAGCACCGAGGTCATCGTCGAGGGCACGCTGGCCGCGCTCGCGGCGTGGAAGTCGGCCGACGTCGAGACGCGCGAGACCATGCGGGGCATCCATCATCTCGTCGCCAGCGGCACGACCACCTGGCACGGTTTCGCCGAGGCGATCTTCGAGGCCGCCCACCAGCGCGGACTGCTTGCGCGGGTGCCCACGGTCCGCGCGATCGGCACCGCCCAGTTCCCGACCCCGGCGCGACGGCCGGCCTGGTCGGTGCTGTCGAACGAGGACATGCTCACGCACTTCGGCTACGCGGCACCGGGGTGGCGAGCTGCGCTCGATCGCGTGATGGATCAGCTAGAGGGGGGCTGATCAGTTGTCATTGTGCCGCAGGCACCGCAGGGGCGCGGCAACGGGCAATGGGTGGCTCTGACTGCAAGATTTCGGCCAAACGATCCTCAAGCGCGGGTGGCGCGCGGCGTCTGTGCGCAAGTTCTAGCGTGGGAGGCTAGCCACTTACGCCCGGCTGCGTGAAAATGCCCAAATTCTCCCTTGGCGAGACGAACAGTCGTCGCCTACGGCGCACCATAAGGATCCGGACTTAATGTTGACCCCCCTCATTCTCAGCGGCGGAAGCGGTACGCGCCTGTGGCCGTTGTCCCGGCGCAACCTCCCGAAGCAGTTTCTTGCTCTCACTGGACAGAGCACGCTTTTTCAGCAGACCGTGGAACGCACCAGAGGCCTCACGGCGGTAGGCACACCAATCGTGGTGGCAAGTGAAGATCATCGCTTCCTTGCCGCAGAGCAGCTGCTCGAAGCGGGCGTATCGACCCCAACCATTCTGTTGGAGCCATGCGCGCGTAATACCGCTCCGGCCATTGCCCTGGGTGCCTTGCGTGCGCTCGAAGCCGACCGGAACGCGATCATTCTGGTCTTGCCTGCCGACCACCTCATCGGCGACACCGGCCAATTCGAGGAAGCTGTCGTGCAGGCGCTACCCATGGCCGAGAAAGGATGGTTGGTCACATTCGGCATCCGACCAGATCGCCCGGAAACCGGGTTCGGCTACATCCGTCGCGCCAAGGCATTACCCGAAGGCGGCTTTCAGGTGGAGCGCTTTGTGGAAAAGCCTGACCTAGCCACCGCCGAGGCCTACCTGGCCGATGGCGGCTACGACTGGAACTCAGGCATGTTCCTCTTCCGGGCCGCCCGCTATCTGGAGGAGCTGGAGTTGCATGCGCCAGGCATGCTGGTGGCTGTGCGCGCGGCATACGCTTCGGCGCGCCACGACCTCGACTTCATTCGGATTGATGCGCAGCTGTTTGCCGCCGTACCCGACAACTCGATCGACTACGCGGTGATGGAGAAGACCCATCGCGCTGCGGTGCTTCCTGTGAGCTGCGGCTGGAGCGATATTGGCTCGTGGTCGGCGCTATGGATGACCGGGGCAAAGGACGCCGATGGCAACGTGCGCGAAGGCGATACTCTGGCGGTAGACAGTCGCAACTGCTTGTTGCGTTCGCATGATCGGCACCTGATCGCCAGCGTGGGCGTGGATGATCTGATCGTGGTGAGCACTCCCGATGCAACCCTGGTTGCCCATCGCGATGCAGTCCAAGACGTAAAGAAAGTGGTGGATCAGCTCAAAGCATCTGGCCGCAGCGAGCACTCGCTGCACCGCATGGTGCTGCGCCCTTGGGGCAGCTACGACTCGCTGGAAGCGGCCGACCGCTTCCAGGTCAAGCGCATCGTGGTGAAGCCCGGCGCCAGCCTGAGCCTGCAGAAACACCACCACCGCGCCGAGCACTGGATCGTGGTATCAGGCACCGCCGAAGTGACCTGCGATGAGAAGGTATTTCTGCTCGGCGAGAACCAAAGCACCTACATCCCGCTGGGCAGCGTCCACCGCCTGCGCAACCCGGGAAAGGTACCGGTTGAGCTGATCGAGGTGCAGTCAGGAAGCTACCTCGGCGAGGATGACATCGTGCGCTTCGACGATGTCTACGGGCGCGCTTGAGTTTCGCCTGACGTTATCGCGGCTCTCCGAAAGAGGCTTCAGCCGCGGCTGACTTGATCAGCTCAAACCCAGAGCGTCGCGACTGAAGTAGCTCCCACAAGAGGCCATGGACTTGATGGCTATTTGTGGGAGGGGCTTCAGCCACGACGTTCTTGGCAGGCCGAGTCTATCCGGCTCCCTGCTGGATCAGCGCTTCCAGCTCGGCGGTCTTCTCACGCATCAGCGCCTGATCAACGCGCGATTCCACATTGAGCCGCAGCAGCGGCTCGGTGTTGGACGAGCGCAGGTTGAAGCGCCAGCGATCAAAGGTGGCGCTGACGCCGTCCACGTGCTCCACCTGCGGCTGCTGCGGCGCGTAGAAGCGAAGCACCCGCGCCACGGTGGCAGCTGCATCTGCGACCCGGAAGTTGATCTCGCCGCTACAAGGATACGCCTGCATGCGCTCCTCGAGCATCGTGGCCAGCGGGGTAACGGTAGAACCGATGCGCTCGGCGACCAGCAGCCATGGAATCATGCCCGAGTCGCAATACGCGAAATCGCGGAAGTAGTGGTGTGCGCTCATCTCGCCGCCGTACACCGCGTCCTCGCTGCGCATGCGCTCCTTGATGAAGGCGTGGCCCGTCTTGCTCTCGATCGCCACGCCGCCTGCCGCCTGCACCATGTCGATGGTGTTCCAGGTCAGGCGCGGGTCGTGGATGATCTTCGCGCCCGGATGTTTTTCCAGGATCTGCGCGGCGAGCAGTCCCACGATGTAGTAGCCCTCGATGAAGCGACCGGCCGCATCGAACAGGAAGCAGCGGTCGAAGTCGCCGTCCCAGGCGATGCCGAAGTCGGCTCCGTTCTCGATGACTGCACGGGCCGTCGCCTCGCGGTTCTCGGGCAGCAGGGGGTTCGGGATGCCGTGCGGGAAGCGGCCGTCTGGCTCGTGGTGGATGCGCACGAACTCGAACGGCAGGTGCGGTGCCAGCAGGTCGACCACGGACCCGGCGCCACCGTTGCCGGCATTGACCACGATCTTCAGCGGCCGCAATTTGGCCGTGTCGACATAGCCCAGCAGATGCGCGATGTAGGCCGACTTGTCGTGGTCGCGGGTGACCTTGCCCGCCGGCACCACGGGCGCGGCGAAAGCGTTCGCCTCGACCTTGCGCTCGATCTCGCGCAGGCCGGTGTCGCCGCTGATCGGCCGTGCGCCCTCGCGCACCAGCTTCATGCCGTTGTAGTCGATGGGGTTGTGGCTGGCGGTCACCATGATGCCGCCGGCCGCGCCGCGGTGGGCGGTCTGGAAGTAGACCTCCTCGGTGCCACACAGCCCGATGTCAATGACGTCGCAGCCGCCGTCGTTGAGACCGCGGCTGACCGCATCGGCCAGCGCTGGACTATCCAGCCGCACGTCGTAGCCGACGACCACGCTGCCGACACCGACCGTCTCGGCAAAGGCGCGGCCGATGCGGTAGGCGATGTCGGCATTCAACTCGTCCGGGAGGCGCCCACGGATGTCATAGGCCTTGAAGCACTTCATGCTGTTTTCGTTCCTTCGGTTTTTTTGCGGGTAATTAAGGTCGTCACCACTTATCAGCCTCGACGCGTATGCCGCACGTGCCGCCATACATAGAGCACGATGCCCAGCACGATCAGCACGCCGATCAGCGCATCGAAGCGGTGGAAATAGACGCCCAGCGTATTCCAGTGCTCGCCGAGCTTCAGCCCGATCCAGGCCAGCCCCCAGCACCAGATCAGCGAGCCGAGAAAGGTGTAGGCGGTGAAGCGCCACAGCGGCATGCGCGCCACGCCGGCGGGAAACGCGATAAAGGTGCGCACCACCGGCAGCAGCCGGCCGACGAAGATGGTGATGTCGCCGTGGCGCTGGAACCAGCGGTCGGCCAGGTCCAGATCGTGATGCGACACCAGCAGGTAACGACCGTAACGCTCGGCCAGCGGCCGACCGCCCCACGCGCCCACCGCATAGGCCAGCCAGGAGCCGAGCACACAACCCACGGCGCCCGCCAGGGCCACCAGCCACAGCACCAGTTCGCTCCGGGAAGCCAGATAACCCGAGAAGGGCATGATGATCTCCGACGGCAGCGGCACGCACGCGCTCTCGATCGCCATCAGCAACGCGATGCCGGCGTACTGCAGGTGCGAGATCACCCCGATGACGAAGCCGGCGAGTGCGGCGATCAGTTTTTCGATCACGGAGCGGGCCGGCCTATTCCACCGTCACCGACTTGGCGAGGTTGCGCGGCTGGTCGACGTCGGTGCCGCGCAGCACGGCCACGTGGTAGGCGAGCAGCTGCAGCGGGATGGTGAACACGGCCGGAGCGATGAACTCACCCACCGGATCGAGCCGCAGCGCCACGCCCTTGCCGGTTTCGGTATCCATGCCGGCGTCGCCGGCGGCGAACACGATCAGCTCGCCACCACGTGCCTTCACTTCCTGCAGGTTGGACTTGAGCTTGTCCAGCAGCGGACCGCTCGGGGCAACCGCCACCACCGGCATCTCCTCGTCGACCAGCGCCAGCGGACCGTGCTTGAGCTCGCCGGCCGGGTAGGCCTCGGCGTGGATGTAGGAGATTTCCTTGAGCTTGAGCGAGCCCTCCAGCGCCACCGGATACTGCGCGCCGCGACCGAGAAACAACGCATGCTGGCGATGGATGAAGCGCGTCGCCAGCTCGATCACCTGCGGCTCCAGCGCCAGCGCACGCTCGATGGCGCGCGGCAACGAAATCAGCTGCTGGCAGAGGTCGGCATGGCGTGCGGCATCCAGCCCGCGCTGCTGCGCGAGCTGCAGCGTGAGCAGGGCCAGCGCGGTCAGCTGGGTAGTGAATGCCTTGGTCGAAGCCACGCCGATCTCCGGACCGGCCCGGGTCATCAGCTTGAGGTCGGCCTCGCGCACCACCGAGGACTCCGGCACGTTGCAGATGGCCAGCGTGCCCAGATAACCGCGACGGCGCGATTCGCGCATCGCCGCCAACGTGTCGGCAGTCTCGCCGGACTGGGAAATGGCCACGAACAGCGTGTTCGCCGGTACCACCACGTCGCGGTAGCGGTATTCGCTGGCCACCTCGACGCTGACCGGCAAGCGCGCGAACTCCTCGATCCAGTAACGCGCCACCATGCCGGCGTGGTAGCTGGTGCCGCAGGCGACGATGTGGATGCCCTGCACTTTCGCCAGCAACTCGTCACCGCCCACGCCGAAGATGTTCGGCAGCACGCCGTGCGGGCCGATGCGCGACTCCAGCGTGTCGGCCACCGCGCGCGGCTGCTCGAAGATTTCCTTCTGCATGTAGTGGCGGTATTCGCCGCGTTCCACCGCATCGGTGGACAGCTCGCTCTCGTGCACCGCGCGCTCGACCGGTACGCCGGCGATGTCGAAGATCTGCACGCGCTCCCGGGTGATCTCGACGACGTCGTTCTCTTCCAGATAGATCATGCGGTTGGTGACCTGGATCAGCGCCTGGGCATCGGAGCCCAGGAAGTTCTCGCCGATGCCCACGCCTACCAGCAGGGGCGCGCCGCGGCGCGCCCCCACCACGTGGCCGGGCTCGTCGCGATTGATCACCGCGATGGCATAGGCGCCCTCCAGCTCGCGCACGACGGCGAGCACGGCGTCGCGCAGGCGACCGCCCTGCTTGAGACGCGCCTCGATCAGGGCGGCGATCACCTCGGTATCGGTCTCGGAGGTGAACACGTGCCCGGCCGCCTGCAGCGTGGAGCGCAGTCCGGCGTAATTTTCGATGATGCCGTTGTGCACCAGAGCCACGCGGCCGGCGACGTGCGGGTGAGCGTTCGCTTCGCTGGGCACGCCGTGCGTGGCCCAACGCGTATGCGCGATGCCCGTGCCGCCCGGCAGCGGATCGGCCAGGTACAGCGCCTCCATCTCGCGCACCTTGCCCTTGGCGCGCACGCGCTGGATGTCGCCGCCGTCGAGCACGGCCAGGCCGGCCGAGTCGTAGCCGCGATATTCCAGAGCCTTCAGGCCGGCGATCAGCAGGGGAGCCACGTCACGCTGGGCTGCTGCAGCAACGATTCCGCACATGTTCTGGTGTCCTTCTTGAGGGATCGGGCGCCACCACCCGCGATGCCGCGGCATGCTGGCAACCGATCATTCCAACGCCCTTTCATGGCGCCCTCGTGGCCCGAGGCGGGCCAGCGGCGGGCCGCCTCGCTCAGGGCACGCGTCGGCGCAGGTAATTCAGCAGATCGATCCGCGTGATCAGGCCCATGAAGTGTTCGCCATCCATCACGATCGCCACCAGGCCGCGTTCGAATACCGGCAGCAGCGCCTCGATGGGCGAGCGCATGTCGATCTTCTGCAGCGTGGTGATCATCGCGGTGGACACCGCCTCGCGGAATCGCGACTGGTCCGCGTGCACGTGCATCAGCACGTCGGACTCGTCGAGGATGCCCACCAGCTGCTGGCCGTCCATCACCGGCAGCTGGGAGACGTCGTACAGTTTCATGCGTGTGTAAGCCGTCATCAGCAGCTCGTTCGGCCCCACCACAATGGTGTCGCGCTGGGCGAACGGGCGCAGCAGCAAATCGCGCAGGTCGCCATGCTGCTCGCGCTCGAGGAAGCCGTTGTCGAGCATCCAGTAGTCGTTGTACATCTTCGACAGGTACTTGTTGCCGGTGTCGCACACGATCGACACCACCCGCTTGGGCGCGGTCTGCTCGCGGCAATACTTGAGTGCCGCGGCAAGCAGCGTGCCCGCGGACGAGCCACCCAGCACGCCCTCCTTGGCCAGCAACTCGCGGCCGGCCAGGAAGCTCTCCTTGTCGGAGATCGCGTAGGCCTTCTTCACCCGCGAGAAATCGCTGATGACGGGCAGGAAATCCTCGCCGATACCCTCGACCATCCAGCTCCCGGACTTGGTCGAGAGCACGCCCTCGTTGATGTACTGGGCGAGGATGGAACCCACCGGATCGGCCAGGATCAGCTCGGTCTGCGGCGAATGCTCGGCAAAGTAGCGCGACAGCCCGGTCATGGTGCCGGACGAGCCGCAGCCGAACACGATGGCGTCGACGCGACCGTCCATCTGCTCGAGAATCTCCGGGCCCGTGGTCTCGTAGTGCGCGCGCGGGTTGTCGGGGTTGCCGAACTGGTTGATGAAGTAGGCGCCGGGCGTTTCGCGGGCGATCCGCTCGGCCATGTCTTGGTAGTACTCGGGATGGCCCTTGGCCACGTCCGAGCGCGTGAGCACCACCTCTGCGCCCATCGCCTTGAGATTGAAGATCTTCTCGCGGCTCATCTTGTCCGGCACCACCAGGGTGAGCTTGTAGCCCTTCTGCTGGGCGACCAGCGCCAGGCCGATGCCGGTGTTGCCGGCGGTGCCCTCCACCAGCGTGGCGCCCGGTCGGATCTTGCCGGCTTTTTCGGCGCCTTCGATCATCGACAGGCCGATGCGGTCCTTGATCGATCCCCCGGGGTTGGCGCTCTCCAGCTTGAGGAACAGCTCGCACTCCCCTGCGTCCAGGCGGTTGGCCCGCACCATGGGCGTGTGGCCGATCAGATCGAGGACGCTCTGGTGAACCGACATGGAAACTCCGTTGGGCAGGAAAGAGGCAACCGGGCGCGCGAACCGGCGCCGGCGGGCGGCCATGATAACCGAGCGGTACGGCCGCCCGGATTGAGCCGGCTCAAACGGAAGCGGCCCGGCTTTCGTCAGGAAAGCCGGGCCGCGGATGTGGCGAACGGAGTCGAATCTGGCAGGGTGAATCAGTGTCGTCGCTGCATCTTCGCGTCCCAGATGCGCTGCAGTCGATCCTTGGCGTAGAGCTTCTCGCGTTTCATGACCGAGAGCTTGGCCTCGGGGATCGGGAGTACGCCGATATCGGCGTCATGCACTTTGCTGTCGAGTTCGCGGTGACGCTGGTAAAGGCGGCGGAACTCCGCATCGGCCTTCAGCAATGCCTCGACATCATCACGCTGCTGGTTTTCGAACATGAGCGACCTCCTCGCAGGACAAGCGGGCGCGTGACCGGTGCGCCCGTGGCGGTGTGACGCGTGCGCATCATCCCCGCGCCGAGAACGGTCGGCGCGGCAACGACTGAGCTTCGGAAGGATGAGCGCATGCTTCAGGTCAGTGATCCACGCGGCGCAGATGCCACGCGGATGACCGACGCTACTCCGGCCAACCGGGCCTCGCAAGCGCAGCCCGTGGCATGCCTGATGCAATCAAGGCGCAGGACAAAAGCCTGTCAAAACAGCTTGTTGCCCGGGGAGCACCGGCACGCGATGCGTGCCGGCCAACATCGTCCCGAAAGGCCGGATCGGCTCAGGGCTTGCCTTTCTTGGGCGGCTTGGAAGCCGGCTTGGAAACCGTGTCGCCGTCCTGCATCTGCGAGCGCAAGGCGCGCGCCGCCTGGGCAGCCAGGGCCGCTTCGCGCTTGGCCGCGTTGGCCACCCGGCTCTGCGCCGCGGCAAGCTTGCGGGCGCGTTCAGCCTCGGCCCTGGCCTGCTCCGCCGCCTGGTTGGCCTCCATTCCCTGCTGCTGCAGGCGGGCCGCTTCTTCCTGGGCCAGTTGGTACTGCAAGCGCTGCCGCTCCAGCTCGAGCCTCGACGCCTCGGCGTCGCGGCGGGCCGATTCGAGCATGATCTGGTCGTGTTCGCGGTCGAGCTGGGCCAGCTTGGCCTGCGCGTCCTGCAGCTGCGCCGCGGCGCGTGCGAGGTCGACGCGGCGCTCGGCCAGATACAGCGCATGCGGCCGTTCCTTCGAGCGCGCCTGCGCGAGCTGGGCCAGCGCGTCGCGCGCGCGCGCCTGCTCGGCCTGCGCGTAGTGGCCCAGCACCGGGTCGTTCGCGAGCTGGTCGAGACTGCCGTTGAGACGGCTGACGTCGATGTCGTCGCTGGCCGCACGGCCAACGCTGCTGCCGAGCGCGAACACCGCGCCGGCGAACAGAATCGTCAAACGCTTCATGGCTGGGCTCCCTGATGGGTATCGGTGGGAGGGGCGCCGTCCTGCGGCACCGTCTGGAAGCCGCCGGCACCCGGCAATGGCGCCTGCAGTACCGAGGACGAAGGCGCCGGCATGTCGCCCGTGGGGGCCGCCGCCGGCAGGCCGGTGGGCATCGAAGATGGCTGGCCGGAAAGCTCCGGATGCGCCTGCTCCATCCGCTCGCGCAGACGGCTGTTTTCATCCACCTTGGATTGGATCTTGGCGCGCGCCGCCCCGAGGCGTGCCTTGGCCAGGGCCAGCTCGGCATCGGAACGCGCCTCGTCGGCGAGATTGGCCGCGTCTTCGTACTTGCGACTGGCCATGGCCGCCTGCGCCTGCTGGAACTTGTTCTGCGCAAAACCCAGGTCCACCGGCGCATAATCGGCCGCGTCGGCGTCGCGGGCAGCCTGCAACTGGATCTGCGCCATGTTCATGGCGCCATCGGGCGGGGGGACGCTGGCACAGCCACCGAGTGCCAGCAGGGCGCACAGGGTCAAGCCCTGCATGCTCCTGCCGATACTTCCGGGGCGTGCAGCAGGCCGGGAAAAGCTGTGCACCATCACTCAGTACCTCGTAGTGTTGCGGCGTATTGTCGGTGGGCATAATCGCCCAATGCAATGTAGTTGAATTCAGGGGACTTCAGGTGGATATCGGTTACTTCCTCAAGCTGATGGTGGACAAGGGCGCGTCGGACATGTTCCTGACGACCGGTGCCCCGGTGAACATCAAGGTCGAGGGCAAGCTCTATCCGCTCGGCAACACCGGCCTGCCGGGTGGCATGGTCAAGAAGATCGCCTATTCGCTCATGGACGAGGGCCAGGTGCCGCAGTTCGAGCGCGACCTCGAACTGAACATGGCGCTGGCGGTGAAGGAAGCCGGGCGGTTCCGCATCAACGTGTTCAAGCAGCGCGGCGAAGTGGGCATGGTGATCCGCGCGATCAAGAGCGACATCCCCAACGTCGAGCAGCTGCAGCTGCCGAGCATCTTCCGCGACCTGATCATGGAGCAGCGCGGGCTGATCCTGGTGGTGGGCGCGACCGGCTCGGGCAAGTCGACCACGCTGGCGGCGATGATCGACCATCGCAACGCCCATTCGCCCGGCCATATCCTCACCATCGAGGATCCGATCGAGTTCCTGCACCGGCACAAGAAGTCGATCGTGAACCAGCGCGAGGTGGGCCTGGATACGCACAGCTATCACGAGGCGCTGAAGAACGCGATGCGCGAGGCGCCGGACGTGATCATGATCGGCGAGATCCGCGACACCGACACGATGGAGGCGGCGATCTCCTTCTCCGAGACCGGCCACCTCTGCCTGGCCACGCTGCACTCCAACAACGCCGACCAGACGCTGGAGCGCATTCTCAACTTCTTCCCCGAGTCGGCGCACAAGAACGTGCTGATGAACCTGGCGCTCAACCTGCGCGCCGTGATCAGCCAGCGCCTGGTGATCGGCAAGGACGGGCGCCGCCTGCCCGCGGTGGAAGTACTGCTGAACACCCCGCTGATTCGCGACATGATCCGCCGCGGCCAGATCCACGAGGTGAAGGAAGCGATGGATCGCAGCCTGCAGGAAGGCATGCGCACCTTCGATCAGTCGCTCTACAAGCTCTACCGCGAGGGTCGCATCGAGCTGGAAGAGGCGCTGGCCAAGGCCGATTCGCGCGACGGCCTGGCGCTGAAGATCCGCCTGTCCGAAGGCGGCGGCGCCAGCGCGGACAACGAACTGGCCGGCAACGATCCGTACGGGCTGGGCTTTTGATTCGTTGTTCTCTGTGGGAGGGGCTTTAGCCCCGATGACCCGGTCGGCTCAGTCCGGAAGCGTCGCGGCTGAGGCTACTCCCACATTCGCCCTGCGCCTGGCCCTCTGCAGGAGGGGCTTCAGCCCCGACAGGTCGATATTCGCCTCATCCCGCGACCGGCGCGTCCGGCTGCAGCTCCGGCACTGCGGTGCGGAACGCCTCAAGCTCGGTGCACGCCGCATGGATACGCTGCACGTTGGGATACGGGTCCAGCGGCAGCTGCCAGCGAAGCGCGTTGTATACCTGCGGCACCAGACAGATATCCGCAAGCCCGGGCGTGTCGCCATGGCAGAACGCGCCGGTGGCGACGTTGTCGGCCAGCAGGGTCTCGATCGCGGCAAACCCCTGCGCCATCCAGTGCCGCACCCACTCGGCCCGCTGCGCCTCGGTGGCACCGAACTGGCGCTCCAGCTGCTGCAACACGCGCAGATTGCCCAGCGGATGGATGTCGCAGGCGATGGTCAGCGCCAGCGCGCGCACCCGTGCGCGACCGCGTGGATCGACCGGCAGCAAAGGTGGCTCCGGATACGTCTCGTCCAGATATTCGGCGATGGCCAGCGACTGGGTGAACACGCGCTCGCCGTCCAGCAGTGCCGGCACCAGCTCCTGCGGATTGAGCACGCGAAAGGCCGCGCCGTGCTGCTCACCGCCGTCGCGCAGCAGATGGACGGGCCGGTTTTCCCAGGTGAGGCCTTTGAGTTCGAGCGCTATGCGTACGCGATACGCCGCAGTGGAGCGCCAGTAGCCGTACAGGGCGAGGTCCGAAGCCATGCGTGCATCCTCCGCAGAAAGGGGGTGGAACCGGCGCCAAGCATACCCGCGAGCGGGTTTGCATCGTCGCAAGGCGGCCGCGACAATGCAGGGCCGCGGTGCGGCGAGCCGGTCTCGCCGGCCATCGTGTCAATCATGATCACATCACACGATCACACCAGGAGTCCTGCCGTGTCCTTTCTCCGCATGAGCGACCTCGATCTGCGCGGCAAGCGCGTGCTGATCCGCGAAGACCTCAACGTGCCGATCGAGGGCGGCCGCATTACCTCCACCCAGCGGCTGGACGCCTCGCTGCCTACCATCAAGGCTGCGCGCGATGCCGGCGCCAGGGTGATGGTGCTCTCGCACCTGGGCCGTCCGAAGGAAGGTCAGTTCGACGAGGAATCGTCGCTGGCGCCGGTCGCCGCCTGGCTGGGCGACAAGCTCGGCAAGCCGGTGCGGCTGGTGCGCGACTACCTCGGCGGCGTCGAGGTGGCCGACGGCGAGGTAGTGGTGCTGGAAAACTGCCGCATGAACGTCGGCGAAGGCAAGGACGACGAGGCACTGTCGAAGCAGTACGCCGCCCTGTGCGACATCTTCGTCATGGACGCCTTCGGTACCGCGCACCGCGCGCAGGCCTCCACCCACGGCGTGATCCGTTTCGCCAAGGTGGCCGCCGCCGGTCCGCTGCTGGCGGCCGAGCTCGACGCACTGGGCAAGGCGCTGGAGCACCCGGCCAAGCCGCTGCTGGCGATCGTCGCCGGCTCCAAGGTCTCCACCAAGCTCACCCTGCTGGAGAACCTGATCGGCAAGGTCGATCAGCTGATCGTCGGCGGCGGCATCGCCAACACCTTCATCGCGGCTGCCGGGCACAACGTGGGCAACTCGCTGTACGAGCGCGACCTGCTCGACGCAGCCAAGAAGGTGCTGGCCGACGCCAAGCGCCGCGGCGCCGAGGTGCCGATGCCGGTGGACGTGGTGGTAGCGCCGGAGTTCTCCGCGCACGCCCCGGCCACGGTGAAGCCGGTGGACCAGGTCAAGGACGGCGAGATGATCCTCGACATCGGGCCGGAGACGGCCAAACGCTACGCCGAGCTGATCGCCAAGGCCGGCACCGTGGTGTGGAACGGCCCGGTCGGCGTGTTCGAGTTCGACGCATTCGGCAAGGGTACCGAGACGCTGGCCCGCGCCATCGCCGCTTCCAAGGCGTTCTCCATCGCCGGCGGCGGCGACACGCTGGCGGCCGTGGAGAAGTACGGCATCGAGCAGGACGTGTCCTACATCTCCACCGGCGGCGGCGCGTTCCTGGAGTTCCTGGAAGGCAAGGAGCTGCCGGCGGTAGCGGCGCTTAAGGCGCGCGCGCGCTCCTGAAATTTCGTGGGAGCGCATGCGATGCGGGGCGTGTGTACATGACGCTCCAGCCCGTCGCGAACACGGAGTGCGCTCCCGCAAAAGCCACTCACCTTGGCGCCGCACCCTGCAGCAGGATGCGGCGCACGGCGGTGATGACGCGCTCCACATCGTCGTCGGACAACCCCGGCGACAGCGGCAGGCTGACGGTTTGCCGACCCAGCCGCATCGCGTTCGGCCACTGCTCGGAGTGCCAGCCGTAGCGCTGCTGGTAGTAAGGGTGCTCGGGCACGGACAGGTAGTGCACGCCGGTGCCGATGCGTGCGGCGTTCATGGCATCCAGAAAAGCGTCGCGCGTCATGCCGCAGCGCTCCTCGTCGATCATCACCGTGTACAGATGCAGGCCGTGGCGGGTGTCGGCCTCGGGCGTCGCCGGCAGATCAATGGGCAGATCGGCGAAGGCCTCGTCGTAGCGCTTCCAGATCGCCTGGCGCCGCTGCCAGTGGTCTTCCACCTTGGCCAGCTGAGGCAGGCCGATGGCCGCCTGCAAATCCATCATGTTGTACTTGAAGCCACACTCGAGCACCTGGTAGTGCTTGTAGCCCGCGTCGCCGAAGCGGTGCCAGGCGTCCTTGCTCATGCCGTGCAGCGCGAGCATCCGCGCCCGCGCGATACGCCCTGCATCACCGCCGAGAATCATGCCGCCCTCGCCGGTCACCACGTTTTTGGTGACGTAGAAGCTGAAGCAGCCGAAGTCGCCGAACGTACCGGCCGGCTGGCCGCGGAACGTGGTTTCGATGGCGTGCGCGCAGTCCTCGATCACCACCAGCTCATGCTTTTGCGCGATCGCCATGATGCGATCCATCGCGCACGGATGCCCGGCGAAGTGCACCGGCAGGATCGCCCGCGTGCGTGGCGTGATCGCCGCCTCGATCGCGTCCGGATCGATGTTCTGCGTGCGCGGGTCGACATCGGCCAGCACCGGTGTGAGCCCGGCGTGCTCGATGGCGTTGACGGTGGCGCAGAACGTCAGCGGGGTAGTGATCACCTCGGCGCCGGGCTCCAGCCCCGCCGCCACCATGCTTACGTGCAACGCGGCGGTGCAGGAGTTCACTGCCGCCACCTGGTCGGCTCGTGTCTGTTTGTAGGCTGCGAACGCCTGCTCGAAGCGCGCGACCCTTGGTCCGGTACCCAGCCAGCCCGAACGCATGCAGGCCGTGACCTCGGCGATCTCCTCCTCGCCGATGCTCGGTGCGCCAAAGACAATGAATCGGTCGTGCTCGGCCATGCGGGCGTCCTGATGAAAGCGATCGGGCCGCTTGCGCGGCCCGATCGAGAACGAGGTCAGTGGCTTCAGCCCACCACGCGCTTGACCGCATCCACCACGTGGCTGACGGTGAAGCCGAAGTACTCGAACAGCTGCGGCGCCGGCGCCGAGGCGCCGAAGGTGGTCATGCCGATCACCTCGCCGTCGAGGCCCACGTACTTGCGCCAGAAGTCGGCCGTGGCCGCTTCCACCGCCACGCGCGCGCGGCACCAGCCCGGCAGCACTGCTTCGCGGTAGGCCTGCGGCTGGGCGTCGAACGCTTCGGTGCACGGCATCGACACTACGCGCACCGCCACGCCCTGCTGGGCCAGCGTGCGCATCGCCTCCATCGCCAGCTCCACCTCCGAACCGGTGGCGATCAGGATCGCTTGGAACTTGGTATCCGCCGGATCGGACAGCACGTAGCCGCCGCGCATGATGTCCGCCACCTGCTCGGCCGTGCGGTGCTGGTGCTTGAGGTTCTGGCGCGAGAACACCAGGCAGGCGGGGTGACCCTTGCGCTCGATCGCCGCCTTCCACGACGCCGCCGATTCCACCGCATCACACGGGCGCCACACCTGGTTGTTCGGGATGTAGCGCAGTGACGCGAGGTGCTCGACGGGCTGGTGGGTCGGGCCGTCCTCGCCCAGGCCGATCGAATCGTGGGTGTAGACGTGGATGGCATGCGCCGGGATCAACGCACTCATGCGTACCGCGTTGCGAGCGTAGTCGGAGAACACCAGGAAGGTGGCGTCGTACGGGATGAAGCCGCCGTGCAGCGCCAGGCCGTTGGCGATCGCGGTCATGCCGAACTCGCGCACGCCGTAGTAGACGTAGTTGCCCTTGCCGCCGGCGCTGTCGCCGTTGCCCGCGTCCAGGCTGCCCTTCCACTTGGTGAGGTTGGAGCCGGCCAGGTCGGCCGAGCCGCCGATCAGTTCCGGCAGCAGCGGGCCGAACGCGTCCAGCGTCATCTGCGACGCCTTGCGCGAAGCCACTTCCGGGCCTTCCAGCTGCAGCTTGTCGATGTATGCCTGCGACTTCTCCGCCCAGTCGGCCGGCAGTTCGCCGCTGAAGCGGCGCTGGAACTCGGCAGCCAGCTCCGGATAGGCCTTGGCGTACGCCGCGAAGGCGTCCTTCCAGGCCTGCTCGATGGCCGCGCCCTTGGCCTTGTGGTCCCAGCCGGCGTAGATCTCGGCGGGGATCTCGAACGGGGCATGACGCCAGTCGAGCGCGTCGCGCGCACCGGCGATCTCGTCCTTGCCCAGCGGCGCGCCGTGGCTCTCTTCCTTGCCCTGCTTGTGCGGGGCGCCGAAGCCGATGATGGTCTTGCAGCAGATCAGCGTGGGCTTGGCGGACTGCGCGGTGGCCTGCGTAATGGCCGCCTTGATCGCCTCGGCGTCGTGGCCGTCGACGTGACGGATCACGTTCCAGCCGTAGGCCTCGAAGCGCGCCGGGGTGTCGTCGGTGAACCAGCCGTGCACCTCGCCGTCGATGGAGATGCCGTTGTCGTCGTAGATCGCCACCAGCTTGCCCAGACCCCAGGTGCCGGCCAGCGAGGCGACTTCGTGCGAGATGCCTTCCATCAGGCAGCCGTCGCCAAGGAACACGTAAGTGTGGTGGTCGACCACGGCATGGCCGGGGCGGTTGAAATGCGCAGCAAGCACCTTTTCCGCCAGCGCCATGCCCACGGCATTAGCCAGGCCCTGACCCAGCGGGCCGGTGGTGGTCTCGACCCCGGGCGTCTCGCTGGCTTCCGGATGACCGGCGGTCTTGGAATGCAGCTGGCGGAAGCGCTTCAGCTGGTCCATCGGCAGGTCGAACCCGGTCAGGTGCAGCAGTGCGTACTGCAGCATCGAGCCGTGGCCGTTGGAGAGCACGAAGCGGTCGCGGTTGGCCCACTTCGGGTTGGTCGGGTTGAAGCGCAGGAAATCGTTCCACAGCACTTCGGCGATGTCCGCCATGCCCATCGGCATGCCCGGATGGCCGGACTTGGCCGCCTCCACGGCGTCCATGGCAAGGGCGCGCACGGCGTTGGCGAGTTCGCGGCGGGTGGTCATCGGCGTCTCCGGAGGGTGCGTAAAAATGACTATTGTCGCCGATTCCCGGGAGGTGCGTGCGCCGGCGCCGTGAAAGTCACGCATCGCACTTCGTTTGCAGCAGCGCGCTCGCACCCGCGTAGAGCCGGCACGATTAATTGGCCCTTAACTTTTCCGGTCCGAATACCGGAACGCTTCAGCCTCGCCTTCGTTCAATGGCGCCGCGCTCATCCCCAAGCGCCCTGCCGATCGTGTCCCCACGCGTCGGCAGCACAAGACCATAAGAAGGAGATATCTCCGTGAAGAAGTCACTGCTTGCCCTTGCTTTCATTTCCGCCGGCGCCTGCGCGCTCCCCGCTCTCGCACAGGATGCTTCCGGCACCGATACCACCGCCCCGGCCGCCTCGGGCAACTATCAGTCCAACCAGGCCGTAGGCAGCGGCAACTGGTTCCTCAGTGGCAGCGTGGGCCAGTCACACCTGTACCAGGGCCCGTACAACGATCACCCAACTACCTATGCGATCAACGGCGGCTACCGCTGGAAGGTCGGCCAGGACATGGGCCTGGGCGTCGAGGTGGGCTACAACGACCTGGGCAACTTCAAGGTCAAGAACGCCTTCAACAGCAACGACGTCAACCTCACCGACCAGCGCAACGCGCTGCGCGGCTGGACCGCCGGCGTGAACGGCCGCATCGATGTGTATCGCGGGCTGTACGTGAGCGGGCGCGCCGGCGTCTACGGCTGGAAGGGCCACGGCTACAACAACCAGGACATCAACCGTCACAACCTGGACAAGGTCGACTACTACGCGGGCGCCGGCGTCGGCTACGACTTCAGCGATCACTTCGGTCTGGGCGTGTCCTACGACGTCTATCACGCCAAGAAGGACGGTGTGAGCCTGAGCACCGACACCGCGTCGGTGACCGCCGAATACCGTTTCTGAGGCATCCGGGCGTCGCCCGGCGCGGCGCCCATTCTTAACTCTGGATTAATACTGAACTCATCGGTATTGAATCTTCTGCGGATTGCCTTATCTAAGCCCAGTGCGTTGCTGCAATGACGCACTCCCCGACGACCGCACCGGCGCTCCCCACGCCGCGGTCGCGAACAAAAACAAAGGAATATCCCCGATGAAAAAGACTCTGCTTGCTCTCGCCCTCGTCTCCGCCGGCCTGGTGGCCGCACCGGCCGCTTTCGCGCAGAACGCCCCCGCGGACAACGGCGGCTGGTTCGTCAACGGCAACGTCGGCCGCACGTCGATCAACAAGGGTCCGTACGACGGCCATGACACCGGCTACGCCCTCAACGGCGGCTACCGCTGGAGCGTGGCGCCGAGCGTGGCGCTTGGTGTGGAGGCCGGCTACAACGACCTGGGCAACATCCACGTCAAGAACATCTTCAACAGCAACAACGTGGTCGACCAGCGCAAGTCGCAGCTGCACGGCTGGACCGCAGGCGTGAACGGGCACTTCAACGTGACCCCGAACTGGTACGTCAGCGCGCGCACCGGCCTGTACGCGTGGAAGGGCCACGGCCTCAGCAACGACTCCAACCCGATCCGCCAGAGCCTGGACAAGACCAGCTGGTATGCCGGCGCGGGCGTGGGCTACGACTTCAGCAACAACGTCAGTGTCGGCGTCAACTACGACTACTTCGACGCCAAGAAGAGCAACGTCGATCTGAGCACCGACATGGTCTCGGTGAGCGCTGAATACCGCTTCTGATCGACCCGCCGCACGGCCCCCGGGCCAAACGGAAAAGGGGCGCCCAATGGGCGCCCCTTTTTTTGTTTTCCGACGCGCGAGGCGCGACGAAGCTTACTTGCCGGTCCAGCGACCGAGCGCGGCCTGGCCGTTTTCCTTCGCGCGGGCGGCGACGGTCTTCTGTGCCTCGGCGTAGTTCGCCTTCATGTCCTTCGCCCACAGCTTGAGCGCAGCCTGCTGCATGGCGCGGCCGTAGGAAAACGACAGCGGCCACGGATGCGGGCCGATGCGGTTCATCGCATTGAGGTGGGCAGTGGACTGCTCGTCGGTCTGGCCGCCGGAGAGGAACACGATGCCCGGCAGCGAGGCCGGCACGGTGCTCTTGAGTACGCGCACGGTCGCCTCGGCGACTTCCTCCACGTCAGCCTGCTCCTCGGCATCCTTGCCCGCGATCACCATGGAGACCTTCAGGATGGTGCCTTCGAGCATCACGTTCTGCTCGTACAGCGCGTTGAACAGGCTGCGCAGCACCGCCTCGTGCACTTCGTAGCTGACCTCGATGCTGTGGTCGCCATCCATGATCACTTCCGGCTCGACCATCGGCACGATGCCCGCTTCCTGGCACAGTGCGGCGTAGCGGGCCAGCGCGTGACAGTTCGCCTCGATGGCGGTGGAGCTGGGGTTGTCCTCGGAGATGTTGATCACCGCGCGCCACTTGGCGAACTGCGCGCCGAGCTTGGCGTATTCCTGCAGGCGCTCGCGCAGGCCGTCCAGGCCCTCGGTGACCACGTCGCCCGGGAAGCCGGCCAGCGGCACCGGACCTTTGTCCACCTTGATGCCGGGGATGATGCCGAGCTTCTTCATGACCTGGGTGAACGGCACGCCGTCCTTGGTCGACTGGCGGATCGTCTCGTCGTAAAGAATCGCGCCGGAGATGTGCTCGTTCAGGCCCGGGGCGGTGAGCAGCAGCTCGCGGTAGGCGCGGCGGTTTTCCTCGGTGTTCTCGATGCCGACGGCCTCAAACCGCTTCGCGATGGTCTTGGTCGACTCATCGATGGCGATGATGCCCTTGCCGGGCGCGACCATCGCCAGCGCGATGCTTTCCAGATCTTCGATGCTCATGACGACTCCGTGGAAACGACGGCGGCCGCTCGACCGCGCCAGATGGAAGCCGCTCCGAAGGAGCGGCAAGGCTGAAAGCGGCGGATTATAGGCCAGATCGCCCGGCGGCACCGACCATGCGGCGCCCCGCGCGGATCAGCCGGCGTCGTAACCGGGCAGCTGGCAGGGTGCCATCAAGGCCTGCTGGCCGGCCTTGTCGCTCGGTCCGTTGAACGGAATCACGTAGTACGTATCGATCGGCTCGCCGGCGCGGTTGGTCAGCGACGGGCCGTAGGTGAAGTTCTTCACCGCGCTCTCGGCGACCTTGCCCAGGTCGCTGTCGGGCACCACCTTCACCGCCTTCACGTCGCGAGGCAGGCCGTCGGAACCTACGGTATAGGTCACCGCCACGCAGCCGGGCTTGTAAAGGTTGCGGCCGCTGTTGGGCACATCCACGCCGACGTGCTGGTTGAGCAGGATCCAGTAGGCGTTGAGCCGTTCCGGCGGCAGCCGGCGATTCTGCGCAACGGCCGGAAAGGCGGCCGCCAACGCCAGCAGGCAGATCGGCAGCTGCACGCGAAACAGGGTATTCATGGGAAGCCTCCGGGGATCGCAGGTGGGAGACTCAGTCTAGCCTCTACCTTGACCATCCGGCTCCTCGATCGCCGTGACAGCCGGATAGCGGCGGATTCGTGCCAAAAGCGACACGAGGCCCGACGAGCCCAACAGGATCGCCGCACCTGCCACCGTCTGAACTGAATAGTGGATCAGCCAGTACCACTCCGTGGTGGGCAGCAGGCCGGTTGAATAATCCCGCATGCGCTCGCCCAGAAAAACCATGAGCAGACCATGGCCGAGACATCCCGACAGCCCGGTTACTGCAAGCCAGACCCCCACGACAGCGAGCGCAATCCGCTGCCAGTCGTACCCGGCAAGGTAGCTCACGAAAACCTCGTTGCTGGCCCGGCTGCTCGCCCACCAGGCAAGCATGCCTGGCCAGAGCCACAGCACGACAGCCACCCCCAGATATAGCGCGGAGAACAACATGGCTCCGAAGAAGCGATGCGGATCAGCCTCGCCAATCGTCAGCAGCGAGGCCACCCGTTCCAGCGCATCAAGGGCAAGCAGCACTGCGCCAATGCGGATGGCGATGCAAAGTGCCGTGTGGAGCGTTGTCTTCATGCGGTCCCTCGCCTGATGTTGGCTTCCAGCCGGAGCTTACAGATCGCGCAAGCTCTCCACGATGCCATCGGCGCCCACCAGCAGCAGCTTGAGCGTGTTGGTGCCGCCAGCGTGGCCGACGCGATCGCCGTAGGTGATGACCACGCGGTCCCCCTCGCCCAGCTTGTCCTGCTCGAACAGTAGGCGCACGGCGGCGCGGGTGGAGGCGGCCATGCTTTGCTGGTCGCCGTGGCTGAAGGCTACCGGATGCACGTCACGCAGCACCTGCATGCGGCGACGCGCTTCGCCGAACGGCGACATGCCATAGATCGGCACGGCGCTGCGGTAACGCGACAGCCACTGCGCGGTGGCGCCCGATTCGGTCAGCGCGACGATGGCGCGCACGCCCAGATGACCAGCCAGCACCATGGCCGCCATCGCGATGGCCTGGTCGGCGCGGTCCAGCTGCAGCCTGGCATCGAGCATGCGCTCGTCCTTGGGCTCGAACTGACGCTCGGCACCCAGGCAGATGCGGCACAGTGCGGCTACCGCCTTGTCCGGGTGTGCACCGGCGGCGGATTCCTCCGACAGCATCACGGCGTCGGTGCCGTCGATCACGGCGTTGGCCACGTCCAGTACTTCGGCGCGCGTCGGGATCGGCGAGCGCACCATCGATTGCAGCATCTGCGTGGCGGTGATCACGGCGCGATTGCGCTGGACTGCCTCGCGGATGATCTTCTTCTGCAGGCCGGGCAGCTCGGCGTCGCCGATCTCCACGCCCAGGTCGCCGCGCGCCACCATCACCACGTCGGAGGCGTCAATGATCTCGCCCAGCACCGGAATCGCGTCGGCGCGCTCGATCTTGGCGACCATGCCGGCATCGCCGCCGGCTTCCTCCATCAGGCGGCGCGCAGTGTGCATGTCCGCGGCCGAGCGCACGAACGACACGGCGAGGAAATCCGCGCCGATCTCGGCGGCGAGCTTGATGTCGTTGCGGTCCTTGTCCGACAGCGCGTCGACCGACAGCCCGCCGCCCTGGCGGTTGAGACCCTTGCGGTTGGACAGCTTGCCGCCGATGGTGACGCGGCAGTGGATCTGGTCACCGTCGATCGACACGACATCCATCGCGACCAGGCCGTCATCGAACAGCAGCACGTCGCCGGGATGCACGTCGTGCGGCAGGTTGAGGTAGCTCACGCCGACGCGGGTGGCGTCGCCTTCCGGCGCATCGGCGCGGCAGTCCAGCGTGAACGCATCGCCCGGCTCCAGCATCACCGGACCGTCGGCGAACTTCTCCACGCGAATCTTCGGGCCCTGCAGGTCGGCCAGGATGCCGACCTCCACGCCGACCTTGGCCGCCGCGTCACGCACCGCGTTGGCGCGGGCGCGGTGGTCGTCCGGCGTGCCGTGCGAGAGATTGAGGCGGGCCACGTTCACGCCCTGGGCGATGATCTTCTCGAGCATGCCCGGCGCGTCGGTGGCGGGGCCGAGGGTGGCGACGATCTTGGTGCGGCGGAGAGGAGTCTGGGTCATCCGGCAAACCTAGCAGAAGCGGCGCATCGCGCCATACTGCATTCGATTTCAATACGCGGCCGAACGGCCGCGCGCCTCAGCTGCCGAGCAACTCGTTGAGCACCGCCGCCAGCCGCACGCCGCCCTGCTGCAATCGCGTGCGCACCACCGGCCAGGCCACGTCCTGATAACGCTGCGACCAGGCCGCCTGGCTGCGGCCGTCCAGATGTGCATAGGCGACGTCGCGTGCGCGCCGATGCGACTCGCCGGCCCACGCCACTGTCTGGGTGTACAGCTGCGGCAGGCCGCCGATGGCGGACCAGGCGGCGCGATCGGCCGGGCTGATCGATGCATCCAGTTGCATCGCATCGGCCTGCACGAGGGCGTGATCGAAGCTGTAGTTGGGGCCGGGCACGAGGTTCAGCGCGTGGCGCAGCAAGCCGCCGTCCCACACCGCGTGGAGGTTGGTGCCGCGGCCGAAGAACTGCAGCTGCACGGTGTTGCCACCCTTGTCGTCGTCGTCCTCGGCGTGCAGCGGCTGGTGCACGTCGCCGACGAAATGCACCACCCACTTCAGCGCTTCCAGCCGCGCCGCCGGCGCCGCGGAACGATCCGCCAGCACCTGACTGAAATGGCTGATCTGCGCGATCACGCAGTTGTCGCGGGGGCAGTCGCGCGGGGGCAGGTAGGCGTCGGCGCGCAGGGGGATGTCGACGTAGTGCCAGCCACCGGTGCGGGGACGCTCCTTGCGGGTGTTGTCGGCCCACGACGCGATGTCGTCCAGCCGGCTCAACCCTTCGAGCTGAAGCAGCGCCTGCACCTGCGCCGCCGCCGTCGGGTCGAGGTGCTGCTGGGCGATGTCGGCGACGATGGCGTGGCCCTCCGGGCCCCAGCCCTGGGCAAGCGGCGCAACCAGGGCGAACGCGGCAGCGCAGAAGACGGAAGCGGGTCGGGGCAGGCGCAGGGACATGCGGACACTCGGACGGATAGCGAAAGCGGGCAAGTCTGCCATAGCCCGATGACGCCGCCGCGACCCCTTGTCCGGTCCAATGGCCGACGGTGCCCTGCTAGAATTCGGACGCTATTTCCCCAATCCACGCCAGGCGCAGGAGTCGAGGCAATGACGATCAAGGTGGGCATCAACGGCTTCGGCCGCATCGGGCGCAACGTGCTGCGTGCAGCCGTGCAGAACTTCCACGACGACATCGAGATCGTCGCCATCAACGACCTGCTCGAGCCCGACTACCTCGCCTACATGCTGCAGTACGACTCCGTGCACGGTCGCTTCAATGGCACCGTGGCGGTCGAGGGCAACACCCTGGTCGTCAACGGCAAGAAGATCCGCCTCACCGCCGAGCGCGACCCGGCCGCGCTGAAGTGGGACGAGGTCGGCGCCGAGGTGGTGATCGAGTCCACCGGCATCTTCCTGACCAAGGAAGGCGCGCAGAAGCACCTGGATGCCGGGGCGAAGAAGGTGATCCTGTCCGCCCCGTCCAAGGACGACACGCCGATGTTCGTCTACGGCGTGAACGACAAGAGCTACAAGGGCGAGGCGATCATCTCCAACGCCTCGTGCACCACCAACTGCCTGGCGCCGCTGGCCAAGGTGCTCAACGACAAGTGGGGCATCAAGCGCGGCCTGATGACCACCGTGCACGCCACCACCGCCACGCAGAAGACCGTCGACGGCCCGTCCAACAAGGACTGGCGCGGCGGCCGCGGCATCCTGGAAAACATCATCCCCTCCTCCACCGGCGCGGCCAAGGCGGTGGGCGTGGTGATCCCCGAGCTCAACAAGAAGCTCACCGGCATGAGCTTCCGCGTGCCGACCTCGGACGTGTCGGTGGTCGACCTGACCTGCGAGCTGGAAAAGCCCGCCACCTACGCCGAGATCTGCGCCGAGATGAAGGCGCAGAGCGAAGGCGCGCTCAAGGGCATCCTGGGCTACACCGAGGACAAGGTGGTTGCCACCGACTTCCGCGGCGACGCGCGCACCTCCATCTTCGACGCCGAGGCCGGCATTGCGCTGGACTCCACCTTCGTCAAGCTGGTGTCCTGGTACGACAACGAGTGGGGCTACTCGAACAAGTGCCTGGAGATGGTGCGGGTGGTGGCAAAGTAATTCGCCATGGTCGCGAGATGAAGAAAGGCGCCCAAGGGCGCCTTTCTTTTTTATCGTTATAGCCGTGCTCGCATCACCGACCACGACGCACGGTGGCTAGCCAGAGGCGTCATCCCGGCGAAAGCCGGGATCCCGTGACTCAAGTCGCGTGACGCGACGGCGGTTCTGGATGACCGGCCTTGCCGCTGCAGAGTCCTTCCGGCTTTCGCCGGAGGCGGCCACGGGGCGCGATCAGGGACCGCTGAGCGGCACGCTGCCGAGTGGCTCTGAGCTGATTACTTCAACGCCGCCTGCGCCGCCTCGTAATCCGGCTCCTGGGTGATCTCCGGCACCAGCTCGGCGTACTTCACGTGGTCGTGCTCGTCCAGCACCACCACCGCGCGCGCCGCGAGGCCCGCCAGCGGGCCGCTGGCCAGCGCCACGCCGTAGGCTTTCAGGAAGTCTGCGCCGCGCAGGGTCGATAGCGTCACCACGTTGTCCAGGCCCTCGGCGCCGCAGAAGCGCGCCTGCGCAAACGGCAGGTCGGCCGAGATGCACAGCACCACCGTGTTCGCCAGCTGCGAGGCGGACTGGTTGAAGTGCCGCACCGACGAGGCGCACACCGGCGTGTCCACGCTGGGGAAGATATTGAGGATCTTGCGCTTGCCGGTGAAGTCGGCCAGCGAGACGTCGGCCAGGTCCTTGCCGACCAGGCGAAAGCCCGGCGCCTTGTCGCCGACGGCGGGGAAATCGCCAAGCACTTCGACCGGGTTGGCCTTGAGGGTGACGTGATGCGACATGGGAAGATCTCGGGTCAGGGAACAGGACCGCTATCGTAGACGGGCGCCGGCCGACTGTCGCGGCCGCCGCCACTACTGGGCACGCAGCAATTCCTCGATCACCTGCTCGGCCAGCTGTTCGGGCGACTGATCGCCACCGCGCAGATGCAGCTCCGGCGACTCCGGCACCTCGTAGGGCGAGTCGATGCCGGTGAAGTTCCTGATGCCGCCCGCCCGCGCCTTGGCGTACAAGCCTTTCACGTCGCGCGCCTCGCACACCGCCAGCGGCGTGTCGACGAACACCTCGTGGAACTCGCCCGGCGCGAACAGCTCGCGCGCCATGCGGCGCTCCTCGCGGAACGGGCTGATGAAGGAGACCAGCACGATCAGCCCGGCATCGACCATCAGCTTCGCCACCTCGGCCACGCGGCGGATGTTCTCCACGCGATCCTCGTCGGTGAAGCCCAGGTCGCGGTTGAGCCCGTGACGCACGTTGTCGCCGTCCAGCAGATAGGTGTGCCGGCCCAGCGCGAACAGGCGCTTCTCCACCAGGTTGGCCACGGTGGACTTGCCCGAGCCGGACAGGCCGGTGAACCACAGGCACGCCGGCGACTGGCCCTTGATGCGCGCCCGCGCCGCGCGATCGATATCCATGTGCTGCCAGTGGATGTTGTCGGCGCGGCGCAGCGCGAAGTCGAGCGTGCCGGCACCCACCGTGGCGTTGGTCTGGCGATCGATCAGGATGAACGCGCCGAGCTCGCGGCAGTTCGCGTAGGACTCGAACGCGATCGGCTGATCCAGGCCCAGGTTGCAGTAGCCGACCTCGTTGAGCTCCAGCCGCTTGGCTGCGAGCTCCTCCTGGGTGTTCACATCGACCTTGTGCTTGATCTCGGTGACCTGCGCACCCACGGTGCGCGCACCGATCTTCAGCCAGTAGCCGCGGCCGGGCAGCAGCGCCGACTCGTCCATCCAAAGCAGGTGCGTGGCGAACTGGTCGGCCACCTGCGGTGGGTTGTGCGCGGCAGCGATCACGTCGCCGCGGCTGATGTCGCGCTCATCCTCCAGCGTCAGCGTGATCGCATCCCCCGTGGCGGCGCGCTTGCGGTCACCGTCGGCAGTGACGATGCGCGCCACGCGCGAGCGCGCGCCGCCGGGCAGCACCACCACCTCGTCACCCGGCGCGATGGCGCCAGCCACCACCTGACCCGCATAGCCGCGGAAGTTCTGGTCCGGCCGTGCCACCCACTGCACCGGCAGGCGGAAGCCCAGCGTGTCGGCCGGACGTTCGATCACCACGGTTTCCAGATGTTCGAGCAGGCTGGTACCGGTGAACCACGGCATCGTCGTAGCGCGCGCGCTGACGTTCTCGCCGCGCAGCGCCGACACCGGGATCGCAGTGACCTGCGTGATGCCCATGCCCTGCGCGAGTGCCGCGTAGTCGGCCTCGATCGCGCGGAACGTCGCCTCGTCGTAACCGACCAGGTCCATCTTGTTCACCGCCAGCAGCACGTGGCGGATGCCCAGCAATGCGGCGATGTAGGTGTGCCGACGGGTCTGCGTCAGCAGGCCCTTGCGCGCATCCACCAGCACCACGGCGAGATCGGCCGTGCTGGCGCCGGTGGCCATGTTGCGCGTGTACTGCTCGTGGCCCGGGCAGTCGGCGACGATGAACTTGCGCCGCTCGGTGGTGAAGAAGCGGTACGCCACGTCGATGGTGATGCCCTGCTCGCGCTCGGCCGACAGGCCGTCCACCAGCAGCGCGAAATCCAGCTCGCCGTTCTGCGTGCCATGGCGCAGCGAGTCGCCTTCGAGCGCGGCGAGCTGGTCGTCGAACAGCAGCTTGGTGTCGTAGAGGAGGCGGCCCAGCAGTGTGCTCTTGCCGTCGTCCACGCTGCCGCAGGTGATGAAGCGCAGCAGGTCCTTCGCCTCGTGGCGGGCGAGGTAGTCGTCCACGGACAGGATCGGTTCGCGGCCCATCAGAAGTAGCCCTCCTGCTTTTTCTTCTCCATCGAGGCGGAGGGATCGTGGTCGATCGCGCGCCCCTGCCGCTCGGAGGTGCGGGCGATGAGCATCTCCTGGATCACCTTGGGCAGGTCGTCGGCCTCGGATTCGATGGCGCCGGTGAGCGGATAGCAGCCCAGCGTGCGGAAGCGCACCTTGCGCATTTGCGGCTGCTCGCCGGGTTCAAGCGGCAGGCGCTCGTCGTCGACCATCAGCAGCATGCCGTCGCGCTCCACCACCGGGCGCGGTGCGGCGAAGTACAGCGACGGCACCTCGATCGCCTCGCGGTAGATGTAGAGCCAGATATCCAGCTCGGTCCAGTTCGACAGCGGGAACACGCGCACGCTTTCGCCCTTGGCGATGCGGCCGTTGTAGAGGTTCCACAGCTCGGGCCGCTGGCGCTTGGGATCCCAGCGGTGCTGCGCGGTGCGGAAGGAGAACACGCGCTCCTTGGCGCGCGACTTCTCCTCGTCGCGACGGGCGCCGCCGATCGCCGCGTCGAAGCCGTGCGCATCCAGCGCCTGCTTCAGCGCCTGGGTCTTCATGATGTCGGTGTGCACGGTGGCGCCGTGGGTGAACGGACCGACGCCCTGGCGCACGCCGTCCTGGTTGATGTGCACGATCAACTTGGCGCCCACCTCGGCCGCGCGGCGATCGCGGAAGGCGATCATCTCGCGGAATTTCCAGGTGGTGTCCACGTGCAGCAGCGGAATCGGCGGCGGCGCGGGATAAAACGCCTTCTGCAGCAGGTGCAGCAACACCGAGGAATCCTTGCCGACGGAATACATCATCACCGGGTGGCGGAACTCGGCCGCCACCTCGCGCAGGATGTGGATGCTCTCCGCCTCCAGCCGTTTGAGGTGCGAGGCGTGGGCGGGCGATGCGATGGACGTCATGGGCGATCCGGTCATATGACCGTCGATTCTAGCCAGCCCAGCCCGCAGGCGTGATAACGAGTGCGCCTATGCATATGCGGCAGGTTCACCTGGGCAGCGCGGCGGCGCTTGCAGTCCAGCCATGACGCCGCCGATCTCGCTTCATGCGGCGTGCCCGCGACCTCGGCATGCCGTCATCGCGGGCGCCGAGGTCCGGCTCAGTCAGCGTTGCGGCGCCGCTGGCCGCGCCGCGTTCAGCGCTTGAGCGGCGCGATCACCTGCTCGATGGCGCCGAAGATCGAGTGCCCCTGCGCATCGGTGATCTCGATGCGCACGGTGTCCTCGTACTTCAGGAACGGCGTAGCCGGCTGACCGTCGCGCAGGGTTTCCACCGTACGCTGCTCGGCCAGGCAGGAGGCGCCGAGCGACGTATCGTGGTTGGCGATGGTGCCGGAGCCGACCAGGGTGCCGGCAGTGAGCGGGCGGGTCCTGGCGGCATGCGCCACCAGCTGGGCGAAATTGAACTGCATGTCCACGCCGCACTCGGCCTCACCGAACCACTGGCCGTTGATCCAGGTGCGCATCGGCAGGTGCAGCTTGTCGTCTTTCCACGCGTCGCCCAGTTCGTCCGGCGTCACGAACACCGGCGACAGCGCCGAGCGCGGCTTGGATTGCAGGAAGCCGAAGCCCTTGGCCAGCTCGCCTGGGATCAGCCCGCGCAGGCTGACATCGTTGACCAGGCCCACGAGCTGGACGTGCTCCGCGGCCTGCTCCGGCGTCACCGCCATCGGCACGTCGTCGGTCACCACCAGCACCTCGGCCTCCAGGTCGATGCCGTAGTCCTCGCTCGGCACCACCACCGGATCGCGCGGACCGAGGAAGCCGGCGCTGGTCGCCTGGTACATCAGCGGATCGGTGTAGAAGCTGGCCGGCACCTCGGCGCCGCGCGCCTTGCGCACGCGCTCCACGTGCGGCAGGTAGGCCGAGCCGTCGACGAACTCGTAGGCGCGCGGCAGCGGAGCCGCCAGCGCGTTGAGATCCAGCGCGAAGCGGCCGGGCGCGGTGCCGGCATTCACCTCGTCGTACAGCGCATTGAGCCGCGGCGCGGCGTGGTGCCAATCATCCAGCGCGGCCTGCAGCGTCGGCGCGATGCCGGTGGCGCGCGCAGCGTGGGTGAGGTCGCGGCTGACGACGATCAGCGTGCCGTCGCGGCCGCCTTCCTTGAGACTGCCAAGCTTCATCGAAACGTTACTCCTGGAGCGGAAAGGGTTACGGACGCGCGGGATCGAAGTGTTTCGCAATGCCCTGCCAGCAGGTGTAGTAATCGTCCTGCAGCTGCGGCGCGGCGAGAGCCTGGGCGGTGGGGCGGATCACCTTGCGCGTCTCGAACATGAAGGCCATGGTGCCGGTGAGGTGGTCCGGCTGGCTCACGTCGGCGGCGATGGCCTTCTCGAAGCTGGCCGCATCGGGTCCATGACCGCTCATGCAGTTGTGCAGGCTCATGCCGCCGGGGGCGAAACCGCCGGCCTTGGCGTCGTAGGCGCCCTCGATCAGCCCCATGAACTCGCTGGCCACGTTGCGGTGGAAGTACGGCGGGCGGAACGTGTGCTCGGCCACCAGCCAGCGCGGCGGGAAGATCACGAAATCCAGGTTGGCCGTGCCGGGCGTGTCGCTGGGCGAGGTCAGCACGGTGAAGATCGACGGATCCGGGTGGTCCACGCTGATCGAGCCCACCGTGTTGTAGCGGGTCAGGTCGTACTTGTACGGCGCGTAGTTGCCGTGCCAGGCGACCACATCCAGCGGCGAGTGGCCGATGGCGGCCTGCCACAGCGACCCCTGGAATTTGGCGATGAGCTGGAAATCGCCTTCGATATCCTCGTACGCCGCGTGCGGGCTGAGAAAGTCGCGCGGCAGCGCCATCGAGTTGGCGCCGATCGGCCCGAGATCCGGCAGGCGCAGCAGCGCGCCGAAGTTCTCGGCCACGTAGCCGCGGGCCTCATCGTCCAGGAGCTCGACACGGAAGCGCACGCCGCGCGGGATCACCGCGATCTCCAGCGGCGCCACGTCCAGCACGCCGAACTCGGTGGCCAGTCGCAGCCGGCCGAGCTGCGGCACGATCAGCAGCTCGCCGTCGGCGTCGTAGATGAAGCGCCCTTCCATCGAGCGGTTGGCCGCGTAGACGTGCATGCCCACGCCGCCCTGCTCTGCCGCACTGCCGTTGCCGGCGATGGTGACCAGGCCGTCGAGGAAATCGGTGGGTGCTTCCGGCATCGGCCACGGGTCCCAGCGCAGCTGGTTCGGCGTAGCCGGCGCCTCGTCAAAGCGGTTGTGGAACGTGGCGTGCGCCAGCGGCGCGAACGGCTTGTGCATCGCCGCCGGGCGAATGCGGTAGAGCCAGCTGCGCCGGTTCTCGCGGCGCGGCGCGGTAAATGCGGTGCCGGAGAGCTGTTCGGCGTAAAGACCGTGCGCCACGCGCTGCGGCGAGTTCTGCCCGACGGGCAGCACGCCCGCCAGCGCCTCGGTGGCGAATTCGTTGCCGAAGCCGGATTGGTAGCCATTCGATTGCATTGCGCTCATCGCTCTTTGCTCTAGAGCCCCTCGCCCGCTGGAAGAGGGGTTGGGGTGAGGGTTCGGTTTCCGCAGGCGCCGAGGATGGACTCAAGCACTATTTCGGTTTGCTGCAGCACTTCATGGTCCCAATACCTCAAAACGGTAAGGCCCAACGATTCAAGATAATGCGTACGGCGCACGTCGATGTCTTCCTTGTGTTGTGAGCCATCGAGTTCCACCACCGGCTTCGCCGCCTCGCAATAGAAGCCCACCGCGTACGGCGGAAGCGGATGCTGGCGTCGGAACTTCAACCCATGGGGCCTTCCTGCGCGCAGGTGGAACCAGAGCCTTTGCTCGGCGTCCGTGCCGCGACGCCGAAGATCCCGTGCCGGCTGCTTTTTGTGTGTAGGCAGTGGTGGCTTGATGCGTTCCGGCATGACCGTACCCTCTCGCCAACCCCTCTCCCGACGGGAGAGGGGCTCAAAATCAAAGCACCCCGCGCTTCATCTGATCGCGCTCGATCGACTCGAACAGCGCCTGGAAGTTGCCTTCGCCGAAGCCTTCGTTGCCCTTGCGCTGGATGATCTCGAAAAAGATCGGCCCCACGCAGTTCTGGGTGAAGATCTGCAGCAGCTTGCGCTGCTTGGTGTCCGGGTCGGCGTCGATCAGGATCTTGTTCTTGCGCAGGCGCGGCACGTCTTCGCCGTGGTTGGGGATGCGCAGGTCGATCACGTCGAAATAGGCGTCCGGCGTATCGAGGAATTCCACTCCCTGCGCGCGCATCTTCTCCACCGTGGCGTAGATGTCGTCGGTGAAGCAGGCGATGTGCTGGATGCCTTCACCGTGGTACGCGTCGAGGTATTCGTTGATCTGGCTCTTGGGGTCGTTGGACTCGTTGAGCGGGATGCGCACGATGCCGTCCGGCGCGGTCATTGCCTTGGACACCAGGCCGGTCTTGGCGCCCTTGATGTCGAAGTAGCGGATCTCGCGGAAGTTGAACAGGCGCTCGTAGTAGTCCGACCACTTCTGCATGTTGCCGAAGTAGAGGTTGTGCGTGAGGTGGTCGATGAAGGTCAGCCCGAAGCCGACCGGGTTCTGCTCGGCGCCGGCGATCGCCTCGTAATCGCCGTCGTAGATGCTGCCGGCGGCGCCGTAGCGATCCACCAGGTACAGCATGCAGTCGCCGATGCCCTTGACCACCGGCGCGTTCACCGCGCGGGTGTCGGCCTTGTGCTCCACCGCTTCGCCGCCGTTGCCGAGCACGGTGGCCAGCACCTCGTCGCCGGACTTCTTGAAGCGGATCGCGAAGCCACAGGCGCTCGGGCCGTGCTGGGCGGCGAAGTCGGCGGCGAAGGAATCGGGCTCTTCGTTGAGCAGGAAGTTCACCCCGTTCTGGCGGTACACGGTGATCGCCCGGGTCTTGTGGCGCAACACCGCGGTGAAGCCCATCCGCTTGAACAGGTCACGCATCGCGGCCGCCTGATCGGCCGGTGCGGCGAACTCGACGAACTCGAAGCCGTCGATGCCCATCGGGTTCTCGAACGTGGTCACCTGCATGCCGAGGTTGGGCCGGGCGAGGTTGGGCTGGGCGGTCATGGCGCTCTCCTGCGTTGGCTGCGCTAATGTCACGAATGTGGCCGCACCGGCATGATGTGCCGGCGGGAACAGCCGCATGAGCCTACATTTATAGTTACACGTGTAACCAATTGCAAGGAGCGTCGCCGCAGTGCCCACCCCACGAAAAGCCACGCCACCAGGCGTGCAGCACGCCCCGCTGCAGCTGGAGCACTTCCTGCCCTACCGGCTGTCCATCCTGTCCAACACCATCAGCCAAGGCATCGCCGACGACTACCAGAAGCGCTACGACCTGAGCATGACCGAGTGGCGCGTGATGGCCGTGCTGGCCCGCTACGAGGGACTTTCTGCACGCCAGGTGGCCGACCGCACGGCGATGGACAAGGTCGCCGTGAGCCGCGCGCTGGCGCGACTGGTCGAGGCCGGCCGGGTCAGCCGGCACATGGACGACAACGACAAGCGGCGCTCCGTGCTCGATCTCACCGAGGAAGGCTGGGCCATCCACGAGGTCGTGGCACCGATGGCGCGCGCGCGCGAGCAGGCCGTGCTGGACAAGCTCGACGAGGAGGAGCGGCGCTGGCTGGGGCGCATCCTGGACAAGCTGCAGGAACGAGGAACCAGGAGTGAGTGAAGAGGAGTCAGGAGTGAGAGAAAGCCGGCGCCGGAACCGGGTCGCTCCTCCCACGTTTCACGCTTCACCGCTTATCACTGGATCATGCACTCGTGCATCGCGCCACGGATGAGTGGCAGGGGTTAAGCGAAAAGAGCCGCTGACGCTGTTGCTCTTCTCTCACCTCTCACTCCTCTCCACTCACTCCTCGCTGAATCACTTCACCCCGTGCATTAGCCGGTTGATCAACGGCGCGGCGAGGAACAGCAGCGCCCCGGGAATCACCAGCAGCCAGAAGCTGAAAGTGAAGCCGCCCAGCGCCGAGGCCACGGTCATCCCGCTCTCGCCGCTGACGTGCCCGGCGAAGATGCCCGACAGGTTGTTGCCGATGCCAGTGGAAAGGAACCAGCCGCCCATCGCGAAACCCACCATGCGCGCCGGCGCCAGCTTGGTGGTCATCGACAGGCCGATCGGCGACAGGCACAGCTCGCCGATCACCTGCATCACGTACACCAGCACCAGCGGCCAGAACGGAATGTGGCCGGTGCCGTCCACCAGTTGCGACAGCGCGAACATCAACACCACGAAGGCCAGCGCGTTGAACAGCAGGCCCAGGCCGAACTTGCGCGGGATCGACGGCTCCGCGCCGCGCGCATCCATCCAGCCCCAGGTGATCGACACCAGCGGCGCCAGCAGCACGATCGCCAGCGGCGCAACCGACTGGAACCAGCCGACGGGGAACACCCAGCCGCCGAACATCTCGCGGTCCACCAGGTTCTGCGCCAGGAAGTTGAACGAGCTGCCGGCCTGTTCGTAGAACATCCAGAACAGCACGTTGAAGGCGAAGATCAGCAGCATCGCGATCACCCGGTCGCGCTGCACGCGTCCGGCACGGATGCCCTCCACCAGCAGCATCAGCGACAGCGCCACGAACATCGCGCTGAGCAGCCACTGCAGGGCGATCGCACCGGCCTTGGCCATCAGCAGGTAGACCAGCGGAATCGCCAGCACGCAGCCGATCGCCACGTACGCCACGCGCGCCAGCGACGCCTGCTCCGGCGCCGGCCGGCCCACGCCCTTGAGCTGGCGCCGGCCCCAGGCGAACCACGCCAGGCTCACCAGCATGCCAAAGCCCGCGGCCAGGAACACCGCCTTGTAGTTCTGCTGCAGCGGCGTGCCGCTGAGGTAGCTGGCCAGCCAGCCGGTGACCAGCGGCGCGACCAGCGCGCCGCCGTTGATGCCCATGTAGAACAGCGTGAAGCCGCGGTCGCGGCGCGGATCGCCCTGCCCGTACAGCTGCCCGACCATCGAGGAGATGTTCGGTTTGAACAGGCCATTGCCGACGATCACCGTGGACAGCCCGAACAGGAACACGTCCTGGTCCGGCCACATGATCAGGAACAGGCCGCCGGCCATCACCACCGCGCCGAGCAGGATCGAACGCTGGTAGCCGATCACCTTGTCCGCCACGTAGCCGCCGAACACCGCCGCCGCATAGACCAGCGCCAGATACGCGCCGTAGGTGCGGCTGGCGTACGCCTGGCCCGCCGGATCGCCGCCGAAGAACTGCGCCACGATGTACAGCGTGAGCGCCCAGCGCATGCCGTAGAACGCAAAGCGCTCCCAGAACTCGGTCATGAACAGCATCCACAGCGGACGCGGGTGGCCCAGCGTCTGCGGGAAGTCGGGCGCGTTCGGCGCGGGCGTGGCGGCGGTGGCGGTCATGCGTTCCCCTGGGCATTCGCAGAATCTTGCGAACCCTAGCCGGGAAGGACGAAGAGCGGAAGAGCGGGGAGCGAGAAGTGAGTGAAGAGGAGTGAGGAGTGAGAGAAAGCCAAACCCTGCGGAGTCATTGCTCTTCTCTCACTTCCCATTTCGTGCGGTAGCCCGATGAAGATGAACGCGTGACTGAGAAGAAGCCGTTGCTCCTCTCTCACTCCTCACTCCTCTCCACTCACTCCTCGCTTCGCTACTTCACCCCGTGCATCAGCCGGTTGATCAACGGCGAGACCAGCAGCAGGAACGCACCCGCACCGGCGAGCAGCCAGAAGCCGAAGGTGAAACCACCCAGCGCCGAGGCGGCGGTCATGCCGGTGCTGCCGCTGATCGAGCTGGCCAAGAGGCCCGACAGGTTGCCACCCACGGCGAGCGAGAGGAACCAGCCGCCCATCGCCGCGCCCACCAGTCGCGGCGGTGCCAGCTTGGTCACCATCGACAGGCCGATCGGAGACAGGCACAGCTCGCCGGTGGTCTGCAGCACGTAGCACGCCGCCAGCGGCCAGAACGGGATCAGCCCGGCCGGCCCCAGCAGCCGTGACAGCGCGAACATCAGCACGGCGAAGCCCAGCCCGTTGAAGATCAACCCCAGGCCGAACTTGCGCGGGATCGACGGCTCCTTGTTGCGCTTGGCCAGCCACCCCCACACCAGCGTGAGCGGCGGCGCCAGCGCGAGGATCGCCAGCGGGCTCACCGACTGGAACCAGCCCACCGGGAAGGTCCAGCCACCGAACATCTTCCGATCCACCAGGTTTTCGGCGAGGAAGTTGAACGAAGTGCCGAGCTGGAAATAGAACATCCAGAACAGCACGTTGAAGGCGAAGATGATCAGCATCGCGATCACCCGATGCACCTGCACCTTGTCGTGCCGCGCCGCCTCGGCCAGCAGCAGCACCGAGATGCCGATGAACAGCAGGCCGAGCATCCACTGCAGCCCGATCGGGCCGATCTGCGAGAGCAGCCAGTAGATCACCGGTACCGCCAGCAACGAGCCGGCAATCACGCCGATCGAGCGCCCGGCCCCGGTCTTGTCGGCGGCCGGCCGGCCCACGCCGCCCAGGCTGCGCCGGCCGAACCAGAACCAGGCGAAGCTCAGCACCATGCCCACGCCGGCAGCGATGAACACCAGCTTGTAGTTCTGCTCCAGCGCGGTGTCGGTGAAGTACGCCGCCATCCAGCCGGTGAGCAGCGGCGCGACGAAGGCGCCGGCGTTGATGCCCATGTAGAACAGCGTGAAGCCGCGGTCGCGGCGCGGGTCATCCTTGCCATAGAGCTGGCCGACCATCGAGGAGATGTTTGGCTTGAACAGGCCGTCGCCCACGATCACCAGCGCCAGCCCGAGCAGGAATATCGGCTTGGTCGGCACCGCCAGCGCGAACAGGCCCGCCGCCATCACCGCCGCGCCGATCAGGATCGAGCGCTGGTAGCCAATCAGCTTGTCCGCCACGTAGCCGCCGAAGATGCCGGTGGCGTAGATCAGCGCGGTATAAGCGCCGAAGATGCCGCTGGCCCAGGCCTGCCCCGACGCGTCGCCGTGGAAGAACTGCGCCACGATGTACAGCGTCAGCGCCCAGCTCACGCTGTAGAACGCAAAGCGCTCCCAGAACTCCGTCATGAACAGCATCCACAGCGGACGCGGGTGGCCGAACAGCTGCGGGAAGTCGGGCGCCGCGTTCGACGCGGCGGTGGACGTATCGGTCATGGTGGTCTCGCCCCCGGAAAGTCCCCGGATCGTGCCAGAGCCGGGCCGCCGCGTCAGCCGCCTTGCGGGCGCAAGGTCGTACGCACCTCGAACAGCTCGGGGAAGAATTCCAGCTCCAGCGCCTTCTTCAGGAACGCCACGCCGGACGAGCCGCCGGTGCCGCGGCGGAAGCCGATGATCCGCTGCACCGTGCGCATGTGGCGAAAGCGCCACAGCTGGAACTGCGTCTCCAGATCCACGAAGTCCTCGCACAGCGCGTACTCGCGCCAGTAGCGATCGGTGTCGCCGTAGATGCGCTCGAACACCGGCAGCAGTGCCGGGTCGGACACGTGCGGCTCGCTCCAGTCGCGCGCCAGGTGCTTGCCCGGCACGGCATGGTCGAAGCGCGCCAGGTAGCGCAGGAACTCGTCGTACAGGCTGGGCGCCTCGAGCACCGCGCGCAGCTGCGCCTGGCCTGCGGGGTCGTGGTCGAACACCTTGAGCATGGCGGCGTTCTTGTTGCCCAGCACGAACTCCATCACCCGGTACTGCAGCGACTGGAAGCCCGACGACGGCCCCAGCGTCTCGCGGAACTCCAGATACTCCGACGGCGTCATCGTCTCCAGCACCGCCCACTGCTCGATCAGCTGCCGCAGCACCGACTTGCAGCGCGCCAGCACCTTGCGCACCTGCCATACCTGGTCGCGCTGCAGGAAATCGATCGCCGCACGCAGCTCGTGGATCATCAGCTTCATCCACAGCTCGCTCACCTGGTGCTGCACGATGAACAGCATCTCGTCGTGGTGCGGCGGTACGCTGCGCGGCTGCTGCGCCGACAGCAGCACGTCCAGCCGCAGGTAGCCGCCGTAGGTGAGGCGCCCTTCCAGGTCGGTTTCGATACCCGCTTCGAGATCGCGCCGGTTGTCCGTCATGGCCGCGTCATTCCCCGTCAAAACCCGCATGGTAATGGCTCGCCCGGACGCATCCGTACCGGCGCGCATGCTGCGCTGTACCTTGCGACGCAACATCCCCGCCTGCTATCAATTGCAGGATTTTTTGGGACATTTGCGTGCCTGCGGGTGTTTCCCCGACCCGCGCCCTGCCGCCTCCCGAGCCCCTTTTGCCCACTTTCGGAGCGACTCGTGTCGATTGCCGCCAAGTTTGAGATCGAATACCTGCAGTACCTCGACGCCGAGGGCAAACAGGTCCGTGACGACCTGCCCGCGTTCGCGCAGGATCTCGACCACATGGTCGAGCTGTACAAGTTGATGCTGTCCACCCGCGTGTTCGACGCCAAGTCGATCGCGCTCCAGCGCACCGGCAAGCTGGGCACCTACGCCAGCTGCCTGGGCCACGAAGCCGCGCACGTCGGTATCGGCTCGGCAATGAAGCCCGAGGACGTGCTGGCGCCGAGCTACCGCGAGTACGGTGCGCAGCTGTACCGCGGCGTGCGCCCGCGCGAGGTCTACATGTACTGGGGCGGCGACGAGCGCGGCAACGACTACCAGAATGAGCCGGCGCGCCACGACTTCGCCTGGTCGGTGCCGATCGCCACGCAGTGCCTGCATGCGGCCGGCAGCGCGCTGGCGTTCAAGATCCGCGGCGAGAAGCGCGTGGCGGTGTGCACCATCGGTGACGGCGGCTCGTCCAAGGGCGACTTCTATGGGGCCATCAACATCACCGGCGCGCAGAACCTGCCGATGGTGGCGGTGATCGTCAACAACCAATGGGCGATCTCGGTGCCGCGCAAGATCCAGTCCGGCGCGCCGACGCTGGCGCAGAAGGGCATCGCTGCGGGCCTGTATTCGATCCAGGTGGACGGCAACGACATCATCGCCGTGCGCAAGGCGATGGAAGACGCGCTGGAGCGCGCCCGCAACGGCGAGGGCGGCAGCGTGATCGAGGCGGTCACCTACCGCCTCGGCGACCACACCACCGCCGACGACGCGCGGCGCTACCGCGGCGAGGCCGAGGTGAAGGAAGGCTGGGCGAAGGAGCCGATGAAGCGCCTGCGCAACTGGCTCGTCGCCAAGGGCGTGTGGGACGACGCCAAGGAAGAAGCCTGGAAGGCCGAGTGCGACGAGTGGATGGACAACGAGGTGAACGCCTATCTCGAGACCAAGACGCAGCCGGTGTCGGCGATGTTCGACTACACCTTCGCCGAGGTTCCCGCGGACCTCGCCAAGCAGCGCGACTACGTCCTCTCGCTCGAATCCCAGCTCGCATCCAAGAAGGGCCACTGAGCCATGGCACAGATCACTCTCATTGAAGCCGTCACCCAGGCGCTCGCCTACGAAATGAAGCACGACGACTCGGTCGTGGTGCTGGGCGAGGACGTCGGCGTCAACGGCGGCGTGTTCCGCGCCACCCAGGGCCTGCAGGAGAAGTTCGGCGAGCTGCGCGTGCTCGACACGCCGCTGGACGAAACCACCATCGCTGGCGTCACGGTCGGCCTGGCCGTGCAGGGCATGAAGCCGGTGGCCGAGGCGCAGTTCGAAGGCTTCATCTACCCGATGATGGAACAGATCGCCTGCCACGCCGCGCGCCTGCGCAACCGCACCCGCGGCCGCCTCACCGTGCCGGCCGTGTTCCGCGCACCGTGGGGCGGCGGCATCCGTGCGCCGGAGCACCACTCCGAGGCGAACGAGCACTTGTTCACCAACATCCCCGGCCTGCGCGTGGTGATGCCCTCCTCGCCCGCGCGCGCCTACGGCCTGCTGCTCGCCGCCATCCGTGACCCGGATCCGGTGATGTTCTTCGAGCCCAAGCGGATCTACCGACAGTACAAGGAAGAGGTGCCGGACGACGGCGAGGCGCTGCCGCTGGACGTGTGCTTCGTGCTGCGCGACGGCACCGACGTGACCCTGGTGACCTGGGGCGCGCAGGTGAAGGAATGTCTTGAGGCCGCCGACGAGCTGGCCCAGGCCGGCATCAGCGCCGAAGTGATCGACGTGGCCACGCTGACCCCGCTGGATTTCGACACCATCGCCGAATCGGTGGCCAAGACCGGTCGCTGCGTGATCGTGCACGAGGCGCCCAAGACCGCGGGCTTCGGCGCCGAGATCGCCGCGCGCGTGGCCGAGGAATGCCTGTACGACCTGCTCGCGCCGGTCGAGCGCGTCACCGGCTTCGACACGCACATCCCGCTGTTCCGCCTGGAGATGAAGTACCTGCCAAGCGTGGAGCGCATCGTCGATGCGGCCAAGCGCACGCTGGCAGCCTCCTAAGCGAAGAGCCAAAAAGAACGAACGTCATTCCCGCGAAAGCGGGAACCCATTTTGATCTTCCGGCACACGAGCAAGATGGGTTTCCGCGCCCGCGGGAATGACGGCTGGAAACCTCGAATTTCTCCCGCCTGCGCAACACGCGCCAGACAACGGAAAACCACCATGGCTGATATCAAGACGTTCTACCTCCCCGACCTCGGCGAAGGCCTGCCCGACGCCACCGTGGTCGAGTGGCACGTGAAGGAAGGCGACAGCATCAAGCTCGACGCCCCGCTGTGCTCGATGGAAACCGCCAAGGCGGTGGTCGACGTGCCCTCGCCGTACACCGGCAAGGTCACCAAGCTCTACGGCGCACCGGGCGACATCATCGAGACCGGCGCCGCGCTGGCCGATTTCGAACCCGATCCCAACGCCAAGCAGCGCGCCGAGGCCGAGTCCACCGGCCACCACCACGGTCCCAAGAAGAGCGTGGGCAGCCCGGTACCGGATGACGGCGGCCGCGTGGTCGCCTCCGACGAGGGCGGCGAGGTGCAGGGTTCCGATCGGGAAGACGAAGGCACCGTAGTCGGCGCAATGGTCAGCGGCAGCCATGTGCATGTCGAGCAGGCCGCCAGCATCGGCGGCGTCAAGGCCGTTCCGGCCGTGCGTGCGCTGGCGAAAAAGCTCAAGGTCGACCTCGCCCGCGTGCGCCCCAGCGGCGCCGATGGCGTAGTCACCATGCAGGACGTGAAGAACGCCGCTGCCAATGGCAGCGCGCCGCTCGGTGCCGCACCGGCTCGCGCCGTGCCCGCATCGGCCGGCCGCCACCTGGCACCGGAACTGCCCGAACCGGGCCCGGCGCCCTCGCGCACGCCCACCTCGCTGGCCGGCAAGCCTGTGCGCACCGCGCCGCCGTCGCAGGTCGCCAGCGGCCAGCCGGAGCAGCTCAAGGGCGTGCGCCGGAACATGGCGCGCGTGATGGCCGAAGCCCACGCGCAGGTGGTGCCGACCACCCTGGTGGACGATGCCGACCTGCACGCCTGGATCGGCAAGCAAGACATCACCGCCCGCCTGGTGCGCGCCATCGTCGCCGCCTGCAAGGCGGTGCCGGCACTCAACGCGTGGTTCGATGGCAAGAACCTCAGCCGCACCCTGCATCCGCACGTGGACATCGGCATCGCCGTGGACACCGACGACGGCCTGTTCGTGCCGGCCCTGCGCAACGCCGACATGCTCGACGGCCACGGCGTGCGCGCGGCGATCAAGCGCCTGCGCACCCAGGTGGAAGACCGCTCGATCCCGTCCTCGGAGCTGTCCGGCTATACCATCAGCCTGAGCAACTTCGGCATGTTCGCCGGCCGCTACGCCACCCCGGTGGTGGTACCGCCCACGGTCGCCATCATCGGCGCCGGCAAGCTCAGCCACGACGTGGTGGCGGTGATGGGCGGCATCGAAGTGCACCGCCGCATGCCGATCAGCCTCACCTTCGACCACCGCGCCGCCACCGGCGGCGAGGCGGCGCGCTTCCTCAAGGCGCTGCTGGACGACATGGCCCAGCCGCACTGAGCCAGCCGGTCGTGATCAAAAAAAGCCCGGGAGGTTCGCGCCTCCCGGGCTTTTTTTGTTTTATGCCCGCTTTGCGGTAGGAGCCCGCTCGCGGGCGATGCTCTTCGGCTTCGATGTGCATCAGGAGCATCGCCCGCGAGCGGGCTCCTACGGGCGAGCGCGTTCAGTAGTCGCGCACGTCCAGCAACACCAGCTGCCGCGCCGAGGTGTCCGGCGACAGTTCCGGCCACGCACCGGCTGCCAGCATCGCCGTGCCGGCCGACCACGGCTCGCCGTCGAGCAACGCTTCGTGGGTGGCAACGCCATCGCCCGCACGGCGGTGCAGCAGGTGGATCCAGTGCAGTTGCGGAGCAAGCGACAGCTGGCCCACCGCCTGCTGCAGGGCGAGCGCGGCGCCGGGCGGCATCGGTTGCGGCTCGCTGGCGGACGGTCGCGTCACCAGCGGGCCGACGAACACGTCCCAGATGCGCACGCCGATGTCCCACGCGGCGATGCGCATGCGCCGGTCGTCGGTGAGGTACCAGCATGCAGCCAGCAACAGGTGAAAGCTCGACTGCTCGAACGCAGCCAGCGCCTCGCGCGCGTCGGCACCGGCGAAGCTGTCCTCGATGCAGCGGTCTTCCGCTACGACCACGTCCACATCGAGGCGACCAGGCTCGCTGCCTTCGCCAGCCTGCCAATGTGCGCGGATGGCGGGGAAGTCGCCGTCGGTGAGCAGCCAGCCGTCCTCGTCAGGCTCCAGTTCCACCTCGTGGCGTTCGAACAATCGGCGCAAGGCGCCCTGCAGGGCCGCGTCATCCATCGTCATTCCTTCTCTTGGCCGGCGGCATCGGCCGGCGGCGCCAAGTCGCGCCAGGTGAGGTACACGCGCAAATCGAACTCGCGCTGGTGGTAGTCCGGCAGCATGTGCTCGCACAGCTGGTAGAACGCCTTGTTGTGGTCCAGTTCCTTCAGGTGCGCCAGCTCGTGCACCACGATGGTTTCCAGAAACGCAGCCGGCGCCTGCCGGAACACCGAGGCCACGCGGATCTCCTTCTTCGCCTTCAGCCGCCCGCCGTGCACGCGCGAGATCGCGGTGTGCAGGCCCAGCGCCTTCTTCACCACGTCGAGCTTGGCGTCGTAGAGCACCTTGTCGATGCCGGGTGCATTGCGCAGGTAGGCCTGCTTGAGCTCCATCGTGTACGCGTACAGCGCCTTGTCGCTCTGCACCGCGTGGCGCTCGGGATAACGCGCGGCGAGATGATCGCCCAGGCGCCCTGCATGCAGCAGGGCGCGCACCTGATCCTGCAGATGGTCGGGATAGCCCTGGAGGTAACGCAGCGTGGTCATCGGGACATTGTCGCATTCCGCCCGCAGCGTAACCGGCGACGCTTACGCAAGCAGCGCGCCGGCCCAGGTGCACACCAGCACCAGCGCCAGCCCTGCGATCACCGGACGCGCAAACGCGCGGCCACCGCCCAGCGTGGCCACCACCACCTTGGACACCGTGTTGGTGCTCAGCGCCAGCAGGATCGGCCACATCGCCTGCTGCGGGGCGATGCTGCCGTCCGCGGCGAGCGAGGCAAACGACACCGCCGGCGCATGGGTGTCGGCGAAGCCGGCCACGGCGGCGGCCACCAGCAGACCGCGCTGGCCCAGCCACACCTGCAGCGCGGCGGCGACGAGCTGCACCAGCGCGATGGTCGCGCCCAGCAGCAACGCGCTCTTCACGCTGAAGGCGGCGGCGCCGGCTTCGACATCGGCGCCGGGCGCGCCGTCGCGACTGCGCCAGACCACGATCGCGCCCACCGCCAGCGCCGCCGTGCCGCCCGCCAGCAAGGGCGCCGCCAGCACGCGCAGCGTCGGCGCATGCGTCACCGCCAGCACCGCGGCCATCTGCACGAACGTGGCGACGGTGGACAGCACCGCTGCCGCCACCGCGCGCCGGCGCAACTCCGGCCGGGCGCGCGAGCGCGAACCCATCACGCCGATGGTGGCGGTGCTGGAGACGAACCCCGACAACAGCCCGGCCAGCGGCAGCCCCACGGCACTGCCCAGCCAGCGCAGCAGCACATGGGCGAGCGCGCCGATCGCCATGACCAGGATGACGATGATCCAGATCGTGCGCGGATGGATCGCGTCGAACGGCCCGATCGCACGATCGGGGATCAGCGGCAGCACCATCAGCGTGGCCGCGGCGAGCACCAGCAGGTTGTTGAGCTCGGCGGTGGTCAGCACGCCGCGCACGAAGCGGTGCAGCGATTCGCGCGAGGCCAGCAGTGCGGTGATCGCCACGCCCACGCCGGCCGCCAGCAGCGGCTGGCGCGTGGCCATGGCACCGAGCACGAGGCAGGCCAGCAGGCTGGCCTCGGTGGTGAGGCCCGGATCGTCGCTGCGATCGCGCGCGTAGGCGATGCCGACCAGCACAGTGAGCGCCAGCATGGCCGCCACCACCAGCCACGGATCGATCGCCGCGCAGATCGCACCGAACAGGGCCACCACGGAGAAGGTGCGGATGCCGGCGACGGTGCGCTGCGCATCGGTGCCCTTGCGGCGTTCGCGCTCGGCGCCCATCAGCAGGCCGATGCCCAGCGCCACGGCAAAGCCGGTCCAGGGTGTCATCGCACGCACCGGCGCGCCGGCGCCGGTCGGGCGCGCGGGAGCATGGGAAAGCCTGTCGATCGAACCGGATGCACGGCGCGCCTCACATTGCCGATGGCGGGCGGCGTTCAGCCCTCGCCGGATGATGCCGCAGCGAGAGGGGCGTGTCTGCGCCTCAGCGGCGCGTGCGTCCCCACAGCTGCTGGCGCACGACCAAGCCGACCAGCAGCACCGCCACGCAGGCACCGTAGCCGTACAGCGCCGGCAGCACCTGCTGCCAGATCGCGCCGCTGGAGCGGCCGAACTGGGCCACCGGGGGCAGCTTCACCGCCTCGTAGCCGAGCACCGCTGCGCTCACCGTCGCAGCCACCGCGAGCAGCAGCACGGCCACATCGAAACTGCGACGCCCCGTCGTGCGCGGCAGGCTTTTCGGATAGGCGAAATACGCCCAGCCCAGGATCACCAGCCAGGGCGCAAGCAGCAAAAGAGCGAGGTAGCGCATGGAAGTAGCTCCAACATTGGCCGGCCATACGCGGGCCGGCACAGCAAAGAAAGGTCGCTCAATCCTGGGCGGCGAGCTGGTCGAGCGCGTGGCGCAGCCGCACCAGCGCGAGGTCGGCCGCGTCGGCGCCCTCGCCCATCTGCAGGCGGGCCACCGCGATGCCGTCCAGCTCCAGCATCGTGCCGTCGGCCAGGGTCTGCACCACCGCGGACGCGCCGCCGAGCGTGCGCAGGCGCTTCTGCAGCGCGCCGGCGGCCTTGGGGTCGTCGAACGGCTGCGACAGCAGCAGCTCCTCGCCCTCGCCGGAGAACAGGCGGAAGCGGAAGCGGCCGTCGCCGTCACGGAAACTGGCGAAGCGCGGCGGCTTGTCCGCCTTCGGCACCGCTGCCGCCGCCGGCGCGGCAACAGCCACCGCAGCACCGGAACGCAGACCGATCGCGTCGCGCAGTTCGGCAATCAGCGGCACGGCGATCGCTCGCGCCTTCTTCGCGCCTTCCTGCAGGATCGCCTCGATCTGCGCAGGCTTGGCCATCAGCTCGTCGTAGCGCGCGCGCATCGGCGCCACGTCGGTTTCGATGCGTTCGTACAGCACCTGCTTGGCCTCGCCCCAGCCGATGCCCTCCTCCAGCGCCGTGCGGAATGCCTGGCTCTCCGCCTCGCTGGCGAAGGCGCGGAACAGGATGAACAGCGCCGAGCTGTCCGGATCCTTCGGCTCGCCCGGCAGGCGCGAGTCCGTGACGATGCGCAGGATCGCCTCGCGCATGCCTTTGGCACCGGCGGCGAACAGCGGAATGGTGTTGTCGTAGCTCTTGGACATCTTGCGGCCGTCCAGGCCGGGCAGCGTCGCCACCTGCTCCTCGATCAGCGCCTCCGGCAGCACGAAGAAATCGCGGCCGTAGATGTGGTTGAAGCGCTGCGCGATGTCGCGCGCCATCTCGATGTGCTGGATCTGGTCGCGACCCACCGGCACCTGGTGCGCGTTGAAGGCGAGGATGTCCGCCGCCATCAGCACCGGGTACATGTACAGGCCGGCGGTGATGCCCGCATCGGCGTCCTCCCCCTCGGCCACGTTCTTGTCCACCGCCGCCTTGTAGGCATGCGCGCGGTTGAGCAGGCCCTTGGCGGTGACGCAGGTGAGGAACCAGGTCAGCTCCGGGATCTCCGGGATGTCCGACTGCCGGTAGAAGGTGACGCGCTCCGGGTCCAGCCCCGCGGCCAGCCAGGTCGCGGCGATCTCCAGCCGCGAGCGCTCGATGCGCGCCGGGTCGTCGCTCTTGATCAGCGCGTGGTAGTCGGCCATGAAGTAGAACGCGTCCACCTCGTCGCGGCGGCTGGCGGCGATCGCCGGGCGGATCGCGCCGACGTAGTTGCCCAGGTGCGGCGTGCCGGTGGTGGTGATGCCGGTGAGGACTCGGGTCTGCATGCGTGCGCGATCGTGCTCAGTGGATCAGGGTGGACTTGCCGAACAGCGATTCGACCAGGTCCACCGCGAGCTTCGCGGTCTGGTTGCGCTTGTCGTAGGCGGGGTTGAGCTCGACGATGTCGAGCGAGCCGAGGCGGCCGGTGTCGGCGATCATCTCCATGCACAGCTGCGCCTCGCGGTAGTTCGGGCCACCGCGCACCGTAGTGCCCACGCCCGGCGCGATGGTCGGGTCGAGGAAGTCCACGTCGAAGCTCACGTGCAGGTGGGTATTGGCATCGACGCCGGCGAGCGCTTCTTCCATCGTGCGCTTCATGCCGTTCTCGTCGATGTGGCGCATGTCGAACACCTGCACCTGCGCATCGCGGATCAGCTGCTTTTCCATATCGTCCACCGAGCGGATGCCGATCTGCCGGAACACGTCCGGCGTGGTCGCCGGCACGTGGCCGCCGACTTCCACCAGCTCCTTCGGACCGTTGCCACACAGGCAGGCCACCGGCATGCCGTGGATGTTGCCCGAGGGCGTGGCCAACGCAGTGTTGAAATCCGAGTGCGCGTCCAGCCACAGCACGCGCAGCGTCTTGCCCTGCGCGCGGCAGTGCGCGGCGACCGCGGCGATCGAGCCGATCGCCAGGCAGTGGTCGCCGCCGAGCATGATGGGCAGGTGGCCGGCGTCCAGCTCGGCCCTCACCGCATCGAATACGCCGTGATTCCACGCAGCCACTTCGGCCAGGTGGCGATAGCCATCCACCGGCGGCTGCCAGGGGTTCATCGGCCCGGCGACGTTGCCGCGATCAACCACGCTCAGCCCGCGCTTGGCGAGCTTCTCCGCCAGCCGCGCCACGCGCAGCGCCTCCGGCCCCATCGAGGCGCCGCGATGACCCGCGCCGATGTCGGTGGGAACGCCGATCAGGGAAATGCTCTGCTTGGTCATGCTGCCTCGTCGTGTCGATCGCGCCGCGTGGCGGGCATCCGCACGATGCGCCTGCGCGCAAGGAGGGGGATGGTCAGGCGAGGCGGGCAACGACCCGCGCCCCCGGGTACCACTGGCGCGACGGTGGTGCCGGCAGCAGGAATCGAACCCGCGACCTACTGATTACAAATCAGTTGCTCTACCAACTGAGCTATACCGGCGTAAGCGGCGATTCTAACAGGCGCCGCGGGCTCGGGCGCGACTCAGGCTCAGAAGCAGCCGGTGCTGTGCGAGCCCACGCCGAGGCTGCGGATGCGCTGGCTCCACGCGGCGGGATCGTCGTCAGCCACGACCACGTCGAGCCAGTACTCGGGCACCGTCTCCACGCGCTCGGTCATCTGCGCGGGGAAGCCTGCCGCCACCACCTCGTCGCGTCGCTTGCGCGCGTTCGCCGGGTCCTTGAACAGGCCCAGCGAGATGGTGTTGGGCTGGCCGCCCGAGCTGACCACGAAGTAGTCCTCGATATGCGCGTCGCTCAGGCGCTGGGCCTGGGCCAGCGCCTGCGTGCGGCTGGCCTGTGCGGGCAGGTAGACCCACCAGCCGCGCGACTGCTGCGACTGTTCCTGACGCGAGCGGCTGCGGGCGGTCTGCGACTCCAGCTTGCTGCGCGCGCTGCGCAGCGCCTGCAGGCTGGCGAACGGGCCCAGCGCCATGCAGCGATAACTGGCGGCTGCCGATTTCGCTGTAGTCGACGGCGCCGCCGACAGCGGTGCGGGGTCGGTGGATGCGGCAGCGACCGGCTCGACCGCCGCGGGCGCGGCCACGGAGGCTGCCGCGACGAGGTCGGGCCGCTCGGTCAGCAGATGCAGCACCGGCACGCCGGGATCGGTGACGCTGCGCACGTGGGCGTCGTCCTGGCCAAGCACGAGCCAGGCACCGACGGCAATGTTGAGCGCGATCAGCAGCACGAACAGAAGACGCAGGAACATCGACATCCCTCAGGCAGGCCTCGCGTGCAGTCTAGTGGGCCGGCACGGGCGGAACCGCGACGCGGCTCCAGACGTCCAGGCCACGCAGCACGCCGTCGGCGAACAATTCGCCGGGCCGCTCCACCAGCGAGCGCAGGCTGGCCGCATCCCCACCGCCGAACAACAGCAGCGGTGTGCCACCGAGTTGCGGCGCCACCTGCGCCGCGAACCGCTCGACCAGCGCGGCGCATGCGCCCCAGCAGCCCGAGGCCACGGCATCGGCCGTGTTGTCCGCCAGCGTGGTGACCACGCCCGCCTGTTCCGGCCGCACGCGCACGGTGGCACCCAGCAGCGACTGCTGCATCAGATGCGGCCCTGGCGCGATGACGCCGCCCAAGTGGGTGCCGTCGCCAGCGAGCGCATCGAGCGTCAGCGCGGTGCCGACACCGACCAGCACGCAAGGCGAACGCCCTTCCGCATGCGCCGCGACCATGGCGAGAAAACGGTCGACACCGAGCCGCTCCGGCTCGCTGTAGCCGCTGCGCACGCCGCACGCGGCGACAGGACTGCGCACCCAGTGCACTTCGCGGGACAGCACGGCGGTCACCTGCGCAGCCACCAGCGTCTCGCGCGCATCGTCCACCACCGAGGCGCCGAGCACCGCGTCCGCCGGTGGCAATGCCCCCCATGCCTCGCGCAAGGTGTCGGCCACCGGTTCGGACCAGGCCACCGCGCCGTGCGCCAGCTCGCCGGTGTCGTCACGGGCGCTCCATTTCAGCCGCGTGTTACCCAGATCCAGCAGCAGCCTCATGCGCGGCGCACCGTGACATCGGCGCTGTCCACCGCGCGCGTGCCGCCATCGGCGAGCCGCACCTGCAGGGCGCCGCGCGCGTCGACGCCGGCACCGATGCCGACTAAGTCGCCCTGCGCACCACTCAGCGTGAGGGGGACGTCGCGCAGCAGGTCGTGCGTGGCGTAGTCATCGACGAAGGCGGCAAAGCCGTGTTGCTCGAACTGTTGCAGGCCGTCAACCAGCGCCTGCACCAGTGCTGCGGCCATGCGGTTGCGCGAGGGCGGCTGGCCACCGCACAGGCCCGTCACATCGGCCACCGGTTGCCCGGCCTGCTCGCGCAGCGCGTCGGTGAGGCGCAGGTTCAAGCCGATACCGATCACCGCGGCGCAGGGCCCCTGATACTCGCCGCTGAGCTCGACCAGAATGCCGGCCAGCTTGCCCTGCGGCGTGAGCACGTCGTTGGGCCACTTCAGGCCTGCTCCGGAGACGCCCGCCGCCGCCAGCGCGCGCAACACGATCACCCCGACGGCCAGCGACAGGCCGGACAGGCCCGCCAGCCCGCCATCGAAGCGCTTCAGGCAGGACATGTAGAGGTTGAGCCCCGGCGGCGACAGCCAGGTGCGTCCGCGACGACCGCGACCGGCGGTCTGCGTCTCGGCGAACACCACGCTGAGATCGGGGGGCGTCGGTCCGCGCCGCTGCAGCTCGCTGGAAGTGGAGTCGAGTTCCCAGTGCACTTCCAGTGCGCCCAGCCGCTCGCGGCTGGGCCTATCCATCGCAGCGCGAATGCGCTCGGCTTCGAGCAGTTCCACCGGCCAGGGCAATCGGTAGCCGGCGCTGCCGCGCGATTCGATCGGCAGGCCGCGGGCGCGCAGCGCCTCGATCTGCTTCCAGATGGCGGCACGGGTCAACCCCGCCGACTCAGCCAGCCGGGCACCGGACACCGGCTGGCCCGAGGCCAGCACGGCGAGCAGGTCAACCGCCTGCATGGGAGAAGCCCGCCACAGGCGGGAAAGAGGAAAAAGGCATGGGCGGCATTCTATCGCGCGCGCCGTGGGTGCCCATGCCCGCCGTGCCATCGGCTCGGCCCTGCCGTGGTGCCGCAGACCGGGCCGGACACTGGCACGCGTGCCGGCTTTCTGTCACCCTCGAGCGTCTGATTCATGCGAATCAAGGGGTTGAGTCGCCATGAGTGCCACACGCTGGATTCTCGGATGCATCCTGGCCGCGGCGATATCCTCGCCGGCACTGGCAGCGCGCGACGCTGGCGACCTGGGCACGCAGGACCTCGGCCAGCGCAGCGTCGGCAGCAACGCCCGCTCCCGCACGATCGACAGCGGCACCACCACCGGCGGAGAGCTGTCCTCCCCGTCGACCAGCCGCAGCAGCGAAGCCCCTGCGACTACCGGCAATGAGAGCGGCGACGGGGCCGGCACGCTGCCGGTGAGCACGGGCGCACGACAGGCGCCGTCCTCGCACTCCAACGTCGGCTGGCAGTCCCTGCTCCCCGGCTCGATCCAGTAATCGCGTCACGCTCGACACGAACCGGGCCGATTACGCCGGGGAGCCTTGCTCAGCCGGGCGGCAAGGTCACGCTGAAGCGCGCGCCACCGAACTCCGGTGATCGGTCCACCGCCAGCTCGCCCTGATATGCCCGCACAATGTCCTGCACGATGGACAGCCCGATGCCGTGGCCCTGCACGCGCTCGTCACCGCGCACGCCGCGCTGGAGCACCCGATCGACCTTGTCCGGCTCGATGCCCGGCCCGTCGTCCTCCACGCTCATCAGCAACCCGGGGCGCTGCTTGCCGGGCTGCGGCGTTGCCTTGACCACCAGCAGTACGCGGTGACGCGACCATTTGAAGGCGTTTTCCAGCAGGTTGCCCATCAGTTCCAGCAGGTCGCCCTGCTCGCCATAGAACGCCACACCCTCGTCGATCTCGAACTCGCACAGCACGTTCTTCGCCGCGTAGACCTTTTCCAGGCTCTGCACCAGATCCTCGGCGTGGCCGCCGATGGGGATGGCGGTGGCAAACGGCTGCCGCCCGGTGGTGGCAGCACGGGCCAGCTGGTAGGCCACCAGCTCGTCCATCCGGCGCACCTGGTCGAGCACGTCGTGCGCCAGCGCCGGCGCCTCGCTGGAGGATTCCAGCCGCGAGCGGATCACCGCCAGCGGCGTCTTCAGGCTGTGCGCGAGGTCGGCCAGGGTGTTGCGGTAGCGCGTGCGTTGCTCGCGCTCGCTCTCGATGAAACCGTTGATGCGCTCGGTGAGGCCGATCAGCTCCAGCGGGTACTGGCTGTCGAGCGAATCGCTCTTGCCGCGCTCGACCCGGCTCATGTCGGCGGCCACCTTGCGCAACGGGGTGAGACTCCAGCGCAGCAGCAGCATCTGCAGCACGATCAGCATCACGCCCAGCGTGGACAGATAGATGATCAGCGAGCGACGGTAGGTGCCGTTCTCGCCCTGGAACTGGTCTTCGGTCTGCGCCACGGTGAAGGTGAGCGGCACAGCCTTGTTGTCCTGCGACTCGAACACCACACCGTAGCTGTAGTAGTAGACGCGCCCCATGCGGGTATCGATCGGGCCGACGAAACGCGTCTCGCCCGGCTTCAGCCGCGAGAGGAAGCTGAAGTCGCGGCCGATCGCCGAGGACGACTCCCAGTGGAAGCCGTCGTTGCCCATCGCCACCGCATAGAGGCCCGAGCCGGGCATCGAAAAGCTCGGGTCGGGCGAGGAATACGGCAGCAGCAGACGGCCGTTGCGGCCCACGTCGATGAGTGCCAGGTAGGCCAGCACGTCGTTTTCCAGCCGGTCATGCAGGCCGCTCAGCGCGGTCTGGTATTTGGCCTGGGACAGGGTGACGCCGATGATGCCGAGGAACCCGGCCAGCGCCAGGCCGGTAGCCAGCGCCGCGCGCGCCGCCAGCGACAGCGGGCGGCGCGGGGCGGGCTGCTCAGTCTTCGTCGCCGTCGCTGCGGGGGATGGCAAAGCGGTATCCGCGTCCACGCACGGTCTCGATGGGCTTGATGGTGCTTTCGGGGTCGAGCTTGCGGCGCAGGCGACCGATGAATACCTCAAGCACGTTGGAATCGCGATCGAAGTCCTGCTGGTAGATGTGCTCGGTCAGGTCGGCCTTGGACACCAGCTCGCCGGCGTGCAGCATCAGGTATTCGAGCACCTTGTACTCGTAGCTGGTGAGGTCGACCACCTTGCCTTCCACCGACACCGTCTGGGCGGTGGTGTCGAGCTTGATCGGACCGCACGCCAGCACCGGCTTGGACCAGCCGCTGGCGCGACGCACCAGCGCGTTGATGCGCGCCAGCAGCTCTTCGACGTGGAACGGCTTGACCAGGTAGTCGTCGGCGCCGTGCTTGAGGCCTTCCACCTTGTCCTGCCAGCCGCCGCGGGCGGTGAGGATGAGGATGGGATAGCGCTGGCCGGCCTCGCGCAGCGACTTGATCAGATCCATGCCGGACATCTTGGGCAGGCCCAGGTCGATGATCGCCAGATCGAACGGCACTTCGCGACCCAGGTACATGCCCTCCTCGCCGTCCTGCGCGGCGTCGACGGCGAAGCCGTCGCGCTTCAGGCGCGCGGCGAGGGTCTCGCGCAAGGGCGCCTCGTCCTCCACCAAAAGGATGCGCATCAGTGTTTCTCCTTGTTGCCCCGACCGTTGCCGGCCGGATTCTTGGTTGACTGGGCCGGTGCCGGACGCTTCTCCGGATCGGCAGGGATGGCCAGCGTGCGCACGTGCCCGTCGGACGTGAGCACCTTGATGCGGTATTCGGTCTTGCGCCCGAACTCCCGTCGATCCGCCGAAAGCACCCTGCCCCCCGTGTCGTGCTGCACCTTCTCGACCGCCTGATCCAGGCTCAGGCCGGACTCCTGCCGCGCCCACAGCGGCGCAGCCACCGCCATCAGCGCAGACGCGACCAGCAGGCGCGACAGCATAAGCGTCTTGAATGTCATGCGTTCGTGATCCGACCGCCGGCGGGGAACCCGGCGTGCTGCGAGGTTAAGGCGCCCGGGCTGAATAGTGGCCCGAACACGGCGGCTTGTCATGCCGCGACGCGCACCGGGTCGAGCGCTTGCTCCAGCAGGCTCCAGCCGGCCTCCGACAGGTGCGAGCCCTCGCTCAGCACGCGGCGGAAACTCCGCGCGCCGGGTTGTCCCTGGTAGAGCCCGAGCAAGTGCCGGGTGATGTGCTTGATCGCAGTCCCGCGTGCCAGCTCAGCCTCGACGTAGGGACGCAGGTGCGCCAGCACCGCCTCGCGCGACGGCAGCGCTTCGCCATACAGCGCCGACTCGACCTGCGCCAGCAGGTAGGGATCGTGGTACGCCGCACGGCCCAGCATCACGCCATCCACCTGCGCCAGGTGCGCGCGCACCTCGTCCACCGTGGTGATGCCGCCGTTGATCACCACCGTGAGCGGGGCGAACTCGCGCTTGAGCTGATACACCCGGCCGTAGTCCAGCGGCGGGATCTCGCGGTTTTCCTTCGGGCTCAAGCCCTGCAGCCAGGCCTTGCGCGCGTGCACCACCAGCACGGTGACGCCCGCGGCGAGCATCATCTCGGTGAAGCGCTGCAGGTCGGCATAGTCGTCCTGGTCGTCGACGCCGATGCGGCACTTCACCGTCACTGGAATGGCGGAGCCAGCCGCCGCCACCGCTTCGCGCATCGCCCGCACGCACTGCCCGACCAGCGCCGGCTCCAGCATCAGGCAGGCGCCGAAGCGGCCCGACTGCACCCGGTCGGACGGGCAGCCGACGTTGAGGTTGATCTCGTCGTAGCCGGCCTGCGCACCGAGCACCGCCGCGCGCGCCAGCTCGACCGGATCGCTGCCGCCGAGCTGCAGCGCCACCGGATGCTCCTGCTGGCTGTGCTCGAGCAGCCGCAGCTGACCGCCACGCACCAGCGCCGCGCTGGTCACCATTTCCGTATACAGCCGCGCCCGCGGCGACAGCAGGCGATGGAAATAGCGGCAATGGCGATCGGTCCAGTCCATCATCGGCGCGACGCAGACGCGCCAGGGCGCGTCGGTCGAATCAGCCGTGAGGGGAGCGGGAGCAATAGTCATCCGCGTATTGTACGGGGCGACCGCGCCGGCTTGGGCGGGAGAATGGCCAATGGCATAATGCCGCGCTGACTTCCGATCCCCGCGGCGACCGCGCACCCTGCGCCACCGCGCGTCCGGCCTCCCCGCCGGCTCCTCCCATTCGAACGGTATCAACCATGGTGGCACTGGCGACCGAGCACGTGATCGACGTGCATCACTGGAACGACACGCTCTTCAGCTTTCGCACCACGCGCGATCCCGGCTTCCGCTTCGAAAGCGGGCACTTCGTGATGATCGGGCTGGAGGTGGACGGCCGTCCGCTGATGCGCGCCTACTCCATCGCCAGCGCCAACTGGGAGGAGCACCTGGAGTTCTTCTCGATCAAGGTGCCGAACGGTCCGCTCACCTCGCGCCTGCAGCACCTCAAGCCCGGCGACCCGGTGATCGTCAGCCGCAAGCCCACCGGCACGCTCGTGCTCAACGACCTCAAGCCCGGGAAGCACCTGTACCTGCTCGGCACCGGCACCGGGCTGGCGCCGTTCCTGAGCATCATCCGCGATCCGGAGACCTACGAGCGCTTCGACAAGATCGTGCTTGCGCACGGCGTGCGCCACGTCAGCGACCTGGCCTACGCCGACTACCTGCAGCACGAACTGCCGCAGCACGAATACCTGGGCGAACTGGTGCGCGAGAAGCTCATCTATTACCCCAGCGTCACCCGCGACACGTTCCGCAACCAGGGCCGCATCACCGACGCCATCGTCGATGGCCAGATGAGCGAGACGCTGGGCCTGCCGCCGCTCAACCCCGAGACCGACCGCGTGATGCTGTGCGGCAGCCCGGCCATGCTGGACGACCTGTGCGCCCTGCTCGACGGCCGCGGCTTCCACGCCTCGCCGCGCACGCGCGAGCCGGGCGACTACGTGATCGAGCGCGCCTTCGTCGAGAAGTAGGCCGCGCACCGTCCCTGACGGCGCGGGCGACGGCGTGTACGGTAATCATCCCGTCGATCCGAAACGCTGCCCATGCTCGACCTCTTCCTCTATATCCTCGCCGCCGTGCTGATGCTCGGCGGGCTGGCTGGCGCGCTGCTGCCGGCGCTGCCGGGCATCCCGATGCTGTTCGGCGGCATCTGGCTGGCCGCGGCGGTGGACGGTTACCGGCACCTCGGGACGTGGTGGCTGGTCGGGATCGGGTTGCTGGGCGCGGCCGGGGTGGTCATCGACTTCGTGGCCGGCGCCCTGGGGGCCAAGCGCGTCGGCGCGAGCCGGCAAGCGCTGTGGGGCGCCACGCTGGGCACTTTCGCCGGCCTCTTCCTCGGCGTCCCCGGCCTGCTGCTGGGGCCGTTCGTGGGTGCGCTCGCCGGCGAACTGCTGGCCGGCAACAGCGTGCTGCGCTCGACGCACGTGGGCGTCGGTACCTGGCTGGGGCTGTTGTTCGGCACGCTGTTCAAGCTGGCGGTGTCGTTCGCCATGCTCGGGTTGTTCGCGCTGGGGATGCTGCTGGGTTGAACGCTCAGCCGGCGCCGGGAATCACGTACAGCAGCACCGCGAGGTAATGCAGCACGCTGCCGGCCAGCACGAAGCAGTGCCATACCGAATGGTGATAAGGCAGCCGTCGCCACAGGTAGAACGGCACGCCCAGCGTGTAGGCCAGCCCGCCGGCGATCAGCAGCACCATGCCGCCGGTCTGCAGGTGCGCCATCAGCGGCTTGAACGCGACCATGCCGATCCAGCCCATGCCGATGTACAGCAGCACCGACAGCTTGCGATAGCGCTTGAGCGCACCGAACTCCAGCGCGCTGCCCAGTGCGGCCAGCGTCCACACCGCGGCGAACAGGCTCCAGCCCCAGCGCCCCGGCAGCGCGATCAGGGTGAACGGGGTGTAGGTGCCGGCGATCAGCAGGTAGATCGCGATGTGGTCGAGCGTGCGCAGCACCGGCTTGGCCCGGGCCACCGGCACTGCGTGGTAGAGCGTGGAGGCGGTGTACAGCAGCACCAGCGTGGCGCCGTATACCGCGCTGGCGATCACGTCGCGCGCCTCGCCGTGACGGGCCGACAGCGCCACCAGCGCCGCCAGGCCACCGATGCTGAGCACGATGCCGATGCCGTGCACGATGCTGCTGGCCAGCTCGTCGCCGAACGTGTAGCGCGGCGCGGGCGTCATCCTCAGGGTAGCCACGTGGGTTCTCCGCCGGGCCGCAATGACGGCCTTTCATGCACTGCACCATAGCGCGGCGATCCCGCCCTGCATACCGCCGCGCCTGGAAAAGCGGCGGCGGCGCACGGTCCGCTGCCGGGGCACGCATCACTCGATGATGAAGGCGCCGAAGGCGATGCCCAGATTCCAGCCGCGCCCCTTGCCGCTGAGCGCCAGCGACACGTTGCCCTTGGTCACCACCTGCGCATCGGCGGACTTCTCCGCACCCGCGTGCGCCTCGGCGTTGGCGTAATGGCCCTTGATGTCCGCGATGCTGTTGACCCCGGTGAACTTGCCGATGCCGTGATCGATGGTGGTCTTGCCGAAGGTCAGCCCGCCGCCCTTGGCGCGCAGGCGCACGTGCATGCTTTGCCCGTTGCTGCAGGTCACCGTGCCGCTGCCGGTGGCGGTCTTGTAGAACACCGACCAGCCCGAGAGCTGGAAGGTCATCTTGCAGGACAGCTCGCGCGCCTGCGCAGTTGGTGCGACCGCCGTGCCGAGCAGCAGCGCGCACGCCACCGCGAATGTGCGAATACCCATGATCTTTCCCCGCATCGAGTGGCCGGCTCGCGGCCGGATCGGCCCATTCTGCGCCCAGCGGATGGATCGGGCGCAACGTGGCGCAGGCGGTATGTCGCATGCCGCGTGCGAGCGGAATGAACCGTTGGATCGCCGTGCTCAGGAGCGATCCATGCCGACGACGCAGCGCACAGGCGATGCCCGCACTGCGTCGGCTCGAAGGTTTCAAGCGAAACTTTTAGCCGTCCAGACGTCCGCTTGCCCGACCCATGACTTCCGGCATAGGCTGCAGCTGCGCTCCCGCGATCCCCACTGCTTCCCCGCAGCGCGGCGGCGCCACACAACCCACATCGATTGTCAGGAGGTCGCCCATGTCGTCCGCAAGCCTGGCTGGTGCTCGTCGTCCCCATCCCGACCAGGTGCGCGTCGCCGCCCTGAGCGCGGCGATGGCCCTCAACCTCGTCATCCTCGTCGCCGCCCTGCGGCCGCTGCCGCCGCGCATGGCGGACGTGCTGCCCAAGCCGGCACCCGTTCCCACCGTTCGCATCATCGAGAAGGAGCCGCCACCGCCGCCCGCGCCGCCCATGCTGGACGTCAAGCCGCTGCCCACCCCGACACCCACGACGGTGACCCGGGTGAAGCCGGCGCCGGTGGCGCCACCTGTCGTGGCGGCGGTGGAGGATGGCAACATCGCCGCGCCGCCGGTGAGCACGCCCACGCTCGCTCCACCGTCGGCGGCGGTGGGCGCGGCACCGGTCGAGGCCAGCCTCGCCTATCGGCGGGCGCCGCTGGACTACCCGGCCATTGCGATGCGCCAGCGCATGCACGGCACCGTGCTGCTGCGCGTGCTGGTGGATGAGAGCGGCAAGCCGGTCGACGTGCAGGTGGAGCAGAGCAGCGGCTACCCGCTGCTCGATCGCAGCGCACGCACGCAGGTGCTCTCGGGCTGGTCGTTCCAGCCGGCGATGGTGGACGGGCGTGCGGTGCGGGCCTGGGCGCGCGTGCCGGTGACGTTCCAGCTGCGCGGCGGTTGAATCGTCGCCCCGGCCGACCCAAGGTCGGCCGGGGCGACATGGCTTCAGCGGGCGGTGACTGTCGGCGCCGCATGCGATCCGCGCGCCGCCCGCACCACCAGCCACACCAGCGCCATCACGATCAGCGCCGGCATCGCCAGCGGCAGCAGGGCCAGCGCCAGCACCGGCGCCACGAGCAGCAGCACCAGGCCGCCCAACATCAGGCCGGCCATGCCGGCGAGCAGGCCGACCACGCTGCCGACCACGGCGAAGGTCAGCTTGAAGATGAAACCCACCAGACTGGCGGCCAGCCACAGCATGCCCACCACCAGGGCAAGAACGGCGAACGTGACCATCGGCGCACTCCTTCAGCAACGGCGCCCGAACGGCGCCACACCAGCTCAGATGCGCGATCCCCGCAAAGGGTTGCAGCGCTCGCCGCCGCGCGGCCGACTCAGAACCCTTCCAGCACGATCTTGCCGATGGTGCTGCCGCTCTCCAGCTGCGCATGGGCGCGGCGCAGGTTGGCGGCGTTGATTGGGCCGTAGTGCTCACGCATGGTGCCGCGCAGGGCGCCGGCGTCGACCAGGTCGGCCACCTCGTCGAGGATCCGGTGCTGGACCAGCATGTCGTGCGTGTGGAACAACGAGCGCGTGTACATGAACTCCCAGTGCAGCGAGATGCTCTTGCGCTTCATCGCGCGGATGTCGATCGGCGTGGCCGGATCGTCGATCAGGCCGAGCTTTCCCTGCGGGTTCAGCAGCTCCACCAGCGCCTCGTAGTGCTGCTCGGTGTGGGTCAGGCTCATCACGTAATCCACGCCGTCCGGCGCCACCGCACGCACCGGTTCCAGCAGGCCGGCGCGATGATCGACGACGTGATGCGCGCCAAGCTGGCGCACCCAGGCCTGTGTCTCGGGACGCGAGGCGGTGCCGATCACGGTGAGCCCGGTGAGCTTGCGCGCGATCTGCAAGGCCATCGAGCCCACGCCGCCGGCCGCGCCTACAATCAGCAGCGTCCTGTTCTGATCGCCGCGCGCCACGCCGAGCCGGTCGAACAGCAGCTCCCACGCGGTGATCGCGGTCAGCGGCAGCGCGGCCGCCTGCGCGAAATCCAGCGTGGCCGGCTTGCGTCCGACGATGCGCTCGTCTACCAGCTGCAGCTCGGCGTTGCTGCCGGCGCGATCGATCGCGCCGGCGTAGAACACCGCATCGCCCGGCTTGAACAGCGTCGCCTCGGGGCCGGCCGCCAGCACCGTGCCGGCCGCGTCCCAGCCCAGCACCTTGTCGGCGCCGGCGGGATCCACGTTGCGGCGGATCTTGGTATCCACCGGATTGACCGACACCGCCTGCACGCGCACCAGCAGGTCGCGTCCGGTCGGCGCCGGCGGCTCGGGCGGGGTCACGTCGAGCAGGCTGTGCGGATCGTCGATGGGCAGCGACTGGCGGTAGGCAACGGCTTTCATGGCAACTCCTGGGGAAAGGGGAAGGCAGGCAAGGGGGGACGCCATCTGATGGAGTCCCAGGACAACCGCGAGCGTAGCGAAACGCACCGCCGCCCAGAATGCCGACCATGGTCCGCCCTTGCCGCACGCCGGGCGGATTGGCCACACTCGACGCACGGCCTCATCGCGCGACGGTCACCGCCGCGCGCCGACCTCGCCACCGTGGAGGCTTCGATGCAAGCGACCTGGCCCCACCCGCGCATGCGCCGTCATGCACCGCGCCGTCACCCGCGATGCTGACCGACATCCTCGCGCTCACCGCCGTCGCCCTGCACCTGCTGGGCATCACCACCGCCATGCACGCGGTGGTGCACGCGCGCACGCCGCAGGGCGCCATGGCATGGGCGCTGGGCCTGGTGCTGCTGCCCTACGTCACCCTGGTGCCGTACCTGTATCTGGGATCGAGCCACGTGCACGGTTACGCCTCGCCGCCACGTCGGCGCAGCGCCGGCATCCTCGCCAACCCGGACGCCCACCCGGCCTGCGTACGGCTCGATGCGCTGGCCGCATTGGCCGGCCGCCCGTTCCGCCGCGGCCACGCGCTGCGCCTGCTGGTCGACGGCCAGGCTGCCTTCGACGCGATGTTCGCCGCCATCGCCCGCGCGCAGCGCGACGTGCTGGTGCAGTTTTTCATCATCCACGACGACGTGCTGGGACTGCTCCTGCAGCAGGCACTGCTGGAACGCGCCGCCGCCGGCGTGCGCGTGCACCTGCTGTACGACAACATCGGCAGCCACGATCTGCCGCCGGCCTACGTCGACACGCTGCGCCGCGGCGGCGTGCAGGTGCAGGCGTTTGCCGGGCGGCGCTGGCGCAACCGTTTCCAGCTCAACTTCCGCAACCACCGCAAGCTGGTGGTGGTGGACGACGCCTGCGGCTTCGTCGGTGGCCTCAACGTGGGCGACGAATACCTCGGCGGGCGGCTACCGCTGTCGCCCTGGCGCGACACCCAGCTGGAACTGCGCGGACCGGCCGTGGCCGACCTGCGCCGCGCCTTCGCCGAGGACTGGCACTGGAGCACCGGCACCACGCTGCCGGCCGCCGGCGCCATCGCCGACCAGGGCACGGCCAGCGTGCTGGTGCTCACCACCGGACCGGCCGACGACCAGGAAACCGGCTCGCTGTGCTTCACCGCGCTGATTCACGCGGCGCGGCAGCGGGTGTGGCTGAGCACACCGTATTTCGTGCCCGACAGCGCGGTGCTGTCGGCCCTGCAGCTGGCGGTGCTGCGCGGGGTGGACGTGCGCGTGATGATCCCCTCGCGCGCCGACCACCACGGCGTGTTCCTCGCCTCCACGTTGCACGCGCACGAGGCCCTGCAGCGCGGCATCGGCATGTACCGCTACCAGCCCGGCTTCCTGCACCAGAAGGCCGTGCTGGTGGATGACCACACGGCCGCGATCGGCAGCATGAACCTGGACAGCCGCTCATTCCGGCTCAACTTCGAGATCACCGCGCTGGCGGTGGACGAGGCGTTTGCCGCCGACATGGAAGCGATGCTGCGCGAGGACTTCGCCCGCTGCCGCGCCATCGAGGCGCGCGAGTACGACGACGCGCCCTACCTGCGCCGCGTGGCCATGCACGTGGCGCGGCTGTTCGATCCGATTCTCTAGCGAAATTTCTCTAGCGCGCCGCGCTGCCCCGCGCGCGGCGTCGCGCCAGCCAGTCAATCACGACCCACGCCGCGAAGATGCCCACGCCCACGCCCACCATTTCACAGAACGCGCGCGTGCCCAGGTTGTCCGGATCGTGCACCTCGGCCAGCTTGGCGCGCAGCAGCGCCAGCGACTGCAGCTTGCCGAAGTTGAAATAGAACAGGTTGCCGATGTCGCCGCCGCCGCTCAGCGCCAGCGCCAGCAGGTACGACCAGCCGATCTTCTTCGCCTCGCTCCAGCCGCCGCGGCGGCCGATCGCGTGGAACAGCGCAAACAGCAGCGCACCGGCCACGGCGCTGATCGCCCCGGCCTGCAGGCCGCCGACGAAGCCGTAGCCCATCCACGACTGGTCATACGGCATGGCGCACTCCGCGGCGGACCATCGCGAGGAACGCGATCGACGGCGCGCTCATGCGTCGTCCTGCGAACTGGCGCTCACGCTCATCTCGCCGTCGATGTCCACCTGCACCGACACGGTGATTGGTCGGCAGCACACCGAGCAGTCCTCGATGTAGCGATGCGACTCCTCGGCCGGCTCGACATAGATCTCGATCGGCTCGCCGCAGTAGGGGCAGTCGATCAGCACGGTATCCAGCATGGTGGCGACTCGCGAAATGGGGACTTGCGATTGAAGCACAGTCGTCCACCAGCCCCACGCCCGGATCCCCGCATGCCGGCCGCAAACGGACCGCTGGACGCCTACGCCCCGCCCGGTACCAGCGTGCGGCCGATCAGCGTCGGCGACCATTGTTCCGGCTTCAGGATCAGGAACAGCCCCGCCTTGCGCGTGCGCCGGGCCAGCTTGAGCAGGTCGCGATCCTTGCTGATCAGCCACGGTGCGCCGCTGGCCAGCGCCAGTTCCATGAATTTCTGGTCATCCGGATCGCGGCAGGCGGGCAGCGGCGTGACGCTGGCGGACGGCGGCAGGTCGGCCAGCACCCGCACGGCGGCGTCGAAGCGCTCGCGCAGCCCCGCGCGCTGCTCGGGGCGGATCGGCACGCTGGGATATTCGAGCACCCGCAGCCACTCGCTGCGGCAGGCCGCGTCGGCCACCGCCTGCACCTGCCCGGCCGCCAGCGCCGCGGCGAGCGGCGCGCAGGCCGCATCGCGGAACAGGAACAGGTCCAGGCAGACGTTGGTGTCGAGCACGATGCGCGGGACGCCATCGCGGGCAGCAGCAGACATGACGACATCGCCGGTGGGAAAGCGCGCGCACTGTAGCCCAAACGGCAGCGGCCCCGCCGGGGCGGGGCCGCTGCGTCGCACGCTCTCAGTGCTGGCGGTGCACCGACTGCTTTAGATCGCGCATCTGGTCGTGGCCGGTCTTCACCGACACATAGGCTTGCATGATCACCGAGCGGGTCGGCGGCGAGAGCTCGTCGTCCTTGAGCGCGTGCTCGAACTTCGCCTTGATGTGGTCCTCGCCGCGCTCCACCTCGTCGACCACCGCGGTATCGCCCGAACTGAGCGACTTGCGCAGGTTGACGAACACGCGGTGCGCCCGCGCCAGCACCGAGCCGTCGTCCTCCGGCTCGGCGCCGAGCATGCGCACCTGGCGCTGCAGCTGGCCGGTCACCTGCGAGCGTTCCTGCGCGCGGCTGGCGAAGGTGTCGGCGAAGCGCGTGTTGTCGGCGTCCTTGGCCGCTTCCTGGTAACCGTTGGCGCTATCGATGGTGGTTTCGATGAGGTCGTTGAGCACCTTCACGTCGTGGTCGGTCTTGCTCATGGGGAGTTCCTCGGCAGTGGGTGGGGGCGTCCACACGGCGCCCGGCGAACGGGGGATTCGCTGGTGACCATGCTGCCGATGGCGCCGGGCCCCGGGCGTGAAATGCACGCCTGCATCGCCTTCATCGATGTGACCGCGTGAGCCCTGCGCGCTCACGCTGCTGAACGCGTTCAGCTATCGCGGGCGGTGGCCGCGAGTGCGGCGATCGCCGCCGCGATGCCGGCCGGCGACTCCACCGTGGCGACGTGCGCGTGGCCCGGGTCCAGCCCGTGATCGAGCTCGTGGCCCCAGGTAACGTGGTAGGGCATGTGCACGCCCCATCCGCCCAGGCGCACCACCGGCTCGATATCCGAGCGCAGCGAGTTGCCCACCATCAGGAACTGCGCCGGCGCGATGGCGAACTCCTCCAGCAGCCGCCGGTAGGTGCGTTCATCCTTCTCCGAGACGATCTCGATGCGGCGAAACAGGTCCGACAGACCGGACTGCTCCACCTTCTTCTCCTGGTGGAACAGGTCGCCCTTGGTGATCAGCACCAGCGGAAAATCGCGCGCCACCGCCTCCACCGCGGCGCGGATGCCGGACAGCAGCTCCACCGGATGCTGCAGCACGCCTTTGCCGAGCTCGACCAGGCGATGGATGTCCGCCGCCGAGATGCGCGCGTCGGTGACCGCGATGGCGGTCTCCACCATCGACAGCGTCATGCCCTTGGCGCCGTAGCCGAACAGCGCCAGGTTGCGCCGCTCGGTGGTGAGCATGTCCTCGTGCACGCGGCGGTCGGCGAGGTCGACGTAGCGCCCCACGATGTCGACGAATGCAGCGCTGGCGGCCTGGTAGTAGCCCTCGCTGTGCCAGAGGGTGTCGTCGGCGTCGAAGCCGATCATCGTGATCATGGATGGGCCTTGTCGTCAGGGGGCGCGGCATCGGCCGGGCCGAGCAGCTGCAGCTGCAGGTCGTAGAGGATCGCCGCGTCGCGGGCGTCCAGCGTGTCGGCGCGGTCGCCGCGGTAATGCTCGTGGAAGGCGCGCGCGGTGGCCGCGCGATCGTCCAGCGGGTAGCCGATCAGGCGCAGCGCCAGCCACGGGTCGAAGCCGGCCGGCGGCAGCGGCGGCAATGGCTCGCACGGCCAGCGTCCGAAACCGGCCGCGGCCAGCTCGCTCCACGGAAACGTCGGCCCGGGATCGGACTTGCGCGCGGGCGCGAGGTCGGCGTGTCCGATCACCTGCCGCGGGTCGATGCCCAGGCGCGTGGTGAGGTCGCGCAGCAGCACGACCAGGCTGGCGATCTGCGCCGGCGGATACGGCGCGTCGCCGCGGTGGTCCAGCTCGATGCCGAGGGAGGCCGAATTGACGTCCTCGATGTCGCCCCACTGGCCGGCCCCGGCGTGCCAGGCGCGCACGGCGTCGGGCGCCAGCTGGTAGCGCGTGCCGTCCTCCGCGATCAGGTAGTGCGCGCTCACCGGCGCGGCGGCGTGGCGGTCGCGCAGCGCGTCCAGCGCGCTGGCCAGCGAGGGCGACTCGGTGGCATGCAGCACGATCAGCTGCGCCCGACGCGCGCTCACGTTCGGCGATGGCATCCAGATCGCCAGCGGATTGCGCGCCGGCGCGTGCGCACAGCCGGCCAGCGCGAGCGGGAGCAACAGCAGCAGCGGGAACAGGCGGCGCGCGGACATCGCCGCATTGTCGCAGAGCGCCCGCGCGCGACGCACTTGCCTCGACGCGCCGCGTGGTGAGGAGGCATGATCGAACGCCCTTCCCCGATCCGCCCCGCATGTCCGCCATCGACCTATCCCGCGCCGCCCTGATCGTGATCGACCTGCAGCCGGATTTCATGCCCGGCGGCGCGCTCGCCTGCCACGAGGGCGACGCGATCGTGCCCGGCATCGACGCGCTGCTGCGCGCGCGCCGCTTCGGCCACGTGGTCGCCACGCAGGACTGGCACCCGGCCGGGCACGTCTCCTTCGCCAACTCGCACGCGGGTCGCGCGCCGTTCGAGAGCATCACGCTGTACGAGCAGCCGCAGACGCTGTGGCCGGAGCACTGCGTGCAGCACACGCCGGGCGCCGCGCTGCACGCGGGCGTGGACTGGTCGAGCGTGGACGCGGTGATCCGCAAGGGCAGCGACCCGCGCGTGGATTCGTACAGCGCGTTCCGGGAAAACCACGGCCCGGCCGGCACGCGGCCACCCACCGGGCTGGCCGGCTGGCTGCGCGAGCGCGACGTGGACGAGGTCTACCTGTGCGGTCTGGCGCGCGACGTGTGCGTGCTGTGGAGCGCGCAGGACGCCGCGCGGCTTGGCTTTCGCACCCACGTGCTGTGGGAGCTGTGCCGACCGGTGACGCCGGCCGGCGATGCGCCCACGCGGGCGGCCATGCAACGCGATGGCATCATGCTGGCCGATGCCGCCACCCTGTCCACCTGACCTGCCCATCTGACCTGCCCGGAGCCTTCGCCATGCACCGAACCCTGCGCTGGATGCTTTGCGCGCTGCTGCCCGCAGCCTTCGCCGGCTGCGCCGCGCCGGCAACTCGCGCCGCGCCGCCACCGGACCTGCGCGTGATGACCTTCAACGTGCGCACGCCCTCGGCCGATGGCGTGAACGTGTGGGAGAACCGTCGCGACCTGTTCGTGCGCACCGTGCGCGACGCCGATCCCGACGTGTTCGGCACGCAGGAGCTGCACAAGCGGCAGGGCGACTACGTGGTGGCGAAGCTGCCGCACTACGCCTGGTTCGGCGAAGGCCGCCGCGGCGGCGAGGGCGACGAGCACATGGGCGTGTTCTATCGCACCGACCGGCTGAAGGTGATCACGTCGGGCAACTTCTGGCTGTCCGATACGCCGGATGTACCCGGCAGCATCAGCTGGGGCCATCCGTTCCCGCGCATGGTCACGTGGGCGCTGTTCGAGCGGAAGGTGGACGGTCGCCGCTTCTACTTCTTCAACACCCACCTGCCCTACCGGGACGAGGACGAGCCGGCGCGCAGCAAGGGGGCCCGGGAAATCCTGGCGCGTCTGCAGGCACTGCCCGCCGACGTGCCGATCGTGCTCACCGGCGACTTCAACACCGTGCCGACCAGCGAAGCGCACGCGCTGCTCACCGGCCTGCTCACCGACGCGCGCACCAGCGCACCAGAGCAGGCCGGGCCGGACAACACCTTCCACAACTTCACCGGCACGCCGACCGAGCGCATCGACTGGATTCTCACCCGCGGCTTCACCGCGCTGCGCGCCGACACGATCACCGTGCACGAGGGCGCGGTGTATCCGTCGGACCATTTCCCGGTGCTGGCGGTGCTGCGCTGGAACGCGCCCGCCGCGGACGCGCCGTGACCGCCCGTCCCGGGATCTGAGACGCCACCTCGCCATAGTGCGCGGGCCGCTTCGGATCCCCTCCGACACCGGCTCCGTCCATGGCAGTGGTCGGTTCAAACCCTTGGCCGCGTCGATCGCCTCGATGCGGCCCTTTTTTGTTCACACACCCTCGTTCACCCGCCGACGCGCTGGCGCACCGCGTCCATGTCGCGGATCGGGCGCACCTCGATGCAGCCGGTGCGCGACCACGGAAAGCTCTGCGCCACGCGCACCGCCTCGTCCATGTCGGCCGCCTCGATCAGGTTGAAGCCGGCCAGGTATTCCTTGGTTTCGGCGAACGGACCGTCGAACACCGTGGTCTTGCCGTCGCGCACGCGCACCGAGCGGGCGGTGACCGGATGCTCCAGCTGCTGCGAGGCGATCAGGCAGCCCTCGGCCTTCAGCTCGTCGGCGTGGGTGAGGCAGCCGCGCATCATGTGGTCGAACTGGCCTGCAGGCAGCTCGTCGAGCAGTTGGTCGTCGCTGTAGATCATCACCAGGAATTTCATGCGCCCTCCGTGGGCCGTGGCGGAGGCTGCCGATGCTAGCAGCCTGTCGGACTTTGCTCGGCCGGGCTGCTTGGGCGGCGGCGGCATCGGCCGATACCCTTTGTGGCGCCCGCCCGGCGTCCGTATGCTGCCGGGGCCATTCGCCCTCTCTTTCCACGCGCCTGTCGACCCGATGACTTCCGAATCCCCCGCTCCGCCGCCCTGCAACGCCTGCACCGATCGCGAGGCGCTGCCGTTCGAGTTCACCATGGCGTTCCAGCCGATCGTGGACGTGCGCGAGCGCCGCGTGTTCGCCTACGAGGCGCTGGTACGCGGCACCGACGGCGCGGGCGCGGAAACCATCCTGCGCCAGATCAACGAGGAGAACCGCTACGTGTTCGACCAGTCCTGCCGGGTGAAGGCGGTGGAGCTGGCGGCGCGGCTGGGCATCGGGTGCTACGTGAGCATCAACTTCCTGCCCAATGCGGTGTACCAGGCGGCCACCTGCATCCGCGCCACGCTGGAGGCGGCGCGGCGCTTCAACTTCCCCACCCGCCAGCTGATCTTCGAGATCACCGAGAACGAGGAGCTGGTGGACAAGGAGCACCTGAAAAGCATCATCCGCGAGTACAAGCGGCAGGGTTTCAAGACCGCCATCGACGACTTCGGTGCGGGCTATTCAGGACTGAACCTGCTGGCCGAGTTCCAGCCGGACATCATCAAGCTGGACATGGCGCTGGTACGCGCGGTGGACAGCGACCCGGTGCGCCAGGCGATCGTGCAGGGCATCCTGGGCGTGTGCCGCGCGCTCAACATCGAAGTGATCGCCGAAGGCGTGGAGACCGCGGCGGAATTCGCCCTGCTGCGTGGCATGGGCATCGGCCTGTTCCAGGGCTTTCTGTTTGCGCGGCCGGGCTTCGAGACGCTGCCGCCGGTGGACTGGAGCGCGCTCGGCTGAGCGCAACGCCGCTGCCCGCGCGAACGGGCAGCGGCGCCAGGTGGACTCAGATCGCGAGCCACAGGTAGAGGAACGTCGTGTTGTTGTCGCTGGCGCTGCGGCCGGCGCCGTCCACGTTGTGCACGCGACCGGCGAAGCGAGTGAACCAGGTGTATTGCAGGCCCACGCGCACGTTGGCCCACGGCTGTTCCCACGAGCCGGCGTGGCCGAAGGGATTCCAGTCCGCCTCGAACGTGGCACCGCGGGTGTCCGGCTTGCCGGCGTCACCGTACAGCAGCGGATCGCGACGGCCGTTGTCGGCAAACAGGTCCACCGTGCCGCCCCAGGTATCCTGGTACCAGTAGCTGGCATCCAGGTTGAGAGCGGTCAGCCGGCCGGTGCGGTAGGTCGACGCGCCCGAGGCCCAGGTGGCGTCCAGCTTCTGCCGCTCGTTGACGTACAGGGCGTTGATCGTCACCCGATGGTCGCTGCCGATGGCGCGCTGGTAGCTGGCATCCAGGCCGAGGTCGTCGAAGCGGTCGCTGGGTCCGGGCAGCGCCACCGCCTGGCCCCGCGCGTTTTCGCCAGGCAGCCCGCGCCGCGCGTGCAGGTAGAAGCCGCCCGCGGTGAGGTCGCCGGCCGGCAGGTTCCAGGTGTAGGCGAGCCGGGCATACGGTGCGGTGGACGCGAGGCGGCCGTCGAAGTCGGCGTTCACCTTGCGCAGGAACGACGGCGACAGCGAACGGTAGGCACCCACTTCGCCGTACCAGCGGCCATCGAGCTGCAGGTAGGCGTTGGCGCCGATCACCTGGCCGCCGAGGCCGCCGAACAGCATCGGCATCGCCGGTGCGCCGGGGGCGAGGTCGGCGCCCATGTACGGGAACTGCCAGGCCGGCGCGGTGTTGAACACGTCGGTGACGGTCGGGTTGTTGTTGACCGATACGCCCCAGATCGCGTTGTGCTTGCCGGCGTTGAAGCTGTTGGCATAGCGCACGTCCATGTTGTCCCAGCCGAGCAGGCCGCCGTTCTCCGAGTAGGTGGCCTGCGCGAACACGCCCACGTGCTCGCTCAGCCGGCCGGCGAGGAACACCGAGGCCTGCTGCAGCTCGGTGTTGTTGTTGCGGCTGAAGCCGTCGGCGGGCGGATCGACCTGGGCCTTGGCGGTGTGCGTGAACGACTCCACCAGCATCGCCGACAGCGGCACGTTCGCGCCGCTGCCGGTTTTCATGGTGTAGCCCATCAACTTGAACTGACGACCGAAGGCGGTGAGCTGCGGGCCGAAACCGCCGACGTGGCAGGCCGAACACGGCAACTGCGTCTGGCGTGCGAACGAGGGCACTGCTTCCACGCGTCGCGCGAGCAGCGCCAGGCCCAGCGTCATCAGCGCCAGCAGCGCCGCCCCCAACCCGGCGCGACGGCCGGGCGTCCATCGGAACAACGACGAGACATCCATGGTGTTTTCTCCGGCATCGTGCCGCGCATTGCGGCGACGTTGCGCGGAGCATCCTCGCCATCGGCCGCTGCAGCCTTGACTGCAGTCAAGCGCTGCACACGTTCGCAGCTTCCTGCGACGCGGCACTGCGCATGGCCGGGGAGGCACCGGCCATGCGCATCCCGGCTCAGCGGGCGGTGGCGTCCGTCTTGTCCACGCTGCCGCCCTTCATCACGAAATCGACGTGCTCGAGCGCGCTGACGTCCTTCAGCGGGTCGCCCTTCACCGCGACGAGGTCGGCGTACAGGCCCGGCTTGATCGCGCCCACGCGGTCGCGCCAGCCGAGCAGGTCGGCGGCGTTCCAGGTGGCGGACTGGATCGCCTGCATCGGCGTCATGCCCCACTGCACCATCTTGGCGAACTGCTTGCCGTTCCAGCCATGGGGATACACCCCGGCATCGGTGGCGAAGGCCATCTTTTCGCCGGCCTGCACCGCCTTGCGGAAGTTCTCCCGCTGCACGCGGCCGACCAGCTTTTCCTTGGCGATCTGCGCCGGCGGCGTGCCGAGCTTGGCGTACTCGGCAAGGATGTAGTCGTCGTTGTAAATGTCGAAGTCCAGATAGGTGCCGCGCTGCTTGGCCAGCTTCAGGCCCTCGGCGTCGATGAAGCTGCAGTGCTCGACCGAATCGACGCCCGCGCGGATCGCCATCTTGATCGCCTCGGCGCCGTGCGCGTGCGCCGCCACCTTCTTGCCCCAGCGATGCGCCTCGTCGACGATCGCGTCCATCTCCGCCTGGGTGTACTGCGGCGCGCCCACCGAGGCCTCGTTGCTGAGCACGCCGGCGCTGGCCATGAACTTGATCACGTCGGCGCCGCGCTTGACGTCCTCGCGCACGCGGGCGCGCACGGCGTCCACGCCGTCGGCCACACCGGTGGGACCGCCGAAGGTGATGTCCGGCGAGAAACCGGTGGTGTCGTCGGCATGGCCGCCGGTCGAGCCCAGTGGCACCGTCGCCACCAGCATGCGCGGACCGGGGATCAGTCCGCGGTCGATCGCGTTGCGCAGCGACACGTCGACGTAGCCCGGCGCGCCGACGTTGCGCACGGTGGTGAAGCCGGCATCGAGCGTGCGCTTGGCCAGGGTCGGCGCGATCACCGCGTCGTCGATCACGTCCAGGGTAAGTGCGTCCTGGTAGTAGTTGCCGGTGCCGGTGGTCGGGTCGGAGGTGAGGTGCACGTGCACGTCGATCAGCCCGGGCAGCAGCGTCGCGTCGCCCAGGTCGACCAGCTTCGCGCCGGCTGGCACGGCGGTGCCCTCGTTCACCGCGGTGATCCGCTCGCCCTGCACCAGCACCACCACCGGGCCGCGCTCGCGGCCGGACTCGGTATCGATCCAGTGCGCGGCTTTCACGGCGGTGAGCGCGGGAGCCACGGCGGCCGCGGGCGCGCCCTGGGCGGCGGTGGCACCGGCGAAGGCGAGCAGCACGGCGGCGCACAAGGCGCGGCGGACGGAGGTCGGGCGAACGGTCATCGGCAGATCCTTGGGCAGGGAAAGACCCGGCGACTCTACCGGCGCGCGCAGCGCCGCGCATCGCGACTTTGGGATGCCCTCGCCGACCCGATGCCGCCGGCGCGATCGGCGCAAGGCCGTCCGCCCGGCCCCACCGCGCGCCCGGGCCGTCAGTCCTGCGGACAGCGTGACGGCAGACACCTGTCGCTCGGGGTGGCCGCGGGCACATCGACGCGTCCCGTGGCCGGCAGCGGCGGGGCGCGCGCTACACTGCGCGCCCCACTGCGGAGACCGCCCATGGCCGAGCGCACCATCGATCGTCATCACGTCCGCTCCGGCGCGACGCGCGAAGGCTCGCGCTATACCGCGTGGCTCGCGGTGACGCCGATGGCCGGCGGTTTCCCGTCGTACTTCGCGATCTGCGAAAACCGCAGCTTCCGCGAGCGCGAGGTGGCCGAGACGGCGGCAGCAAAGGCGCTGGCCGACCTCGTCGCGCTGGAGGACGACGGCACGCCGGTGTTCCCCGAGGGCTATACCGGCTTCGACGACGACGCATCGGCATCCGGCGACGCCGGCGAGGCCTGACTCAGGGCGCCAGCGCCGCGGCGATCTCCGCCACCGTGCTGCGCGCGGTGCGGGTGACGCCGATCAGGGTGGCCGAGGCGGCCCCGGTCCATTCGCCGTAGCCCACCAGCCACAGCCGCGGCTGCGCCAAGCTGCGGGTGCCGGCCACCGCCACGCGGTCGTCGGCATCCACCACGCCGAGCCGGCGCAGGTGATCGAGCGCCGGCCGGAAGCCGGTGCACCAGATCACCGCATCGATGCGCTCGCGACGGCCGTCCGGCCACACCACGCCGTCTTCCACGAAGCGCGCGAACGGGCGCACCGCGTGCAGCACGCCGCGCGCGCGGGCGGCCTTCACCGGCGGCACCATCACGATGTCGCCGAGGCCGCCGACCGGCTGCTCGATGGCGCGTCCCTCCTGCTGCGCCTTCCAGCGCTCGGTGGCCCGCGCGAACAGCACGCGGCCGTCCACCTCGTCGGCCAGGAAGGCCGGCGGCGCCGGCGTGACCCAGGTGGAGTCGGCCACCTGCGACAGCTCGGCATGGATCTGCGCGCCCGAATTGCCGCCGCCCACCACCAGCACGCGCCGTCCCGCGAACGGCTGCGGCGAGCGGTAGTGCGCCGAGTGCAGCTGCGTGCCGGCATAGGTCTGCGCGCCGTCGTACGCCGGCACGAACGGATGGCGCCAGGTGCCGGTAGCGCTGACCACGGCACGCGCCGGCCACGCTCGCGCCCCGGCGGTCACCCGCAGACCGTTCGCGACCGCGTGCACGCCATCCACCCACACCGGCCGCTGCACCGGCAGCGCGTAGTGCCGTTCGTAGTCGGCCAGGTAGGTGAGCACGTCGTCGCGCGTCGGGTAGTCGCTGCCGTCGGCGTGGCGCACCGGCGGCATCGGACGGCCGGCGATCGAGCTCCACACCGCCGGCGAGAACAGCCGCAGCGAATCCCAGCCGTGCCGCCATGCGCCGCCGGGGCCGTCCTCGGCATCCAGCAGCACAAAGCGCAGGCCGGTGCGGCGCAGGAAGTAGGCGGTGGCCAGCGCGGCCTGGCCGCCGCCGATCACCACCACGTCGAGGCGTTCGTCGGGCTTCGTCGACTCGGCCGGCGTCATCGCACTCAACCCGCCTCGCTGGCCAGCCGCAGGTTGATGCCCAACGCGGTGGCGATCTCGCGCATCGGCTCGGCATCGCGGCTCAGCGTGATCCAGCCGGCATGGGCGGCCGCAGGGCTCTCGTAGATCCAGGTGGTGTAGCCGTGTTCGAGCAGGCGGTCGCAGGCGGTCGCGAGCAGGTCGGTCGGCTCGCGCTCGTCGAAGAACTCCTCGTCGTCGGGATCGCCGTCCCAGTCGATCGCCAGGTTCCAGCGCGCGGCCAGTTCGTCGAGCGCCTGCACCAGCGTGGGCGCGTCATCGGCACGGAAGCCCGAGGTCCAGTCGATCACCTCGCCCACCGTTTCCACCGGGTCGGCACCGTCACCGGACTCGGCCTGCACGTCGCGCCAGGCGGCGAACTGGCGCAGCGCGGTGTCCTCGTCGCCGGGGTTAATCAGCGCCAGCAGCTGCCACACCTGCGACTCGACCGAATCGTCGGCCTCGTCGGCAAAATCGTCGTCGTCGAAATCGTGCATGGGAGCGGGCCGGAAGCGCAGCAGGGACGCGCATGGTGGCGCGAACGCACGCGCCGGGAAAGCGCCGCGGCGCCTGCGCAACATTCGACTGCCGAAGCGAGCGCGTGGCCGGGCGTCCGGCGGGGCTCGCCGCTGCGAACGATTTTCCGCAGGCGCTCAGCCGCGATCGGCGGCGCGGCGGGCGTAGAGACGGCGATCAGCCTCGGCCAGCCCTTCGTCCAGCGTGATGCCGCCGCCGAAGGTGGCCGAGCCCAGCGTGAAGGCGATCGGCGCCTGGGCGCGACCGGCGTCAAGCCGCCCGAGCACTTCGGCCGTGGTCGCCTCGTCGGCATCGCGCAGCAGCAGCAGGAACTCGTCGCCGCCCAGCCGCACCACTGCATCGCGGTCGCGCAGGTGCCGCCGCAGGAAGCGCGCCATCTCCACCAGCACCTCGTCGCCGCGCTGGTGGCCATAGGTGTCGTTGACCTGCTTGAAATGGTCCAGATCCACCGTGATGCAGCCCCAGCGCAGTTCCGGTTCGGCCTCCAGCTCGTTGAGGTAGCGCCGGTTGAAACAGCCGGTGAGCGGATCGCGCGCCGACAGATCGCGCAGCTGGCGCTCCATCCGGAAGCGCTCGGTGATGTCCTGTGCATGACCGAGGATGTACGGATCGTCCGATTCGTCGTCGAGCACGTTCTGGTATTGCCACATGCGGTGACTGCCGTCCTTGGCGATCAGCTCGAGCACACCGGCATCGGTGCCGACGGTGATGATGCGCAGCAGGTAATCGCGAAACGCCTGCTGCCGCTCCGGCGGCACGAAGTCGGACAGCGGACGGCCCAGCAGCTCGCCCACCGAGTAGCCCAGCGCGCGCGCCGCCGCCGGGTTCACCGACAGCAGCACGCCCTCGTGGTCGTGCGTGCAGATCAGCCCGAGGCTGTACTGGAACAGCTGGCGGAAGCGGCGCTCGCTGGTTTCCAGCGCGGTGATCACGTGGCGGCGGATGCTTATGTCCTGGATCGCGCCGACCAGCCGGTACGGCTGGCCGTCCTCGCCGAAGTCGGCGTTGCCGATGGCACGCACCCAGAGGCGCCGGCCGCCGGCGGTGACCAGCGGCAATTCCAGATCCCAGTCGCCATCGCCGTGCCGCGCGCGCTCGATCACCTCGCGCAAGCGCACCCGCGCCTCCGGCGGATAGAACCCCAGCGCCTCGTCCAGGCTCGGCCGGTAAGCGAGCGGCAGCTCGTGCAGGCGGCAGGTTTCGTCGGTCCAGGTGAGCTCGTTGGTGGTGAGGTCGAGCATCCAGCCGCCCACGCTGGCGAGGCGACCGATGCGATCCATCAACGCCTCGCGCTGCAGCGAGCCCAGGCGCATCTCGAGCGCCTGCGCGGCGGCTGCCGCCAGCGCGCGCAGCACGTCGCGCTGCGCGTCGCAGAGCATCCTCGGCTTGCGATCCACCGCACACAGCGCACCCATGCACAGGCCGTCGCTGAGGATGATCGGCGCACCCACGTAGAAGCGGATGCCGTTCTCGGCGACGACCGCCGGGTTGGCAGCGAAGCGCTCGTCGCGCTGCGCGTCAGGCACTTCGAGCAGATCCTTGCCCAGGATGGCGTGCGCACAGAACGCCTCGTCGCGGGCGTAGCTCGTGCCGGCCGCGATGCCGACGCCGGCCTTGGTCCACTGCCGGTGCGCATCGATCAGGTTCACCGCCGCCATCGGTGCACCAATGGCGATCGCCGCCGCTTCGGCCAGTCCGTCGAACAATGGCTCGGGCACCGTGTCCAGCACCGACATCGTGCGCAGGCGGGCGACGCGCTGCGGCTCGTTATCCGGCAAGGGCACTGGCATGGCAGGCTTCATCCGAGGGGAACGTCGCGATGATTGTCCACGCCAATGCCTGAGCACAACGTGATGCAGGACGCGCGATGCGCCCCGCAGCGAGGTCAGAGCGGGCTGCGATGGCTGGCGAGGAAGTCGCGCAGGAAGGCCTGCCGCGCGGCGCCGTGATCCACCTCGGCGCGGGTGTCGGCATCGATGGTCTGCCGCGTGATCCCCCCGTGCGAATCGCGCACCGGCGGCCACTCCGGCAGGCCAGCCTGGTTGGGGTCACCGCTGCGCACGAACTGCGCGAAGTAATCCTGCATGGTGCGCGACACCGCGCGATCGACCGGCGTCCACGCATACACCGCGTTGCCGTCGAGGTTGCCCAGCGCGTATTCGATCTCGCCGCTGTGCACCGCGCCGGCATCGGGCTGCTCGCCCGGCACGGGATGGCGCTTGGCCGGGCGAGGATGCGCGTAGTAGTAGAAGTACACGTTCTGGCCGCCGGTCGCCCGGTGCAGCTCCATCCAGCGCCAGGTGCTGTGCGCGATGAACAGATCGCCGGCCAGTGCGGTGGCCGAACGCTTCACCTCGTCGGCGGTGGCGCCGGGATACAGCCGCAGCACCTCGGCGGCGCGGTCACCGAACAGCGCATCGAGCGCGGCGCGGTAGTTGGCCGGCGTGGCCGGGCGGTCGTGCAGGATCGCCGGATAGAAGCCCTCCTGCGAGTTGGACCCCAGCAGAAGCGGCACCTTCGCCTGCTCGCCGTGGGCGAAGGTCTCAGCCGGTGCTTCGGTGAGGAACAGGCCGTCGACGTCGGGCGCGAAGTCGAAAGCGGGCCTGGCCTGCGGATCGGTGGCCTGCACCAGCGCCTGCGCCGGCATCGCGCGCAGCGCATCGAGCGAATCGGCATGCAGCTGCGCCATGAAGGCGCTGCCGGTGGCTTCGGCGGCCTTTAGCGGCTGCGGGGCGATCGGCGTGATCAGCGCACCGCTCTCGCCGATCGCCCCGGCGATCAGCTGCTTGCTCAGCGGCGAGGTCATCAGCGCGCTCACCGAGATCGAGCCGGCCGACTCGCCGGCAATGGTGATGCGCGCCGGATCGCCGCCGAAGCGCGCGATGTTGTCGCGCACCCAGCGCAGTGCGGCCGCCTGGTCGAGCAGGCCGTAGTTGCCGCTGGCGTGCTGCGGGGATTCGGCCGTGAGTGCCGGCGCGGCGAGGAATCCGAACACGCCCAGCCGGTAGTTCACGGTGACGGTCACCAGCCCCTTCGATGCCATGCTGGCGCCGTCGTAGCGCGGCTCCGAACCGTCACCCGCCACGAAGCCACCACCGTAGAAATACACCAGCACCGGACGCTTCGCATCAGCCGGCGCGGCCGGAGTCCAGACGTTGAGATAGAGGCAGTCCTCGCTCATCCCGCGCGAGCGAAACACCATGTCGCCGAACAGCGGCAGCTGCATGCAACGCGGGCCGAAAGCGGTGGCCTCACGCGGTTTGCTCCAGCCGGCAACCGGCTGCGGCGGCTTCCAGCGCAGCGGCCCGAGCGGCGCAGCGGCATAGGGAATACCCAGGAACTCCTGCAGCGCTACGCCGCCGACAGTGGCCGTCTTGCCCACCAGCGGGCCGCCGCTCACCGCGACATGCGGCGCACCGTCCTGTGCGATGGCCGGGCCGCAGGCGCCCAGCGCCAGCAGCACAGCGGCAATCCGGCGAGAAAATCGGTGGGGCCGAAAACGTGGGGACATCGCGCAGGCTCCGTGTGGCGGCAGAGCGCCAAGCCTAGTGTGGTGTTGCACGCTTGACGACCCTTTCAGAGCCTTCCTCCCGCGTCGGGGCAAGGCGCAGCCCGCCGCCAAGGGGGCTCCCTTGGCAAGGGCTGCAACGCGGCCCTTGCGCGGGAGGAAGGCTCCCTTCGGGCGAGGCAGGCAGCGGCCATCGGCCGCGGTGCGTCCGCTTGAAAGGGCGCCACCCTTCCGGCGCGAGCACCCCTTGCCCTGACCGCTGCCTGCCTCGCTGAAAGGGTCGCCAAGCGCGCAACACCACACTGGACCAGCCGTCGCGCACCGGCCACGGGGCCGCGCCACACTTTCCTGCGTCGACGAGTCAGATCGGCCGCGCCCACGTGGGCTGAACGCGCCAGTGGGCATCATGCGTGGCTGACCATTCCCGGAGGATTTATGCCCCTGATGCGTTTCGACGTGATGGAAGGCCGCAGCAAGGCCGAGATCACCACCCTGCTCGACGCCGCCCACCGCGCCATGCTCACCGCGTTCAAGGTGCCCGCGCGCGACCGTTACCAGATCGTGCATGAGCATCCGCCGGAGCACTTCATCGTGCAGGACACCGGGCTGGACATTCCACGCACCCACAACGTAGTGGTGGTCACCGTCACCAGCCGGCCGCGCACGCGCGCCATGAAGGAAACCTTCTACGCCGAGCTGTGCCGCGAGCTGAAGGCCAGCTGCGGCATCGAGGCCAGCGACGTGATGGTCTCCATCGTCACCAACACCGATGAGGACTGGAGCTTCGGTCACGGTCGCGGGCAGTTCCTCACCGGCGAGCTTTAGCCCGGCACGATCGACGGCGACACGCGCTCAGCCGTCGGCCAGCGCCGCCTCCACCGCCGCCAGCGCGTGCAGGCGGGTGGTGTCGAACTGCGGCACCGTCGCGTCACCGGCATCCACCAGCAGGCCGATCTCGGTGCAGCCAAGGATGATGCCGCCCGCACCGCGCGCGACGAGGTCGGCCATCACGCGGCGGAACATCGCCCGCGAAGCATTTTCGAACTGGCCAAGACACAGCTCGGCGTAGATCACCCGGTGCACCTCGTCGCGGTCCGCCGGCGGCGGCACCAGCACGTCCAGCCCGTGCGAGGCGAGGCGGTCAACGTAGAACGCCTGCTCCATCGTGAAGCGCGTACCGAGCAGCCCCACGCGGGCGATGCCGGCGGCGCGAATCACCTGCGCGGTGGCGTCGGCCACGTGCAGCAGCGGGATCTCGACCGCCGCCTCGATCGCCGGCGCCACCTTGTGCATGGTGTTGGCGCCGATCAGCAGCAGGTCGGCGCCCGCTGCCTGCAGTCCGCGCGCGGCCTGCGCCAGCTGCGCGCCGGCCGCCTCCCAGTCGCCAGCCCGCTGGCAGGCCTCGATCTCGGCGAAGTCCACGCTGTGCAGCAACAGCTTCGCCGAATGCAACCCACCGAGGCGCTGCTTCACCGCCTCGTTGATCAGGCGGTAGTAGGGAATGGTCGATTCCCAGCTCATGCCGCCGAGCAGTCCGATCGTTTTCATGGCACTCCGAGATGAAGGTGGTTGCGTCAATCAGCGAGGACGCAGCGGCTCGTCGCCAGCGGTGCCCATCGCCGTCTGGATGGCCTCCAGACCCAGCCCGCGCGTCTCGATGCCGGTGCGCGCCAGCATCACCGCGGCAGCTACCATCGGCAGCGCGATCAGCGCCGCGGCCAGCGCCAGGTGCTCGAAGCAGCCCAGCACGCCGAGGCCAGCACCGAGGATGCCGCCGAACTTCGAGCTGGCCGCGATCACCCCCGAGCCGGTGCCGCGCAGGTGCACCGGATAGATCTCGGCGGCGTAGGGAATCAGCATCGCGATCACCCCGCTCACGCTCACCAGCAGCGCCGCGGTGGCCGCCGTGGTGAGCACCGCCGAGCGCAGGTCGAGCAGCGCCATCGCCACGAAAGCCAGCAGCGCGGCTGCCGTCAGCGCGATGAACAGCACCAGCGAGCGCACGCTGCTCCAGCGGTGGTAAAGCCACACCACCACGCCGATGCCGGGCAGCGCAATGAACGCCGAACGCGCCAGCAACGCGCTGGCGCCGGCCGGGTCCACACCCAGCTTCACCAGATTCACCGGCAGCCACAGCAGGAAGCCGAAGTTCACCAGTCCCCAGGCCGTGCCGCACACCACCAGCCCCCAGCTGATCGCCGCATGCCGACCGCGCAGCAGCTGGCGCAAGCCGGCCACCGGATGCTGCTCGTCCAAGATCGGTGCGCCGGGGTGCGTCGCGTCGTCGGCCTCGATCGCGCGGGCGCCGGTGCCGGAAAAACGCAGCAGCACCGCGCGGGCCGCGTCTTCCATGCCCGCGCTGGAGAGAAAGCGCGGCGATTCGGGAATCCAGCGGTTGAGCAGCACGATCAGTGCGCCGGTGGGCAGGCCCAGCAGCCACAGCACGCGCCAGCTGAAAAGTGGCTCCAGCACCGCCGCGGCTCCGGCGGCCAGCAGGTAACCGGCCGAGGTGCCGATGCCGCCCAGCGCCACCAGCAGCCAGCCGCGGTGAGCCGCAGGAATCGCCTCGGCCATCAGGGTGAAGGCGATCGGCAGCAGGCCGCCGGCCGAGGCGCCCATCAGGAAGCACATCACCAGGTTCCAGCCGAATGACGGCATCGCGCCGCAGATCGCCGTACCCATGAACATCAGCGCCGACAGCAGGATCGCCGCGCGCCGCCCGAACACGTCGCCAATGCGCCCCCACACCACCGAACCCACCGTGGTGCCGGTAAGCGCCACCAGCGCCAGGAACGCGGCGCTCTCCTTGCTGATCGCGTACTCGCGCGTCATGCCGGGCATCACGAAGCCGAGGGTGGCCGGCTTCATCACGTCCACCGCCAGCGCCACCACCAGCACCAGCACCAGGGTCCAGTGCTCGCGATTCAGCGGCACGCCGTCGGCGAGATGGAAATACGCGTGGCTGCGTGCCCCGTGCAGCGTACGCCGCACCTGCTCGATTCGCGGCGCCAGTCCGTAGGCGGCCAGCGCCAGCCCCAGCGGGATCAGCGCCATGCCGACAAGCATCGTCGGGCTCATCGGCATGCCGGCCAGCTGGTAGTGCATCGGCGCGCCCATCAGGAACATCGGCACGTGTGCCAGCACCCCAGCCACCAAAAGCGCGCAGCCCGCCCAGAAAGCCCAGGGATGATGAAAAGAGATGCCGTCGGCGCGCATGCCAAAGCCTGGGAAAGAGGAGGCGACAGGCTAGCAGAGGGGCATGTGCACGCGGCGCTCGCGCGGCACAGAAAAAGGCCCCGGACGGGGCCTGCAGGAATGGAACGTCCGGGGCGCAGCGGGCACGACAGGGATACGGACGCGCGCCCCGGACGGGACTGGCCCGAGACACCGCGCGGCGGCCTGTCCCGGGAAGCTTCGAAGTGGCGGACCTACCAGGTCGCCGGCACGTGATCGAGCGACCAGCGCTGCAGCTGCGCATGCAGGTCGGCGATCACCGCCTCGGCCACGAACGCATCGGCATCGCGCAGGCTGCCGAAGCGCATCACCGGCTCGTCGCTGGCCAGGTCGTAGACGACGAAGCCATCCCGGTGGTTGCGCACGTCCAGCATGAAGGCCACTCCAGGCAAGAGAAAAGGCGCCCGGGATTCGGGCGCCAAAAGGCGGGCAATCGGGGGCGGCTGCCCAACCATGAAGACCCCGTCCGTCGGTTCCGCCTGACATTCCGAGTCGGTCACTAGCGCCAGACATCCGGCCGGCTTGGTCCGGACTCGCGGGGTCGGTGCAGCATGCGCTCGCGACGATGGGCCTCCCATCGGCGGTGGACTGACGCCGCTGTAGGCCATTTCTGACGCGTCGGGGCACCCGAGCGATCGCCTTCACATGGCGACGTCATCACGCGCACATGCCGGGCCGCTGCACGGCGTCAGGCGACCGGCCCGCGGCACACCCGGGGGCGCCGCACCGACCCAACGAACACACCGCGCTGGATACCGATCCTGCCGTGTACAAGACCCTGCTCGAATCGACCAGGGCGATCCTGTGGAAGATCGACTGGGCCACCGCCACGTTTTCCTACATCGGCCCGCAGATCGAGCAGCTGCTGGGCCGGGAGCCGTCGAGCTGGAAGACCGTGAAGGACCTGGGCCACGCGCATGCATCCGGACGAGCGCGCCTGGACGGTGGATTTCTGCGTGGCGCAGTCGAAGGCCGGTGTCGACCACGAGGCGGACTATCGCGCGCTCACCAAGGACGGCCGCCACGTGTGGATCCGCGACGTGGTGCGCGATGCGCAGGGCGAGGTGGAGGCGCCGGTCGGCTTCATGTTCGACATCAGCGAGCGCAAGAAGAACGAGCAGCAGCTGCTCGAACTGCAGCGCGAGCTGGAGCGACTGTCATTCAAGGACGGCCTCACCGGCGTGGGCAACCGTCGCCACTTCGAGAGCGTGCTCGAGCGCGAGTGGCGGCAGGCGCTGCACGAGCAGCGGCCGCTTTCGGCGGTGATGATCGATATCGACTACTTCAAGCAGTACAACGACCGCTACGGCCACGTGGAAGGCGACGACTGCCTGCGTCGCGTCGGCAAATTGCTGGATGCGGCGATCTACCGACCGCGCGACTTCCTCGCCCGCTTCGGCGGCGAGGAGTTTGTGCTGGTGCTTCCGGACACCGACGCCAAGACCGCGCAGCGTATCGCCGAACACTGCCATGCACTGATCGCCGCCCAGGCGATCGCCCACGACACATCACCGGTGGCGCCGGTACTCACCGTCAGCATGGGCGTGGGCACCACGGTGCCGGTAGCCGGCGATCAGCCGCTGCGTTCTTCGCCGAGGTCGACCGCTCGCTCTACCTGGCCAAGCAGCGCGGCCGCAACCGCATCGTGGCGATCGACCGCACGGCGTGAGTGAGGCGCTGGTGGATTGTCCAACATCAGCCCGACCCGGCTGCTGGCCGGCAAGCGGGCCAGCAGCCGCTGAGAGACGGACATACGGGGGCCGCCCCGACATCAAGTCGGGCGGCCGCCAACTCAATGCGTCGGCACCTGGGCGGACATCGGCTCAAGATTGAGCCTCTGCCGCTCGTAGTCGATCAGCAGCCGGTTCGCCATGGGATAGTGCTTCGCGGTGAGGGCCTGCTGGATCATCGCCGACACCTCCTTCTCGCTGCGCCCTTCCAGCGGAGGATGATTCAGCATCGCCGAACTGTCCCCACGGTAAGTGGCGGCTACCTGCTTCGCCAGCTCCGGTGACAGCCCGAGCTTCTGCCACTCCTCGGCCAGACTCTTGCGGGCCTGAGGCAGCGAGATCATCCCCTTGTGCCAGTGCTCGTTGTAGCGATCTCCGAAGGTCATCCCTCGGGCGAACGCAGCCTGCTGATTGGCTTGATCCAAAAGCTGCTGGTTGGCCTCGGGCTGAGACATTTTCTGCTGGGCGGCAGCGGCTCCGCTGGACAGCAGCAGGATCATCGCGACAAAACACTTCCAGTGGTTCATGTGTACTCCTCCATGACGAATCGACACGAAACCGGTGCCAAGGCATCGGCAGGACCCGGGGTCCACCTGCAGACTATCACCATGATTTCCACGCCGGGGGCGGGGACGTGCTCAGCGAGTATGTCTGCCCTTCATCCGCGCGCCGGGCTGGCGACCTCGCCCCGCTCCGCGCCTGGCAGGGCTGGGCAGCCCTAGTTCAGTGCTGGGCGGATGCCGGCTCGGCATGAAGCTTTTGCCGCTCATAGTCGATCAGCAACTGGTTGGCCATCCGATAGTTTTTCGAGGCGAGCGCCTGTTGAATCATGGCCGATACCTCCTTGTCGCTGCGCCTCTCCAGCGACGGATGACTCAACATCGCCGAACTGTCCGCACGGTAGGTGGATGCGACGGCGGTTGCCTGCTCAGGGGACAGCCCGAGTTTCTGCCACTCAGCTGCCAGGCTCTTGCGTGCGTCCTTCAGCGAGATCATGCCCTTCTGCAAGTGTTCGTTATAGCGGTCGCCAAACGTATCCGCGCGGGTCATTCCGGCCTGTCGGCTGGCCTGCTCCATCAGTCGTTGGTTGGCGTCGCCTTGCGACATCTGCTGGGCAGCAACACCTCCACTGGCCGCCAACAGGATCATTGCCACGTACCATTTTCGGTTGTTCATGCTCGCTCTCCCCTCCGCAACGAATCAACATGAAGCCATTGCTCTGCGCATCGGCCAGACTCGGGTCCTTTCGCAAATTACCACGACTGCGATCCTGACCTCACTCCAGCGCCACACGCTCGTGATGACGACCGAACGTTCAGTCAACCATTGAGCGCATCCTCCGCCAGCGGAGCGGGCGGGTCAGGGGCGCGACAGCGGCGTATCCGCCGCGATCTCCAGCGCCTGCAGCGACACCTGCTTGCCCGCGCCCAGCGTCTGCGCGCCCACTTCGCGAAAACCCAGGCCGGTGTGGAAGCGCGCCGAGGCCGGATTCGGTGGGGCGATGTCGTACTCGCACACCAGCACCGGCAGCGCGTGATCGAGCGCGTACTGGTAGGCGTCGCGATAGAGCTGCCGCCCGGCGCCCAACCCCTGCGCGGATGCGCTGACCACGATGCGGTCCACGTAGAGGAATCGCGGGTAGCGCGCCGCAAACCAGCGGTAGTTGGGACTGTCGTAATCGGCTGCTTCGCGCAGCGTAAGCAGGAAGGCGAGCACCTCGCCATTGCGCTCGATCACCCGGTGCTGCGCCGCCTGCGCATGCAGGTGCGCCAGGCGCGCTTCGTCCAGTGAACTGAGCACCGCCACGAAGGTGTGGTTGAGCGCGAGGATGGCCGGAAAATCGGCCGGCGTGGCGTCGCGGATGTGCATGCGGATTCGCACCGGGAAGGGAATGGGGACAGCGACGCGGGCGCGCGGCGGCCGGACGATTGTGCCGCAGGCCCCGGCCCCGAGGCGCGTGTGCACTCCCCTCAGCCCAGCGCGATGGCCGAGCCGGAGAACGGCAGCACCACGTCGTGCGGCCGCGTCGCCGTAGGCACGGCCGCGGTCGCGGCGGTGCCGAACTGGGTCACCCCGCGACCGAGGATCTGCGACAGGTCGTGATCGCGCCCGGCCCACGTGAACGGCACGCTCTCGACCAGTCGCGCGGTGAAGGCGTTCAGCGCGATCAGGCCCGGCGCATGCGCCGCGGCCGCGGTGTGGACGGTGGTGCCCAGCACCACGCAGCTGCGGCGGAACGTGGCGATGCGCTCGCCCCGCGCGAACGATTCCGGATGGTCGAAATCGCCGGCCGGCTCACGCTGCAGGTAGACCGAAAAATCGCCCACCGCGTCCATGCCCAGCTGCAGCGCGCCGTTGCTCACCGGCGTCGCGGTGAACGGCTGCGCGGCGAAGGTGAAGTGCGCCGACGCTTCGCCCGGCGTGCCGGTGAACAGCGGTGCGATCGGGCCCAGGTGCAGGAAGTAGCCGTAGTCGGCCATCGCGCCGTCCGGCGCGGCGTAGAAGCGCCCGGTGACGTACCAGGCCAGTTCGGCGGGAAGCAGGGATGCCATGGGCGCTCCGGGTGATCCATCACGAGGGAACACACAGGATACGGAATGCGCGCCAGCCCTGCCCATGGCGTGCCATGCCGTGCCCCGCTCGCGCCGCCTTGCGGCGCAAGCGGGCACGCCCTCCGATTGGTTCAGCGCGCAAGTAGCGCGGTGAGCCGGTCGAGCCTGGCGCGGTAGCCGTCGAGCACGCTGGCGGTGATCTTGGCGTAGCGGTCGGCCTCGGCCCAGCGCCGTCCCTCGATCGCCTCACGCACGCCGGGCACGGTCTTCACGCCGTAGCCGGTGAGCATGCCCGGCGCGTAGATCATGTGCTGGAACCACGGGCGTCCGGGCAGGCCGTCGTGGCGGGTCAGCGCCTGCTCCATGCGGGCGATCTGCGTATCGAGCTCGTGCCGCTGCGCTGCGGGCATCGCGAAGCCGCCGGCGGCGCGGCGCGCGTATGCCGCATCGAAGGCCTGCGCGCTCTGCTTGAGGCGTTTGGCGGCCAGGTCGAGCGGTGCCAGCTGGATCGCCGGCATGTCCGAATCGCGCGCCGGCGGTTGCACCGGGCGGGTCGGATCGCTGCCCAACTGGTAGGCATGGCTGTCGAGCAGCTGGTGCTGCGCGAGCGTGGCCTTTCGGGTGCTGTCGACCAGCGCGTGCAGCTCGCCCACGTAACGATCCAGCGTGCGGCTGAAGTCACCGAAGCGCAGCGGCAGCACGTTGGCATCGGCCGCGCGCAGCACGATGTGTCCGGCCACTTTCGACAGCGCCACGCCGTAGGCGAAGTCCGGATCGCCGAAGCGCACGTAGTGATCGAACGAGTCGTAGCGCGAGTGGTAGATGCCGGCGTCGTCATCCTCGCCGCCGAAACCCAAGTTGAGCGAGGCGATACCCAGGTGCTCGAGGAAGGCGCTGTAGTCCGAGCCCGAGCCCAGCGCGCCGATCGGCAGGTCGCCACCGGCGGCGGCCAGCTTGGCATCGGCCTTCGCTTCAGGCTTGGCCCGCGGATCGGCGCCATCGAGCTGTATGCGCGCGCGCAGGCGCTGGCCGACGCTGGCCTGGGTTTCCGGATCGGTCACGCCGTCGATCACCTGGTTGACCAGATGCTGCAGCGAGTGGCTGCCCTCGGCGCCCAGGAAACCGCGGCCGTTGGTGTCGGTGTTGACGTACATCACCGCCTTGGCCTGCAGCTCCTGCGCGTGCGTCTCGGCCCACTCGGTGGAACCGATCAGGCCCGGCTCCTCGCCGTCCCAGCTGGCGTACACCAGCGTGCGCTGCGGCCGCCAGCCCTGCTTCACCAGCGCGCCGATCGCCTTGGCCTCGGCCATCAGCGCCACGTTGCCGGCCAGCGGGTCCCACGCGCCGAACACCCAGGCATCGTGGTGGTTGCCGCGCACAATCCACTGGTCCGACTCGCTCGCGCCCTGCATCACGGCGATCACGTCGTACACCGGCTGCTGCGTCCAGTTCGACTTCACCGTGAGATGCGCCTTCGCCGTGCTCGGGCCCAAGTGATAGGTGAGGCCCAGCCCGCCGCGCCACGCGCCGGGCGCCACCGGCCCGCCCAGCGCGCGCAGCAGCGGGGTGGCGTCGGCGTAGGAAATCGGCAGCACCGGAATTTTCAGGATGGTCGCCGCGTCGGCGATCGCCAGCCGCTTGGCGTCAGGCGTCGAGCCCACGCCCGGCGTGAGGGGGTCACCGGGATAGAGCTGCATGTCCTGCACCGAGCCGCGCTGCACGCCGTCGACCGGCCGCCAGCCGCCTTGCGGATAGGCATCACCCTGCCCGTAGCCGTCATCGTGCGGATCGGAATAGATCAGGCAGCCGACCGCGCCATGCTGTTGCGCCAGCTTGGGCTTGAGTCCGCGCCAGCCGCCGCCGTAGCGGGTGAGCACGATCTTGCCGCGCACGTCGATGCCGCGGCGGGCCAGGTCCTTGTAGTCGTCGGGCATGCCGTAGTTGGCGTAGACCACCTCAGCGGTCACGTCGCCGTCGCCGCCGTAGACGTTGTACGGCGGCAGCGCGCCGTCGCGGATGTCCGAGGTGGCGTCGCCGGCCACTGCCGGCTCACTCAGCTTTGCGGTGTACGGCTGCGGACCGAGCAGTTCCAGCGCCACCGTCTTGGGCGTGGGGTAAAGCACGTTGAAGGTCTCGATGTGCGCATCCCAGCCCCACGCGCGGAACTGCGCCAGCATGAACTCGGCGTTGGCCTTGTCGTGCGGCGCGCCCACCTGGTTGGGAGCGGCGGACATCTGCTTGAGCCAGGCGCGCTGGTCGGCCGGATCGAGCAGGGCGTCGAAGCGCTGCTCCAGCTGCTGCTGCTCACTCGCCGCGTCGCTGCTGAAGCCGAGCATGGCGTCCGGCGTTGGCTTGCCGCCCTCGGCCGCCAGCGCCGGACCGAACGTGGCCATCAATGCAGCGCTGAGCAGCAGCGGCCGCCAGGTGATTCGCATCATCGGAACACTCCCCCTTGGATGAATCGTCGCGCCCAGCCGATGTGGCCTGCGCGGTTTGCCGGATCACGGCAACCGCTCGGTTATACACGCCGGCGGGCCGAACTCAACACGCACGGACGCGGACGGTGACTGCGCACGATCGTGCGGCACGCCGCGCGTCGCCGGCCGCCCGCCGATCGCCTCGCACAATCAACCGTTGAGCCGGGATTCCCAGTCTTCCGGCACCTGCCCGGCCGGACCCGGCACCGGCTGCTCGCGCGGATGGGCGCGCGGCGGTGCCAGCCGCGGACCGTCGACGAAGCCGTCGGTGCGGTAGTCGTAGAACCAGTCCTCGCCGGGCTCGAAGCTGGCGATCACCGGATGGCCGGTGGCGTGGTAGTGCGCGGTGGCGTGCTGGTGGGGCGAGGTATCGCAGCAGCCGATGTGCCCGCACAGCGCGCAGCGGCGCAGGTGCAGCCACCATTGTCCGCTGGCCAGGCATTCGGCGCAGCCGGTGCCGCTGGGCGGCACGGCCGGATCGATCACATCGTGCTCGGTGCTCATGGGCCACGCTCCGCATGCTGATGATTCGATGAGTGCGGCGATGCTCGCACGAGCCGCCCGCCCTGCGCCGGTATCGCCGTGCTCAAGGATGCGGCGCCAGCGCGCTGCCCGGCTTCCACTGCGGCGCCGCCTCGGCGTCGGCGACGGTGCCGACCAAGTCGTAGAAGAACCGGTTGAACGCGCCCGCGGCGGTCCAGTCCATCGGCTGGGTCAGGTCGTCCTGCGGGCGGTGGTACTGCACCTCGTACCAGTGGCGATAGCGCTTTTCCGCATCGCTGCCCGGCGCGTAGCCGAACACGAAACCCGTCGCCGGAATACCCGCCTGCACGAACGGCCAGTGATCGGCGCGACGCAGCAGGTTGCGCTCGGGTTCGGGATCGAGCTGCACGCGGATGTCGTGGCGCGTGGCAACGGCGCGCACCGCGTCGCCCAGCGTGCTGTCGTCGAGCGCGTGCACGGTGAGCCGGGTGAGCGGGAAGATCGGGCGGATCTGGTCGAGGTTGATGTCCGCCACGATCTGCTCTTTCGGCAGCGGCGGATGCGCCACGAACCAGCGGCTGCCGAACAGGCCCTTCTCCTCGCCAGTGAGCGCCGCGAACAGCACCGGACGACGGTAACCGTTGCCGTGCCGCAGCGTGGCCAGATGCTCCAGCAGCGCCACGTAGGCCGCATCGTCCAGCGTGCCGTTGTAGAGGTTGTCGCCAGCCACCGGCTCGCCGTGGCCGTAGCCGTCCAGATGCGCCGAGAGCACCAGCGTCTGCGCGCGCAGCACGGGATCGGTGCCGGGCAGCACGCCGAGCACGTTGGCCGAGGTCACCACCTTTTTCTGCAGGTTCAACCGCGCCTGAAAATGCCCCGGCACCTCGAAGCGCGGCAGCGGCTTGCCGGCGCTGCCCAGCGCGAGCAGCTGCGCGGCATCGCGGCCGGAGCCTGCGATCACCGCGGCCAGCACATCGGCGTTGAGGGTGGCGACCAGCAGGCGATCCTCCGGCGAGGCGGGCGCATCGAGCAGGGTCATGCTGCGGGCGTAGGCCACCGGCCAGCGCATCGGTTCCACGGTGAAACCCGGATCGGCGATGGTGAGGATGCCCGCCGCACCGGCCGCCTCCACAGCGTGTGTGCGCTCGGCGCCTGTGGTGAGCCCGGCGCGGCGCCAGCCGTAGCAGAGCACGATCTTTCCGCGCACGTCACCCAGCGTCCCCGGCGCGCAGTAGCCGCCGAACACCACGGCCGCGTCGAGCTGCGTGGGCATGCCCGATGAGGGCCAGATCGCCAGGTCGTAGAGCAGTCGCAGCGGCTTGTCGCCCACCGCGATGCGCGTGCCCGGCACGGTCACGCGCAGGTCGTTGAGGCGAAAGGTCTGGAACCACGTGCCGTGGTCGCCGGCCGGCTGCAGTCCCGCCGCTTCGAATCGCTTGGCCACGAGCCGGGCCGCGCGGTCGTAACCAGGCGAGCCGGTGTCGCGCCCTTCCATCGCGTCGCTCGACAGCGCCTCGGTCGCCTGCCACCACGCGCGCGTGTCGGGGTCCGATATCTCCTTCAGCCGCGAAGGCGTTGCGCTGCCCGCATGCACCGGCAGAGCCGCCAGCACCAGGGTGGAAAGCAGCAGGGCCAGCTTCATCGATCTCTCCGCAATCGGGCAACGACAAGCCTTGCAGCATAGGCCAGCGTCGCCCGGCGGCGCAGGTCGACCTTGGTCACATGCCGGCAGTGCGACTGCTGCGTTGCCGCCGCGCCCAGACCAGCAGCGCGATCGCCAGCGCGGCACTGAACAGGCGCACGCCGATCGTCCACGCACCACCGGCCGCGTCGTCGGCCACCGCGAACACGCTCCACGAGGCGTTGAGCGAGACGTGGAACACGAGCCCGCTCCAGATCGTGTCGCCATCAAGCGCGTCGAGCACGCCCATCACCAGGCCGCCCAGCCCGGTGATGGCGAACACGGTGAGCGCCTCGCCCGAGCCGAACCCCATGCTCCACCAGTGGATGAAGCCGAACGCGAGCGCCTGCAGGCCCAGCGCCAGCCACCGCGGCCAGCACAGCGTGCGATGCACGAACACGTAGCCGAAGCCGCGATACAGCACCTCCTCGGCGAACGGAAACGCCAGCGCCAGCCAGAACAGCGGCAGCAGCGCGAGATCGCTCGCCAGCGTGCCCTGCCACGCCAGCAGCAGCCAGGTGGGCAAGGTCGCCAGCAGCACCAGCAGCGGCCCGCGCGCGCCGTGCCAACCCAGCCCCAGCCGTCGATGCAGCGCCCCACCGCCGCGCCCCAGCGCCCCCGCCGCCAGCACGGCGGCCAGCACCGCGAGCAGGTTGTCCATCGCCGCGCCGCCGAAGGCAAAGGGAAAGCCGGGAATCGGCGTCCCGGCCCGCTCGGCCAGGTCGCGGATATCCAGCGCGAACACCAGCACCAGCAAGGCCACCAGGCTCGCGAGCATCGTCTGCGTCCTGCTCATCGCGATCGTCCCTCCATGGCGTTTCGTCAGCGGACGCCGCCGCTCACAGATCGTGCGCGTAGACGATAAATCCGGCATGGCGGGCGAGCCGGTCGTACAGCGCGCGCGCCGTGGCATTGCCGGCCTGGGTCTGCCAGTACACCCGGCGCACGCCGGCGGCACGGGCGTGTGCGTAGACGTGCTCGATCAACGCGCGCGCGATGCCCCGCCCGCGCGCCGCTTCGGCGGTGAACAGATCCTGCAGGTAGCAGACCGGCTCGATCCGCGTCGTGCTGCGGTGATGGAGGAAATGCACCAGACCGCACAGCGCGCCGTCGACCTCCGCCACGCAGGCGAACATCGACTCGGCGGGATCGAGAAAGCGCTGCCAGCTGACGCGGGTGATCGCCGGGTCGAGGGCGCTGGCGCCGTGCCTGCCGTAGAAAGCGTTGTAGCCCTCCCACAGCACCAGCCACGGGGCAAAGTCGGCGTCGGTGACCGGGCGGATGCGTAGCGGTGTCGTCATGGCGTTCGCCGGCCTCTCACAGCGGCTGGATCTGCGCCGCGTCGCTCACCACCACGTGGGTCTGGTAGTAGTACTTGCCGCTGGGGCGACCATCGGCAATGAAGTCGATGCGCACCCGCCGCGCCCAACCGGCGACGAGGATGCGCCGTCCCCGCAGCTCCCGCTCCGGCTCGCCGTGCAGTCGCTCGGCCAGGGTCTTGGCGGCCGCGGGCAGCACCACCACGGTGAGGTTGCGCGGGTCGCGGTAGTCGCGCTCGGAGTTGAGGTACAGCGGACCGGGCCGTGCCGCGCTCTGCACGGTGAGCGCGAACACGCCCGAGACGCCGCGCGGCGCCGCCGCCGCGGCGAGCTGCACGGCCTGCGAGGGATCGATCCAGCGCGCGTCGGGCGTGATGCGCGGGTCCGTCGCGCAGCCGGCGAGCGGGGCAAGCAGGGCGGCGAGCAGCCATCCGTGGCGTCGAAGCGACATCGCGTGTGTCCTTGTGGCGAGTGATTCGCGGATGATGCCAGAGCCATCGGGCAACACCATGTCCGCGATCGGCGCGCCGCATGGCATCGCGCCTCAGCGACCGCCGCGCTCCCTCGCCGGCACGCTCTGGAAATACGCGTACAGCGCGCCGATCTCCTCGTCGCTGAGGTGGCGGGTTTCGCGCACGGGCATGAAGTCGGTCTTCAACGGGCGGCCGTCCTTCGACACGCCCTCGCGCAGCGCACGGCGCAGGTCGGCCTCGGTCCACCCGGCAAGGCCGCTGGCATGCGGCGTGAGGTTGGCCGCATCGGGCCAGCTCGGCGGCGTACCGGGGATGTGTCCGCCCGACAGCCCTGCACCGTGGCAACCCTTGCACGCCGCAGCGAGGTAGGCACCGTAGGCAGCCGTGGCACCGGGCGTCGGCTGCGCGGGCCGGGCCTGGTGATCGACCACCTCCGCCGGTAGCAGGGGAACCTTGCCCGCCAGGAACAGCGCGCGGCCGAGCGGGCCAACCATGTTCGGCGGCGGCACGCGATCCACCGCCCGCACGCTGTGCAGGTAGGCGAGCAGGTTGCCCATGTCGCCCTCGCTCAGCGTGCTGAACTCCTGCGAAGGCATGAACAGCAGCGAGCGCCCGTTCGGCCCCACGCCGTGGCGGATCGCGCGCACCAGCTCCACGTCGCTGCGCGCGATCCCACCCTTGCCGCGGGTGAGGTTGGGGCCGGACAGCCGCGCCATCACTGGACTGTCGATGAAGGTGGCGCTGCCCAGGTCCGGCCCGTGGCAACCTTTGCAGCCGCGGATCGTGGCCAGGTGCTCGCCGCGCGCCACGGCCGCCGCATCGGTCGGCACGGCGGGCACGCTCACCTGCACGTCCCACTCGCGGCGCATGCGCCGCTCGCTCATCGCATACACCGTGACCAACGCCGCCACGGTCAGCAACACCAGGCCGGCCGCGAGGCGGCCGAACCACTTCATCGTCGTACGCATGGCCTTTCCCCGGGCACCCGTCGTGGCGCAGGAGATTACGCCTAGTACGCGCGCGCTCCATGTGCCGGTGGTGCGGGTGACCTCTGGCCCAGCGCCGCCGCCGCGGCCGGCGCCGGCCGGTGCCGGCAGCTCACTCCAGGTCGTGCACGCGCTGCTGCACGCGGCGCTTCCAGTCCGGGTCCTGTTCGCGCGCCACGATGTCGCGCAGCGCCAGCAACTGCGCCGTATCCGACGCCTTGCCGGCGGAGGTCGGCACGTCGGGCACCACGCCCACGCCTTCCCAGTCGGTGTGGGTCACCGGACTGACCGGGCGCCCGGAGGGCACGAACATCATGAAGTGCGCATCCAGCCGCTGCGGGCTGCCCGCGTGCGCGCCACCGCCGGTGGTTTCGCCGACCAGGATCGCGCGGTGCGCGTTCTTCAGTGCATAGGCGAGGTCTTCACAGCCGGAGAAGGTGTCACCGCTGGTGAGAAGGTACACCGCACGGCGCTGGCCGTAGCGCGGGCCGGGCACGGTCGCGCTGGTCCAGCGCACCTCGGTGCGGTTCTCGTCGCGCCAGTAGACGTCGTTGAGATGGGTGGGCTGGTCGAACAGGTAGCTGGCGAAGTGCATCACGGTGTCCGGATCGCCGCCCGTGCAGTGGCGCAGGTCGATCACCAGTGCCTGGGTGTCACGCAGCAAGCCGAACGCGTCGGCCATGCGCAGGTCAGCGCCGTCGGGGCGGCCGAGCTGGTGCAGGTCGATGTAGCCGAGGTTGCCCTGCAGCCGCTTCACTTCCGCCAACCCGAAGTTGAAGCGCAACTGCTCGACGTGCTCGTGCGCCTGTTCCGCCGCGGGTGGAGTTTGCCCCGGCACCTCGGCCGGCACCGCCTGCTCGACGTAGCGCACTTCCAGGTGGCCGTCGTGGCTGGCCTCGCGCAGCACGGTGGTCAGCCGATCGGCGAAATCCTCGGCGCTGTCGATGCGGTCGAAGTCGCCTTGCTGCAGCTTGCCCAGCAGCAGCGCGTGCATCCGTGCGGCCTGGTCGGGAAACACGTAGGCGCGGTCGAGCTGCGCCACCGCTGCGTGGATCACCTCGGCGCGCACGGCGGCGTCGATCGCCATGTCGCGCTGCGGCGGGCCGTCGTCGTGCCCGCGGCCGTGGCCGATCGCCACGAAGGCCGCCGCGCCGAGTCCAGCCATCAGCACGCCGGCCGCGATCGCCTTGCGGCGCCAGCGGCGCGGTGCGCGCGTAAGTTGCTTGTCCATCGTCATCGCTCCTCGCTTGAAGGGAAGTCGCCGCATCCGGCGATCACCAGCGTGGAGCGCAAATGTGGAGAGATCGTGGGCGGGGCCGCTCAGGGCTCGACGCGATAGCCCAGCCCGTACACCGACTGGATCAGTTCCTCGCCGGGCAGGCTCGCGGCCAGCTTCCGGCGCAGGTTCTTGATGTGGCTGTCGATGGCGCGGTCGCTGACGTCGAGGTTTTCGCCCGCTGCCGCATCCAGCAGCTGGGCGCGGGAAAAGATCACCCCGGGCCGGCGCGCCATCGTCGCCAGCAGGTTGTACTCGGTGGCGGTGAGTACCAGGGCCTGACCCGCCACGCGCACGGTACGGCTGGCGTCGTCGACGGCGAGGCGCGGCGCCTCGACCCGCTGGCCGTGTACGCGACGCAGCACGGCAGCGATTCGCGCGATCAGCTCGCGCGGGCTGTACGGCTTGCACAGGTAATCGTCGGCACCGGCTTCCAGCCCGAGCAGGCGGTCGATCTCCTCCACCTTCGCGGTGGTCATGATGATCGGCACCTGGGAAAAATCCCGTACCGCGCGGCATACCGACAACCCGTCCAGTCCGGGCAGCATCAGATCGAGCACGATCAGCCCGGGCGGCGACGCGCGCACCTGCGCCAGCGCCTGGGCGCCGTCGGCGAAGCACCGCGGCTCATGGCCGGCGGCGAGGAGGTAGTCCATCACGATGGCCGAAAGATCGGCTTCGTCCTCGACCAGAACAACGGCTGCCATGTCAGGACTCCCGCGGCAGGATGACCGTGGCCCGCACGCCGCCCAGCGGGGCATGGCTGAAGGTCAATTCGCCGCCCTGCAGCTCCATCAGCTTGCGGCTCAATGCCAGCCCGAGGCCGGCACCCCCGTCCTCTCGACGGCGCGACGCATCGGGGCGAAAGAAGCGCTCGCCGAGCCGACCCAACGTCTCGTCGGACACACCCGGGGCGCTGTCGTCGAGCACGATGCGACAGTGGTCATCCGACAGCTCCACGGACAGGCTGACGCGCCCGCCGGCTGCGGTGTGGCGCACGCTGTTCTCCATCAGGTTGGTCAGCACCTGGTGCAGCCGCTGCGCGTCGGCGCGCACGATCGCGTTGGCGGGCAGCGGCTCCGTCGTCCTCGTCAGCCCGGCCGCCTCGAAGCGGGGTGCAAAGCCGTCCCAGAGCGCGGCGACCATGGCCGCGGCATCGACCCCCGCCAGCTGGATCACCAGTGCGCCGGCATCACCGAGCGCGAGGGTCTGCAGGTCGTCGACCAGTCGTCCCAGCCCTGAGAGATGCCGACCCAGCAGCGCCAGGTTATCCGCCGTAGCCGGCCGCACGCCGTCCTGCATCGCCTCCACCTGCGCGCGCATCACCGCCAGCGGCGTGCGCAATTCGTGCGAGGTATCGGCCACCCACTGTCGACGCGCGCCCTCGGCCCGCTGCAGCCGTTCCGCCAGCGTGTTGAATGCACGTGCCAGATCGCCCAGCTCATCGCGTCGACCGGCATCGACGCGCATGTCGAACCGCCCCTCGCCCCATGCGTTCGCGCCGCGCACCAGCGCGTGCACGGGCCTGCGCATGCGTTGCGCCAGCAGCAGCGAGGTCAGCGTGGCCAGCAGCAAGGCGAATCCCGCCAGCGCGGCGAGCCGCCCCTGCTGACGGATCAGGAACGCCACCGCGAGCGCATCGTCGGCATTGCGCGGACGCGCCACCACCAGCGTGCCGACCGTGCGGCCATCGACCACGATGGCGCGACTGATGCTGTCGATCGACACCAGCGCGACCAGCAGCGGGCTCGCGCCATAGCCGGCAATCAGCCGTCCATTCGCATCGACCAGCCCGGCGCGATCGGCCAGCATCCACGATGATCCGGCCGCATCGCGGGTCGCATCGTCCACCGCCGCCTGCCACATCGCGCGGCGCTCGGTCGGTGCCGCGCGAAGGATGGCCCACGGGGCGGCATCGGGATACTCGCCGGCCAGGCGTTGCGCGAACAGGCCCATCTGCCGGCGCTCGGCCGCCGCGTCGTAGCCGGAGGGTGGTCCCGAAAAACTCCAGCGCACCAAGGCCAGCCCGCCAAGGCCGACCAGGATCATGGCCTCCAGCGCCAGCGCGAACAGACGCACGCCGATCGGTAACCTCACGCCGCGCTCCCTCGGACGAAAGCGCGCACGCTAGGGCACCCGCGACCCGCCGGCAAGCCAGTGCCGAGGGTCGGAGGCGGAAGCGTCGCGCGGGATCGTTCCAGCGCGGAACCTTTCGCGAGGAGCCGACGTCGGGCAAGCAGGGCCCCCTGCCGTGCATACTGCTGGCGATCCGTCGCCTGCATCCGGCGCCCCTCGTCGCTGCTACCCAGGACATGACCATCCCGCCCGCTGCAAAACACTCCGTCCTCGGTCCGCTGTGCGTCGCCGCCCGCTTGAGCGCCATCGTGCTGGCCAGCCTCGCGCTGATGCCGCTGCAGTGGCTGTTCATGCGCGTGCACCGCGGCCGCGCCGCGTTCGTGCTGCCGCGCTGGTGGTTTGCCTGCCTGCGCCGGGCGCTGTCGATCAGGGTGATCCTGGAAGGTACCCCGCGAGACACCGGCGGCACGTTGTTCGTGGGCAACCACGTCTCGCACTTCGACATCGTGGTGCTGGGCAGCCTGCTGCGCGCGCGCTTCATCGCCAAGAACGACATGGAGCGCTGGCCCGGCATGCGGCCGGTCGGCGAGCTGGCGCAGACGCTCTACATCAGCCGGCGCCGCACCGATGCGGCCACCGTGGCCGCGTCAGTAGCCGCGCAGATGCGCGACGACCACGACCTCGTGCTGTTCGCCGAAGGCACCACGTCGTCGGGCGAACGCGTGGCGCCGTTCAAGTCCAGCCTGTTCTCGCTATTCATGGGCGAGCGGGCCGCCGGCGACGCCTGGACGCTGCAGCCGTTCACGCTGGAGATCCAGTCCGTCGATGGATGCCCCGTGTCGGCAGGTGGCGACCGCGACGGCTACGCCTTTCACGGCGAGATGGACGCCGGCGAGCACGTGCGTCGCTTCCTGCGCTCGTCGGGCGCGGTGGTGCGGGTGACGTTCCATGCGCCGATGGCGATACCCGCCGACATCGACCGCAAGACCCTGGCGATGCAACTGCATCGCACGGTGGCATCGGGACTGGCCGGCAGCCCCGCCCTTGCCGGCACGGCGGAGCGTGCTGGCGCCTGAGGCGTACCATCGCGGGGCGGCAAATCTCTCGTCTTATTAGTGGCCTTCGCCGTGTGCCAGGACTCCGCAGCGCGGCGGGCTCATCGGCGTAGAGCATGACCCACCTTCGCGGCGCGAGGGGTCGCCCGTGGCGCATCATCACCAGCCCGCGAGCGGGAGCATCGACCTCCAGCACCAGATTCGGTGCGTCCAGCAGGCTGGCACGCAACACGTCGCACGTCGCGATGCCATGATGCGTCATCCATGCGCGGGGCGATCCGCTGAGCACCTGCGCCGAAACCACGGCCGATCGAGGCACCTCGATGTGCAGGTCCAGACCATCGCGGATCACCACGGTCGCGTCGGTCACGACATGTGCAATCGCCACTCGCGCGCTACGCGCGGCCACGGCCCAGCCCAGCGCGGCGAGCGCCAGCATCAGGATCACCGCATGCAGCCAAAGCGGGTGCGCGGGATGGAAGGCCGACACCAGCACCATCGAGAAAGGCACGTCACCCATCAAGCCGATCACACCGATGGGCACCAGTACGCTGGACGTCGGCCCGCGCTCGCTGCCGAATCGTCGCCCCGGCGGCAGCGCGGCGGCGACTCTTGAGCTGGGCCGCGGCCGGCGCAGGAGTATCGCCAGCAGTTCGTGCCCGCCGCGCGGAGACGTCACGACCGGGGTCGCCGCGCTCTCACTCGTCACCGGCGCTCCCAACGGGCGACCACGCTCCCCGCATAGGCCTTTCCGGACCGCGCCCAGGCAGACCGTCTGGCCGTCCATGCGCTGGGCAACGAAGCCGTTCGCTGCCGCCTCGATTCAGCTGATGTCCGCATGGGCCAGCGCGAAGTCGATCGCCGCGCACACCGCCGCCACCTGGGCGTCGTTGCACTGCGCGGGGGTGGCGCGCGGGCTGTCCGGATAGACCTCGGTGGTGGTGGTGTAGCGCGCGTTGGTGATGCCGGCGCACAGGCCCAGCTTTTTCAGCGGGTACTGGATCACGCCGTGAGCGACGACCGGCGAGCCGATGATCTCGTTCTTCGCATCGGCCGGCGCGATGTGGGTGACCTTGGCCACCGCCTCGATGATCGCCTGCTGGAACGCCGGTTGCGGATTGCCGGTGTCATCCACCAGGTAGAAGCCGTCGGGAATCTCGCCCGGCTCGTGGGCGACGCCATCGCGCGCGGCGAGCGCGGGGCGGAACTCGCTCTCGTCCGAATCGGTGGTTTCGTGCAGGTCGATGTGCATGAGCACGCGGTCGCGCTGCGGTGCCAGCAACCGCAGCAGCGCGGTCGATTCCTGCGCCGGGCTGGGCTCGCGGAACGAGCGGTTGGGATCGATCGCATCCGGGTTCCAGCGGTGGATGCGCTCGTAGGCCCACGGGCTCACGCAGGGCACCACCAGCAGGTTCACGCGGCCGGCGTAGCATGCCGCGTCGTGCTCCAGAAACTGCAGCGCGCCGTGCACGCCGCTGGTCTCGTAACCGTGCACGCCGCCGGTGACCAGCATGGTGGGGAGTTCATCGCGCCAGTCGCGGCTGCGCACGGCATAGAGGGGAAAGCGTTCCGGCGCGTAGTCGAGCGTGGCGTACTCGCTGACGTCGAAACGGCTGCGCAGACGCTCGATCGCGGTCAGCACGTCGTCGGCGTAGCTGCGGTGGCGGGTCTGCCGGGCGCGCCAGGCCGCCACCTCGGCAGGGCCCCAGGCCACACCGGGCGTGCCGATCGGATAGGCGGAAATGGTCAGGCTCATGCGTCGCTCCGGAGAAGGGAAAGCCCCGGACTTTAGCATCGGCTTCGCGCCGGTTTTGCCCGTTCCGCGACGAATCGGCTTGCTGCTTTAAATGCGAATGCCTATCATTTGCCGAAACCGGCGATTGCCTCGCCGGCAAGGAATCCCGCGTTGAAGCACTTCATGCATCGCTACGGCACGCCGCTCACGGCCGGCCTCTTCATGGTGTCCGCCGTCTCCGGCGTGGCGCTGTTCTTCCACTGGTCGTCGGCCACCTTCCACCGCATGCACGAGTGGCTGAGCATGCTCTTGCTGGCACCGTTCGTGCTGCACATGGTGAAGAACTGGAAGCCGTTGCTGGCCTATGCCAAACGCCGCACGCTGCTGATTCCACTGCTGCTGTCGGCGGTGGTCGCCGTGCCGTTCGCACTCACCGCGGGCAAGGGCCGCGCGGGCAATCCGGCCTTTCAGGCCGTGGCGTTGATGACACGCGCCACACTGGAGGAGCTCGCGCCGATCATCGGCACGGCTCCGGAAGAGCTGCTCAGGCAATTGCAGGCGCGCGGATACCGGGCCCGTTCCACGCACGACACGCCAGTCGATATCGCCCGCGCCTCGGCCGTGCCGTCGAACGAGGTGCTGTTCGCGCTGATGCCGCCGCCCGGCGGCAAGTAGCCGCGCCGACGAGGGCCACCCGCTCGGCCTAGAATCCTCGCTTCGACGAGTTTCGCGAGGGGATGGGGAATGGCGCAGATGAGCGACCGGCGCATACGCAGCGTGGTGATCGTGGGCGGCGGCACGGCGGGATGGATGGTGGCGGCCGCGCTGGCGCAGGCGCTGCAGGGCAGTTGCCGGATCGAGCTGGTGGAGTCCGAGCAGATCGGCACCATCGGCGTGGGCGAGGCCACCATCCCGCCGATCAAGCTGTTCAACCAGACGCTCGGCATCGACGAGAACGCCTTCATCGCCGCCACCCAGGGCACCTTCAAGCTCGGCATCGAGTTCGTCGGCTGGGCGCATCGCGGGCACCGCTACTTTCACCCGTTCGGCACGTACGGCGCCGATTTCGACAAGGTGCCACTGCACCACTACTGGCTGCGCGAGCGCATGCGCGGTGACCGCACGCCGTTGCAGGACTATTCGCTGGCCTGGGTGGCCGCGCGCGACGGCAAGTTCTCGCCGCCATCATCCGATCGCCGCCAGGTGCTTTCCACGCTCGACTACGCCTACCAGTTCGACGCCGGCCTGTACGCGGCGTTCCTGCGCAAGTACGCCGAAGCGCGCGGCGTGCGCCGCACCGAGGGCCGCGTGGTGGCGGTTGAGCTGCGGCCGGAGGACGGCTTCATCGAGCGCGTGCGATTGGAAGGCGGCGCCGCGCTGGAGGGCGACCTGTTCATCGACTGCAGCGGCTTCCGCGGCCTGCTGATCGAGGAGGCCCTGCACGCCGGCTACGACGACTGGCGCCACTGGCTGCCGTGCGACCGCGCGGTCGCCGTGGCCTGCGAGCACGGCAGTGAGTTCGTGCCGTACACCCGCTCCACCGCGCACGAGGCGGGCTGGCAATGGCGCATCCCGCTGCAGCACCGGGTGGGCAACGGCCACGTGTACTGCAGCGCCTTCACCGACGACGACACCGCCACCCGCGTGCTGCTCGATCATCTGGATGGCCAGCCGCTGGGCACGCCGCGGGCGCTGCGCTTCACCACCGGACGGCGGCGGCAATTCTGGCATCGCAACTGCGTGGCGGTAGGCCTGGCGGCCGGCTTCCTGGAGCCGCTGGAGTCGACCAGCATCCACCTGATCCAGACCGCCATCACGCGCCTGCTCGCGCTGTTCCCCGACCGCGACTTCGATCCGCTGACCCGCACCGAATTCAACCGCCTGACCGCTCTGGAATACGAGCGCATCCGCGACTTCCTGATCCTGCACTACCACGCCAACCAGCGCGACGAACCGATGTGGCGGCACGTCGCCCGCATGGAGATTCCCGAACCACTGGCCTACAAGCTCGCGCACTTCCGCGGCCACGGGCGGCTGGCCGCCGAACCGCTGGAGCTGTTCCAGAACTCCAACTGGCTGGCGGTGATGGCCGGCCAGGAAATCCACCCCGAGCGCTACGACCCGCTGGTGGACCTGCGCACCCAGGTGGACGCGCCCGCGCGACTGGCCAGCCTGCGCCAGGTGATCGCCGAGGTCGCCGCCGCCATGCCCAGCCAGCGCGACTACATCGACCGCCACTGCCGCGCGCCGGCGATCGGCTGACACCGCGGCACGGCGACGGCCGGACGCGTCGATGGATGCACTCCCGCGACCGGCTCCACCAGCGCACCGCTGCGGTCACGGCGATCGAGGGTGCGAACCGCCGCGTGCCTTTTGCCTTCGCCGCTTGTGCGAACCCCGCCCGCATTCGCCGCGCGCGCTGCGCAGCAAACGCGCGGCGTCGATGCAGATCGCGCTTACTTGCCGGACGCGGGGCCCGAAGCGGGCGCCGCGCTGCCGCTCGGCAGCGGTTCGAGATCGAAGCTGATGGTGGTGATCTTCGCGTCCAGCCCCTTCACCACGTCGGTGGTGAGGTCGTTGCTGGTATTGCCGCCGAGCACCGCGTCGCGGTTCAGCAGCAGGCCGCAGCGGTGGCTCTTGTAGCTGGCTGCGATGAGCGACTGCGCCTGCTCGCCGATGCGCTCCATCGCCTTGCTCTGGGTGAGGCGGATGCGCTCGGTCAACTCGCCCGCCTTGCCCTGGAACGCCTGCATGCGCTGCTGCAGCGCGCCGCCCTGCTGCTGGCGCTGCGCCTCGCTCAGCTTCGGGGCGTTCGCCTGGAAATTCTGGATGTCGGTATTCAGCGGGGCACGCTCGCTGGCGAGCTGGTTGCGCGCCTGCGACGCCAGCTGGTTAAGGCGCTTAGTAGCCGCCTGGCCCACCTTGGACTGCGCGAACACCGCCTCGCGCGACAGCATGCACAGGCCGGGCACCGCCTCACCGCCCAGCTCGTCTGCCGCGTGGGCCGACGACACCGGTAAGGCGGACAGGCCGATGGCCGTGATCAGGGAAGCGGCAAGCAGGGAACGGGAAGCGGTCATGGCAAGTCATCCATCGAGAGTGAACGGGAGTCTTCCATCGACGCCGCGGGCGCCGGGAGGTTCCCGAGCATAACGGCCGCCGGGGCCGCGTCCACGCCATCGGTTCCAGAACAAGCCATGCCCAGACATCGCGCCCGCAATGCAGCAGCGACATGTGGGCCACAGCGCCGCGTCGGGCCGGCCGGATCGGAGGCCCGCCCCCTCTCGCTGAAACACGACTCCGACCTCACCGCGACCAGATCCGACGGGCCATTACGCACTGCATACATGGAGGGGCAGGCGCCCGCCGCGCCCACCGCCGGACGGAAAATCGGTCACCCGCAATCTGGAGGGAAGCAGCACCATGAGCACCTGGACTGACGCGAAGCAAAAGCGGACCGATCGGCGGAACGAAGGCGCGAACTGCACCGTCGTGCCGGCACTGGTCACCCAGTTCGATACCGCCATGAAGACGACGCTTGGCCAGGCCGCGAACAACACCAACAACACCTATGTGATCGCCTACCTGGCCTCGCAGAACGTGTACATGGCCGTGGGCATTCCGGTGCCGAACCGCGCCACGCTGGTGCAGACACTCAACACCAATCTGCGGCCCAATCCCCTGCTTACCGAGGAAACCGTGCTGTGGCTCACCCGCGAGACCAACCTCCACGCGGAGATGGCGGTCGTGAACCATGTTTGCGCCACGTATGGCCTGGGCAAGGGCAACCTGGGAGGCGACCTCACCATCTGCTGCACGGGCAAGGGATGCTGTGCCGATTGCTGCGGATGGATGACCCGCTACCGCATCGACCATGGCCCGGTATGCAACGCCGAAGGCTCGCAGCAAGGCTGGAAGCATCCGCTCACGGGCGCCACCTTTCGCGGCAACGGCAACGAGTTCACCTATCAGAAGCCTTCGAAATATCAGGGCAGCGCCACCTCGCTGAATAAAGATCCGAAGCGAATCTAGGGATGCTGTGCCGGACAGCCAAGGCTCCCGCGTGGACGCCGCGCACGCGCACGCGTATCGCGGCTGCGTCGCGCGGTAGCGCCGGCATGCACTGAGAAACATCGACTGGCCGCTTGTCCACGACCGACTGATTGCGCGGCTGCGACGGGCCAGATCCCGTATGGCACGCGCACACACGACCTTCACGGTTGACTGCGGTTCATTCCCTCAGTGCCCGCGCGGGGTAGCCTGAAAAGCCGACATCTGCGCGCGTGGGGGACGATGCGGATGCGCCGGGCATGGCCTGAAGTACGCGATGACACGTATCGCTACGGGCCCGATGCATGAGGAGATCACCATGAGCCTTAAAGCCGCACGCGTTGCACTCGTTCCCCTGTGCCTGCTGGGGGTCGCGCTGGGAGGATGTTCCCAGTACGTCAAGAAGACCGACTACGACGCCGCCATCAGCGAGCTGCGCGCCAACGACCAGAAGCAGCAGCAGCAGATCGATGCGCTCACGCAGGACATGCAGCAGCGATTCGCCAAGTACGACGCCCAGATCACCGCGATGCAGGGCCGCATCAACGTCGATACCGCCGCGCACTTCGCCTTCGGCGACGCCACCCTCCGCGACCAGGACAAGCCGCTGCTCGACGACTTCGCCAAGGTGATCGGCCAGCACCGTTCCGACGCCGTGATCACGGTGGAAGGCTTCACCGATCCGGCCGGCTCGGCGGGCTACAACAAGCGACTCGGCCTGAAGCGGGCACAGGCCGTGCGCGACTATCTCGTCGGCACGGGTGGCTTGAATGCCGACAAGGTGCGCGCCGTCAGCTACGGCGAATCCAGCAACCGCCAGGTCGAGAAGGGCCAGATCCGCGATGCCGGCGCCAACAACCGCCGGGTGACCCTGGTGGTGGATTTCGCGGGCAGCGGCACGCCGACGTCCTGAGTTCCGCGTGAGGGTTGGCACGGAATCGCTCGCGAGTCCGCGCCGACCCGAGCAGAAAAGGCGCCATCGCTGGCGCCTTTTTTTATCGGCGCTTGCCGTGCCGCCACCGACCGGTACGCTGCAACCGAGCCATCGCTACCGGCAGCGCCGGAGCTGCGCACCGTATCCTCTCGCCCGCCGATCCACCTCATCCGCGGTCTCCAGCAGGTGGCGATCGCGCTTCCAGTGTCCCAAGCGGTAGCCGCCGATGCCCTCGTGGTAGGCGAGGTAGAGGTGCTTCGGATCCCACTTGGAGATGCCCAGCTCGCGATGGATGCGGTCGGTGTACCAGCCGAGAAAATCCAGCGCATCCTCCATGTCGGTGCGATCTTGAACCAGCCGCCGTTCTCCTTGCGGTACTCCTTCCACACCGGGTCCTGCGCCTGCGCGTAACCGTAGGCACTCGACCGCCGCGGCAGCGGGATGAACAGGAACCACGGCCGGTCGGGCCGCGCTTTCCGGCGGAAGCCGGACTCGCGCTGCACGAACGCCATCAGCACGTTCGCCGGCGTGCCCCAGCGCTTCTGCGCATCGCGCGCGTCGTGGTACCAGCCGGGATATTCGTCGAACACCTGACAGAGGTTGCCGGTGTTGCGCGGCGGCGCGGTCGCGCATCCACCGAGCATGAGCAAGACAGCGAGAGACAGTGCGGAGCGAAAGCGCCGTCGGGCGGCGACATGGCTAAAAGGGTCCATGCCTTCAGGGTAACCGGCAGCGACGCTGGCGGCATCCCCGTGGCCGGCGGCTCGAAGCTCACGACCGCGCTTGTTCGTCGAGCTGTCGCCTGGGCGGCGATATCATTAAGCTGCCCGCGCTCGCCAGCGTGATCGCTGGCCAAGGACGGCGGGAGCACCATGCCTCAGATCATCAATCTCTTCGCGCTGATTGGTGGCGTGATCGCCACGGGCATCGGGTTGGCCAGACTTCGGCACGATCCGTTGGCATTGCTCTGGCTGGCCGGCGGTGTGGCGGTCGTGGTGCTGAGCTATCTGGGCGACAAACGCCGCGTGCAACGAAAGCACGCGCGGGATCAGCGTCGCGTAACACAACGAACCGCTGAGCTTGCCAGGGCCTCGTTGACTTACGGCCGCCCGCTGACGGTACCTGCATCGATCAACGCCCTGGCACTGTCCCTGCTCATGCTGCTGCTGGGCATGGCCGTTGTGTACTTCGCCATCGTCGATGCGGACCCACCCTGGCTGATGTGGCTCGCAGGGCCCTTCCTCCTCGCTTCCGGCATGCTCTTGAGTGCCAGGGCCGCATCGAGCCTGGGCAAGCCGGTGATGGTGTTGTCTGCACGTGGCGTCGAGCTGCCGCTGTACGGCCTTATTCCGTGGCCGGAGGTGGAAGGGCTGCATCTGCAACGTGTCGCCAGTCGTGGCCACGAGCGCTTTGCGTTGCTGCTGCGAGTGCCGCGACTGGCCGACATCACGCCCGCGCACTGGACCGACCGGGCGATGGCCCTCGTCAGGCTGGGACCACGCGTGAAAGGCGTCGTGCCGATTCCGCTCAGCAGGACCAGCGAGCCGCCCGAGGCCATCTACTCCGTCGCACGCCAGTTCTGGACGAAGGCGACGTCTCGCGAGCATGACTGGTGGCCCGATGCGTCACCTGAGGTCAACGCTGCCCTCGGACGGCTGAACCACGCGAACTCTGCGTGGGAATCGGCTCACGCCAGCGAGCTGATGGAACCCGAGCACCTCGCCCGGGCAATGGCGCAGGCGGAGAAGGACATGGAGATCATTCGCCGGGACCTCGAGCGCAAGGCCTCTCGGCTGCGGCGAACCACGACTATTGTCCTGGCGATTGCCGCCGTCGCGATCGCGCTGCGCATGCTGGGGCTGTGGCTCAAGGTCCGCGGCTTCTGACAGCCTTGGCGCGAGCAGACATTGCCCCGCGTCGGATGCAAAATCCTTTCAGCGTCGCTACCTGAGTTCGGTGGCGCGGGCGCGTGGTGGACGGCGTACTCCCGCGCGCCGTCACGGCGACGGTACGCGAGGCCCGTCGCGGTTGATCGGACGTCGCGACTTGCCGCTGCCTGGGGTGGGAAACAGGCTGCACGGCGTAGCCGTCATCCAGCGTGTGCAGGCGGGCGATGATGTCGCCTTCGCTCAGCGGCGGCGCATCGGCGGTGTCGATGTTGGGGGTGCGGCAACTCGGGGCGATGACGACCGCGTTCGATGGATTCCCCCAGTCGTGCCGGTGGTGGCGTACAAGCCTTGCGCTGGCGACGGCAGCCGCGATTCAAGCACCCGGGCATGAAGCTTCGGAGACAGGCGAGGCCGTGATTCACATGCGCGAAATTGCGAATCGCCGCGCGTGGGCGGATCAGGGGGCGTCGGAAGGTAGCCGATGCGCTCGGCATCCACGGTTGCGCCAAGGCATGACGCCGCGCCTTGCTCGGGCGATCGCACCGGTGACACAGGCCTGCTAGGGCGACGGTGCAGCGTGGCCTTGCCGGCGATATCGGCAACTCGCGATCGTCGCCCCACGCATGGCACGGCGCGCGGCGCAACGCCGACGCGCGCGGGATCTAGAGACGTGCGCTCTGACCCCGGCGGCCCATCAGCCGAGTGAACTCGAGCAGCACGTTCGGATCGAGCTTCGTGCCCTGCTCCGACTCCATGATCTGCATCACCTCGTCGTGACTCCTGGCGCGATGGTAGGAGCGCGCCGTGGCCATCGCGTCGTAGCCATCGGCCACCAGCAGGATCCGGCAGGGCAACGGGATGCACTCGCCCTTCAGTCCATCGGGATACCCGCTGCCATCGAAGGATTCGTGGTGATGGCGGATGATCGGCGCCACCTCCTCCGCACACTCGAGCGCCGCGCAGCGAAAGATGCGTTCGCCCTGCTCGGCGTGGGCTTTCATCAATTCCCATTCCTCGACGGTCAGTCGCCCCGGCTTGAGCAGGACGCAGTCGGGCACGCCGATCTTGCCGATGTCGTGGAACACGGCGCCGAGATGGAGCGTCTTCAACTCCTTGGCGGGCAGTCCGCATGCCCTGCCCAGCGCCTGCGCCAGGCGCGTCACCCGATCGCAATGGAATCGCGTGTAGGAATCGCGCTCGTGCAGCGCCGCCGTGATGACCTCCACGGAGGCCCGCAGATCCTCGTACGCCAATAGCGTTTCCATGCTCCCCTCCGGGAACCGACCGCCGGCTGACGCCGGACCGCCGCGCCCACATCCATTGAAATGCGAAACCACCAGGCAACTGGCCGGAATATAGGCCTGCCCGGCTGAAACGTATACAGCGCCGCAGCAGCCCGTCGGCGCCGGCAGTAGCCCGGGCCGTGCGTGGGGTAGCGCGCCGGGCATTACGGCGCCGCCACTACATCGGCTTGAGGCAATTCACCATCCAGTGCTTGCCGAACTTGTCGGTGAACGCGCCGAAACGATAGGCCCAGAAGGTTTCCTCCAGCGGCATGGTCACCTCGCCGCCGGCAGACAACGCCTTGAAGATGCGCTCGGCCTCCTCCGGCGTGTCCGGCATGACGTTGATGGTGGTGCTGCCGGCCTCGTACGGCGGCGGACCGTCGGCGCCCATGATCAGCGCTCGGCCGACCTCGACCTGCGAGTGCATGACGTTGCCACGCGCCGCTTCGGGCAACTGCCCGGCCATCGGCGACTCGCCGTAGGTGAAGCGCTGGGTGACCTTGCCGCCGAGCGCGGCGGCGTAGAAATCCATCGCCTCGCGCGCGGTGCCGGGAAAGTTGAGATAAGCGACCAGTTGCACGGCAGTTCTCCTTGGGATGGGGACCGGATCGGAGCCGCGCAATCGCGGCCGTCCACATCCTCGACGGGCAAGCCAACGGCAAATCGACAGGGTCCGCGCTCGGCGGGCCACAACGGCCCGACTCCGCCCGGCATGAAGGAGTCCTGGCCATGACAGGCCTGCTGCAACCGTTGTCCCCGGAGCGGCACCCAGGAGGATGTCCGGCTTCAGGGAGCCGCTCCCTGTCTCGTCGCGCGCTGCCGCGCGGCCTCGCCCTGCTCACCTGCCGGCCGGTACGTGCGACTGCCGGCTCGGGGACGATGGCCGCTGCCGGCGATCAAACGGATAACCGTCGGTTCGACCGGAGCGGGCTGGCGGACAGTCACCGGCCGCTGTTGGGCAAGTTCGAGGTGATCGACCAAGCCCGCTGCCAGCGCGCTGCGTTCAACTCCGCACTGGAGCGCAGGCCCAGGGCCCGTCCTCGAGACTACGGCTGTTCAGTGCACCCCGTCGCGCGCCTTGTGCACGAGGGTCTTGCCGTCGACCCGGTAGTCGATCGCGTCCGTGCGCGTGCGGGCGAGCCGCCAGGTGCCGTGGACGCGGGTCCAGGTGTCGCGCGACATCGTCACCAGCGCGACCGCGTGCGGCGGCTGCCCCTTGTGCGTGATGTGGCTGTAGCGCTGCTGCACGTCGGCGGTATCGCCGTGGCGAATGACCGAGGTGAGCGTGGTGTGGCTCTCGCCGGCCGACGCCTTGGGTGGCAGCGCGGACAATTGCGCCATCAGGCCCGCGCGGTCCACCGACTGGCCGTCGAGCTCCTCGCTGCGGAAGTCAGCTGTGAGCAGTGGCGCCAGTGCCCGCGTATCGCGCGCAGCCATGGCCATCTTGATCGCCGCGTAGCGCTGCGAGAGCACCTTGCGCAACGCCTCGTCATCGGCGCGGGCCGGGCATGCCACCGACAGCGCGGCGGTAGCGACGAAACACGAAAGCATCCAGCGCATGAGGTTTCCCCCGACTCATCCGTGACGATCGAAGTGCAGAAGTCTGTCGGAAACCGGAGACGGCGTCGACGGCACCCGCAGCACGCTTGCCGCCGGTGCGCGCAGCCGTCCGCCGCCCGGCCGCCGCGCCGTGCTACGCGAACGCGCGGGCCAGATACACGGTCTGCGTGAACCGGGTGCCCAGCAGCGGGTTGTCGAAGGTCACCGGCTCGGCCCATGCCTCGGCGAACACGCCGGCGAGGCGCTCGGTGAAGGCCGGATCGGGGGCGTCGTTCGACCACAGGCCGAAGATGCCGCCGGGTTTGAGGTGGCGTGCCAGCGCGCGCAGGCCGTCGGGGCGATAGAAGCTGCTGCTGCGCGCGTCCAGCAGCGCGTCGGGCGAGTGGTCGATGTCGAGCAGGATCGCGTCGAAGCGCCGGCCCGGCTGCTGCGGATCGAAGCCGTCGGCCGAGGCGGCCATGGCGAAGAAGTCGCCCTGCACGAAGCGGCAGCGCGCGTCGCCGGTAAGCTCCGGCCCCAGCGGCAGCAGGCCGTCGCGGTGCCAGGCGATCACCGGCACCAGGTATTCGACCACCGCCAGCGAGCGCACCCGCGCGTCCTCCAGCGCCGCACGCGCCGTGTAGCCCAGGCCCAGCCCACCCACCACCACGTCCAGCGCGTCGCCCTGCAACGCCGCCAGCCCCAACCGCGCCAGCGCCTCCTCCGACGCGGTGAACAGGCTGGACATCAGGAACTCGTCGCCCAGCTTCACCTCGTACACCACGCGCTTGACGGTGAGCTCCATGCGCCGGCGCAGGCTCACCGGCCCGATCGGCGTGGGGCAGTAGTCGAGCTCTTCGAACAACAGGGGATCCATCGGGCGGCTTCCGGCGTGGGGCAGGCGTGCAAGGCTACCAGCCGGCAGCGCCGCTCCCTGCGCTTGCCGCGAGCAGCGCTGGCTTCATGCGATTGCGGCGCCCCGCGTACCGGCATGGTTTGCCCGTCGCGCGCATGCGTGCGGTGGCCAAGCCGGGCAGCGATCGCCGCGACGGTCGGGCCGCGCCGGCGCAACGGCTACATATGCTCCATCGGCAGCACCCGTCGACGGGTGCGCTCGCGCAGAGAGCATTCGCGCAGGGTGTCGGCCATCGCTTCAAGGCCGGGGATGCCGTAGAGGTTCACTACCGGCATCTCGTCGTCGGACGAGTGCAGCGTGACGCGGCACAGGCCGAGCAGGCGCATCCCCAGCGGCTTGAGGATGTCGAAATGGTCGATGCGGAACAGCTCCACGTTGTCCTGCGCCTTGGAGAACAGACCGCGCTCCACGCGCACGCGCTGGGTGGTGATGGTGAAGGTGAGGCTCAGGCTGCGCAGCCAGTACACCAGCAGGGCGAGGCCCAGCGTGAGGACCACCACCACGTACTGACTGAAGGTATAGATCACCCGCGGGTGACCGGCGAACAGCGTCTGCTCCACGCTGGCCTCGTGGGCCGCCTCGTAGGCCTCGATGTCGGTGCCGCAGTAGCGGCATTTGCGGGCGGCGGCCTGGATCAGCTCGGCGCAGGCGGGGCAGCGCTTCATCTCTTCGGTCATGGGTGGCGTCCGTTCGGCAGGTCAGGGGCTGCGGCGATGGTAGAGGATCGGGCCTCGCGCTCGCCAAACCGGGCGTCGCGCACAACCCGGCGTCACTTCACCCCTGCCCCGGGGCCGCGCGCGCGCCGCTGGCCGCGGCCTGCACGGTCTTGAACCAGTGCAGCGCGCGGCGGATCAAGGCACCCGCGGGATCGGGGGTCCAGACGAAGGTGGCCACGCTTTGCCCGGGCAACTCGTACTGGAAGCCGGTGGTGCCCTCGTCCACGGTGAGGGTGCGCGCACCCGCGTGGCTGTTCACCACCACCAGCACCAGCGACTCGTCGCCGGGGTTGCGGAAGGCCACGTTGTTGACGCCCTTCTCCGTTTCGCTGGAGCCCACCCGCAGCGCACCGGGCAGCACGAAGCGGCTGAAGTGCGCGAACGCGTAGTACTCGTCGTTGCGGCTCACCTCACCGGTGCGCGAGTCGATGGTGACCACGCCCTTGCAGATGTCGCAGCCGCCGGCGTGTGGGCCGTGCTGCTCGTCCAGCGCCACGTTCCAGTACACCACCCCGCGCGCCCAGTTGCGTACGCCGGCCAGCAGCAGGTCGCGCGCAAACCACAGCAGCTCGCCCTTGCGCGCCGAGGCCCAGTCGCCACCCGAGCATTCGGTGATGTAGGTGTCCTTGCCGGGGTAGGCGCGATGCACGTCCGACTGCACCGACGGCGTGCCCGCATAGCAGTGCCAGGCCACGCCGGCCACATAGCGGGATGCGTCCGGATCGGCCAGCACGCCGAGCGGCTGGGTCGGATCGTCCCAGTTGTGGTCCCACTCCAGGATGCGTGTCCTGGGCGCATGGCGGGCCAGCGCCGGCCCGAGGTATTGCCCGATCAGGCGCGCGCGGGTGGCCGCCGGCACCGCCATGCCCGGGTAGGTGGCCGGCTCGAACGCCGGCTCGTTCTGCACGCTGAGCGCGAAGATGGGTATGCCATAGCTGCGCAAGGCCTCCACGTACTTCACGAGGTAGTCCGCGAACGCGCTCTCGAACGACTCCAGCAGCTCGCCCTTGATCAGGTTGTCGCTGCTCTTCATCCACGCCGGCGCGCTCCACGGCGAGGCGATCACCTGCAGCTGCGGATTGATCGCCAGCGCCTCGCGCACGGTAGGAATCACGTCGGCCGCGTCGGGCGCCACGTTGAAGTGCTCCAGCGCCGGGTCGGTCTGCCCGGCGGGCATGTCGTCCAGTGTGTACGGCTGCAGCGAGAAGTCCGACGCGCCGATGGTCAGCCGCGTCATGCTCATGTTGAGCCCAGGCGGCGGCCCGAACAGCTCGCGCAGCAGGGCCGTACGCTGGGTCTCGCTCATCTTGTTGCGGATCAGCCACGCCGAGGAGTCGGTGATCGCGGCGCCGAAACCCACCATGGCTTGATAGGTGGCGTGCGTATCGATCACCACGCCCTTGGGCAGCGTGTCGCGCGGGCTCATCGCGATGTCCGGCTGGCGCGCCAGCAGCAGGCGGCGATCGGCCGTGCTCACCCACACTTCCACCGAGGGCAGCACCGGTGGCTCGGCACGAGGGGTCTGATGCGGGCTGACCTGGCGCGGCTGGTCGATGCGCGAGGCAAACAGCGAGGCCAGCGTGAACAAGGCGATCAGCGCAAACGAGCCGATCGCCAGCCAGGTGCGGATACCGTGATGCTCACCTTCGTGCGGCTCGTGGACCGGGTGCTCACCCATGGCGCACAACCGGCCTCTTGCACTCGTTGCAGTTCACTCGCGCCACGCTCACGTTCACACCACCCCCGCGCCTGCGGCAAGCAGGCCAGTGAAGAGTGCAGTGAAACGCCGGGCACGTCGAGGCCGACCCGCGGCGGGAAAGTGTGACCTGGCACCGGTTTCCGGATCGCCCCGGGCGATCGCCGCATCGCGACTCCCGGCGTAACGGAGAACCGGGGAGCGCGGTTTCGCGTGGGCTAGCCAACAACGGCACGCGGAACGCTTTGACCACCCACTCGCGCGCAAGCCGCACGCTCAACGCTTCGATTCCGTCTCGCTCTCGGCTGCCTTCAGCGCGACTTCCTTGATCTTCAGCACGCGCGCCTGCTCGGCCTTCTTGAGCCCCTCGCGCGCCTCCTTGATCACTTCATGGGCCAGGTTCTGGCTGGTGTGATGCCGCTTCGCGTCGATGGCCGCGTCCAGCCGCAGCTGCGCGGCCCTGATCGCCTTGTCGACGCGATACAGCGGATCGTGCGGGTTGGTGGTCAGCGGTGGGGCGTAGGTTTTCATCGGGCGGTTCATCGTGATCGGGACGGCACGATAGCCCAATCTGCTGCTGTCGCCGGCCGACATCCAACGTTGTGGTGACATCGAACCCACCGCCACGCGCGAGAAGCGGCGACATGCGTTTTCAGAGTCATCCGCAAAAGAAAGTGCGCTCTGACCTTTGTTTCTGCTTTCGGCACCCACGTTCACGACTAACGCGGCCATCAAAGGAATGGACGCGTCGATGCCGATCCCAAAGACACTGCTGTAGCGCGACAAGCCACCCCTCCCTGAGTGAAGCCATCCTGGGCAACATCGAGATGGTGCACAGCGCGCAGGGCGTGGGAACGCGGTACGCGACGGTGGCTACCGCCGCAGGGGCTGGAGGGGGGCCGCGGCCACCTTGTCGCCACCCTCACGGCCCCAGCCCGTCGTCAGCTCTTGAGCTTGTAGCCAGTGCGGAAGATCCAGCCGATGGCGACCAGGCAGGCGATGAGGAACCCGGCGATCGCCGCCAGGCTGACGCCGACGCTGACGTCCGCCAGGTCGTAGAAGCTCCAGCGGAAGCCGCTCACCAGGTACACCACCGGGTTGAGCAGGGTGATCTTCTGCCAGATCGGCGGCAACATGTGGATGGAATAGAAGCTGCCGCCGAGGAAGGTGAGCGGCGTGATCACCAGCAGTGGTATCACCTGCAGCTTCTCGAAGTTGTCCGCCCAGATGCCGATGATGAAGCCGAACAGGCTGAAGGTGATCGCAGTGAGCAGCAGGAAGCTGACCATCAGCAGCGGGTGGGCGATGTGGTAGTCCACGAACAACCGAGCGGTAGCCAGGATGATCACCCCGACGATCACCGACTTGGTCGCCGCCGCCCCGACGTAGCCGCAGACAATTTCCACGAACGAAATCGGCGCGGAGTGGATCTCGTAGATGGTGCCGGTGAACTTGGGGAAGTAGATGCCGAACGAGGCATTGGACACGCTCTGCATCAACAGCGACAGCATGATCAGCCCGGGGATGATGAAGGCGCCGTAGCTCACCCCTTCCACCGAGGTGATGCGCGAGCCGATGGCCGAGCCGAACACCACGAAGTACAGCGAGGTGGACAGCACCGGCGAGGCGATCGATTGCATCAGCGTGCGGCGGGTGCGGGCCATTTCGAAACGGTAGATGGCGCGGATCGCGTGCCAGTTCATCAGCGGCTCCTCACCAGGTCGACGAAGATTTCTTCCAGCGTGTTCTGCTTGGTGCTCAGATCGCGGAAGCGGATGCCGGCAGCGGCGAGCTCGCCGAGCAGCGTGGTGATGCCGGTGCGCTCGGCCTGGGTATCGTAGGTGTAGGTGAGTTCGGTGCCATCGGCGGACAACGCCAGGTCGTAGCTGGCCAGCGAGGCGGGAATGGCAGGCAGCGGCTGGTGCAGCTGCAGCGTCAACGCCTTCTTGCCCAGCTTGTGCATCAGCGTGGCGGTTTCCTCCACCAGGATCAGCTCGCCCTTGCTGATCACGCCCACGCGGTCGGCCATCTCCTCGGCTTCCTCGATGTAGTGCGTGGTGAGGATGATGGTGACGCCGTTGTCGCGCAGGCGCCGCACCAGGTTCCACATGTCGCGGCGCAACTCCACGTCGACGCCGGCGGTGGGCTCGTCCAGGAACAGCACGCGCGGCTCGTGCGACAACGCCTTGGCGATCATCACGCGCCGCTTCATGCCGCCGGAAAGGGTGAGGATCTTGTTGTGGCGCTTGTCCCACAGCGACAGGTCCTTCAGCACCTGCTCGATGTGCTCGGGCTTGGGCGGCAGCCCGAACAACCCGCGGCTGAAGCTCACCGTGTTCCACACCGTCTCGAACGCGTCGGTGGTGAGCTCCTGCGGCACCAGGCCGATGCGCGAACGGGTGGCGCGAAAATCGCGCACCACGTCGTGGTCATCCACGGAAATGGAGCCGCTACCGGGATTGACGATGCCGCAGATGATGCTGATCAGCGTGGTCTTGCCCGCCCCGTTGGGGCCGAGCAGGGCGAATATCTCGCCGCGACGGATCTCCAGGTCGATCGGCTTGAGCGCCCGGAAACCCGAGGCGTAGGTCTTGTCCAGGCCCTTGACCACGATGATGGGATCGGCGATCGCAGGGGCTTCGTGCTGCGGGCGGTTCATCGGCAGATACCCCGCCGCGTTACGCAGTGCATGCTCATGGCGTTCCTGAGGGGATGGGAGCGGCGGCGGCCATGGCGGGCCGCGGCAGCAGGCATCCTAACGCGAGGGAATCAGCCGATGCAGCCGGCACGGGCGCGGCTACCTGTTCGGACACTGCCCAGCTTGTCTCAGCAAGCTCAACCGGCTATTACGCGCACAGGCTGAATTAGCTCCGGGTCACTGGGCAATATGGCGTGCGCCGGCTGGCGCCGAAGGGGCCGCAAGCATTGCTGTTACTGAAACGTCCTCTTGCCTGGAGAACATCCGGCTCGAGCGCCCGAGTAACCGGGTACGGGGCCGGCAAGCAGCCGCGGCACAGCTCGAACAGGATCAGCCCGCACTCGCCTCGACCGGGCTGTCCGCCTTGGTCGGGTAGGTCAGCAGGTACAGAAGCACCAGGATGCCGCCCACCGGTGCCAGGCTGATCAGCTGCCACCAGGGGTTGAGGCCGGCGTCGCGCAGGCGACGGGTGCATGCGGCGATCCACGGCAGCAGCACCGCCAGCGAGGCGATCTGCAGAGGCAGCGGGCCCATCGCCTCGGCGAGCAGCTGGGCAAAGGCCAGCACCATCGCCACGGCGAGCGCAAACCACCAGAACTCCGCGCGCGGGGTGGTGCCGGTGAATTCCAGGCCGCGAAGCACGCCTTCGCGCATCGCCTGGAGGGCCGACGGCCGGGGGTTCGGCTCGCCGGCCAGCAGGCTCTCCGCCGGCACCTCGAACACGGCGGCCAGTGCCCGCAGGGATTCCATCGAGATCCTGGCGCCGGACTCCAGGCGCTGGATGGTGCGCAGGTTCAGGCCGCTCAGTCGGGCCAGCTGCTCCTGCGACCACTGGCGCGCGTTGCGCAGCTCGCGCAGTCGGGTGCTGTTGATGTGCATGGCTGCTCCTCGGCGTCAGGTACTCGGATGCCTGCCATCATCCTGCCGCAAGCCAGCCGACCGTGACGACAGGCACCCGCCACGGCCCCGACACCCGCCCGGCTCGGTGTGGCCGGGCAACGCCTCCGCTGCTTCCGGGGAGTGCGCCCTCCTCGTGAGGAACCGCTCGCGCCCGGGAGCGGCCGCCCTTTTTTGGACCAGGGCCGGAACCGACAAGGTCGCCTCGCTGGCCTTCAAGGTCCCTGATCGCCCCGGCATTCCCGCCCCGTCCGATCGGCCCACCCGGGACAGTGCAGGCGCATGGCTCGACCCGATCCGCGCCCCACGTTGGCGCGCCTGCTCAACCGCGGAAAGTGAAGCCGCCGCGGCTATCGCGGTGAGGCAGGGAAGGCCCGCGCCCTGGCGGCTTCACGCGCCGCCGGCCCCCTGTCCATCAATAGCCGGCCGCCAGTCCGGCGGGGCGACGGGGGTCGTTGGCGCCTTCCAGCAGGCCGGTCTTCGGATTGAGCAGGATCGCCTCGACCGCGCCGCCGCTGAACGGCTTGAACTGGTAGCCCATGGCTTCCAGCGCCCACTGCGACTCGGGCGTGAGCAGGCCCTGGCCGGCGTAGACGACATCCGGATACCACTGATGATGCACGCGTGGTGCGTTGACCGCCTGCTGCATGTTCATGCCGAAGTCGACCACGTTGAGCATGCTCTCCAGCGTGGACGAGATGATGGTGGCGCTGCCTGGGCTGCCCGTGAGCATGAACGGCTTGCCGTTGCGCAGCACGATGGTCGGCGTCATCGAGCTCAGGGGTCGCTTGCCCGGTTCGACCTGGTTGATCACGCCCTGCACCAGCCCGGCGCCGTTGGCCACGCCCGGCTTGCCGGTGAAGTCATCCATTTCGTCGTTGAGGAAGAAGCCCGTGTCGCCGGCGATCTGCTTGTTGCCGAACAGGTAGTTGACGGTATAGGTGACGGCGACCGCGTTGCCGTCCTTGTCGACCACGGAGTAGTGCGTGGTGTGGTTGCCTTCGGGCGCGCCGAGGCTGCCCTGGATCTCCGACGACGGCGTGGCCTGGTCCGGCTTGATGGTGGCGCGAAGCTTCGCTGCGTGTGCGTCCGAGAGCAGCGTGTCGATCGGGTTGTGCACGAAGGCCGGATCGCCGAGGTGCGTGTTGCGGTCGGCAAACGCGCGACGCTCGGCCTCCACCAGGTAGTGCACGCTGTTGACCGAGCCATAACCCCACTTGGCGAGCGGGTAAGGCTGGATGATCTGCAGGATCAGGCACAGCGTGGTGCCGCCCGAACTCGGCGGCGGCGCCGACACCACGGTGTAGCCGCGGTACTCGCACTGGATGGGTTTTTCCCACTGCGCGGTGTAGTCGGCAAAGTCGCGCAACGACAGGATGCCGCCGTTGGCGTCGCTGGCCTTTACCACGGCGTGGGCGATCGGCCCCTCGTAGAACGCCTTGGCGCCGCCCTTCGCAATCCGTTCGAGCGTGCGCGCCAGATCCTTCTGCACCAGCCGCTCACCAACCTTGAAGGGCTTGCCATGGTTGAGGAAGATCGCCGCCACGTTGGCGTGCTTCGCAAACTCACTGTTGCTCGTGTCGAGGCTGTCGATGTCTCCCTGCTGGAGCACGTAGCCGTCGCGGGCCAGCTTGATCGCCGGCGCAATGACCTGTTGCAGCGACATCGTGCCGTAAGCCTTCAACGCGGTATCGAAACCCATCACCGTGCCGGGTACGCCCACACCGAGATAGCTCTCGGTACTGCGTCCCTCCACGACATTGCCGTCGGCATCCTGGAACATCGTGGGCGTGGCCTTCGCCGGCGCCTTCTCGCGGAAATCGAGGAACAGGTTGCGACCATCCTTGAGATGGAGGGTCATGAACCCACCGCCGCCGATATTGCCGCAGCACGGGTGCACCACTGCCTCCGCAAAACCCACCGCCACGGCGGCGTCCACGGCATTGCCACCACGCTTGAGGATATCCACGCCCACCATCGTGGCCAGGTGCTGCGCACTGACGACCATGGCGTGTTTGGCGGTTACCGGCCGGGCTTTCTGCAGAGCTGCCCGGGTGCTGACGGGCTCACGGCCGGTCTCGTCGGGATTGACGTTCTGGGCGAAGGCCGGTGCGCTGACCGCGGCCAGCGTCGCCACCCACAGAACGCGGCGCCCCCATCGGCTGCAGCGCGACGCCCCTACGTGTGCGGCTGGCCTGGAATCAAGTGGTGCTGTGCTTGGATGGGACATGTGTGCTCTCGGCATGGATCGGATCCAGCATAGCCGCGCCGCGTGCCTGATGAAAAAGCAGGTTCGTGCGCCTTGACCTGTTCGCGCAGCGCGCGGGCCACGCCGACGTCGACCTGGGCCTCTTCTGCCAGAAAAGCGAGACAGGCTGGATCAGGTTCGCTTCCCTGGAAAACCTGAGTGCGCCGGACCCTGATCTTCGATCTCCTGTACAAGCCTCAGCAAGTTTGCTTGCATTGCGGAGCGTGAAGGATTCAGCTCCCCCCTAGCCACCACACACGGAGGTCCTGGGCCATGAAGGCACGATGGGTATTGAGCACAGCATTACTGGCGCTTTGCGGGTGCACCGCGGTGGACCAACTCGCCGGCATGGGTGTGGTGTCGCAGAGCGTCTCGACGTCCGACCATGCGACCATCATCGAAGTGTCGCCGAACGCCCTCTACGATCCAGGAAACGAGCGGGGAACACCGCTGCAGTTGGGTGCCCGCTGGACAAGTGATTCGCCCCAGTCGGTGGCGCTGGTGCTGTCCTACCAATCGACGGTCTCGAGCGATGCTCCAACCGTGCAGAGTTTCGAGGCCCTGCAGATCAGTATCGACGGCCAGGCGTCGTCGTTCCCCGCCAGCAAGCCCAGCGATATCAGCAGCAGCTTCCATAACCCGGTGTCGCACACGATCTACACCTCAAGCAGGGGTGAGGTACTGATCCCGTACGCACTGCTTCAGCAGATGGTGGCTGCAAAGGATTGCTGGCTGCGGGCCACCGGCGGCGGCTATCAGGACGCGAGGTTCTCCACGGAACATCTCCCAAGTGGAAAAGCCACGGCGATTGTGTCCATCCGGGCGTTCATAGCAAAGGTGGATGCGGCTAGCGCAAGCGAAGCGCCTCAGCGCGCCAGGTAACTGCCGACGCAGGAGCATCAGGACGGAGATGCCAAGACTAGGCATCGCTCCGACACTACGCCGTCTATCCCACCAATCACGCTCTCTGTCAGGGGGCGCGGCAATCTTTCAATCGCCGGACTGATACCACCAAGTGGAACCATGGGTCGCACGCAGATCTAATATTGAATTGCCTGCTTGACGACCAGTTGCGAACCCGATCGAGCACGAAAAAACCAGTACGGCATTTCAAAACCACACATCAAGGAGGAACTCATGGGCAGGACGTCAGAACATGCCGAAGGACTTTTGTCACAACTGTCCCTGCTCCACGCGCCAATGGCCTGCCAATTGGTGGTTCATGAGGGCAGCGGCGCCGTAGCGACGGCTTCCGCGCAATACGGTAGCGGTTGTCGGGTGCACGTCGAAGACATGCTGCTTCATCTTTTGAAAGAAAAGTACGGCAGCCTTTCCGCGATTCCCGAGAATTCAAAGATCGTCCTCTACGGATATTGGAGCCCATGCAAGTTTTGCATGGACCATACGATCCCTTCCCGCCTGAGCGAAATGAAGATCGTAGAGCGCAATCTGCGGGTTCGGTTCCGGTTCAACCAGTACTACACGGCAAGCTCCTGGGAAGCTCAGGGAAAGTCCGTGCGGTCGGAATCGGGAGGGCACTACTTCTGGGAGTCCACCGAGGCTGCCGAAGAGGCCTACACAAAACTGGCAGGTATCTATGGAAGATTCCCCATGAAATCCCGGTCGACTTCGACGTCGGTGGTAACGAGCACAAGCCCGCGTGTGGCGTTCGTCAGAGGGCTCGGCACGGCGCGGACAACGACCTGGTGGCCCGCTAGCGACCGCGGGAAAATATGGAGCGACGGAAAGTTGATCGCGTGAGAGTCAAGGCCAGTGCGGTGTCCATGATCGGAGCAGCATGAAATCGCTGCAAAGCCGATCAGGCAAGCCAAGTCCTCTGGAGAAATCCGCACTGACCACCTCGAGACCTCGAACGAGGAGAGCACGGCTTCGTGTTTCTGCACAACCCGGCGCGATTCGTATCTAGACGCGCTGTCATAGTTGCCATGCCGCGCGGCGCGCCCCAGGTTGAAACCGCGCCGGCATCGTTCGCCGTGAATGCCCCAACGGATCATAAGGAGATGTCCCATGAGCACCGCTTCACCGCAAAGCCTGCCGATGTATTTTCCGCCCGACTTCATCCTCACCGAGGCTGCCATCTGCGCCTCGCAGGTGTTGACGGCGTATGACCAGTACAACCAGTGGCTGGCGCAGAACTCGCCCTCGCAGCAGGATTTCCACTGGACCCCGAACGGGCTCGGCTTCAGCTACAGCGCGCCGCTGTGGGCCACCGTGACGATCACCGTGCTCGGGCATACGTTCGACTATCCCGAGCCGTTCGGCTTTGTCTCGTGGGATGGCACCGGCAATGCGTTCGTGGTGTTCCGCGGCACCATGAGCAAGGCGGACGCGGTGATCGACGCCGAGGTGGATCAAACGCCCTATGCGCTCGCACCGGGCTTCGGCAACGTGCAGGTCGGCTGGAACAACGTCTACACCAGCGCCAGCCCCGCACTGCTCGCCCAGCTGGCATCCATCGGCGCGGTCAGCCGGCTGTTCTTCACCGGCCACAGCATGGGCTCGGCCCTCTCCACGCTGGCCGTGCCGGACGTGGCCACCAACTCGTCGATCCCGCCGGGCAGCAGCCGCAGCTACGTGCACTACAACTTCGCCAGCCCGCGCGTGGGCGATGTCGCGTTCGCCCAGGCCATGAATGGCGGTGCCGTGCCGACCTTCCGCGTGGTGAACACTGAAGACCTGGTGCCCGACGTGCCGCCCCCGCTGCTCGGTTCCACCGTGTACCAGCACATCGGCACGCCCGTGGACTTCACCGCCGAGTACCTCACCACCGACGGCAACCACAGCATGGCCGACTGCTACTGGTACGCGATCAACCACGTCACCCAGCCGCAGGGCCCGGTATCGGCAGCATCCTTCGCGCAGCCCGCGCGCTCCGATGGCAAGGTGGCCAGCTTCTTGCCGGCCAGCTGACAGGCCGCGTGACACGGCTACACGGCAGCATTCGCCCCGGATCGTACCTGCTGCGATCCGGGGCGATTCTCGTGTAGACCCGCCACGCCGCGGAGTGCCTCGCTGACGGGAACACTCGCCGGCCTCCCGCCTGGCCATGACCAAGATCCTGGAACGCCATCCGGGACACCGACAATTCGGCACGGGTTCTGCGCACTACTCCATACGGAAGTCGGAAACGCGCGCGCAGCGCCATGGCGCCTGTCATCCATTCCGCCAGCGATGCACCGCGTGAAGCGAAGCCATCGCATCGTCAACACGATCACCGGCCATCTGGCTTGGTCTGCGATCGCTTCGGCCAACCACAGGGAGGAACGGTAGTGCAGAACGCATACTTCATCATGACGCCGGGTGTGCAGATGGACACCTACGTCAAGTACGGACACCACGGAGCAAAGGGCAACTACTTCAAGTTCGGCGACACGAACGCCTTCACCACGCTCGGCGTGCGCGGGGGCTACACCACGCACAATCCCGACTTCGGCGTGGCGGGGGTCATCACCAACCAGATGGCCGCCCACAACCTCGGCACGCGGATCAAGAACGACATCATTCTCAGCGGTCTGCACCCGATTCCCGGCACGGAGTGGTTCTCGGTCCAGACGGTCGCGGCATGGCAGCTGTTCCGGCTGATCCTCAACCACTACGACGGACGCATCGTCAACGACGGCAACTACGGGGCCTTCCGCAACGCCGTGCTTCATCTGCTCTGACGGAGCACACGCGGGATCGCAGACGTGGCACCGGCCAGAACGCTCGTTCACTCCGACACGAATCGGGTACGGGCGTTGCGTCAGACGCCGAATTGGCGACCCCGATCTCCGTCACGTTCTTACGTTTCTGCAAGGGCATCTTGAAGGTGTGCGGCCGCGCCCTTGCATCGTGGACCATCGCGCTCATCGGCAGCCGCTCTTTCCTATTGCAGCCCTCCATCGCGTTGGGCTAAGAAGCAATTGGCCACAGGGGGCCAGAACGAATGCGTCGAACGCAGGCTTGAACGCCGACTGCGCGCCACCTCTCTTGCACCTAAACCACCTGACCCGCCTGCATGCATGGAGGCGGGAGGGTGTGTGGCCACACCGTCGTCGAGTGCCCGATGCACGGTGCCCGCGTCACGGCACATGCGCGGTTCTTTCAATCGAACCGCAGGGAAGCACGATCACAACGCATAACTCCCAGGAAAGGGGACCTCATGAAAATTCGCTCCACCCGCCGGCACGCCGCAATCACCTCGGTGATCGCCGCCGCCATCACCGCCTGCCTGGTCGCTCCGGTGACCGCAGCCACCCACTCCCAATCGCAGAAGGCGGCATCACACTTCCAGCCGGTGCAGATCAGCCCGACCGTACCCAGCGACATACCCGGCGGCGCCGGCAATGCCTCGCTGAGCCAGGCGGCCATCTTCGCCTGGGAAGAGTTCATTGCGCTTAACTGGCCCGCGGTGACGCAGAACGGCGCGCCCGGCACACGTGACACGCCCGATACCAGCAAGTATTTCGGCGACCCCAGCTACACCGGCCCGCTGGCGTGGCACACCTACCGCAACAAGGTGGAGATCTTCCCCGGCGCCGGCCTGCCGGCGGGCACCACGGCCAACAGCGGCATGAACCCGCCGTACCAGTGCAACTACGACGCGGCGCCGCAGTACAACTACGCAAGCACCGCCACCACCCACGTGGTTCCCAGCGGCCCCAATCCGCCCTGGATCAACGCGGACGAAAACAGCCAGATCGGTCTGGATCACATCTTCGCCGGCGTGGCCAACGGCACCGCGATGCCGCTGAACAACGAGATCCTGTTCCTGGCCAAGGGCAACCGGGTGGACTTCGACTACGTGTGCCCGAAGGGCTGGTGGTCGACCAACACGTCAGGCCCGTACATCAAGGCCACCAAGGCTTACATCCAGCAGCACGGCAAGGATCCAACCCCGGGCTCCAGCACGCTGGTGAGCTTCCCCTACGGCACCATCGAGCTCAAGGCGGCCTGGCGTCGCCTGGGTGCGAGCGAGGACGCCCGCCGCTTCTACACCACCAAGGTGCGTTACTACGCCACGAACACCGCCAACGGCGTCACCCAGATCGTTCCCGTCGACGAGACCCTGGCGCTGGTCGGCCTGCACATCATCCAGAAGACGCCCTCAGCGCCGTACTTCATCTTTGCTACGTTCGAGCAGACCGACAACATCCTCGACGCCAGCGGCCAGCCGGTGGAGGACGCCAACGGCACCCTGCTCAAGCCGGCGGCCAGCGCGTTGACCCCGGCCATCGAGTCGGTCAACGCCACGGCGAAGGCGGGGCAGTCGTTCAAGTACACCGAGGGCGAATTCGGCGACGCCGGCCCGCAACTCAACTACGCCAACGTGCCCAACAGCGGCCTGGTGACCGGCACCATCAAGGTGAACACCCGCAAGCACGCCATCCCGCAGGACATCATCACCGTCAACCAGGAAGCCCACCAGGCGATCGCCACGTACATCGCCGCGCACTTCCCGGCAGGCACCAAGTCGCCGTGGGCCTACTACAAGCTGGTGAACGTACAGGCCAAGCCCATCGACAAGCCGGTGCCCGGCCAGACCTACACCGGCGCCGACGCAGCCACCTACTACCAGGCCAACAGCACCATCGAGACCGACTACGACCTGCAGGTCTTCAGCGGTCAGTTCTACCCCTACGGCAGCTCGCTGCCCGAGGGTGAAGGCGGCACGTTGATCAACACCATCACCGACTTCAACGCGGATGGCAGCCCCTTCAAGAACGTGGCCCATGCGGGCCACACCTTCAACATGGGCGGGTGCATGGGCTGCCACGGCAATGCCCAGCACGGCGGCGCGGACTTCAGCTTCATTCTCGCCGGCGGCCGCGACACCACCCCGGACACCGCCGGCACCGTCGAGCCCGTGCTCCTCAACAAGGTCGTCCGCTACCTGAAGAAAACCAAGTAACACGCGCTTGATTCGCTGATGGAAGGGCCAGGCCCACTCTGCAAGTCGCTGCAGGTGGGCCTGGCCCCGTCGTCTAGTTCTGACTGGCTTGAATCAACGAGGGCGCCTCAGCCCCGCTCACGCCCGTCCAGCTCACCGTGTAGCTGCCGGTCGTGCTGCTTCCGGGCACCGTCAGCGTCGGCGCGCTGGCAGGCGAAATCGTCACCTCTACCGCGCTGCTACCCTTCCATCCGCTGCAGCCGCCCCTAAAGTGAAAAGGGGAAGGGGCCAATTAAGCCAGACAGGGACCTGCCCGGCCAGGCGACGACCGAATTTAATTAGCCACGTCCCCTTTAATTCGCTAATTCGCGAGTTCGCCGGCAGCGAACTCACTGCAAAATATGGTCGGTCTATCCGATCTTATCTACAGCAATGGAGATTTATACACGAAAGGAGTTCTGCCTTTGGCTAGGCTGGCGGAGTTACGGCTACGCCAAGGTCCATCCGAAATCATTAAGATTATCGCCGCACAGCAAAAAGCCATTCTTAGAAATCGGCTGGCAAACCAGTGTGGCTATCTAGGCAACATGGCTTGGATCCTGGCTCAGGCGGCTATTGATTTCCATAGGCCAAGGGGACGGCTTCTGCAAGGGTGTTCCTAACAAATATGCATTAAATATGCGGCCCCAATTTCAACTCTCGACAAGATTGAGTAGATCATGCGGAAGAAAATTTGTTGGTTGGCGCTATTGATGGTGCTTGGATTTTTCATGTTGGGCGGTGCTGCGATGGCCCAGGTCGTGTCGATTGGCGATGTAAATGGCCTCAAGACTTTTCGATGGGGTGGCGTCACCTTTGAGATTCCTAAGGAATTCTTCTTCGGATTTAGGCCTTATACGCACGAAGATAAGGAGGTCTGGATTCAATTCGGGTACATAAATTCGAAGGTCACATTTGTGTCGCCTAACGAAGATGGTTACGACTTCTGGATAGATGTACACGTTCGCCTGATCAATACCGAGGACCCCAAAGCCGCTCTTGCAACAATTCATAGGGCGGGTTTGCCTTTTGAAAAGGTGTCGGCACTTGGCCGGGCTGAATTTGGGGGTATGACATATCTCGGGTCATCAAGTCTTGGGCCATATTTTCGAATGAATGGCCAAGATGTCTACGTTGGGTGCCATCAGGTCATTCATGGCAGGGGCTTATTCCCGAATGTTGGCTCGAATGCATTAAATGACAAGTACTTTTGCAATACTGCGTTCGCCCTTCCTGGCGGTCTTTATGCCTGGATGACCTTAAGCGGCGTTCATCTAAGCGAAGTGGCAAAGGCAATTGTCGAGGCCCAAAGGAAAGTTCACTCGTTCATTAACGAATAAAGATGTTGGTAATGGCAGTTATAACTTCGGTCGAAAAAGGGGACGTGGCCAATTAAGCCACCCGAGACCTTGATGTGCAAAGACGCGACCGAGTTAATTAGCCACGTCCCCTTTAATCGCCCCAAGAGAGAGCGCACTCAGAAACTCATGTCGCCGCCTCCCGGGCTTGGCGGTACGGTCGCTGTCGCCACATCGTCGGAGATTGCCCAGCGGCAGGAGACGGCCACATCACTTCAGGCAGCCATCGATGTGCATTCCTGCAACAGCGTGTGGGCCGTCATGGAGGGCGAGGGCGAGGCGCTTCTGCGGTGTCGACACCCCACCGATCCCGGAACCGGGACGGAGGAAGCTAGATGCCGCCTGGCTCTTCGCTTGACTTCCTCCATCCCGGTTTGGCGGGGGGCAGAGTCGACCATGCGAGAACCTGAACCCTGACTCCCGTTTCACCCGTGCCTGTCAACTTGCAAGCGCCCGAAGGCACCACAGCGAGGCGAGAAGAAAAGCGATAAGCCAGAACAGCGAGGGCCGCAAAGGGTTGGGAAGCTGGCTGGAGTCTGGGTCCGGCGTCGGCGAGATGACGAAAGGCTTTCCATCGGGGGGCCGGGACACCACGCTGCGGCCATTGACGCCACTGTCCAGTTCGCGGGCGAGTTCCGATTCCGCTTCACCCAGGGCGGCCTGGCGCGCCGCTTCCCATTCGTCCGGATCGATCACGCCGTCGTGGTTCCGGTCGAACCGTTCGCGCAGGTTCGCCTGATTGCCCTTCCAGCGGGTCAGCATGCGCAGCGCCCTGTCCTTGATCGCCGTGGGCGTCGGGATGCTGGAGCGGGTCGTGAGCTGCCCGGCGACGTAGAGGGGGGTGCCGGCAACCATCCGCCGCTCGGTATACCGGTAGTTATCCTTGGTCGTGAGGATCGAGGGCGGCCAGATCGGGAGGTCGGTGTCGCCGTGCCAGGTATCACGGGGGCCGACGAGGTCCCGCTCTCCGGTGACATCGATCAAGACCTGGCCAGTGCCGTCATCGAGCAGCACCGGCGACGTGCTGGAGGCCTGCCTGACGAGCCGCCACTCGGGTGGGGAGTCGTCCAGTTTCCAGCCCTTGCGCTTCTCGACGGTGAAGCTCCACCAGGTGCACGGCTTGCCGGTGAGCGGAGCCTGCAGCGGCTTGCCGTCCACGTATTGCTGCACACCGAAAAGCCGGACGTAGCCCTGGGCCGCCGAACGGCACTTGGACATCGGCACGCCCGCTTCCACACCGCGGGTCCGTTTCAGCCAGGCCAGCTGCTGTTTGACGCTGGCCCACAGGCCAAGCGCGAGCAGGAGCAGCAAGGGCGACAACAACGAGTGAGAGTGCACGATTCAGCGTCTCCGCCGGGCAACGGGCAACAGGGCGCGGGACATCCCGGCGGCCCCAATCAGCCGAACAGTGCCTTCAGGTCCACGTCGCGGGTTTCCTCGCTCGAAAAATGCAGGAGCTCGGCGCCGCGGATGTCGAAAGCACTGGCAAGGAGGCGATCGGGAAACTGCTCGCGCCGCACATTCAGGGCGTTGACCGAGTCGTTGTAGAACTCGCGACGGTCCGCGATCGCGTTTTCCAGGCCGCTGATGCGCGTCTGCAGGAACCGGAATGACTGGTCCGCCTTGAGCTCCGGGTAGTTCTCCGCCACGGCGTAGAGCTGGCCCAGGCCACTGCGGAGTCCCTCTTCCGCCTTGCCGAGCACCTCGGGGCTGCCATGGGCCATGGCCTGGGAGACATTCGCGCGCGCCGCGATCACGCGCTCCAGCGCGGGCTGCTCGTAGCCCATGTACTGCTTGCAGGTTTCCACCAGCTTGGGAAGCTCGTCATGCCGTTGCTTGAGCAGCACGTCGATGTTGGCCCACGCCTTGGCGACGTTGTTCTTCAACTGCACGAGGCTGTTGTAGATGGCCACCATATACGCAGCCACAGCGATCACCGACGCGATCAGCACCCACCCTTTGATTTCCATATCGATCCCCGTTCCTGTTGCAGGGAGCATACACAATGTCGACGTCCAGGCGACCCGTCATAGCCAGGTCGACGGATCGGGGGAGAGACCGGAGCAGATGAGGTTGGAGCGAATCAGCGCCAGGCGCACTTTTTATTCTCGGGAAGTGAACCTGACCCCGGGATTCGGCTTCATCCCCGGGCGAAAGCTCATACGCCCTAGCGTTGAACGCGAAGGACTGCTCCCATTCGTGCCGGCACTTGTGGATCAATCCGATGTTGTAGAACGCGCTGGCATAGCCCGGATCGAGCCCCACACACTTCGCGTAGAGCGCCAGTGCCGCATCCTCGTCTCCCGCCCGGGAGCAAGCCTGAGCCTGTCGGTGCAGCCGATCTGCGCGGTAACGGTTGAAAAGAGCAACGACCACGCCTTCTCCCTGGGCTAGGACATGAATCGGAATCAACTTTGCTAAAAAGTGCGCTCCGACCTTGAGCTTTCCGAATTAAGTGAACCTGACCCCGTTATTTTTTGCTTCTGCGTGTTGGCGAGGTAGGCGGCACGCGTCCAGGTCACGCCACCGTTGTCGTGATAGAACTCGAGGTCCTTCGCCAAATATCCCGCGTGTTTTTGCAGTTCCCCGGGCGCTTCGCAATGATTGAAGCTTTCGAATAATCCCGCATCCAGACCGGACACCGTCTCGGTCAGCGCATCCGCTGAAGCGGCCCCCTTGTCCATGGGTTGAGCAGTCTCTGCGCTCGCCGCCATGGTGACGAGCGCGATGCCGGAGAAGAGTGCGATCTTCTTCACGTCAGTTTCCTTGGCAGTCCAGCGAAAGTGCACTCTGAACCTTGTTTTACTTTAACTCGCGCAGTCAATCGCCCTCGCCAACGAAGAAATCCGCATCCTCATCCTCATTATAGAGATCAATCTTGTGCTTTTCCCAAACCTCAGAAAGATCTTTTCCATAATGCTCTTCATATGTTATTGCCGACTTAAAATCTAAGCCACTCCAGTGACCTTTCCATGACTTTTTGAAATATCTCTCAATATCGGTCAAAATTAAACCATCGCGAATAAGTCCAGGCACCTCTAACCCGGGTGTAGACTCCCTAGCACGACGACAAACATCATCGCTAAAGAGTTGACTTAAAGACTTTAGATCGTAAGCCCCGAAATCTCTTATTTCCTGAATAAGTTGAGGCCAGGCATCATCGTACGCCGAGTTGACGCCCTTTCCAAATTTAAGAACTAGCAATTCATAGACGCTGGAAGAATTAATCTCAATATCTAAGTCACCACTCACAGCCCGTCTAGAAACATCTGCTTGATACCGATCAATATCATTACTCAATTGATCAAACTGAGAATCAGCCAGCTCCAATAAGCCAGCAAGGAGTGCAAATCTCCTTTTTAAATGAGAAGGAAGCTCGCCCTTAAGCTTGTAGCCACGATCATGCTCGATTTCTGCCCAAGCGTGCTGCAACGCTGTGCGAACTTGGATTTCAAACAACAATCCCTTGAATCGACCATGCTCTGGCAGTGACTCCCGACGCCCACCCAATCCGCATACAAAGTGCACAGAGCGATAACCGAACTTATCATCCCCTAGAGCAATAGACTTGTCGCCACTATTTTCATCATTCACATCGAATGCATCACGGAGGACGGATTCAACACGTTGAATGTCAGATTCAACAAGAGTAATTATCCGCAATCCAGCCAGATCGGTGATCTCTCGCTTCGGATCTTTGTAGCGTTTCCTCTGTATCTTTTCCTTGAAGCTCCCGAGCTCTTTGCAGCGCCCCTGCACGCTCACATAAGGAATACCTTCTGCATCAAGCAAGGATGAAATTATACTTCGCAAAGACTCAACCAGTGCTTGGTAAACGACTCGCTCTGACTCATACCATGAGCAGAAAGCTCTGACTTTTGATAGAGACATTACCTCTCCTCTTAACGCCAAAAGGCAGCGCGAAGGCTGCCTTTTAGGGAAATCCCACTCCGGTCGTTACGTCAACCGCACTTCGAATACCCACAATTCAAACAAGTCTGGCACCCGTCCATCAGCACCAGCGCCTGGGTATTGCACTTGGCGCACAGCGTCGCCCCCGGCGGGAAGCCACCGGCACTCGCCTCGCCCGATGCCTCCGCGGCCGGCGCAGCCTCGGCCTTCTTGCCACTGGCCGCCTGCTCGTAGGCGGCGCGCTTCTCGGCAATCAACTTGCGCGTCGACTCATCCATCTCCGGGTCGTGGATCAGCCCGATGTTCTTCATGTGCTGCTCGATCACCGCGCCGATCTCGGCGACGATGCTGGGCATGTAGACGCCGCCGGACTTGAAGTAGCCGCCGCGCGGGTCGAACACGGCCTTCATTTCCTCGGCCAGGAAGGTGACGTCTCCGCCCTTGCGGAACACGGCCGAGATGATGCGGGTGAGCGCCACGATCCACTGGAAGTGGTCCATGTTCTTCGAGTTGATGAAGATCTCGAAGGGGCGGCGCAGCTCGTGCGGGGTGCCCTGGTTGAGCACGATGTCGTTGATGGTGACGTACAGGGCGTGCTCGAACAGCGGCGACTTGATCTTGAAGGTGGAGCCGACGAGGGTCTCGGGGCGCTCCACGCTCTCGTGCATCTGGATGACTTCGGCCTGCTTGGGCTCGGGCTTGGCGGCCTTGGGCGCAGCGGCGGGGGCGGCGGCCGGCGCGGCCTTGTCTTCGGGCTTGACGACGGCGTAGCCCTTGATTTTCTTTTCGATCTTGATCGCCATGGTGTGTGCTTCTTCTTTGGATGGTTGGCGGATAAGTCGGCGCGCGGCGCTGGTGGATGCTTTACGCCCTGCCCTTCAAGACGCTGGATTCCGGCGTTCGCCGGAATGACGACTTGGGGGTAGCGGGATGGGATGGACGAAGCCCATCAAGCGATCCCTGGAGAAAAGACAGCCGGCCCGGCGAGCCGGGCCGGCTGCGTTCACGACTTACTTCTTGCGGGCGGCCTTCTTGGCGGCGGGCTTTTTCGCCTTCGCCACCTTCACGCTCGCCTTCTTGCTGGCAGTGGACCTCTTGGCTGCCTTGGGGGCGGCCTTTTTCACGGCGGCCTTCTTGGCCGTCTTCTTGGGAGCGGCTTTCTTCACCGCTTTCTTGCTGCTGACTTTCTTTACGGCCTTCTTGGCGGCGGCCTTTTTCGGCGCGGCCTTCTTGGCGACTTTCTTGGTGGCTGCCTTCTTCACCGCTTTCTTGGCGACCTTCTTGGCAGCTGCCTTCTTCGGCGCGGCCTTCTTGGCGGCGGCCTTCTTCACCGCTTTCTTGGCGGTTTTCTTGGCAGCGGCTTTCTTCGGGGCGGCCTTCTTGGCTGCAGCCTTCTTGGGAGCGGCCTTCTTGGCCGCCGCCTTCTTCGGTGCTGCCTTCTTGGCAGCGGCCTTCTTGGCGGGCTTTTTCTTGGCCGGGGCCTGCTTCGGCACGGCGGTCACAACCGGCGCAGCCGGCTGGGACGCGGGTGCCGCATCAGCGGCCGGTGCAACGTCGTTTTTCACTTCGGTATCGATGGACATGCTGGGGTTCCCCTCCGACTGTTATTGGTGCTTGCCGTGCGCCCGCCGCGGTCAGCCACGGCGGGCAAGACTAGAACTCTCTGTTGCCGGCTCTCTGTCGAGAACTCAGAACTTGCCGTAATAGCCTTCCTTCAGGGCATCGAAGAGGTTGGCGGCGGTATGCATTTCACCGTCGTACTCCACCTGCTCGTTACCCTTCAGTTCGACAACGCTACCGTCTTCCAATTCGAAGCGGTAGAGGGTGTTCTCAAGGTCGGTTTCCTTCACCAGCACGCCCTGGAATGCGGCGGGGTTGAAGCGGAACGTGGTGCAGCCCTTGAGGCCCTGTTTGTACGCGTAGAAGTAGATGTCCTTGAAGTCTTCGTAGGGGTAGTCGGTGGGCACGTTGGCGGTCTTGGAAATGGACGAGTCGATCCATTTCTGCGAGGCGGCCTGGATGTCCACGTGCTCCTTCGGGCTGATGTCGTCGGCGGCCACGAAGTAGTCGGGCAGCTTGGCGTCGGCCTCGGTGCTGTAGGGCATGGCCTTGCCGTTGATCAGCTCGCGGTAGGCGAGCAGCTCGTAGCTGTACACCTCCACCTTTTCCTTGGACTTCTTGCCCTCACGAATCACGTTGCGCGAGTAGTGGTGGGCAAAGCTGGGCTCGATGCCGTTAGAGGCATTGTTGGCCAGCGACAGCGAGATCGTGCCGGTGGGCGCGATCGAGGAGTGATGGGTGAAGCGCGCGCCGGTTTCGGCCAGCTCGTTCACCAGGTTGGGCGCCACGGTGGCGATGCGCTGCATGTAGCGGCTGTACCTGGCGTGCAGCACGCGGCCGGGGATGGTGTCGCCGACCTTGTAGCCGTCCTTCGCCATTTCCGGACGCTTGCGCAGCATCTCGCCGGTGACGGTGAAGTCCTGCGCGAGGATCGGCGCCGGGCCCTTTTCCTTGGCCAGCTCCAGCGCCATTTCCCAGCCGGCCACGGCCATCTCGCGCGAGACGTCTTCGGTGAAGCTGACGGCGTCGGCGGTGCCGTAGCGCATCTTGAGCATGGTGAGCGTGGAGCCCAGGCCCAGGAAGCCCATGCCGTGGCGGCGCTTGGAGGTGATCTCCTTGCGCTGCTGTTCCAGCGGCAGGCCGTTGATCTCCACCACGTTGTCGAGCATGCGGGTGAACACCTTCACCACTTCGCGGTACTCGTCCCAGTCGAAGCGGGCCTTGGGGCCGAAGGGATCGCGCACGAAGGTGGTGAGGTTGATCGAGCCGAGCAGGCACGAGCCGTACGGCGGCAGCGGCTGCTCGCCGCAGGGGTTGGTGGCGCGGATGTGCTCGCACCACCAGTTGTTGTTCATCTCGTTGACCTTGTCGATCAGGATGAACCCGGGCTCCGCGTAGTCGTACGTGGAGACCATGATCATGTCCCACAGGTGACGGGCGCGGATGGTGCCGTAGATCTTGCAGGCGGCCAGGCCGTCTTCGCGGGCGATGTAGTTGTCGTGGGTGGGCCACTCGCGCCACACCACCTTGCTCGCGTCGTTGAGGTCGAGCTCGCCCTGCTCCTTGACGTGGATCGGGAAGACCATCGGCCAGTCGGTGTCGTGCTCCACCGCCTGCATGAAGCCGTCGGTGATCAGCAGGCTGAGGTTGAACTGGCGCAGGCGGCCATCCTCGCGCTTGGCGCGGATGAACTCCTTGGCGTCCGGATGGGAGATGTCGAACGTGCCCATCTGCGCGCCGCGGCGGCCGCCGGCGGAGGACACGGTGAAGCACATCTTGTCGTAGATATCCATGAACGACAGCGGGCCGGACGTGTAGGCACCGGCGCCGGACACGTACGCACCGCGCGGACGCAGCGTGGAGAACTCGTAGCCGATGCCGCAGCCGGCCTTCAGCGTGAGGCCGGCCTCGTGCACCTTCTCCAGGATGTCGTCCATCGAGTCGCGGATGGTGCCGGACACGGTGCAGTTGATGGTGGAGGTGGCTGGCTTGTGCTCCAGCGCGCCGGCGTTGGAGGTGATGCGGCCGGCGGGAATCGCGCCGCGGCGCAGCGCCCACAGGAAGCGATCGTTCCAGTGCTCGCGCAGCTCGGGGGTGGCTTCCACGTCGGACAGCGCGCGCGCCACGCGGCGGTAGGTGCCGTCCACGCTGTCGTCGACCGGTTCGCCGGCCTTGTTCTTCAAGCGGTATTTCTTGTCCCAGATGTCGTAGGACGCCGGCTGCAGAGGAATCTCCACGGCGTCACGACCCACTGCTGGCGCGCGAGCGGTACTCATCGGTTTGCTGACCTCCGGGTGCCGCCTCACGACGACACGTAGTTGTATTCGACCAGACCGTTCGCAACGACTCGCCGGCTCCGTGCCCAGGCTCTGTGGCCCGTGGCCGACCACCTTGCGGGATCGCTTGTTGCGACGGCCTCCCCCTTCGAGAGACAACCATCACCACACCAGCTCTGGGGTGAAACCCAGGGACGCGCACACAAGATATTGTGGTTGCGAACGGATGAAGACCGTACTGCCGAGCGCCCGGGTTGTAAAGATTTTTTTGTGGGTTTTGACGGTTGCGCGACAGTGCGCCACGAGCATGCCGCGACAGCCATCGCCACCCTCTGCGCGGCGGCCCGCGCCACGACTGGAAATCGCCTGCGACACGCCGCACATCGCGCACCCGGAACCCACGCGCGCGCGGGCAGTCGAACATCGGTTCGCGGCGCCCGCGCGGAAGGCCGCCCACGCATCGCATCGTCATCATGAGGAGGAATCGATGAAGCACCGGATTCGTCGCATCACGCGCACGCTCGCCCTGTGCGGCGCACTCGCGCTCGGCACCTTGCCGCTGGCCAGCCGCGCCGCCGCGCTGCCGCCGGCGGTGGATGGACAACCGTTGCCCTCGCTGGCGCCGATGCTGCACAAGGTGACGCCGGCGGTGGTGAACATCTCCACCAGGACGCGCGTGCCGGTGCGCGATCCGTATTTCGACGACCCGCTGTTCCGCCAGTTCTTCGGCCTGCCCGACACGCCGCGCGAGCGCACCGAGCAGAGCCTGGGCTCGGGCGTGATCGTGGACGCGGCCAAGGGCTACATCCTCACCAACAACCACGTGGTCGGCGGCGCCGACGACATCACCGTGACGCTGCAGGACGGGCGCAACTTCAAGGGCACGCTGATCGGCGCCGATCCGGACACCGACGTGGCGGTGGTGCAGATCCACGCCAGCGGGCTGCAGGCGCTGCCGATGGCCGACTCCTCGCGGCTGCAGGTGGGCGACTTCGTGGTGGCGGTGGGCGACCCGTTCGGGCTGGGCCAGACGGTGACCTCGGGCATCGTCTCGGCGCTGGGCCGCTCGGGCCTGGGTGGCACCAACTACCAGAACTTCATCCAGACCGACGCCTCGATCAACCCGGGCAACTCCGGCGGCGCGCTGGTGAACCTGCGCGGTGAGCTGGTGGGCATCAACTCGATGATCTTCTCGCCCTCCGGCGCCAGCGCGGGCATCGGCTTCGCGATTCCCACCAACCTGTCCGGCGAGGTGATGAAGCAGCTGATTGCGCACGGCAAGGTGCAGCGCGGCAGCCTGGGCGTGCAGACGCAGGACATCACCCCGCGCATCGCCAAACTGCTCGGCGTGAACGGCACCGAGGGCGCGGTGGTGACCCGCGTGAGCGAAGGCTCGCCGGCCGCCGCGGCGGGTATCGAGCCCGGCGATGTGCTCACCACGCTCAACGGCAAGCCGCTGCGCGACAGCAACGAGCTGCGCAACAGCGAAGGCCTGCTGCCGCTTGGCAGCAACGTGACGCTGGGCCTGCTGCGCGAGGGCAAGACGCGCGAGGTGCGCGCCACGCTGGCGGCGGAGAAGCTCGCCACGGTGGAGGGCGTGCAGCTCGACCCGCGCCTGGCCGGCGTGAGCTTCAGCGAGCTGAGCCAGAGCGAGCGCTCGCAGGGCCTGGCCGGCGTGCGCGTCACCGCGGTGCGCCCCGACAGCATCGCCGCGCGCTCGGGGTTGCAGAAGGGCGACGTGGTGATCGGCATCGGCAATCGCCGCATCACCAGCGTGCGCGGGCTGCAGGCGCTGGCCGGCGTGCGTCCGCGGCAGCTGGCGCTGGCGATCGCCGACGACGACGGCATGCACTACGTGCTGATGAACTGATCCGCAGCGGGACGGCTCGGCGCCGCTCCCGGTAACGACGGGTGCACAGGCGGACAGTGAAGCGGCGCACAGGGGCGCCGCTTCCTTAACGCCAGCCTGTGCGCGCGCTTGATGTTTGGGGGGCGGACCGATGAAATAGCCCTCTTTCCGCCTTGCCCCTGCCTGCAAGGCGCCGCGTCACGCCCCGTCGTCACCCCAAGCACGTCGTCCGAGGTAGCTCATCATCATGTCCGTCCGTCTAGTCCGTCTGCTGCCTGTCGCCCTGATCGGTGCCTGCCTCGTCGCCGCCACTCCCGTCGTCGCCAAGACGCACGGCTCCGCAAGCAAGTCCGCGCACGGCAAGTCCGCGCACAGCGCTTCGACTCGCAGCACCGGCTCGACGCTCACCTGGCGCGGCGACGTGACGGTGGCGCACGGCGTGGTGACCGACGTGGCGCAGGCCTGGCAGAAGGCCGGGCACGGCCGCATCGAGCTGCAGACCTTCAACACCGCCTCGGGCCTGGATGCCGTGCGCACCGGCACGGCGGACCTGGCCGGCGCGGCGCGCGGCGCCAGCGGCAGCCCGCAAGAGGCCGGCCTCACCTTCACGCCGGTGGCGTGGGACGGGCTGGTGATGGTGACCCACCCGTCCAACCCGGTGAGCAACCTCACGCTCTCGCAGGTGCACGACATCTACTACGGCAAGATCACCAACTGGAGCCAGGTGGGCGGCAAGAACGAGCCGATCGACCTGTATGCCGTGGCCAGCCCCGCCGACGGCGTGGAGTTCAGCCTGCGCAAGCTGCTGTTCGGCCGCGGCACCCAGCCGGTGGCCGCGCCACGCCTGTACGTCAATACCAGCAAGCTGCAGGAAGGCATCACCCTCGATCCGAAGGGCCTGGGCGCCACCACGCTGTCCAACGTGGTCGGCAACCCGAAAATGAAGATGATCCGCATCAACGGCGTGGCGCCCTCCGCCGCCACCGTGGCCAACGGCAGCTATCCGCTGTTCACCCAGCTCTACCTGATCACCAACTCCAGCAGCCCGAAGGTCGCGCAGACGCAGGAGTTCGTCGACTTCGTGAACTCCGATGCGGCCAAGGCGGTGATCCGCCGCCACGGTCTGGTGCCCTACCAAGACGGCGCCACGCTCGCCTCGATGGACGACGCGCGCCGCGCCCGCATCCTCGCCGAGGTCGGTGCTCGTCCGGTGCCGGCCACCCGCGCCACGCCGCCGATCGCCGCGCCCGGCGCCACCTACGCGTCGCAGGTAGCGCGTGCGCCGACGTCCGAGCGCACCCTGGCCGCGCGCCAGGCACTGGACGAGCGTCGCGCCAAGGAAGCCGAAGCCAAGGCTGCCGCGGCCGCCGCCGCGGCGCGTCCGAGCCTGGCCAACGTCAGCAGCGAAGCGACCACCGTGGAGAAGTCCGGCGACAGCCGCTTCGCCAAGGTCAACAGCACGGCCTACGGCAGCACGCCGGCAGGCGGCAAGTCGTACAAGGTGAGCCGCGGCGACACGCTGTCGTCGATCGCGCGCAAGCACTCGGTGGACGTGGCCGACCTGCGCCGCTGGAACCACCTCAGCAGCGACAGCGTGAAGCCCGGCCAGGTGCTGATCGTCAGCCAGCGTTGATCGTCGTGGGCGGAAGCATCCGCGCGCTCACGCTGGATCTGGACGACACGCTGTGGCCGGTGTGGCCGGCGCTGGAGCGCGCCGACCGGGATGTGGACGCCTGGCTGCGCGAACACCATCCGGCCGTGGCTGCGGCGTGGCCGATCCCCGCCATGCGTGAGCTGCGCGCCCGCGTCGCCGCCGAGCGGCTGGACCTGGCGCACGACTTCACCACCCAGCGCCACCTCACCATGCGCTATGCGTTCGCCGCCTGCGGCATGGACGAGGCGCCGGTGGAGGCGCTGTGGGAGGTGTACTTCAGCGCGCGCAACCGGGTGGACCTGTACGAAGACAGCCTGCCCGCGCTGCGCCGCATCGCCGCGCGCTGGCCAGTGGCCAGCCTCACCAACGGCAACGCCGACCTGGAGCGCGTGGGCATCGCGGCGCACTTTCGCCATCACGTGAGCGCACGCGAGGTGGGTGCGCCGAAACCGCAGCCGGCGATCTTCCACGCCGCGGTGGAACGCCTCGGCGTGGCCGCGCACGAGGTGCTGCACGTGGGCGACGATCCCGCACTCGACGTGGCCGGCGCGCGCGATGCCGGCCTGCGCACCGCCTGGATCAACCGCCGCGGCGAACCCTGGCCCGCGGAGCTCGGCGCCCCGCCCGAGCTGGATCTGCCGGACATGGCCGCGCTCGCCGACTGGCTGGACGCGCAGCATCCGGCGTAGGCAGCAATCGCCGAAAGCGCGCATCATGTCGCGCTGTCCGGCATGCCTCTTGCGAACGCCCCGCGTTCCCCCGATGTCGGACGACACGTATTCACGCCAGCGCGCCGTGCAGCGGCGCGACGCCAAGGAGCCTTCATGTCCGCCCTGATCGAACGCAAGAGCAGCGACCGCCGCAGCATCCCCGTCGAAGCCGTCACGGCCGCCAGCCTGTCCGCCGCGCGCAAGCGGCTCACTGCCACGCAGAAGCGCTGGCTGGACGAGTGCGCGTTCACCGCTGCACCGGGCACGTACGCGCTGCTGGCCGACGCCAATGGCAAGCTGGTGCGCGTGCTGGCCGGCGTGGACGGCGGCGATGCACTGGGCGCGCTGGCCGGCCTGCCCGGCACGCTGCCGGTGGGCACCTACCACCTCGCCGACGAGGGCGTGGCGCTGGATGCGCAGCACGCGGCGCTAGGCTGGGCGCTGGGCGCCTACCAGTTCACCCGCTACCGCAAGGCGCGCCGCGCGCCGGCCACGCTGGCCGTGCCGGCGGCCGACCTGAAGGTGCTGGCGCCGCTGGTGGAGGCCACCGCGCTGGTGCGCGACCTGGTCAACACGCCGACCGAGGACATGGGTCCGGAGCAGCTGGGCGACGCCGTGCGCAAACTCGGCAAGACGCACAAAGCGAAGGTGCGCGACTGGGTCGGCGACGAGCTGCTCAAGCACAACTTCCCCACCATCCACGCGGTGGGCCGGGCCAGTCACCGCGCGCCGCGGCTGATCGAACTGAGCTGGGGCAAGAGCGGCGACCCGAAGCTGGTGATCGTCGGCAAGGGCGTGTGCTTCGACACCGGCGGGCTGGACCTCAAGCCCTCCGACGGCATGCGCTGGATGAAGAAGGACATGGGCGGTGCGGCCCACGCCATCGCGCTCGCCTCGCTGGTGATGCAGGCGAAGCTGCCGGTGCGGCTCACCCTGCTGGTGCCGGCGGTGGAGAACGCGGTGAGCGGCAACGCCATGCGTCCGGGCGAGGTGATCACCACCCGCGCCGGCATCACCGTGGAAGTGGACAACACCGACGCCGAGGGCCGGCTGATCCTGTGCGATGCACTGGCCTACGCCAGCGAACAGAAGCCCGACCTGATCGTCGACTTCGCCACGCTCACCGGCGCCGCCCGGGTGGCGCTGGGGCCGGACCTGCCGGCGCTGTTCGCCAACCGCGACGAGCTCGCCGATGCCGTGCTGGCCGCCGGCAAGCGCGCGGCCGATCCGCTGTGGCAACTGCCGCTGTGGCGGCCGTACCGCAAGATGCTCGACTCGTATATCGCCGACATGGCCAACGCGGGCGCCTCGCGCCACGCCGGTGCGGTCACCGCCGCGCTGTACCTGGAGCGCTTCGTGCCCGAGTCGCAGGCGTGGATGCACCTGGACACCTATGCCTGGAACGACGCCGACCGCCCGGGTCGCCCGCGCGGCGGCGAGGCGATGGGGCTGCGCGCGTTCTTCGCGTTTCTCGCGGCGCGTTACGGCAAGTAGGCGCGGCCGGCCGTCGCGGCTGAAGCCGCTCCCACAGCAGGACACGAGCTTGCCGAGGTTCGGTGGGAGGGGCTTCAGCACCGACAGTCACAGGGTTCCACAAGCCGGGTCGCCGCAAACATCGCCGCATGACTTCTGGCGTTGTTGCCGCGGCCGCGCACGCGGCATGCTCGGCGTTTAGCCTGCCGGAGCCGCGCCCGATGTCCCTGCGTCCCACCCTGCTGCCGCTCGCCGTCGCGCTCGCGCTGGCATCGTCTTCCGCGATCCGCGCCGCGGACATCCAGCAACCCGCGCTCACGCCGCAGACGGCGAGCTCCGGCGGCCCGATGCCGGTGGAACAGACGCGCGTGCATTTCGACCATGCCGAGCTGCACTTCACGCTGGACATCCCGCACCGGCGCCTGAGCGGCGACGCGCGACTGACCTTCACCGCCACCGCGCCGACCGATGTGCTGGTGCTGGACCTGGATCGCAACCTGCCCATCGGCGCGATCACGCTGGACGGCCAACCGATGGCGCCGAGCAACTGGAGCAATCCCACCGGACGCCTGCGCATCGCGTTGCCGCACGCGCTGGCCGTCGGCGAGGCGGTCACCGTGGGCATCCGTTATGCGGGAGCGCCGCACGTGGCGAAGAACGCGCCGTGGGACGGCGGCTTCGTGTGGAGCACCACGCCGAGCGGCAAGCCGTGGGTGGCGAGCGCAGTGGAAGGCGAGGGCTGCGACCTGTTCTGGCCGTGCATCGACCAGCCCACCGGCAAGCCCGACCTGGTCGACACCTGGGTCACCGTGCCGAAGGATCTCGCCGCGCCCGGCAACGGCGTGCTGGTGGGCATCGAGGACCACGGTGCCACGCGCACCTGGCACTGGCGCATCAAGCGCCCGGACACCTATGCGATCACCCTCAACGTGGGGCCGTTCAAGGAGCTCAAGGGCGACTACGCCAGCCGCTACGGCAACACCATTCCGATGGAGTTCTGGTACCTGCCCGAGCACGAGGCGCAGGCGAAGGAGCTGTTTGCCGGGTTCACGCCGATGCTGGACTTCTTCGAGCAGGAGATCGGCCCCTACCCGTTCGGCGACGAGAAGATGGGCGTGGTGGAAACCCCGCACAAGGGCATGGAGCACCAGACCATCAACGCCTACGGCAACCACTACGTGAAGGACGGCTTCGGCTTCGACCGCCTGCTGCAGCACGAATTTGCGCACGAGTGGTTCGGCAACCAGGTCACCAACGCGAACTGGGACGACATGTGGCTGCACGAGAGTTTCGGCACTTACATGCAGCCGCTCTACAGCCAGTACCTGTACGGCGACATGGACTACTTCGACTGGCTGCACCAGCTGCGCCTGCTGGTGCACAACGACAAGCCGATGGTCTCCGGCGAGCGCCGCACCGAGGACGACGTCTACAACCCCAAGACCGGCCCGGGCCAGGACATCTACAACAAGGGCGCGCTGGTGCTGCACACGCTGCGCGGGCTGATCGGCGACGACGCGTTCTTCGACAGCATCCGCTCCCTGGTGTACGGCCGCCCCGATCCGAAACCCGGCAATTTCCAGCCGCACTACGCCACCACCAAGGACTACATCGACATCGTCGACAAGGTCACCGGCAAGGACTATGGCTGGTTCTTCAAGGTGTACCTGTACGACGCGAAACTGCCGCAGCTGGTGGAGCAGCGCCAGGGCGACACGCTCGCCTTCCGCTGGGTGACCGAGCATGGCGAACCGTTCCCGATGCCGCTGGACGTGCAGGTCGGCCACCGCGTGCAGACCCTGTCGATGGCCGATGGCCATGGCGAGGTACACGCCGCACCCGGCACGCTGGTGATTGCCGACCCGCACTCGAAGGTGCTGCGCGACATGCCGCACATCGACGATTTCCGCCGCTGGATGGAAGAGCAGAAGAAGGCCAGCAAGGAGACCAAGGGCAAGAAGTAACCCGCGCATGCCCCTGTAGGAGCCCGCTCGCGGGCGATGCCTTTCGCTCTTGATGCCGGATCAGAGCCAGGGCATCGCCCGCGAGCGGGCTCCTGCCGGGCAAGAAAAAGCCGGCGCATGCGCCGGCTTTTTCATGGAATGACCACTCGCCTCAGGGCTGCGTGGGCGATGGCTTCGCCACGGATGGCGTCGGCGCCTGGGCGACGGCCGCCGCGGTGGAGAACTTGCCGCCGTATGGCAGCACCTCGGCGGCGAGCTTGGGGTCGGCCTTGATCAGACCCACCGCGTCGAACAGGATGTGCGCCGTTTCGTCCAGCTCCACGTCCTTGGCCTTCTTGGCTTCCTTCTCCGCCTTCAGCTCGGACTTGAGGCTGCGCTCGTTGGCGTTGAGGCCGTCATCGAGGCTGGCGTCCGGGTTGGCCGACACGGCGTCGCCGTCGATCGCCTTGCGGCGGGCGAGGAAGTCGGCCTGGATCGCATCGAGCTGCTTGCGCTCGGCCTGGCGCTGGGCAAGGTTGAGCGAGATGGTGGTCTGGTCGCGCATCTTCTTGTACTGCGCCAGCTGGTCGAGCATCAGCTTCCAGGCCGGCGACGTGGCCACGCGCGCGTCATGCAGCTCTTCCAGCTGCGGCAGGTAGGCCTTCAGATCGGCCACCGGCTTGTAGCTGGCCGGCGCGATCTGCGTCCACGGCAGCGCGTTGTCATAGGTGGACTCGCCGAAATCCTTCTCGTCGCCGTTCTTGGGGAACTGGATGTCCGGCGTGACGCCCTTGAGCTGGGTGGAGCCGCCGTTGATGCGGAAAAACTCGGCGATGGTCATCTTCAGCTCGCCCATCTGCGGCTTCTCGCTGTCGTTCTGGGCGAAGCGGTCGAGGTCGACCAGGTTCTGCACGGTGCCCTTGCCGAAGGTCGGCTCACCGATGATCAGGCCGCGGCCGTGATCCTGGATGGCCGCGGCGAAGATCTCCGAGGCCGAGGCCGAGCCGCGGTTGACCAGCACCGCCATCGGGCCGCTCCAGGCCAGGCCGGCCTCGTCGTCGCCCTGCACTTCCACTTCGCCATTGGCCTTGCGCACCTGCACCACCGGACCGGTATCGATGAACAGGCCGGTGAGCTCGTTCGCTTCGTCGAGCGAGCCGCCGCCGTTGTTGCGCAGATCCATCACCACGCCTTCGACGCCTTGCGCCTTGAGCTCGGTGAGCAGCTTGGCGACGTCGCGGGTGGCGCTCTTGTAGTTGGGGTCGCCCTTGGCGCGCGCGGCGAAGTCGGCATAGAAGGTGGGCAGATCGATCACGCCGATCTTGCGGGTGACGTCGCCGTCCTTGATGTCGATGACCTTGGACTTGGCCGCCTGCTCCTCCACCACCACCTTCTTGCGCACCAGCGTGACCAGCTCGTGCTTGCCGTCCGGGCCGGCATCGGCGGGCAGCACCTCGATGCGCACGGTGGTGTCCTTCTTGCCGCGGATCTTGTTGACCACGTCGTCGAGGCGCCAGCCGATCACGTCGACCATCGGGCCGTTGTCCTGGCCGATCGCCACGATGCGGTCGCCCACCTCAAGCTTGCCGGATTTGGCCGCCGGGCCGCCGGGCACGATCTCGCGGATCTGGGTGTATTCGTCGCGCGCCTGCAGCACCGCGCCGATGCCCTCCAGCGAGAGCTTCATTGAGATGTCGAAGTTCTGCGCGAGGCGCGGGCCGAGGTAGTCGGTGTGCGGATCGGTGGTTTCCGCGTAGGCGGTCATGAAGCTCTGGAACGCGTCCTCGCCGTCGAGCTGCTTGATGCGGTCGAGCAGTGTGGAATAGCGCTTGGTCAGCGTCTTGCGGATCTCGGCGTCGTCCTTGCCGGCGAGTTTCAGGCGCAGCCAGTCGTTCTTGGTGCGCTGGCGCCACAGGTTGTCCAGCTCGGCCTGGTCCTTGGGCCAGTCGGCCTTCTCGCGGTCGAGCACGTAGCTCTCGTCCTTGGAGAAATCGAAGCCCTTGTCGAGCAGGCCCAGCGCGTAGTGCATGCGCTCGATCGCCCGCTGCACGTACAGGTTGAAGATGGAGAACGGCGCGCTGAGATCCTTGTTCCAGATCGCGTCGTCCAGCTTGGTCTTCAGCGGCGCGAACTTCGCCAGGTCGGCCTGGGTGAAGAACACCTTCTCGCCGTCGAGCTGGTCGAGGTACTTGGCGTAGATGCGCGCAGACATGGCGTCATCGAGCGGCTGCGCGTCGTAGTGGAAGCGGGTCAGGAAGCGCGCCGAGAGCTGCGCGGCCTCGGCCTCGTCCGTAGTGGCCGCGAGCGGCAGCACGGCTGCCTTGCGCGCGGGCTGGCCAGTGGCCGTGTCATTGGCGGCGGCGGGAGCCTGCTGGGCCTGCACGCCCGCGACGCTGCCGGCAAGGGTGAGGGCGACCAGCAGGGCGAGCGAAGGACGAAAGGTCATGCAGTTGCCTCAGGCAAGTTCGGTGACGCCTGCGGCATGCGCCTGCAGGTCGGCGTGATAGGAGGATCGCACCAGCGGGCCGGACGCGACGTGATGGAAACCCATCGCCTCGCCCTCCCGGCGCAGCGCGTCGAATTCATCCGGCGTCCAGTAGCGCACCACCGGGTGGTGATGCGGCGTGGGCTGCAGGTACTGGCCGATGGTGATCATCTCGACGTCGTGCGCGCGCAGGTCGCGCATGGTCTCCAGCACCTGCTCCATCGTCTCGCCCAGGCCCAGCATGATGCCGGACTTGGTCGGCACGTCCGGATGCTGCGCCTTGAAGCGCTTGAGCAGGTCCAGCGACCACTGGTAGTCCGCGCCGGGGCGCACTTCGCGGTACAGGTGCGGCACGGTTTCCAGATTGTGGTTGAACACGTCCGGCGGGAAATCCTTGAGCACTTCCAGCGCGCGCTCCATGCGGCCCTTGCCGCGGAAGTCGGGCGTGAGGATTTCGATCTTGATGCCGGGTGCCGCATGGCGCGTGGCGCGGATGCAGCTGGCGAAATGCTCGGCGCCGCCGTCGCGCAGGTCGTCGCGGTCGACCGAGGTGATCACCACGTACTTCAGGCGCATGTCGCGGATGGTCTCGGCCAAGCGCGCCGGCTCCAGCGGATCGGGCGGCGCCGGACGGCCGTGGGCCACGTCGCAGAACGAGCAGCGCCGTGTGCACACCTCGCCGAGGATCATGAAGGTGGCGGTGCCCTTGGAGAAGCACTCGTGGATGTTCGGGCAGGAGGCTTCCTCGCACACCGTCACCAGCGCGTTCTCGCGCAGGCGCGCCTTGAGCTCCTGCACTGCGTTGCCCTGCGGCAGGCGCACGCGGATCCAGCTCGGCTTGCGCAGGATCGGCACGGCGGTGTCGAAACCGGCGCGGTTGAGGGCGATCTTGTCGTTGCCCAGCTGCTTCTCGACCGCCGGTGCGGCAACCGTGCGGATCGGGATCGTCTTGGGGGTCGCGGGGGATTCGCTCATGAGCACATGCCTAGACCGCGGCGCGCGCGGGGAGTTCGGGGAGTTGGGGAGCGGCCGGCTCGGCATCGAAGCTGAATTGGCGGCAGAACTCGCCAATGAGCACGTCTTCGACGTCCGCCAGTCGCGACGGACCGCCCAAGTCTAGCACCTGCGTCACCGCCAAACCCTTGTAGCCACAAGGGTTGATGCGGTGGAACGGCTCCAGGTCCATGGCCACGTTGAAGGCCAGCCCGTGGAAGCTGCAGCCGCGCCGCACGCGCAGGCCCAGCGCGGCGACCTTGGCGCCCGCCACGTACACGCCGGGCGCGCCCTCGACCCGCACGGCGACGATGTTCCAGTGCGCCAGCGTATCGATCAGCGCCTGCTCGATGCGGTGCACGAGCTCGCGCACGCCCACGCCCACGCGGCGCAGGTCGATCAACGGGTAGGCGACGATCTGGCCGGGGCCGTGGTAGGTCACCTGGCCGCCGCGATCCACCTGCACCACGGGAATGTCGCCCGGCGCAAGCACGTGCTCGGCCTTGCCGGCCTGGCCCTGGGTGAACACCGGATCGTGTTCGAGCAGCCACAGTTCGTCCGGCGTGTCGGCGGTGCGGTTGTCGGTAAAGGCGCTCATCGCCTTCCAGGACGCCTCGTAGGGCTGGCGGCCGAGGCGGCGGATCTTCAGGGGAAGGGACATGCGGGGCGTCCGGGACAGCAGCGGAAAAACAGGCTCAAGATCAGGGGGCTGCAGCTGCGATTCAAGGCCCGCCCCCCGAAAGCAAGCGGGGAACGCGCCAGGCGCGTTCCCCGTGGTGTGGCGATCCGATCGGCATCAGAGCGTGTAGCGGATATCCGGATCGGCCCGCAGCACGGCATGCGCCGCGTCGTAGTCCTCCCGCGTCTGCGCCCGGAAGCTCACGGTGACCGACACGTAGTTGCCACCGGCGGACTGCTTGTAGCGCACCGTCTCGTGCAGCACGTGCAGGCCGTGGCTCTCCAGCAGCCGCGGCACATGGGCCGGCAGGTCGGCGCCGGCGCTGCCCATCGCGGTGATCTCGAACTCCCCGGGAAACTGGAAGCCCTTGCCGTCCTTCTTCGCGTCGGAAAAGTCGATTTCCTGCATCACTTGGCGTCCGCGTCGGCCTTCTTGTCGCTGCCGTGGAACCACAGCAGGATCGAATCCCACAGACGCGAGAAGAACCCGCCCTGCGGCGCGTCGGCCAGCGCCACCAGCGGTACGCTCTGCACCGGCTGGCCGTCGAGCGTGATGCGCAGCGTGCCCACCTGCTGGCCCTTCTTGAACGGCGCAATCAGCGTGGCCGGCACGTCCATGGTGGCCTTGAGCTTGTCGTACTGACCGCGCTTGACGGTGACCTGCACCGCATCGGTGACGCCCAGCGGCAGGGTCTTGCTCTCGCCTTTCCACAGGCGCGGCGTGGCCAGCGGCTTGCCGGCCTCGTACAGCTTGTGGGTCTCGTAGAAGCGGAAGCCGTAGTTGAGCAGCGCCATGGCCGAATCGGCGCGCGCCTTCTCCGAGCTGGCGCCCATCACGATGGCGATCATGCGCGAATCGCCCTGCTTGGCCGAGGCGGCCAGGCAGTAGCCGGCGGCCGCGGTATGGCCGGTCTTGATGCCGTCCACGCTGGGATCGCGCCACAGCAGGGTGTTGCGGTTGCCCTGCTTGATGCCGTTCCACTCGAACTGCTTGATCGCAGAGATGGCGTAGTCGTCGGGAAAATCGTGGATCAGCGCACGCGACAGGATCGCGATATCGTGCGCGGTGGTGTAGTGGTTGGCGATCGGGTAGCCCGAGGCATTCTCGAAGTTCGAGTTCACCATGCCCAGCTGCTTGGCATAGGCGTTCATCAGGTTGGCGAAGGAGTCCTCGGAGCCGGCGGTGTGCTCGGCCAGCGCGATCGCCGCGTCGTTGCCGGACTGGATGATCATGCCGTACAGCAGATCCTTCAGCGGCACCTGGCTGCCGAGCTTCATGAAGCTGGTGGAACCGTCGGTGCCGGCACCGCCGCCGCGCCAGGCGTGCTCGCTGATGGTGACCGGGTCGGTCATGTGGATGCGGCCGTTGGCGACTTCGGCCGAGACCACGTAATCGGTCATGATCTTGGTGATCGAGGCCGGCTCGACGCGCAGGTCCGGTTCTTTCGAGGCAAGGATCTGGCCAGTGGCGTAGTCCATCAATACCCAAGCCTTGCCGTCCACGTCCGGCGGCGGCGGCACCGGCGCCTCCGGCACGACCGGGCGCGGCACCGGCGAGGGGCGCGGCGGAACCTGCTGGGCCAGCGCGGCGCCAGCCACGAGGGCGGTAGCGGCGAATGCAACCAGGGTACGGCGGACAAAGCTCATCGTTGTGTTCAATCCCGTCGGGCAAGGGACGGCACGCGACATGCCATCCGTGAAGAAATACCGCTCAGTCTACCGCGACCTGTGGCGCGGGCAGGCCCATCGCCTCGATCCGCCGCGCGACTTCGTCGGCCCGTTCAGCATCCGGCAGCGGTCCGACGCGTACGCGGCGGATCGACTGGCCGTTGCTCTGCAGCTGGAGCACCTGGACCTGGCCCAGGTTGGCTGCACGCAGTCGCTGCGCCAGCCGCTCGGCGTTGGTCGCGTCGGAGAACGCCCCGACCTGCAGGTAGATCGAAGGCGAGGCGCCGGCAACAGGGACCGGATTTGCCCCGCGGGGTTCCCCGGCCGGTGGCGCGGTCGCCGCGACAGGCGGTGGCGCGTCGTCCGGATGGGCGGGGTCGATCGCCCGCACTTCCACCATGCCGGTGCCCTTGGGCCAGATGCCGATCTTCACCGCCGCGGCGTAGGACAGGTCGATCAGTCGGTTGGCATGGAAGGGGCCACGGTCGTTGATGCGCACGATCACGCTCTTGCCGTTGGCCAGGTTGGTGACGCGCGCATAGCTGGGCAGCGGCAGCGTCTTGTGGGCAGCGGAGAACTGGTACATGTCGTAGTTCTCCAGGCTCGATGTCTTGTAGCCGTGGAACTTGTTGCCGTAGAACGAGGCGATGCCGCGCTCCACGTAGCCGCGCGCCGAGGGCAGCACGCGATAGGTGTGGCCGAGCACGGTGTAGGGCGACTTGTTGCCGTAGGCCGATCGCGGCTCCCAGTGCGGGGTGGGTTCGACCAGCTTGCTCACGTCCAGCGGGTTGCCGGTCGGCACGCTGTCGCTGCGGTCGCGGTAGCGGCTGTCCTGGTCCCTGCGGATGTCGTCGTGGAAGGCATCGTCGACGTGACCACGCCGGGCACCGGATGTGCTGCGCGTTCCGCTGGTGCCGCCGGCGTGCGAGGGACGGGAGCGGTGGCCGGCGCATCCGGCCAGCCATATCGACGCCACCACCAGCAGCACCGCCCCCCGCAGGTGCCTCATTGCGTGGCGTCCGCCTGCTGCACGCCCGCATCGATCGCCTGCGCCAGCTGGTGCACGGCCATCGCGTAGAGCGGGCTGCGGTTGTAGGTGGTGATGACGTAGAAATTCTGGAAGGTGAACCAGTATTCCGGGCCCGCCGCGCCGTCGAGCGCCTGCAGGCTGCTGGGCTCGCCCGGATTGGCCGGTGCCAGCGGCGCGTAGCCCCAGGCTTCGAGCTGCTCCAGCGGCCACTGCGGCTTGCTGTCCTTCACCGTGATCGGCGTGGCGGCGCTGTCGGGTTGCGCGCGCATCGCCACCGGGCCGCCGCGCACCCAGCCGTGCCCGGCGAAGTAGTTGGCGACGCTGGCGAAGATGTCCGGCAGCGAGTTGCGCAGGTCGATGCGCCCGTCGTGATCTGCGTCGACGGCGAAATCGCGGATGCTCGAGGGCATGAACTGGCCCCAGCCCTGCGCGCCGGCATAGGAGCCGAGCAGCGTGTCGAGCGGCCCGGCGAGATGGTTGTCGGGCAGCTCCAGCAGCACCTTCAGCTGCTCGCGGAAAAACGTGGCCCGCGGCGGGTAGTACAGGCCCAGCGTGACCAGCGCGTCGAGCACCTTGTACTTGCCGCCGAGGCGGCCGTAGTTGGTCTCCACGCCGAGGATCGCCACGATGTATTCCGGCGCCACGCCGTACTGCCGGCCGACCTGCTCCAGCAGCGCGCGATGCTCGCGGTAGAACGCCACGCCGTCGGCAATGCGCTGGTCGGTCATGAAGATCGGGCGGTAATCGCGCCACGGCTTGGCTTCGGCCGGACGGCTGATCGCATCGAGGATGCTCTGCTGCCTGGTCGCGCCATCGAGCAGGCGGTTGAGCGCCGCGGCACTCTTGCCGGTGTCGCGCGCCACCTCGCGCACCAGCGCGACCTGGCCGGGATGGGTCTGCGCATGCAGGGGCGGGATGACCGGGGCGGCGAGCAGGCCCAACGCGATGACCAGGCGGAAAACGGGCGTCGCGTGAAAAACAGTCATCAGTCCGTGGCTCGCTCGAAGTTCAGCGGCGAAAGCCTAACACGCACTCCGGCGCGCACCGGGGCGCGCCGCGGGCCTGCGGCGGGCACCGGTTCAGTCGTGCATCTTGCGGTTGGCGTGGATCGACATCAGCACGCCGAAGCCGGTGAGCAGCGACACCGCCGAGGTGCCGCCGTAGCTGATCAGCGGCATCGGCACGCCGACCACCGGCAGCATGCCGGCGACCATGCCGCCGTTGACCAGCACGTAGACGAAGAAGCTCATGCCGATCGCGCCGGCGAGCAGGCGCGAGTAGGTGTCGCGCGCCTCCATCGCGATCCACAGGCAGCGACCGATGATGAAGGCGTATAACACGAGGATCGCGATCACGCCGACCAGGCCGAACTCCTCGGAGAACACCGCGAAGATGAAGTCGGTGGTGTGCTCGGGCAGGAAGTCCAGACGCGACTGCGTACTGTGCAGCCAGCCCTTGCCGAACACCCCGCCGGAGCCGACCGCGATCTGCGACTGGATGATGTGCCAGCCGTTGCCCAGCGGGTCGGACTCGGGATTGAGCAGGGTCATCACGCGATCGCGCTGGTACTGGTGCATGAAGTGCCAGCCGACCGGCACCATCGCCGCGGCCGCACCGAGCAGCGCGCCGATGCGCCACCACGCCATGCCCGAGAGGAACAGCGCGAACGCGCCGGCGCCGGCCACCAGCACCGCCGTGCCGAGATCCGGCTGCTCGGCGATCAACCCGGCCGGGATCGCGATCAACGCGCCGACCATGGCGATGTCCTTCCAGCCCGGCGGCAGCTGCCGCGGATGCAGGTACCAGGCGACCATCATCGGCATGGTGAGCTTGAGCAGTTCCGACGGCTGGAAGCGCATCACGCCCAGGTCGAGCCAGCGATAGGCGCCGCGCCCCTCGCCCAGCACCGCCACCACCACCAGCAGCGCCGTGCTGCCGGCGTAGAGCCACGGCGTCCAGGTGCGCAGCGTCGAGGGCGGAATGCGCGAGACCAGCAGCAGCAGCGCGCCGCCCATCACGAAGCGCGCCGCCTGCCCGCCCACCAGCGCGAGGCTGCGGTCGCCGGCGCTGTAGAGTGTCATCAGGCCGGCGCAGCCGAGCAGGAACAGGCCGAAGGCGAGCGGCACGTCGATCCGCGGCCGCGTCATCAGGCGGCGAACGAAGCGGCGCATGCGCATGTACAGCGGATGGATCATGGCGTGCCTCCATCGGCAGGCGCCGAGCCGGCTTCGGCCGGCTGGTCATCGGCCGGTTCGACGGGCAGATCCTCGACCGGCGCCGGCGCGTTGCCGATGGAATCGTCGCGATACGGCGTGAACGCCGGCGCGGCGCGCCCCTTGGCGGCAAGCCACGCATCCAGGATATGGCGAGTGATCGGGCCGGCCGACGATGCGCCCCAGGCGCCGGCCTCCAGCACCGCGGCCACCGCGATCTGCGGGTCGTCGGCCGGTGCATACACCTCGAACCATGCGCGGTTGCGCGTGGCGAGGTAGGCCAGGTTGCTGCGGTCGTCGTAGGTGTTGCCCTTGCGCGAGTATCGCTCGGCGGTGCCGCTCTTGCCGGCGAGGCGGTACGGGAAGCCCACCGTGAGCGCGCGGCCGGTGCCCTTGTCGCCGTACATCACCATCTGCATGCCCTGGTCCACCGCCGTCCAGTAGGCGGGCGAGGTGATCAGGCTCGGTCCCTGTGGCGGATTGGGCAGCGGCTTGCGCTTGGCTTCCACGCTGTCCTGGGTGGCCATCACAAGGCGCGGCGCGTACGGCACGCCGTGACCGGCAAAGGTCGCCAGCGCGTGCGCCAGCTGCACAGGCGTCACCGCCCAGTAACCCTGGCCGATGCCGGCGATCACCGTCTCGCCCGGATACCAGGGTTCGCGCGAATGCGCCTGCTTCCACTCGCGCGAGGGCAGCACGCCGTCGGACTCGCCGATCAGGTCGATGCCGGTCGGACGGCCGAAGCCGAACTTGCTCATGTAGGCGCTGAGCCGATCGATGCCCATGTCCAGCGCCAGCTTGTAGAAATAGGTATTGACCGACTGCTCGATCGCCTCGGCCAGGTCCACCCGGCCGACGCCGCCGCGCTGGTCATCGCGATACCCGCGCTGCTGACCGGGGATGTAGAACGTGCCGGTGGAGACGACGGTGTCCTGCGGCGTGCGAAGGCCGGACTCCAGCCCCGCCAGGCCGATAAGTGGCTTCACCGTGGAGCCCGGCGGATAGACTCCGCGCAGGGCGCGGTTGTACAGCGGCTTTTCCGGATCGGTGGTGAGCGTCTTGTAGTCGGCGGCGCTGATGCCGTTGACGAACAGGTTGGGATCGAAGCTCGGCACGCTGACCATGGCCAGCACCTGACCGTTGCGCGGATCGATCGCCACCGCGGCACCGGGCCGGCCGGCGAACGCCTCTTCGGCCGCCTTCTGGATGCGGGCATCGATGCTGAGATAGAGGTTCTTGCCGGGAATCGGCGGATGCGTTTCGAGCACGCGCTGGGTGCGGCCGTCCGCATTCACCTCCACCAGTTCGTAACCCGGCGTGCCGTGCAGCACGTCCTCGTAGGAGCGTTCGAGGCCGCTGCGCCCGACGTGGGTGGTGCCCTTGTAGCGCACCGGATCCAGCCGCTTGAGATCATTGTCGTCGATGCGACCCACGTAACCGATGACGTGTGCGAAGCGCTCGCCGAACGGATAGCGCCGGGTGAGATACGGCACCACGTCCACGCCGGGGAAGCGCCAGCGGTTGATGGCGAAGCGGGCGATGTCGTCTTCGGACAGATGCAATTTCAGCGGCACGCTCTCGAAGCGCCGGCTCTGTGCGAGCTGTTTCTTGAACGCATCGATATCGTCGTCGCTCAGCGGCACCACGGCGCCGATCTGCGCCAGCATCGCCTTCATGTCAGGCACCTGCTCGGGCACCACCTCGAGCCGGAACGCCGGGACGTTGTCGGCCAGCAGCACGCCGTTGCGGTCGTAGATCAACCCGCGAGCCGGAGGAATCGCGCGGGGCTTGACGCGGTTCGCCTCCGAGCGGGTGGCGAACTCGTCGTGGTGCAGCACCTGCAGGAACGCATAGCGCCCCACCAGCGTGAGCAGGCCGAGCAGGATGATGCCGAAGCCGGCCAGCGCACGACGGCGGAACAACGCGCTTTCGCCACGCGGATCCTTGATCGCGCGACGCAGGCGGCTTCCCCGACGCTTGCTCACGACATCTCCGCTCAGGCGATGCGCAAGCGGATGCGCAAGTCATCCAGCAGCAGGAAAAGGAACGGCCACAGCGCCGCCCCCACGAAAGGCGAGAACCACCAGCTCACCGGCGGTGACGCTTCGCCGGCAAACACGCGCACGATCAGCAGCAGCACGCGGTCGTTGAGCAGCAACGCCAGCACTGCCAGCGTCTGCTGCCACATCGGAAAAAAACGCAGGCGCGAGCGGAAGCGCAGGGCGATGAACACCAGCGCCGTCAGCCGCATCGCCTGCTCGCCGAGCAGCACGCCATCGAGCAGGTCGGCGAACAGCCCCACCAGGAAAGCCATGCCCAGGTTGACCCGCTCGCCCGACTCCAGCGACCAGTACAGCAACACCAGCGCCGGCCAGTAAGGCTTGAACGGCTGCAACACCGCAGGCAGCGGCACCAGCATGGCCAGCAGGGATACGACGAGCGTCGTGCTGAACCAGGTGACGGCGAGGCGATGGCGGTTCATGGCAAGGTTCCCGTGGCCGCCGCCGAGCGCGGCGCAGGCGCGCTCGTCGACGGGGCGAGATCCGCTGGCGGACCGGACGGTGTCGCCGGCGCGGGTGGGCCGATCGGTTCGGCCTGATCGTGCAGCAGCAGCACGTCCTCGCTGCGATCGATGTCGGCAGCCGGCACCGCGCTGGCCTCCAGGAACATGCCCGTGGCAGAAGGCTGCACACGCGTGATCGTGCCCACCGGGAAACCGGGCGGAAAGCGCCCGCCGAGCCCTGAGGTGAGCAGGCGATCCCCCGCCTGCACGTCCGCCGCCATCGGGATGTCCGGCAGAATCAGGCCGCTGTCGTCGCGCGCACCGTAGGCGATCGTGCGCAAGCCGGTGCGCTCGATGGTCACCGGCAGGGCGTGCGCAGGATCGGTGATCAGCATCACCACCGAGGTGCTCGGCAACACGTGGGCGACCTGTCCCATCACGCCACGCGCATCGATCACTGGCTGCCCGACCTTCACCCCGTTGTTGGCGCCGAGGCTGAGCATGATGCGATGTTCCGCCGGGCCGAGGTCGACACCCACCACGCGCGCCAGCTGCACGTTGAGTTCAAGGCTGCGCTGCGTGTCGAGCAGCTCCTTCAGGCGCTGGTTCTGCTCGGCCACGGAGGCCATGCGGTTGAGCTTGGCGTTGGCGAGGAGCAGGTCTTCACGCAGGCGCTGGTTCTGTTCGGTCAACGCCTTGCGCTCGGAAAACGCGGTGGCGAGCGCACGCATGCCGGCGCTGGGCGCACCGGCCAGCCGATACAGCGGCTCAACCACCACGGCCGTGGCGTAGCGCACACGCCAGGTCCAGCCGTTGCGATGGTCGAGCACCATCAGCACCATCGCCAGCGCCAGATAGGCGAGCAGCCGCAGCGTGCCCGCCATCGTGCCGGCAAACAGGGGCGAGGATTCGTCGCGATTCAGCGCCATGGCGCCCTTTCCCCGAAGATGCGGCTGGGCTGAGTCAACGCCAACACTCCTCAAGCCCTCGAGCATGCGGGGAAGAAATCGCGGCGCGTTCCGGCAGCCCGGCGGCAGGCGGCACGAACACGGTTACTCGGCAGCGAAGAAATCGCTGCCGTGCTGATCGATCAGCTCCAGGGCCTTACCGCCGCCACGTGCAACGCAGGTGAGCGGATCGTCCGCGACCTGGACATGCAAGCCGGTTTCCTCGGAGATCAGGCGGTCGAGATCGCGCAGCAGGGCGCCACCACCAGTCAACACGATGCCGCGTTCGGCCACATCGGAGCACAGCTCCGGCGGGGTCTGCTCCAGCGCCGACTTCACCGCAGCCACGATGCCGGCGAGGGGCTCGTGCAACGCCTCAAGGATCTCGTTGGAGTTGATCGTGAACATGCGCGGCACACCCTCGGCCAGATTGCGGCCGGAGATCTCGATCTCCTTGACCTCGCTCTGCGGGAACGCGCATCCAATCTCGAGCTTGATGCGCTCGGCGGTGGACTCGCCGATCAGCGTGCCGTGGTTGCGACGCACGTAATTGATGATCGCCTCGTCGAAGCGGTCGCCGCCGACACGCACCGAGGCGGAATAGACGATGCCGTTCAGCGAGATCACCGCCACTTCCGACGTACCGCCACCGATATCCAGCACCATCGAGCCGCGTGCCTCGTGCACCGGAATGCCGGCGCCGATCGCCGCGGCCATCGGCTCCTCGATCAGGAACACGTCGCGGGCACCGGCGCCTTCGGCCGATTCCTTGATCGCCCGACGCTCGACCTGGGTCGAGCCACAAGGCACGCATACCAGCACACGCGGGCTCGGGCGCAGCATGCGCGACTTGTGCACCTGCTTGATGAAGTGCTGCAGCATCGCTTCGGTCATGGTGAAGTCGGCGATGACGCCATCCTTCATCGGACGCACCGTGGCGATGTTGCCCGGCGTGCGACCCAGCATGCGTTTCGCGTCGGTGCCCACGGCGGCCACCGTGCGCGGGCCGCCAGGACCGCGGTCCTGGCGAATGGCGACCACCGAGGGCTCGTTGAGCACGATGCCCTGGCCACGCACGTAAATCAGCGTGTTGGCCGTGCCGAGATCGATGGAGATGTCGTTGGAAAAGATCCCGCGAAACTTCTTGAACATGGGGGTCGCCGCGTGTCCGACTGGCTAAAAAGTAAGCGCGCCAGTCTAGTCAGCGTGGCTGGGGCACGCAAGGACTACGGCGTTAAGAAAGCCTTGCAGGACACGACCATATCGGCGTTTTCTCGGGCAATCCGGCAACAGTGCGCGTGCCGTCAAAGTCGCCAATTCCGCCGGTTCCCGGTACGATTTGAGACTTTGCCGGGGCGTGACGTCACGGCGTCATGCAGGGTCGCTTTCCAGGCGGCCCAAACATCCTGCCGAGGCACTCACGCATCATGTCAGCCGTTATCTGCGGATCGCTGGCCTATGACACCATCATGGTGTTCCAGGACCAGTTCAAGAATCACATCCTGCCCGATCAGGTGCACATCCTGAACGTCTCCTTCCTCGTGCCAAGGATGCGTCGCGAGTTCGGGGGATGCGCCGGCAACATCGCCTACAACCTCAAGCTGCTCGGCGCTGACCCGCTGCCGGTGGCCGCCGTGGGGCAGGATTTCGCCCCCTATCGCAAGCATCTGGTCGATCACGGCATTCGGCTGGACTACGTGCGCGAGTACGAAGACCAGTTCACACCGCAGTGCTTCATCACGACCGACCTGGACAACAACCAGATCACGGCCTTCCATCCCGGCGCGATGGCCAGTGCGCACGAGAACCACGTGCGTGACATTCCCGAGATCACTTTCGCGATCGTGGCGCCGGACAGTCGCGAGGCGATGCTTCAGCACGTTGACGAGTTCGCGGCGCGGGGCGTGCCCTTCATCTTCGATCCGGGCCAGGCCATGCCGCTGTTCGACGGTGCAGAGTTCCGATCGATGATCGAGAAATCCACTTATGTGATCGTGAATGACTACGAGTCACAGTTGCTGCAGACACGCACCGGCTGGTCGGCGGCCGAGATCGCTTCTCGCGTGAACGCGTACATCGTCACCCAGGGGCCGCGCGGCTCGATGATCCATGCCGACAACACGGTCCACGTGATTCCGCCAGCGCGCGAGCGGCAGGTGGTCGACCCCACCGGCTGCGGCGACGCTTATCGCGCAGGCCTGATCTTCGGCATCATGCAGGGGCGCGACTGGCCTACGGTTGGACGCATGGCGTCCCTGATGGGAGCGCTGAAGGTGGAACACCCCGGCACCCAGAACCAGTCTTTCACGTATGACCAGTTCCATACGGAGTTCGCGGAGCAGTTCGGCTACCCGCTCGACTGAGGCTGGTCGCGAGGCAGCGTGCTTCGCAAGGGATTTTCCAATCAAAAAGGCGAAGGAGAAATCCTTCGCCTTTTTGCCTCTGCTGCATAGAGACCGGCGGGAATGCGGCATCCACCCCGTGCGCAACAAAACCAGCGAAGCGCATTCTCTTGAACGCATTTTTGAGCAACAAAAAACCCCCTCTTTAGGAGGGGGTGATTTGCGTATGAGGTCCCTGGCGGTGACCTACTCTTGCATGCGGATGCACACTACCATCGGCGCAGCTGCGTTTCACTTCCGAGTTCGGGATGGGATCGGGTGGGACC